>DKPP01000001.1 GCA_002471255.1 Akkermansiaceae bacterium UBA7331 | reverse complement strand
GCGGCGGTGTTGCCGGTTTGATTAATGGAAACATTACCCAACAAAGCTTCAGCGTTTTGAAGATTACCACCGGTCATGGTGATATTTTGAGCATGAGCAACACCACCTAGATTAAGTGTACCACCATTTACGGTAACAGAGTTATCATTAGCACCTAAAGCTCCAACTGCGGTGGCACTTAGCTTACCGGAATTAACGATAACAGAGCCGATAAAGTCATTATTTGCCACGCCAAACACGTTTTCATCGTTTTCGCCGGCAGCTACAATAATGGTGCCATTGCCCGAAATCATACGAGCAGCAACAGTGCGGTCCATTCCACCTCCAGATAAAATAAGCCTGCCTGATTCATCAGTGAAAACAATATCACCCAACCAGCTGCCAGAGTTTAGAAATTCTACCGAGGCATTTCCGATATGTAAATACGTTGTGGCACTATTGGTATTAGTACTACCTCCTGACATCTTGAATATATAATGAGATCCATCATCACTATGAATAAAAAATCCACCAGTACGAGAGGCATTAGAAAAAGCCCAAGAACCGTTCCATGATCCATCTTTACCTAACAACAAATCAACACTACGAAGACCACCTCCCCAGTCACTTCTAAAACCGGCATTACCACTTAATTCGCGTAAATACAACGTAGAATTGGCACCTGTTTCGCTCTTTAACAATATGTTATTAGTACTATCATTTTTTATGGAGAAACGATTATTTTCCGTACAGCCAGCAATATCAAAGGCAATTTCATTAGATCCGGATAATATATGAAAAAGACCGGTAAATCCATCTTCACTTTGTTTGTAATGTTTCCAACCGTTACTATTCATCGAAACTCGGAAAGCACCATTCCCACTCAAAGAAATATTAGTAGCACGCCCCGTACCGGTTTGAGTTACAGTTGTATTATCTCCTACAATTATTTTGTTAACATTATTGTTATCAGCATTCGTAGAAAAAGTAAGACTACCACCGCCACTGATATTTAAAACTGTGTTGGCATTGTAAACCATTGAAGTAGAAGTCAAGGCATTACCATTCAAATTAATATTAACGTTATTACCCTCAGTTTGTAATAAGCTATTACCAATCGTGACAGATCCTAAATTATCTACTAGCGATAAATTACCACCCCCAAAAGTAATCGAGCCGGATCCAAGAGCCTGTTTATTACCCATCATTAGGGTTCCTGCCGTCAATATAGTGCCCCCGGAATATGTATTCGCCGTATTCACGGTTAATGTACCATTAGCAGCATTCATTGTTAATGATCCTATCCCTGAAATGGAACCTTCACTCCCTTCCGCATTACCAAAAACAAAGCCATCTTCGACTACGGTAATAGAACTTGGTTTCACAGTACCTGCAATCAATACGTTTTTATTAGTTGCTGTATTATCAAAAGTCACATTATCGCCGTTATAGAACTTTGTATCATCATTACCGCTCCAATTAACATTTGTTCCAAGAACTTGCCAAATACCGCCATTTGCTCCGGTCCAGGTCAAATTACCCACCGCCCCAATATTTGTAATATCAAGGACAATATTGTTACCTTGTTTTGACAAGGTTCCTTCCATACCACGATAATCAGGAGACCATGCGTTAATATTCAAGTTGTCCAGTGACCCACTTGATTCCAAAATTACGTATTGAGTTGGGGCTGTCAATCCATTCAAATTTAGATCAAAATTGATTGCACCAGTCAAAGCGGTAGTGCCTGTGTAGATAAGTTTATCTGATACGGCACCGACATCCATTACTAAAGAGGAATCTCCAATAAAACTAAGAGCTGATGTAGTGATTTGGAGAGCACTACCGGTACCTCCCATATTAAATTGAACGGCACTAGAATCAGAACCTATTGTAAGACCATGAATACTAACAGCACCATTATCTAAATTTGTTTTAAGAGTAGATGTGCCACTCACGTGTAAATTTCCAGTACCTAAAGCTGAAGCATGATTAAATTGCAATATCCCTTCTTTTAGCTCAGAGCCACCAGTAAACGTGTTGGCACCACTTAATACTAATGTACCAATACCGTCTTTAATAAGTTTACCATTACCACTAATAATCCCTGATAAAGTAATTGATGAAGCAATACCATTACCAGCCCCGATCTGTGCATCCCATTGTTCGGTATCAAATGTGGTACCCGCAGTACTTACCAAATTCATGTTCTTATTAGATGACCACGAAGTTAATGCACCAATGGTACCTGCTCCCCAATTATAGGTATGTTGAGACGCAATACCTGTAGAGCCTATATTTAAGCGACCACCCGCGGAACTCACACCCAAATTAAATATTGACTTATCATTTTCATAAGAAGTGAGACCTAAGACATTCATTACCCCAGTACCAGTCAGATTCAGTTCTGACGTACCACTAAAAGCTAAAACCAAATTAGCTAGCAAGGAAGAAATCGTACCCCCAGATTGATTAAATGTCGATTTAGCCGCCCAGTGTCCCAAATTAAAAGATCCCCCACCATTAGTCGTAACATTACTTGACCCGGTAATAGTCAACCGCCCACCTGTCATATTAAAATTAGAAGCACTAGCACCACCATCACTCATAGCAAACCGATTGGTCGTTACATTTGCATTAGAAGTAATATCCAAAGTACCATTATTTATTCGGACGGAAGTTGAAACATTCAGGGTTGTATCAATAATCGCATGTGTCAAATTATTAGTTGATGTACTAAATCCTGTCGCATTAATCGTACCTGCTCCAGATAGCTTACCATACATAGAAACTTGAGACGTACGAACCTCAATTTGACCGGCATTTAAAATGGCCCCTGCATTCACGATTAAATTAACGCTACTTTCAGGTTGCATACTTATGGAACCAGCGGTAATACTTTGATTTAACTGGATATCTACTTCTCCTGTAGGTCCTGAAAAAGTAACGTTATCACCATTTTGAAATGTAGCGCCATTCCAAAAGCCTTCGGACATCCAATCGCCACCTTCACCGGAATTCCATACTAAATTCGCAGCATCTAAGCTAGAAGAAATAGAACCTATAAGCACAAACCCTGATATAACCCAGGCCTTTAATTTTGATGGTAAATGTAATTTCATCGGAATATGATAAAAAATGATTGAGGCCCACGATTTAAACAAATTTATACCAAATTTGATATAAATTTATCCGTAGTTACCTAAAAAATTAACAATTTATTTTGAAATATTAGCATTTTACAAAATCAAATCAATACATTTCGTTCATTCTGATTATATAAAAATAGACCGATGATCAAAAAATGATAACAAACTTATAATAACATTAAATGAGACATATAAAACATCATAAGTAAAATAGAATAAGCGATATCACAACTTAATAAGTATAAAATATCTGACAAATCCGAGTTAGGATTACATTTCCTCAACACCCTCAATAATATGAGATAAACGCCTTAAAATAATTGATTTGCGATAATAATTAGAAAAATGCCAATTTTGATGATTTACGAGCAAATGATTTTGGTCTATCTCATCATGATTAATAGCCGGAGCTTGATCAGCACGAATAATATCCTCTTCACTCCCCCAAATATCTTTCGTTTCATCATGATCGTGCAACGCATCAAAATCATCCTCCTCTAAAGCATCATCTCGCTCATCAATCCAATTCATCGGGCGATCATGATCATCCGATTGCTCGGTCGTCCAAGTTCCCAAAACCTCTTTCATTTCATTCAAAGGTCTTGGTGGCAATTTATTTTCATCATGATCATCGAGATTATCATAATTTTCCTGTTCAGAAGCGTCGTCACGCTTATCCACCCATCGTAAAGAGCAATGCAATCGATCTAATTGATCGCTAATCTCGGATAATGAAGGCACAGGAACCTTGCTTAACGCAGATTCGGAAGCATAGGAGCGTTTTAAACAATAATCGGCTAAAAGAGTTAGCACCTCACAGCCATGTTTTTTGGCATAAGACTCTAAAAAATATAGCCAACTATTCTCCGATTCATCGATAGGGGCGTTGCTAGAGCACAACATCATTAAACCATCGAGGGCTTCGGTGCAACCGAGATGAAATGCCTGCAAATACCAATCAATAGCTTTTTCAACATCTTGTTCCATCCCTTCTCCTCTATAGGCGCATGACGCAAGCTGTCTTAAAGAAACGGGATCCTTCATTTTAGAAGCTTCACTCCAATAACGAATGGCTTTTTTAGGATTCACATGCACTTCATCACCCCAATAATAACCTATAGCCAATTGATACAACCCTAAATATACACCTTTTTCCGCTGCTTTTTGCCATAAAGCCTTTCCCTGATCAATATCTTGAATCATCTCTTCACCATAAAAATACGCCCTACCTAGAGCATACATGGCGGCACCCTTGCCCTGATTTACTTCTTCGACACACACAGAATAGGAATCTTTACGAAATGATTTATTGAGGGAATCGTTCATTATATCGATTTTCTATTTTTATACTTACCTTGCAATCTTATGGCTCAAAGTAAAGCAAACAAGGGCAACTTCATCTATTTTGACATCAAATAGGCCATTATGCCTCATTTTTTTGCTTAATATGATTTTTTGAATTTGCCAATTGCTTCTATTGAGGTTTTAACTATGTGCGTATGTCCGAACAAAAGGAAAGAAAAACGTTGGAAGAACGCAATCAAGCATCCGATTTGGAGCGCTTGCGTCACTCTTGCGCACACGTTTTGGCTGCTGCTATTTGCCGTCTTTGGCCACAGGCTCAACTTGCCGGTGGTCCATCCGTTGAAAACGGATTCTACTATGATGTAGAATTAGACCATCGCATCAGCACAGACGATTTCGCAGCCATCGAGGCGGAAATGAAAAAAATCGTTAAAGAAAATCAAACTTTTGTTCGCGAAACAGTCACTAGACAGCAAGCTCTCGAATTAGCTGAATCGGGGGCTTTAGGTGCAAACGGACCTAGACCGGAAGCATCTCGTTTTAAAATCGATCTTTTACAGGACATTCCCGAAGACGAAGAAATTTCCATCTACCGTAATGGAGACTTTACCGACCTTTGTGCAGGACCTCACGTTGGCCGCACCGGCAATTGTAAAGCCTTCAAAGTAATGAGTGTCGCCAGTGCCTTTTATAAAGGCGATAAAACCCGCCCGGGTCTTCAACGTATTTACGGCACCTGCTTCCCTAATAGAACGCAGCTTGACGAACACCTTCAACGTCTTGAAGAAGCCAAGCGCCGTGATCACCGTCGCGTAGGCAAAGAAATGGGATTATTTGCCATTGATGAGGCTGTAGGCCAAGGTTTGATCCTTTGGAAGCCAAAAGGCGCTCTCATTCGTCGCTCCTTACAAGATTTCATTACGGAAGAACTTGATAAACTCGGTTACTCACAAGTTTACACTCCTCATATCGGTAAACTTGATTTGTATAGAACATCCGGTCACTTCCCGTACTATCAAGAAAGCCAGTTCGCCCCGATTCCGGAACGTGATACCTTAGAAAGATTATGTGAAGAGAATGCTACTTGTGCAGAATTGTTCAATGGTTTATCTACCGGTTCTATCGAAGGCTACATGCTTAAGCCGATGAACTGCCCGCACCACATCAAAATTTACGCAAGTGACGCACACTCCTATCGTGATTTGCCTGTGCGCTTAGCGGAATTTGGTACTGTTTACCGTTGGGAACAAAGTGGCGAACTTGGCGGGATGACCCGCGTACGTGGTTTTACCCAAGATGATGCTCACATCTTCTGTACCCCGGATCAATTATCAAACGAAATCCAACAATGCTTAGGTATCGTAAAAGTGATTTTAGGTACGCTTGGTATGAAAGATTATCGTGTGCGACTTTCACTTCGCGACCCAAGCAGTGACAAATATGTTGGCAGCCCGGAAAACTGGGATAAAGCCGAACAAGCACTACGTGACGCAGCCGAATGGTTGGGCGCAGACTATTCCGAAGAAGAAGGTGAAGCCGCTTTCTACGGACCAAAGATTGACTTCATCGTCAAAGACGTGATTGGTCGTGAATGGCAACTTGGAACCGTACAGGTTGACTACAACTTACCTGAACGTTTTGATTTACATTACACAGGTTCCGACAACAAACCACATAGACCGGTCATGGTACACCGTGCACCATTTGGCTCTATGGAACGTTTTACGGGATTGCTTATCGAACACTTCGAAGGCAAATTCCCAACCTGGCTTGCTCCGGAGCAAGTCAGAATTCTACCGATTTCCGATAAAGTATCGGAAACGGCTCTTGCCCACCGTGCCACATTGGCAAACGCCGGGGTTAGAGTCGTAGCAGATCAGAGCCCTGACAAAATCGGAGCTAAGATCCGCAACGCTCAATTGGATAGGGTTCCTTACATGCTCGTACTTGGGCAAAAGGAAGCCGAAGAAGGTACTGTCTCCGTGCGTCATAGAGATCGTGGAGACCTCGGTTCCATGCCATTTGAGCAATTCGTAAGCATCGTGACGCAAGAAATTGCAGATCGTAGCATTTCGCCTATGATTTAGATTGCCAAATCATCAAATTCAGTTTACTAATTACACCAACGTGCCAATTAAGAAGCCAAATAATAATGACAATCGCCGCGGAAGAGATCGTGGCGACCAAATGAGAGTAAATGAGCGCATCAGAGCGCCACGCGTACGAGTAGTCACCGCTAACGGCGACCAGCTCGGAATTATGAATACCCGCGAAGCATTGGAAAAGGCTAAAGCAGTGGGTCTCGACCTCGTTGAGGTTGCATCCAGCGCCGATCCTCCCGTGTGTCGTGTGATTGACTACGGTAAGTTCAAATACCTACAAGCAAAACTTCAAAAGAACAACAAGAGCAAGACTATCAAGCTCAAGGAAGTTAAGCTTCGTATTGGTACCGACACCAATGACTATAATGTTAAAATGGCAAGAACGGAAAGCTTCTTAGGCGAAGGCCACAAAGTACGCTTCCAACTTCGCTTCCGTGGTCGTGAAAACGCCCACCACGAACTTGGCTTCGAAATGATGAACAAGGTAATTGCCGACATGAAAACCATGGGACAAGTGGATCAACCGCCTAAATTAGGTGGTAACACCATGCATATGGTATTGACCCCATTACCTGCCAATCAGCGCGTTAAGAAATTTAAGAAACACTTGGATGCCGACTTTGACGTTGATTCTACCGAATTCGACGCAACAGAAGAAGAAGAGGCATAAAATTGCTTTCATCCATTTAATACTGAAAAAGGCTTTGCGACACATGATCGCAAAGCCTTTTTCATTTTCCTTTTCATCCCTAATCTTCCTTGGTAATAATTATTCACTGTGAATAAATCAATTTTTTACCTATCTACTTGTGCTTCCCTACTTGCCTTTTCAGGATGTACGAAAATCTTTCATCCTTGTGGTTCGGGAAATATCCCCTCTACTAGTACCCTGCAAACGGAACTAAAAACTTATGTGCGCCATTTATCAGAAACAATAGGAGAAAGACATGCCTATCGATCCGGTTCAATGGAAAGCACGGCAGCGTATTTAGAACAGGAATTTCGAAACATGGGCTACCTAGTAAAACGCCAAGCCGTCAAAATTCCTAAGGAAGATAAATTTGGTTCCGTTAAAGATTCGACGGTTTATAACATTATCGCTTGGAAGGCAGGATCCTCTCCACAGGCGCAAACGCTCATTATCGGCGCCCATTACGATACAAAGGTGGGGATGGATAAATGGAACTCATCAGGTCCACCTCGACCTGCCAGAATTGGTACTCCGGGAGCTAATGATAATGCTTCAGGCATTGCTGCAATGATGGCAGTTGCAAAAGCACTCAAAAATCAAACTTTTGCAAACAATGCTTGTTTTGTCGCCTACGCAAACGAAGAACCACCGTTTTTTTACACGGAATCAATGGGTAGCACCGTACATGCCAAATCAGCATTACGACAATATGGTAAAGATAAAATCTTTGGCATGATCACCCTCGAATCCATGGGTATTTACTCGCCAAGAGTGAATAAAAAGCGAGTTTCGGCTTTTTGTGCCGGATTGACAGGCTTAACGGATCGTTGCGATTATGTAGCATTTATGTCAACTAATATCGGTAAAGAGTTTTCACGAGAATGTGCTGATTTATTCGTCAAATCCTCTCGTTTTCCTGTAAGATCGGTTGTATTCCCCTATTATACGAAAGGGGTATCTTGGTCGGATGATTGGAGTTATATGAAACAAGGCATCCCCTCATTTGCGATCACAGACACCGCTTATTTGAGGAGTGATGATTATCATGAAACCAGTGATACTTGGGATAAGCTTGACTACCCCCAATTTGCCGAAGTTACGCATGGAGTCATTTATTTAATCCAAAAACTTCTTCGATAAGTTTGATACAAAAAAAGGCGCATCATAATGATGCGCCTTTTTGTTATAGATGATTGATTAAAACTAGCTTAAAGCTTTTTCGTATTGAGGTTCTTGTCAACCAAGATGCCATCAATAGGCTTAAAGTCGGCTTTCACGTCACGCTTAGCCTTAAGTTTTAAGATAAAGAGTTCGTTAGAACCTTCAAGAGCATCTTCTTTACCAATGTTGGAGAAGGTAGGATATAAGGCTTTTTGACCATTGGTGTGTAATCTGTCCTTGGTCAAGTTTTCCATTTTACCCATATTCTTAGCTTCCACGCCTACGTAATCGTAGTCGGCAGTGTTATAAGGAAGTGCAAAGCTCAAGGCATTGACTGATTTCAAGTCTTTACCGCTTACTTTAACGAGTACTTCTTCGCCCTTCTTGTATTCCTTCTTATCGGACTGTACGTCTAAAGTACCTTCCAATTTATCAACAGCTCCGGCATCAACACCACCTTGTAACTTCGTGGTCACGTTGGAGATGTCATAAGCGTCAATAAGACCATTCTTATTAATATCGCCATTGCTGATATAACCTTCAAAGTCGGAATCACCTTGGCGTAAGCCGGTGTAGTTCATGTATGAGGTTAAGTCATTGCTGTCAATCTTGCCGTCATTGTTAATGTCGCCGGGAATATAGCTTTCCGTGCCAGGCACCTTGAATACATAAAGTTCTTTACCGGAACCATAGTTACCTACAGCTTCCGTAATATTCAACTTGATATAACGTGCACTAGGAGCGTCTTTGAAGTTATAAATCTTCACTTCGCCATCCTTTTGCCAATCAAATGTACCGGCTTTCACCCAATTTTCACGGTCGATGCTGTAGCTGATCGTACCCTTTAACAAGGTACCGTTACCTGCGTCTTCACGTGGAACATAATGGAACTTATCAAGCTTGTTGATAGTTTGAAGATCCATAACCAATTCCAAAGGCATAGCATCTTTTTGATACTTGGTATGCCATGTGTCATTTTCTTCATGGTCAAACAATCTTCTCAAAGAATTGCTTTGGTTTGGCTTGTCCGTAGAACCAACAATATTAGGAATAGCAAACTCCAATGGGTTAGATGCGGTCTTTGCGGTGAAGCTAGCCCAATCGGACTTACCATCACGGTTTACGGCACGTAATTGGAATGCATATTCGGTTTCAGGAACCAAATCTTCAAATAACAACTCAGTACCCTTAATGGTGGTATAGAGCATGTCTTTGAATTTGATTTCGTAATAATCGGCATTATCAACCTTTTTCCAGGTTGGCTTCAAGGTGTAAGCACCGGTATTTTCCTCAGTCAAGGTAGCACCTGACGGAGTAGCCAATGCGCCGGTATTCTTCACATAGGAATCAACAGGAGCGAACTTAAAGCCTTTAACGGTAAGAACAGTGCTACCTACAGTGATGTCGGTAGGTGCAAGTTTTACCAAAGCTTGAGGATTCTTGGTGATTACTTCCTTTTCAAAGTCGCTTCCCTTGGTAGCAAACTTATTCAAGTTAGGTTTTGCATCATAGAAGTAAACATTCTGACCCTTGTTGAAATCATCAAGGCTTTCTACTTCTAACAACTCAACGTTTTTACCATTTACGGAGGCAGTGATGGATTCAGGTTTTTGAGTCACGTTGATGCGTAATTCAGTTGCCTTATCTTTTACGAAACCATTAAAGCTACCTTTAGTCGGATGCAATGTTACCACAGCACTACCGTTAGCTGCCTTAGAGGTCACAAGAGTTTTAGCATGCTGACCTTTAAGATAAGACATCGTTTTACCGTCATCATCATATACGGTGAAGGAGCTTTCACCATAAGGATAGCACTCTACGATACGAAGACCTTCGTTGATTTCCGATACGTTGTTATTTGGGTTTGCCAAAGGAATGATGGCACCATTTTTAACAAACACAGGTAACTTCCAAACAGGAGCATCAAAATTGTTATAAATCTTGCCACCTTCGTATAAATCACCATTAAAGTAATCAATCCATTGACCTTCCGGCAAATAGATGTTGTCACGTACGTCATTACCCTTCTCATCCATCTTCGTAGCCTGATAAATAGGAGCTACGAGGAAATATGGACCATAAAGGAACTCATACTGAGTAGCGTGGCCCAAGGTGTATGTATTAGGATAGTCCAAGAATAAGGCACGAATCATCGGCTTGCCGGTGATTGCTTCCTCAGCGATGCTATAAGCATATGGCATCAATTCGGACTTCATCTTAAGATACCAACGGTTGATGGAAGTAGCAGGTTCGCCCAATGCGTGTGGATACTTTTCATTAGCACCCCAGCCATCCATGTTCAATTCCATTGGAGTAAATGTCTTCCATTGGAAATCACGGGTATTGACGAATAAATTCTTACCGCCGAAAATACCGTCCATATCGGAACTGATGTTTGGCTGACCGGAAAGACCGGAACCAATGTATGTAGGAATGTGGAATCGGATGTATTCCCATTCGCCACCGGTTTGGTCACCTGACCAGATACCTGCATAGCGTTGAGTACCGGCCCAACCATCAAGTGAAATAATAAATGGACGAGCGTCATCACCGTAAAAGGTCATGATTTCTGCCGTATCGGTTACACCATTTAAACCAAAAGAATAACCGGCGCCTACCCATGCTACGTCAGTTTTTAATACACGTACACCGGCATCACGAACTTCCTTCACGATGTCACGTTGAAGCAATGCGCTTACGTCCGGACGGGGATGGAGGTTAGATTCCGTCCAAAGACCGATTTCTACGCCATTCTTACGTGCATAATCACCGAACTCTTTAAGATTGGCGATATTGCCATCAATCGTTTCAGTCTGACCATAGCCTGCACCATAGCCATCGTTTGGTAAGATCCAGCCTAAAGGCATATCATGTGCCTTATAGCGATCAATCACGGCACGAGCGGAGAATTGGTAATTGTTAGGCAATTCACCATTCAAAGATTCCTTTGTACCGCCATTGTCTTTTTGGCTTTCTTTATAGCGTTTACCATCTTCAAAGAGGATGCCGTTTTCATCTTCCTTCCAATAGTCACGGTTATATGCATTTAAGTGACCTTGATAGAAGGCAAACTTAGGCATAAATACCGGATTACCGGTCAATTGGTAAAAGTCATTCAACAATGGTACGGCACCATCGTTAACCATAAAGAACATATCCAAATAATTGTCTTCATGGTGTAATTTTACTTTATCAGCTTTAGAAGCACCTAAATCATATTGACCTTTTTTAAAGGTATGCCACATGACACCATAACCGTCTGTTGACCAGTAAAATGGAGCAGGAGATGCTACACCACCATCAGTCCAGCTGTTTTGGTTTTCAATAGCGATAATTTTACCTTTATGAGAAAAACGTCCATTTTGCACACCACCACCATAGTAGTATTCATTTGGGTTTGACTTAAGGCTTAAACCAGCACGGTTTTTCTCAATGGCAATTGGCTCGGTCTGTTCAAAGGCAACCTTGTTTTTCTCCAAGTCATACACTTTGAATAAAGCTGTTTTTTTATCGAGTTCAACACGGATTTTTCCGGTAGAAAGAGTTACCTTATCTCCTTCTTTGTTTAACTCTAATTTAGAAAGGGGTTTGCGCGGATTTTGAACTAAAATCGTTGCTTCAGGCTCTGCTTTAGGAGCACGAAGAATACCACCATTATCATCACGGAAAAGGCGGAAAATATTGTCTCCATAGAAATCAAAGGTCATTCTACGGTTGTCATTCAAAATGACCTCAACCGTGGTAGGATTGATTTGACGTACGTCCACAATACCGGTTTGCACTTGCGGTGCACTTACAGATGTCTCATCAGCCGGAGCAGCCATGGCCAAGGTAGAAAAGACACAGGTCAAACCAAATGTCAAAATCCCCGTTTTACGGAGAAGACCAAAGTCAACAGACTGTTTTAATTTATTATTAATCATACTAATTTGAACGATGCTTTAGAAAAATCTAAAACGGTTCCCAGAACCGCATCTATCGGATTAAGCTTGGGACAAATTGGTTTTTTACCTCCCTGCTCCAAGAAATCCAGTCCACATCATATACAAATTAGCCAACAGCTCAAGAATAAATCATGCCAGATGATTCAGAACGAAAGCACTATTGATGGTCATGACATAGTTATCACATCATCCTACCATAATTCTCACAGGAACGATCACTTTTGACTCAATTGGCATATTGTTCTTTTCAGCAGGATAAAATGACCATCTGTTTTTCACCCAAGCTAATAATAGGCGATCCGCTTCATCACTACCACAAGTCTGAACCAGCTCTACTTTTGACACCTTACCTTCTTTATTAACATAGACACTTACTCTTGCCACTTGGTTTACCTTACCTTTTCTACCTATATTGGTAGATTTAGGTAAAGCGGGCGTATGTCGATATCGAGCAGGTTTATCCGGTCTTGGCTCGTCTACCGCTTGTGCTTGAGCCACGGAACTTTCTCTTAATACCTTGTCTTTTTTGACAACAGGAGCCACCGTCTCAGCGATAAATTCCCCCAATTCTTCATCCTTGGGCAACTCATGTACTTGTAAATCGGTAAAGGTACTTACGTTGATATCCATCTGAGGTATATCAAGAGCAATCGGATCATGAGTCACGACAGTTGGCATCATTTGTTGAACTTGAGGTTTATTGAGTTGTTGACGCTCTATCACTCTCTCCTGCTTTGATTCTTTCCGTACCTCAACAAAATCAAAAACAATCGTTTGAGGCCCCTCGAAATGAAAAATAGTAAATTTCATTCCAAGCATGATGGCGGCTATGATTAATTGCAATCCAAGAGAAATACCTAAGGCTTTAAGGATAGATTTTCGCTTTGTGGGGCTAATGAGAGCGCGATTACGTGCGGAAAGAGAAAGAATCATATCTCAAAGAATAAAAATAACTATTTAAAGCAAGACTAGTAATACTACTGAGGCTACTAATCCTACTCCGGTGAAAACCATTCCACGATTAAAAAGGCGAGTGGACGGTTTATACATCCAAAATGCAGAAATAGCTAAGAATCCTAAAATGACCCCAAAACTAACAGTAAACCAATGAGCTCCGGAGTTATTATTTACTTTATGCAATTTCACAAATTTGTCTAAAGGTGAATAATATTGTTTCACGATATATTCTGCTACACCTGTTTCTCGATTATAGGTACCATTGGTAAATTTGATTTCCTTTTCATTTTTTTCTTCGACCTTAAAATGACGAAGTTTTAATTCCTTACCTAAGACATGATCCTTTAACCCGGGCTCCAACTGAACTGTTACAGGTTCCTCATATTTTAAAAAGTCTGTCGTACGGTAGGTTAGCAAAATACCGCTTAACACATACATAATGACCATAGCTATGGCGATAAATCCTAAATCGCGATGCAATGCGCGCATCGTTTTACGTACTTTTGAAGCTCCTGATTTTTTCATATTTTATTATTGGCTGACGAATTGTTAGCATAGACTAACTTACATGGCAAGGCATATTGAAAAATAGTTAGACATTTCTAATAATTAATAAATCTTTCGACTTAATAAACAATTCAGGTATAGTACATAAAACAGCTAATCTAAGCTACATACTTTTACGCTTAACAACTCAATCACCCTTACCTCATGTCACTTACAGCCCGATCATTTTTACCAAACGTGGCCGCCATAGAATTAACATTTGCCTGTAATCACGCCTGCCGTTTTTGCTCATGTCCTTGGTATGCGGACATGATCAAAGAGAAAACAGAAATGGGCGTCAATGAGTGGAAAGAATGCCTCAAAGCATTGGCAGAAGCAGGAGTAACGACTTTTTCTTTCACAGGTGGTGAGATGTTACTCAAGAAAGGCTGGGAGGAAATCGTTAGGTTTGCCTCAAATCTCACGGTTTATCGTATGGAGCTTGATGAACAAACAAATGAATTAAGTTTCAGAGAGGGGAAACCTGAATTAGTTATGTTAAGCAATGGTAAAATAATGTCAGATGAGGTTCTCTACTTCTGCAAAGAGTTAGGCATCCATCTAAGTATGAGTTTACCGGGCTTCAGCACCTTTGAACAGCATACGTGCGGAGGAACGACAGCACAACATTTATTAAACTGGTATAAACGAGCCAACGAATTAGGAGTACCTGTCACGGCGGCAATTACTGCTACATCAGAAAATTTTTTCGAATTAGGTGAAACCGTTACTCAAGCTTTAAATGCCGGAGCTGACAATATCTTAATTAATCGTTTTTTACCCGGAGGACGAGGACTTCAGCACCGAAATTTAGAGTTAAGCTCCGAACAAATCGCAGCCGTACCAATCATAGTCGATCAAATTTTAACAAAAGCAGGTAAAAATGGTCATGTGGGCACGGAATATCCATATTGTCTAGCAGCACCGGCATTTGAACATGGACTCAATCGATTAAAACTCAGCACGAATTGCGGAGCAGCCACAGGGTTCTTTGCCGTTAGTCCCGCAGGAATGTTGAGAACATGTAATCACTCACCCATTGAAATTGTCCATTGGAGAGACTGGGCGCAAGCTATTAACCACCCTCATTGGAGAAGCTATATTTTTGGCAATAATTTACCCGAAGAATGTACTAATTGCCCACATACATCGTCATGTGATGGTGGTTGCCGAGAAGCGGCCTATATATGCACAGGTAAGATTAACGGAGAAGATCCGGGCACGATTACACTCGAAACCATTTTCGAAATCGATTAATTCCGATTTTGCCTTCTTAGAATTTAACTATAAAATTTTTTAATAACACAATTACTGCAAATGAAAAAGCCATTATCATTCCAAGACATAGCGAAACTGACAGCTACGGCAGCAGGTTTAAGCGTATTGTCCTCATGTACCCCCGAACCCACTACGCCGGCATCCATTTTAAATAAGCGGTTGAATAAATTAGAATCGAAGATTGATGATTCAATGATAGCCATGTGTTATGCCGTAGCTATGAAATACCCTGAAAACAAACAAACCTTCGTATGTCCACACTGTGCCGCGAAAACAGTCTATTCACATATAGATTCAAACCAGTATTATGCAATCGAATGGTACAAAGAAGAGGGAGCGTCAACAATCAAAGAACTTAACCGATTAGGACAGCCTTATCACATCAAATTTGCTGTTGATGCATCCACTCTTTGTAAAAATTGCACGAAGAAATCAAATAAGGGTTATGGCATTACTCTTGAGGTAACTTATACGGATAATGACAAGCAAGAACCAATTCGAACCTTATTTAATGACAAGGATATATCACCTGCACTAAAGGACTTAATTATCTTCTTGAAATATCCCAACACTAAAAGAGATCAAGAGTATTTCACCGGCGATGGAGATAATCAATCGACTAAAAAAATAACTAAGGTTGATGATGTTGATGATATTTTAAACACCGGAAGTTTGAGTACTATTCGCGAAATTCTTGGTTTAGAAAAATAATATCTTATTGATTGAGAAAACTACGCGAAAATGAAAAAATATATCATTTTATTTTTACCAACAGGCGTTTTTGTAATTTTGTTTATTATTTTTTTAACTCGTTATTATACAACACACCGTGATGAGGCTGATATATACAGTTATACGATCTATCAAACTCCCCCTATAGATTGGGACGATGCCACACTTGAACAGTTGTCCAAATTTAATGGAAAAATCCAAAACGAATTACCAAATTTAGACATCTATTTTGTCCCTACATCTTCTTACACGTACGAGTACATTATCATTAAACGTCCATTTAAAGAGATACCAATATCTGATGAAAATAAATTGTTACCACTTTTAGATGATTTTATTCATAGTTTGTATAATTCTCGTAAAAATAAAAATTTAGAATAAATATTTTTTATGAAAATATTCACCATAACGTGTATCGTCACATTTGTATTTCTTGCAGTTTTTGTTACTTTTGGTCTGAAATATACAAAATCATATTATTTAGAAGGTGATGTGATAGAAGTAAATACGCTTATCAGCAAAACAATTCAATGGCAAAACGTACCATTAAAGCAACTAGAAACATTTAACGATAGATTATCAATACAATTTAACAAATATGATATTAGCATTGTATTGACTTTTTTAGAAAATTATACGCCAATATTAATTCTATCACGATATACAGGAACAAAATTTTCACAACAAGACCACGAATTTGCGATTAAAATGTTCGATACTTGGGCTAAAGAGAATCTAAAAGAATACAAAATACCCAATTTTGGCCAAAGCTAATGAAAAATATCTTTTTCATCATTGCGTGCGTTCTATTTGCCCTATTGTTACCTTTTGAATATCTAGGATTAACTTACTGGATTATTTCTCTATTCGGCTTGATTATACCCTTTTATTGCATTTATCACTTAAGAATCAATTGGATTGCATGGCTTATACTCCAAGTATTGGGAATGCCTTTCATTTTTGCATCTTATTTATTGATTGTTAAAAATTGGGAACAAACACTACCTATATTGTCAACGTACGTATTATGTGCAGTGATATTTACATTCTCTTGTAGTTTTAGAACATTCCAAAAAGATAAAGAGCTGTTACTTACGAAAAAATTAAGAGAGGCTCACAGTAAATATCTAATCGTTGAAGGACAATATCATGATGGGACGCACGACAAGACAAATGAAATGCGTTTCATAGTCAAAGATGATTACGTAGCCACTGCTTACGACCAATCTCTATTCACCAACGACCCTTTTGTCGTTGAATTCACGCTCCAAGACGCTAATGACATCTGTTATCAGTTTAAGCCGGATAAGACACTAACGAAAAAAACTCTTGAGGAATGGATAAGTCTGGTATGCCGACCATATAGAAGGGATTACTCCTGTAAATCATCAAATACAACAATGACTATATCCAAAAAAGGCCTGATCATTTTACCTGATGGGGACTCCGCCTATTGGAATTGGAATATAAGAAACCACCCTATTATTTTGCATACTGAAAAAAAGAGTAAAATTAGCTTTTTCCTCTATGGAAATAAATCACTGTGCTCCATAGAGGGAAACACTTCACATGAATTTCGTGTAGCATCAATGGCTTTATTGTTCTTTTTTAGAACATTATACTCAAAAACCATGTAAACCACTATGAACAGAAAATTTGATATTTCCTTGAAACGTGCGTTTATTACCATTAAAAAATCATATATAGCGCAGTTATCAAAGGAGCACTATTCAGGCATTTACCCAATAGTCGATGATTATGAAATAGCAGGAATAGTGTATTCGACTGAGATTGTTTTTTTAGAGGAAACGGATGGGGGATTCTAGTCAGCCTACAAGTGTGGGATGAATCTGCACCCAAAAAAAGATCTATCAGCCAAAACTTCGCTATAAAAACTCGATTTCACAATAATCAAGACACATTGACATTAAAATTGCCTTTTTTGGAAATAACCATTAATAGAGGTAACAAGAATTAAGATAAAATACATCAAAATCACCTAATGAATAACAAAACACTTATTATCCCACTCAAGCAAAAGGCATTATACGGCATCATGCTTGTTACCCTTTCATTTCTAGTTATTTCTTGCCAATCAACGCAAACCGTATCCGACCCGGCCAAATTGATCGAAATTTATGTCAACGAAAATGCCCAATCATCGCAACCGGTTAGATATTATGGCAATAAAAATGATTATGATTATTTCAAAATCGGCAACAAATCGCTAAAAGTACAGGAAAATTGCACTCAAATAGGTTTACCCTTTTTCAATCCACAAAAGCGTTTTCCTTTTGTTTCATTCAATTCCGGCACCTATGTAAAATATTTTCCTCAATCAATCAAAATAACTGAAAGCAAAAAAAACTCATTAATTTTCTTCCCTAGCGAAGATTAAAAAACTTACCTCGATTATCTACCTAAAAGAAATCCTAAGCAAATCGCTTAGGCCACAATGTAATGACAAAAGATGTCTCAAACTAACTCAACTTTTTCAAGCTTGAGACTGGACTACGCATTGAAAACCTGCTAGTGTCTTTCGAACATATATAGTATTCATGGGCGTAACCAATTCACATTTCGTAGTCGGCCTTATTCCGGCACGATGGGGCTCTTCTCGTTTTCCAGGGAAGCCATTACACATCATCGCAGGCAAACCGCTAATTCAACACGTATGGGAAAGAGTGCAACAATGCAAATCTCTCAATCGTATAGCTATCGCTACCGATGATGAACGTATCGAACAAGTAGCCAAGCAATTCGGAGCGGAAGTGATTATGACTTCACCGGATCATCCAAGTGGAAGTGATCGTTTGGCAGAAGCCGTTACACACATCCCTGAAGCAACGCATATCATCAATATTCAAGGTGACGAACCTTTAATCGAGCCTGAACTGATTGATAATTTAGCAACATCCTTATTATTGGATGAAAGCCTATCCATGGCTACGGTAGCGTGCCCGATTACCGAAGAGGAAGATATCACTAATCCAAATATCGTTAAGGTCGTACTCAACCAAAAGGATGAGGCGCTATATTTTTCTCGTAGTCCAATACCTTTTGCCCGCAACCCTATTATCACCCCGTTCTTGAGACATTTGGGTGTCTATGCCTATCGTAGAGATTTCTTAGAAAACTATGTTCGCTGGGAACCAACCCCGCTGGAACAAACAGAATCCTTAGAACAACTTCGCGCATTGGAAAACGGTGCAAAAATCAAAGTGATTATCACACAAGACTTCGGTATCGGAGTAGATACTCCGGAACAAGCCGATCAAGTAGAACAAATTTTAATTCAGCAACAATCATCTAGTAATTAGTAACAACATGAAATATATCTTCGTAACAGGTGGCGTCGTATCCTCATTAGGTAAAGGTTTAGCAGCAGCGTCAATTGGCACATTGCTTGAGCGCTGTGGTCTTAAAGTAAGCCTTCAAAAATTCGACCCCTATTTGAATGTGGATCCGGGCACGATGAGCCCATTCCAACACGGTGAAGTTTACGTATTGAATGATGGTGCTGAAACTGACCTTGACTTGGGTCACTATGAGCGTTTTGTTCATTGCAATCTTTCTCGTTTAAATAACTTAACCTCAGGTCAAGTATTCGAGAACGTTTTGAAAAAGGAACGACGTGGCGATTATTTAGGCAAAACAGTGCAATACATCCCACACGTAACTGATGAAATTAAGAATCGCCTCTATGAAGTGACCGATAAGTCCGACGTCGATATCTTGATTACTGAAATCGGTGGTACGGTAGGTGACATGGAAGGTCATATCTTCCTTGAAGCTCTTCGTCAATTTGCATTAGAAGTAGGTCGTGAAAACGTTTGCTTTATCCACGTCACTCTTCTCCCTTACATCAAGGCAGCCGGTGAAATGAAGACCAAGCCTACACAACAATCTGTAGCAAAACTTCGTGAAATCGGTATCCAACCGGACGTTATCATCTGCCGTACCGAATACGACATGAGCGAAGAAGAACGTCGCAAAATCGCAATGTTCTGTAATGTGGAAGCACGTAACGTGATCGCCTTCCGTGATGTGAAGAACACAATCTATGAATGCCCACTTGATTTAAGCCAAGATAAAATCGATCGCATCGTAGCTAAGATTTTACACTTAGACATCCCTTCTCCTAATCTTTCCGATTGGCAAAGATATGTTGGCAGAGTTGTCAGCCCAAGTCATTCGGTACGTATTGCAGTAGTTGGTAAATATATTGCTTTGCAAGATGCATATAAATCCATTTACGAATCCTTTACCCATGCAGGTGCGGAAAATGATGCTCGAGTAGAAATCGTTCGTATCGATGCTGAAGACATCGAGGACAAAGGGGCTAAGGAAGTTATTGGCTCTGTTGATGGTATTCTTGTTCCGGGTGGCTTTGGCGATCGCGGTATCGAAGGTAAGATCCAGGCTGTGCAATATGCTCGCGAAAACAATATCCCATTCATGGGTATCTGCTTAGGTATGCAAGTTGCCGTGATTGAGTTTGCACGTAGCATTTGTAACATGAAAGATGCTAACTCTACCGAGTTTAATAAAGAATCTAAGCATCCGGTCATTTGCTTACAAGAAGAACAAAAAGGTATTGAAAATATGGGTGCAACCATGAGATTGGGTGCTTATACCGCCATCATTTCCAATAAATCCTTAGCTCATAAGCTTTACGGTAAATCAGTAATCAGCGAAAGACACCGTCACCGCTATGAGTTTAATCCAAACTTCCGCGAACAAATTGAAGCTGCCGGTTTAAAAATCAGTGCCACAAATGATGAGACAGGCTTGGTAGAAGTCGTAGAATTACCGGCTCACCCATTTTTCATTGCTTGTCAATATCACCCTGAGTTCCAATCTGCACCTAACCGCGCTCACCCATTATTCAGTGGCTTAGTCGCAGCAGCTATGGAATACAAGAGCCATCGCGTTTAATCACTAAAACATTCTTCACTCCCCTCTTGTGAGCCATCTCCAAGAGGGGATTTTTCTCTATTCATCTCATGATTACCGACTCGATAGTTATACTTATCTATTTCATAGCCATCTTCTCTATTGGCATTTACGCAGGACGTAAACAAACCTCATTGGAAGATTATGCTTTAGGAAATAGAACCATGCCTTGGTGGGCAATTTTAGCTTCCATCTTAGCAGCTGAAATTAGTGCTGCGACATTTTTGGGAGCTCCGGGCGAAGGTTTTGAAATGAGAAACTTTACCTATGCCCAATTATGTATAGGTGCCATCATCGGGCGTATTATCGTTGGTAAACTTTTCTTAAAGCCCTACTATGACTATAATGTAGTCTCTATTTATGAATATCTCGAAAAACGCTTCGGTCTATTGACTAGAAGAATGGCTTCGATGATTTTCTTAATCAGTCGTGTATTAGCCAGTGGTGCACGTCTTTATTTTGCAGGCATTTTATTGGTAGTTGCCTATAAGTTTATAACCGGTGATTCTGTTACCGATGAGAATACCGTCATTCTTTACATAGGTTCCCTTATCATTATTACCGTAGCTACGACCATATATACCGCAATTGGCGGTTTGAAAGCGGTTGTTTGGACGGATGTACTGCAGGCTATCGTTTTAGCCGTATCGATTATTTCCGCTTTAATTGTTTTATATACGGCCATTCCGGGAGGATGGGAGTCTATTTCCGCCTCTATGAATCATGATTCCGATTGGAAGTTTTTCTCATTGGGTCTTAGTGAATCAGGCTCATTCAAGGATCAAATTCTTAGCATATTGGGCAATGAATATACCATTTGGTCCGCCTTCTTAGGTGCTACTTTTATCGCTATGGCGACACATGGCACGGACCAAGATATGGTACAACGAATGCTTTCCGCTAAAAATTCACAAACCGGTGCCAAAGCCGTTATTTTATCCGGTTTAGTCGATTTACCGATCGTTTGCACATTTGTATTTACCGGTATTTTGCTCTATGTCTTTTATCAACATAACCCCGGAGATTTGCCCGCAGGCATTCAAAACATCGAAATTTTCCCACATTTTATTATTTATAGTTTACCACCGGGCATCCGTGGTTTGCTAGTGGCAGGTCTTTTAGCGACGGCTATGGGATCTCTATCTACCGCTTTAAACTCCTTGGCTACTACGGCAACTAAAGACTGGTATCAAGATGTCCTACGACCAAAAGCATCCCAGCGCGAACTTCTTTTAGCAGCTAAAGGATCTACCGTACTTTTTGCGGTATTGCTTATTATAGTAGGTGCATTTACGGCATGGTACGTAGTACATAACAAAGAAGCTCGCATTATCCCGATTGCATTAGGTATTTTCGGTTATACCTATGGTGCCTTATTAGGGGTCTTTTTACTAGGTATGCTTACCAAGCGACGTGGTAATGATCTAGGTAACGCGATCGGAATGGTTACCAGTTTTGTTATTATCTTTCTTATCAGTGGATTGATACCGTTACCGGAAGAAATTACAAAGTACATTCCAAGTATCGCTTTTCCTTGGAGAGTGACTTTTGGTACATTGATCACATTTGGTATTGCCTTTTGCTTTAGTACGAAAAAGGCAAATACCGGCCAATAATGGCTTAAAATAAAGTCTTGCAGTACGGCTCTACTGCAAGCATTTGCTCACAAGCATTCACAGCTGCATCTCTAGCATCCTGTGACGGGAATAAATACAGAGCGTAGCCTCCATGTCCACCACCAAGGTATTTACGACACAGAGAATGTTCGATTTCAGGTAAGGGAGACATTCCTTCATCCAACTGCACACTGTAATATAAAGCCACGCCTGCGGCCAATACATTGATATCACGGTCTAAAACTCCGGTACGAGCAATGATCGATGATTGTGCAATACGATTATAATCACGTAAATTATCAGCTACAGCAGGGGTATCATGGCTCTCTCCTGTGTAATAAATAGCCATCTTACCATTAAGGAAATCGCCTGTACTTTTAACATCTAAAACAGGAGATAATCCCGATCGCCAGACACATAAACCGGTTTCGGCAATTACGGCCGGATCTTGCCAACCGACACCTAAATTCAGCTCCGATTGTACAGGGTCTCTACCTTCTAACATCGCCCAGGCCCCACTTCCACCTAATCCGGCACGCTTTTCATAAGGCCACTCCGCCAATGAAACAAAAGGAGTAATAGCACAATTTACAATATAGGAACCTTCTTTCGCATGACGTGGCACATCAAGCCAACCACCGGCAAAATCCACACGTAAAGGGACTGAATTAGGAGCTTTAATGCGGTTAACAAGCATCGTAGTCGATACCGGGGCAAAACGAGGTGGTGTTTTAGGCAAAACAACATATTGTGCGCCAATTTGCTTACACAATTCTTTTTTGATTTCGGCATATTGATCATCCTCAGTGACCGCCAAAATATCAGGACGCTCCGCTAAAAAATCTTCTTCAAAATCCAAACCTAATTTATGGCATTGACCAACATAAACTTTATCCACCATTCTAAAATTTTCTAAAAGAGCCTTCTTATGCTCATCAGGAATGGAAGGTTTACGTTTTTTGTGGTGCCACAAGACATCTTCCGAGGCAAAAGATACGATCAAATAATCGCCCAAAGCTTTTGCTTCTTCAAAAAACTGTAAATGTCCTGCATGGACAATATCATAGCAACCGGAGACAAAAACTTTCTTCATATTTTTCTTTTAGCTTGGGCGAGCCCTATTCTTACATTTCTTTAGGTAATACGGCAATCTTATATTGAAATTTACCATCGTATAAGAGATGAAAATAACCAATCGGAAAGAACCTAAAGGATAATCTCGTATCATATTAATATACATGAGCAGTCTTAAGATTTCATTATTAAGCATCATTTCATCGATCATAGCTCGGGAGGAACTCAATTAACACATTACGTCCATGATTAAACTAATAGCCGGCTTTATCGCCTATTCATCGCTTCAGTTCGCATTTGCTACACAGCAACCCAATATTGTAATCATCGTTTCGGATGATGGTGGTTACGCGGATTTTGGTTTTTCGGGATGCAAAGATTTTAAGACTCCGGCAATTGATTCGATTGCTTCATCAGGCATCAAATTTAATAATGGCTACGTCGCGGCATCCGTATGTAGCCCATCTCGAGCAGGTCTTTTATCGGGAAAATACGTTTCTCGTATCGGTCATGAATTTAATCCCCCTTTAGGCGATCAATGGAAAGAAGGACTTCCTGCTATCAGTTTGGCAGAGAGATTACAAAAAGCCGGCTATCAAACAGCGGCCTTTGGTAAATGGCACTTAGGGCACGTCAAATGGCAAACACCCAATGATCGAGGTTTTGATCATTTCTGGGGATTTTTGGGAGGCTCACGATCCTACCTACAAGAAGACAAAACTCCAAAAAATCTTGAAATAAGTCTAAACAGAAATGGCACCAATGAAAAACTTGCTACATATCTGACGGATGCCATCGGGCAAGAAGCCGTTCAATACATCAAAAAAGCTCCCAATAACAAACCTTTTTTCGCTTATATTGCCTTTAATTGTCCTCACTCCCCTATGCAGTCAAAACCCGGTTACGAACAAAAATTTCCGGACATACAAGACAAGCAAAGACGTACATTAGCAGCCATGCAGACAAGCCTTGATGAAAATGTGCAAAAAATCCTCACAGCCATTAAAGATCGAGGTCAATGGGACAATACGCTGATTTGGTTTATCAACGACAATGGTGCCGGTCCTTATTGGAATTTTGATAATGCAGGACTAAGAAATAAAAAAGGCACCTTATTCGAAGGTGGCGTAAAAGTTGCATTTAGCGTCTCATGGCCGCAAATAATACGCCATCAAGAATGGAACAAACCAATATCATCCTTAGATATAGCCAGCACTTCCTTGGCTGCAGCCGGTTTAAATATTCCTAAAGATTTGGACGGCATCAACTTATTGCCGGCCTTTAAACAAGGAGAAGGCGTTATTAAAGACCGTTACATCTATTGGCGACAATCGCCTGTAGGAGCCATCAGAGATGCGGAGTGGAAATTAATACTCATAGATGGCAAGTCAAGTCTATTATTTAATTTAAAACAGGACCCTTACGAGAAGCACAATATCATTAAAGAAGAGCCGCTCATTTGTAAGAGACTTGATGAGGCTTGGAATGAATGGAATGCAAAAAATATTGCTCCAAAATGGACGAATTCTTATCAACCTAGCGGAACAGAACGATACAAGTCATCTTCACCATGGAATGAACGTGCAACCCCAAACTTTGGTAAACTCAAAAAAGATGGGCACACGATTCAATCCGATGGTGAATAAGTTTAATAAAATGGATTAATTATTTTCCCGTATCGATTGTAATCGTGGAATTGATAGGCACTTTGACTTCCTTTTCCCCAAGCCATGTAGAGAAAACAACTTTAAGTGTAGGTGGTACTTTCGTTGGGAATTCGAAAGCTTTCGATATTTTAGCGTCGGTTCCTGAGCCAAATGCAGAACTGCTGACGCATTTCACCTTAATAGGCTTATTTTCATCATTTAAGAAAGAAATATCTGCAACATTGAGTTTATTAACGAATGATAAACAAAGCATATAGCTCTCATCTTTATTTCCAAAAAACATCATGGAATCCGGCTTTTCTACTTTGACCTCCATATCTTGAATGTTGATCTTAGAGCCAACTTTAGTTTTAAGCTCTTGTGTAGGGAAATCCTTGGTGCCACTTGCCACCATCAAAGGAATATCGCCTTTAATCGTTAAAGGGCCATTTGCCACCTTGCCTGAAACTTCTACGGAAACAACAGCAGAATTAGGAGCATCATCATTTGCTTTTATAAAAAAGCCATCTACTTCTGCCTTAATTTTTTTACCCGAAGCATCCTTGGCATCAAGAGTCGATTTACCATCGGACTTTAAGATTTGCTGACCTTTTGGCAATAAAACAGTATAGTTTAAGCTAATCCCCGCTTTATCCATAAACTTAGATTTGGGGAATTCTTTAGGCAAGTCCAACTTCACTTCGTATGATTTTAGTGCTATTTTAGATTCTTCGGCTAAAGCACCCATCGTTAAGCTGCCTAAAACAGACATCATCAAGATAACGTTTCTTTTCATGATATTTAGGTAATTTGATTACAAATTCACAACATGTGAATATACATAAACTAAAGTATATCAGAATTAAATCAATACATCTTATGATGAAAAGAAAAAATAGCCGCCAATATAGCCACAACCGTTACTGAAATAATCGCAGCAAATAAACGCCATAAATCGTGAATACCTGCGCCCTCTAAAAAGATTCGTTGAATAATCTCTAATCCATATCTCATGGGATTAAAAAGAGTCAAATCTTGAAAGAAATCAGGCATACTGGATATCGGAGTGGCAAATCCGGATAGCATCACCATAGGTACGATTAACAGGAAGGTGCCGACAATTGCCTGTTGCAAAGAATTAGCAAATGAAGAAATACATAAACCGATAGCTGCTGCTGCAATAATGAATAATAATATCGCGCCACATAATAGCCAAAGAGAACCCTGAAATGGAATCTTAAACCAAAACATCGTCACCAGAACAACAAAAATTGCCTGAATACTTCCGGTCACTAAAGTTGATAATCCTTTACCTGCTAAAATCTCCAAAGGAGTAAAAGGTGATACTAAAAGCTGATCAAAGGTACCCTCCTCTCTTTCACGGGCAATAGATAGCGCACCGGATAATACGGAGTTAATCAAAACCAACACGGCAATTAAACCGGGAACGACAAACCATCGCGTTATCAAATTAGGGTTAAACCATGATCTATCATCAATCTGTATAGGAAAATTAATACCTCGATTCTGGATAATCTCCGAACCATAAGTATTAGCGATTTGGCGTGCGTAACTTAGAGCAATAGCTGCCGTATTAGAGTTTCTACCATCCGCTATGATTTGGATTGAAGCAGGATTACCAACTTCTATGTTCCGCGAAAAGTCTGAAGGAATGTTGACAGCTACGACCGCTTTTTTCGAATCGATTAATTCATTTAATTCTTTTTCAGAATTTACATAGGCATAAGGTTGAAAAATGCCACACCCTTCTAACTTGGCAAGATATCTTGTAGCCAACTCTCCTCGGTCATTATCCAAGACGGCATAAGGTACGCGAGTAACGTTTAAGGTAGCCGCATATCCAAAAATACAGATTTGAATTAAAGGAGGTATCAATAGAGCCATACGACTTTTTTTATCACGCATGACGGCGAGCAGCTCTTTTTTCACTAAAGAAAACAATCTGACTAAGAGGTCCATATATTCATTCTAAGGATTTAGGAGCTTTCAAACGGGCTATGGTCATAAATGCGATGGCAAATACGCCCAATACAATACAACAGGGTACGATAACAGACCAAATATTGCCTGCTAAGAATATGGTTTGTAATAAGGAAACATAATATCGTGCCGGAATAAGATAGGTAACGACACGCACGGCTGCCGGCATATTTAAAATATCGTATAAAAAGCCGGACAGCATCAATGCAGGCATAAATGTCCCCATAATGGCAAGTTGACACGCGATAAACTGATTTTTGGCAATGGTTGAAATCACTAAACCAAGACCTAACGCAACGACTAAAAACAAAGAGGAAACCGACAATAATAACCATAGAGAACCCCTTAGAGGAATATCAAATACAAATACTGCAAAAATCAAAGAAATAGCCAAACTAACCATTCCTAACAAAAAATTCGTCACTGCCTTCGCCGTTAAAATCTCTCCGCTACGTACGGGAGTAACAAAGATGCTCTCCAATGTACCCCGTTCATATTCACGCGCCATCACTAATGACGTCAAAAGAGCTCCGATCATGGTCATAATCGTAACAATCACACCGGGAACCAAATAATAATGGCTATCGTTTGCTTCATTAAATCTGACACGAGTTTGTAAATCAATCAATGGTTCTCCATTGGAAGATAGTTCATTAGCCCAATTGGAAATAATAGATTGCAAATAATTACGAATTAATGTGGCTTGGTTGGCATTTACCCCATTGATAATAATTTGCACATGAGTCGTACCTCCTTCAAGAGTATTAGGAGCAGAACTTTGCAAGCTCACAATGGCATCCACAGCATGAGAGTTTAATAATTCTTGCGCCTCATGAGTCGAATATACCCGTTGTGTCTGAAAATATCTGGATAGGGCAAATCTCGATTCTAAATTAGTCAATTCAGATGAAATAGGTCCGCTAAAAAAGGCTACACGCACATTTTTCACATCCATACTCATGCCGTAGCCAAATAACAATAACAATAAAGCAGGCAAAATGACGGCAATACCAATATTGCCGGGATCTCGCATCACTTGATGCAGTTCCTTGATAATTAGCGCGGCAATTCTTTTCAATGAAGCAATCAAGAGTCTCCTCCTTTCTCGGCTTTTTCTTTATAAGCCTTAGTAATCGCTAAAAAAGCATCTTCAAGTGCAGCAGGTTGCCCATCGGGTCTAGGTGAGGCATATTGACGGATGTCATCAGGAGTACCTTCAGCCAACATCATACCATCCATCATAATGAGCATATTATCGCAGAACTCCGCTTCGCCCAAAAAGTGGGTTGTGATGATCACCGTAACACCCCGCTCCGATAAATCATTGATACGTATCCAAAAATCTCGTCTAGCTAATGGGTCAGCACCGGATGTCGGCTCATCTAAGAACAAAATCTCAGGAGAATGCAAAAGGCTACAAGCCATACTTAATCTTTGTTTATACCCTCCGGGCAAATGGGCCGCTTGAGCATTCATATAGGGCGTTAAAGAAAACTCATTTTCCACACGCGAAATAGAATCAATTTTAATCTTGCCCCTCATGCCATACGCTCCTGCAAAAAAGTCCAAATTTTGACGCGCAGTGAGCATTCCATACATAGCGTAATTTTGAGAAACATACCCAATTTTACGGCGGGCACGAGCTGCCGCCGTTCTTAAATTTTCACCGACTACAGTCAGAGTCCCCCCACTTGCAGGTAATAATCCACACAGCATTCTAAATGTCGTACTTTTACCGGCACCATTTGGCCCAAGCAAGCCAAACACGTGTCCTCTCTTCACTGAAAAACTAACATGATTAACAGCGATAAAATCACCAAATTTTTTGACCAGATCATGTACGTCGATAACAGTCTCATCTCGATCGGTATTATTGATTTGCCCCATGTCCATGAGCGGAGCATCCTTTAAGGAAATATCCATATGTTTGGATAACAAGGTCATAAACCCATCGGAAAAATCAGGAATGGCGGGTTCGGGAGAAAATTTTTCTAATTTCTTCCTCGTTTCATGGTGAGGAGGAACAACTACACGTACTAAATTGCCTTGTGGTGTGGCATTAATAATCCCAGGAAGGGCAGATAATCGGCTCTGAAACTGGCGAGCATTTAGATCAGCAGGTGTATGTAATGTCTCGCACATGTCTTGAGCTAAGCCAATGACATCGGCAGGAGGGGCATCCATTAGCAAACGCCCCTCATACATAACCAAAGTACGGCAACAATACGCCGATTCATCCATGTAAGAAGTACTTACAAGTATCCCCATGTGATCTTCCTTGGCACACTCTTCTAAGATACTCCATAGTTCTTTTCTCGATAATGGGTCAACGCCCACAGTCGGTTCATCAAGTAAAATCAAATCCGGATTGGAAACTAAAGAACAACACAAACCTAATTTCTGCTTCATCCCTCCTGATAATTTACCTGCTCGACGAGTCGTGAACCTCGCCAAATTTGTCATTTCCAACAAGCGAGCAAATCGTGTAACACGAGCTTGACCTTCCAATCCATGTAAACGAGCGTATAGCTCCATGTTTTCCATGACGGTCAAATCCTCATACAAACCAAACTTCTGAGGCATATAACCGATTATCGCCTGGATTTCCCGTGATTTTTTCACGGAATCTCGACCTAATACGGAAATACTACCCGAATGAGGCTTCATCAATCCGGTTAATAGCCGAATTAAGGTCGTTTTACCGGCACCGTCAGGACCCAATAGCCCGACAATTTCACCTCGATTTAACTGGAATTTTACCTCATTAACCGCAGCAAATAAATCTCCGGCCGGGTTTGTAAAATTTTTACAAACATTTCGGCAATCAATTAACGCATGAGTATCATCATCCATTATTTGCTTTATTCCGGTTTTACCGGGGCTTGGTTTAATGAAATGGTTACGGTTGCAGGAGCGCCCAATCTTAGTCGATTCATCGGATCATCCACGATAACACGCACTTCATACACTAAATCGGTTCGTAATTCGGGCGTTTCCACATTTTTGGGTGTAAACTCAGCTACAGAAGAGATAAAACCGATATGACCATTAAATGAATCATTAGGGAAACTATCATTAGTAACTTTTGCCTTAAAGCCCGGTTGAACTTGTCCTAATTGTTTTTCAGTAAGATACGCCCTCACCCATTTGGTCTTGTTTAAAGATAAATTGTAAACCGGTTTTTGAGGTGATGCCATATCACCCTTTTCCAATATCCGATTTCTGACAACGGCATCGGATGGTGCATATAAAATAGCATCTTTTAATTGTTGCTCCTGTATATTGAGAGTTGCTACGGCTTGATGGTATTGAGCTAATGCTTGATTGATATCTTCTATGCGAGAACCTATTTCTAATAACTCCAATTGTTTGCGTGCCACGTCTAAGTTGGCGGCAGCTACTCGCTCATTTGCTTGAGCATCATCAGCTTCTTGTTTGGAAACCGAATTTGACGCTACTAAAGCAAGCATACGTTTACTACGAATTTGAGCATTAGATAAGGTTGCCTCTGCTGCATTAACATTAGATTTAGCTTGATCAATCTCCTCCGGTCTCGGACCATGCTTAATTCTAAGGTAATTCTGCTCCATTGCAGTGGCATTCGCCTTAGCCTCATCTACGGCTTGTTGTAGACGAATCGTTTCCAAACATGCTAGTTTTTGCCCTTCCTTTACCACATCCCCCTCATCCACGAGAACTTGATCAATTCGCTCAGATAATAAAAAAGCTAAATCTACCTGACGCAAATCAATATTCCCATATAACTTTATCTCATCAATGGGCTTTTCAGATTCATCCTCATAAATCCACCAAGCTAGTCCACCAATTAACAAAATTATGGGAATAACCCACAAAAATTTTCTCATACTTATTTGGTAAATTTTTTGAAAAATTTGTTCAAGTAAAAATATCATTCTTAAAAAAAATACAGAATTTCATTTAATGACTCAAATAACATGATAGATTATCTTTTCTACGTATGTAGTTACGATTGTATGAAATTCACAAATATTACTAAATTAGCTCTAGCCTTAGCTTGTGGCATGTCCCTGTCTTATGGCGCGGCTCCAAATCAAGAAGGCTTTAATACCTTGAATAATTTATTCAAATCAGCCACACAAGAGCTCAATACCGTCAAAACACCTGAAGATTTAAGTAAGGCAATGATGGGCTTAACTGAGTTGTTGAAAAAAGCTGAAAGTAACGAACAACTTAAAGCAGTTTTGGCTCTAACTCCAGACACTTGCCCAGCAAACTTCAAACGCGCATATAAAGACGCTTTGAAATTGCAACTTGATATGAAAGACGCTGCCAAACGTTTGGCAATGGGTGGTATTATGCAAGGTGGTGCCAACTCCAAGGCATACATGGATTTCATTGAAAAAATCAAACTTGGAGATATGGGCGACACTAACGACTTAGCTCGTGAAGGCGCACCACCCGAAACTGAAGAAGCTCGTAACGCACGTATGAAATGGTGGCGTGATGGCAAATTCGGTATGTTCATCCACTATGGTTTGTATTCCGGTTTAGGCGGTGAAGTTTTAGGCAAAAAGTACAATGGTTGCGTAGAATGGATCATGCAAATGTCCGGTCTTGATGCAGATACTTATATTAAAGAAGCCTTACCAAAGTTTACACCTAAATCCGGTAAAGCCGAAGAATGGGTGAAATTAGCAAAAGAAGCCGGTTGCGCTTATACCGTTTTAACAAGCCGTCACCACGAAGGTTTCAATTTATACGACACCAAAGAATACGACCTAAACTCCAAAAAAACTAAAGGCATCGACATCGTTAAAGAATATGCTGAAGCTTGCAGAAAACATGGAGTTAAAACAGGTTACTATTTCTCGTTATTAGATTGGACTCACCCTGATTATGATCCTACCGGTTCCGGTATTTCATATCCACATGGTAATTATGAAGCCCAAAAACAAGGTAAGCGCCAATTTGGCAATCACGAAAAGTATAAAGATTATCTCTATAATATCTTCAATACACTTACATCCAATTATGGACCGGTTGATCTTGTATGGTGGGACTTTAGCCAACCAAACTTCCAAGGCGACAAAGCTTGGGGTGCAACCAAATTGATGAAAAATCTTTTTGACAAAAACCCTAATGCTATCCAAAACAACAGATTATATCACTCAGATAACCATTTGAGCGAAGGCGGTATTAAAGTTACCCCTACTTGGAAGGGCGACTACTCCACTGCAGAGCACCACGTTCCTGCTACAGGCATCAATGGTGACTGGGAAACATGCCAAACACTTAATGGCACCTGGGGCTATTCAGCTGACAATCAAAAATGGAAAACTTCCCAAACCTTGATTCGTGAATTGATTGATACCGTTAGCCGTGGTGGTAACTTCCTTCTTAACATCGGACCTGCTCCGGATGGTTCTATTCCTGCAGAAAGCACCAAACTTTTCAAAGAAATCGGTGCTTGGATGAAAAAGAATGGCGAAGGCATCTATGGCACTCGCGCTAACCCTCTTAATATCGAATTAAGCTGGGGTCGTTTGACTCGCAAAGGTGATGATGAGACCTACGTGTTTGCTTACATTAAGCCAAACAACAACGAATTGACCATTCCTTGCACCTTTGAAGCTCCGGCTAAAGCTACCCTTATTGATGGTGGTGCTGAAATCAAAATGACTCAAGATAAGGAAAACAATACCACAACTTTCCATATCAAAGACGTTAAGATGGATCCGGCTGCTACAGGCATCAAAGTTAAAGGTAAGCGCATTATCAAAAAATAATTCATATTCTCTAGAAAACTAGAGATTCTTACTAAGAGGCTACGGCATAAATGATATGCCGTAGCCTTTTTATCAATATGCCAATATTATTTTATGTCCTACCACCCATTTTATAGGAAACACCCCATCATCTCTAACATTTTAGAACCAAATAAAAACCACATAAATATTTTATTATGAACATTATTTAAATAATATATAGATAAATTGATTATTTTGTTCATTTTCTCAACAGATAATGTTATGATAATAACCTGATTTATTTTTATATTGATTATGAAAATCCATTTACCTAAATCTTTACGAAATTGGATGTTGACCTCTATTGCAGGGGTTTCTATGTTTACCGCGATTCAAGGTCATGCTGTTGAATATATTTGGACAGGGGCTGATGATACTGATTGGCAAAATGTTAATAACTGGTTAGTTGATGGAGCCATTCCTACGGAAACACCATCATTTCCTCAAGCAACGACGCCCCAATATGAATTAATCATAATGAAACCTGAGGGAGCGGCGTCTGATGAAAACTACAAACTGACTAATATTCCTTTTTGGAATATATGGGGAGGATCCCATCAATGGACAGTTGGATCCGGAGTGGAAATCGAATTAACGGGGGGCAACAATATCAATTTAGGTGCCTCACACTTCCAGTCGGGCAGTATTTTTACCTTTTTAATGTCCGGCAGTAATCCAGGACTAAAAGTATCGGCATTATTGAAAATAGATGGTGATTTTAATTTATATAATGAGAATAAAACCGGATATAACAATTTTGCCATCACTACTGGTCAAGTTGTAATCAGCGACGGAACCACCAATGTTGGTCGATTAGGTAATGAAGGCACAAATACTCCTAACAAGGATCACTATCAATTAACCGGTACAGGTATTCTGAATATCCATAGTGCTTTTTCATTAAGCTCACAAGCTACTCAAAATAGATACGTTAATGTCAAGGTAGATGGAGGCACATTAAATATATTAGGTGCTTCATATTTAGCTGAATGGAATGGCGGTACTTTCCGTCCAACACTCAATGTCACCGGAGGGATCGTGAATGCACTAGCTAATAAATTTACTATGGCAAAAGATGGCAGTGCTGATGTTTATTTATCCGGCACCGGTATTATGAATGTCGTTGGTATTTTAGATGATAGCCAAAACGGGGATACAACTTCAATATTTAATCTAGGAATCGGAGAAGTACGTGATGCTGAAACAGGTTTGACTTCCAAAGTATATGATACCACTGCAACAGCACGACTTAATATAGGGGCTGAAGGATTAGGAAGAACATCTACCGGTTCAGTCTTTAGATTTGGTAATGGTATAATAGGAGCCCTTGATTCATGGGCTGCTAATGGTATGATTACTTTAGTTGGTGATTATGGCACTATATTTGACACCGAAAAACAAGATCATACATTGGAAGGCGATAATAAAGGAACAGGCATTGGTGTAACCATTTCTTTAAATAGCCAGATATCCGATGGCACTATCCCTCAAAACGAAGGGGATCCTATCGCCGCATCAGGAAAGATGATCGTCAAAGGCCCCGGAACTCTCATTTTAGGAGCAGCCAATACATATAGTGGTGGCACGGATATTCTATCAGGAACCGTACAAACTAATACGGCTACATCATTAGGTACAGGCGCTGTTAGTCTTTTAGGAGAAACAGCAGTTTTGAATCTAAATAATCAATCCATAGCCAACACCATCAATATTACTAATGGTAATTTACAAAATGCCGGCAACTTTGTTGGGCACATTAACATCAACCAAACAGGAGCTTCCACGGTAATTTCTAATATCTCTTTAGGTAATATTGGAAGTTTTACCGGTACGATCACTTCCGGTATGAATAATGATACAGTGACAACCGTCAATGGTATTGTTGGTGATATGACTCTTACAGGTAGCAACATTATCTGCTTGAACTCAAATATGGTTAACGGAGCAGGAAGCGTGGCTATCGGAGCAGGATCGGTAACTGTAGATAATTCCTCTATATTGGAATTAAAATTAACCGATACTTTAGCCGATACTATTTTAAATGGTACTCTTGATCCGACTATCAGCTTAAATGTTACGTCCGGAGATCTCAATGTTAATGATCTGAGCAATCAATTATCCATTAACTCATCCTACTCTGCTTTTAAATACTTATACACGATTACCGGCGTAAATGGAGGTAATGTCACCTTAACAAAAGTTGGTAATACGAATGAAATCATTATCTCAAATGATGGCAACAGCCTTTTAGTAGATTCTAATAATGTTAAAGGTTTTTCAGACAAACAATTTGTGATCAACAATGGTGTTATCGACATTGCTATAGCAGGAATAAATACAGTACAAGTTAATGGATTAGGTGGCTCCAAAGATGGAGTAATCAATACCGGTAATAATGAAAGTCTCACGGTAGAATTGAGTCAAGGCGGGTTCGCCTCGAATGATTCATCCACATATTTTGGAACCATTACCGGTAGCGCAGCCATCAATAAAACCGGTGACTTTAGTTTAATTTTAGCTAATACGGTTACGGCGTCAGCAGTGACTATTTCCGGTGGTACTCTTGGTTTCGAGGCATTGACAGGTCAAACCGTTAATTCTGTGATTTCCGGCAATATTACGATGGGTAATGGTACAAACATGACTCTATCCGGAGCCGGTCTTACCCTTACCGCTAAAGAATTAGTCACAGGCACCAATACAGACATTTCATTTACAAATGGAGCTACCTTAGCTCTTAATGCAACAGCCAATACGATATTAAATGCAAATGTATCAGGACAAGGAACCATTCTTGTCAACGGACAGTTTAGCATTGGTGGAGGCTCATTCAGCGGCACACTTGGCGCTGATGGAACAAGAGGAAATGTTGAAACTGTTGTTAAACTTGCCCAATCAGGACAATGGGGTCTCGATAAAAATGAGTCCGTAGGCGGTATCGCCGGCGAAGGAACTCTAACATTAGGAAGCAACACCTTAACATTGGTGCATCTAATAGTATTTTTGAAGGAACACTCACCGGAGCAAATGGTTCTAAAATCGTTCTTGCCGGTACCGGCAATTCCGTCCAAGAATTAAAAATGGATGGGAATGCCAATGTTGATTTGGAAGTACAATCCGGCAAATTGATTTTGCAAAATGGTGTAACACAAGCTCAATATGGAGACACCGTAGTACAGGCTAATGGTCATCTCCAAATTGGTAGTAATGATACAAATGTTAAGTCAACCAATCATTACGTAGATGTAAAACTCGCATCTCTCAATATGCAAGCAGGTTCTTCATTAACCATTTTCTTTGGAGCAACCGATACGGAACAAATTGTTTCCCCTACATTGACCACACAACAAGCAGCCGTTATCGGTGATAATGTTAAAATTAATGTTAAAGCTTACGACGCATCATCCATCGTAGCATCCGGTGCAAACCAGCTTGAGTATGTGTTAATCAATGGAGAAACAGGTACCGCTTCAATTTCGGACTCTAGTAAAATTCCATTGATGGGATTCCTTTCTACGATCTATGATTGGAAATTGAGTGCTTCCGGCTCAGATATTATCCTTACCGGTAATAGCCGCGAAGGTAATTATTACGCTAAAGGTGCCCAAAGCTACAATGCTAATGCAGTGTCAGAATTACTTTTAGCCAATACTTCCGCTATTGCTTCATCAGTAGGTTCCAACTTGAGAGCATTGGCTGATAACATCTCCAATAACATTACATTAGGCAACTACGCCGAAGCATCCCGCGTAATGGAAGCTGCCGGTGGTTCTACTGTGACAAGTTTAGGCCTAGCACAACAAGAAGCATTAAAAGATCAAATGAGTTTGATTCGTAACCGCATGACTTACATGGGTGTAAACCAACAATACATCAATGAGGAAATGCCTTACTTCAACTTCTGGGCACAAGGTACAGGCGGTTACAATGACCTCAGTTCCTCGGGAGCGGATAGTGGATACAGATTGACCACATGGGGTGGCACAATTGGTACCGATATTGATTTAAATGAGCGTTTAACCGTTGGCGCTGCCTTTTCTGCCAGTTTTGGTGATTTGAAAGCAAGTGCCAGTGATTATGCTGATGGTAAACTGGATATGTATTATGCGAATTTGTTTGGGAAATTCCGTAACAAAGCATGGACTCATTCCTTGATTCTTACCGGAATGTGGAGCGAGGGCAAACTTAACCGTACTGTTTCTCATAGCGATGGTTCATATCGAGCACATGGCAAATCTAATGGTTCAGGCTTCGGCGGTATGTACGAATTAGCATATTCCATTGATTTGAATGAAGATAAGACATCTATTTTACAGCCTTTGGTTAACATTTCAGTAGCCCATTCTCAAATGGACTCCTATGATGAAACCGGTGCCGGTAATGCAGGATTACGTGTAGGTGAGCAAAAAATGACCACGACTACCCTAGCAGCCGGTGCAAGATGGCTCAAACAGGGAGGATCCAACTTGTTCGGACGTGAAAGCACATACGAATTACGCGCAAACGTAGCTCAAGATATGGGCGATGATCGCGCAACAAGTAATGTCGCATTCTTGGCTACACCTGATTTTGCACAAAACATCCGCGGTGCCAAAGTAGGTAAAACCGCCCTGCAACTTGGTGGATCGGTCATGATCCCGGTAGCGGAAAGAAATTCCGTATTTGCTGAAGTAAATGCAGATTTCCGCAATAAGCAAAACAGCGTAAATGGCAGCATTGGCTATCGTTACAGCTTCTAATAGTTAATCTTAACTTTTTACAATATCCCTGGTAAAAGTAATTTTATCAGGGATATTTTTATATCACTTTTTAGAAACAATATTGTTTAGCAGTCACAACGTGATATTGCCAACTATACTTCCTTTTTTTATTTTAGAGCCATGACACGTCGAGCCTTTCTTATATTAATCTGTATGATGATTGGATTATTAGGAGCTTATGCGCAAGAAAAGGCGCCCAAACCCCCTATTGTTGTAGCTAGTTTACACCCGATCTTGGGTGATATGGCTCAGCAAATTGGTGGCTCACACGTTACTGTTGTCAATTTACTTAAACCAAATGGCAATTTACATTCTTTTGAACCAAACCCTAAAGATTTAAACGGATTAGCTAAAGCTCAAATCGTACTCGCTTCGGGTAAAAATATAGAACCTTATTTAAATAAATTAAAAGAATCATTAGGTTCTACGACCAAACTCATTGATTTAGGTGCATCCATCCCCGACGTACCGGTAGTAGATCCATTAAAAAACGAAGAAGCCGATCATGAGCATGTACATGGAGAAACCTGTTCTTGTTCACATGGGCCAAATGATCCGCACTGGTGGCACACACCCAATAATATGAAAAGAGCGGCTAGAAGCTTGGTAAAGGAACTCAACACCTTGCACCCTGAGCTTAAGAAAGATTTCGACCAAGGATTAAAAAATTGGAATAAAAAAATGGATCAACTTGATACTTGGGCCAAGAAAGAGATGGCTCCCATTCCGGCTGATAAACGAATGATCGTCACAGGTCACGCCGCCATGAATCATTTTTGCAAGCAATATCATTTCCAATCATTATCCGTACAGGGTATTAGCCGAGAGGACGAAGGAACTACGGGGAGACTTGCCAAATTACTCAAGGAACTCAAAAATCAACAAATTGATGTAGTTTTCCCTGAATACTCCTCGAATCCTAAATCTTTAACTGAATTAGCCAATTCGATGCAAATGAAAATCGCCAAACCTCTTAATACCGATGGATTGGCACCTGATGGACACACTTTTGAAACCATGTTTCAAACAAACGTCAAGAATATCAAAGAAGCATTAGCTCCGGCCGATAAAATCGAGGAATAATTTATGCAAAGCTCTCCTATCCGTCAAACACTACTCTGCCTTCTTGTTTTTCTAGCGGTTGGGTATGCTTTGCTCCATATAACCCAACCCGGCAAAAAAATAGAACGACTGCAGCCAAACCTTGCCGTCACACAAGAAATTTCAGCTTGGTTAAACATCCAAATGGCTCATCAGGCAGACTCGATAATCATCAAGCAAAATAATCGAGTTATATACAAGAATGAGCATCCCGATTTGCAAGAAGAGACAGATGTAATGCTTTCGCCACAAAAGCCATACTCTCTAGAAGTCATCACCAAATGGCCAAAAGGCACTCCCAACACAGCATTAACAATTAGTCTGGAACCGGAAAAAGAGGCCACTCTTACAGAAACGAAATGGTCCTCTGATGATTCCTTACACGATATCTATATCTTTACCTCAAAATAATGTCTGAGCATCAACATATTTGTTGGGGTTGCCCACCCAACCATCCTGCGAAACATACTTTAAACGTCAATAATCTCAGCGTTTATTACGGGAAAATCTGCGCTCTTTCAAACATCTCCTTTGAAACGACTTGCGGTCATACTTTGGCTCTCATGGGACCAAATGGGGCAGGAAAAACCACCTTACTTAAAGCCCTAGCAGGTTTAATACCAATAAACTCCGGCGAAATACTCTGGAACCAACGTCCCTTATGTGAAACTCGACAAGAAATTGCCTACTTACCACAACGCTCGGATATCGATTGGTCCTTCCCTATCACCGTAAAGACTCTGATTGAAATGGGACGCTACCCAAGTATCGGAATGTGGAGAAAATGGAAAAAACATGATGATGAAATCGTCCAAAAATCAATTGTTTCACTTGGACTACAAGATTTTATCGATAGACAAATATCGGAATTATCAGGCGGGCAACAACAAAGAGTCTTTCTTGCACGAGCATTAGCTCAAGAAGCTCATGTGCTTCTATTAGACGAACCTTTCACCGGATTAGATTCACCTAGCAGCCAATTACTCGGAGAATTACTTAAATCATTGGCTCAAGAAGGTCGCTTAATCATCGCCTCACACCACGATCTAGCTACCGCGCCGGAATTATTCGACCAAACCTTGTTATTAAAGAAAGATCAAATCGGTTTTGGCAAAACATCCGAGATTTTGACACCTCAAACAATCAAACAAGTTTATCATCTATAAAATGAACGAATTTTTACAGTTTTTGCAAGAACCAATAGCCCAGCGTTCATTGATTGCTTGTGTGATGATTGGTTTTGCTAATGGCTTTGTCAGCGGCTTGATTGTATTGAAAAAATCTGCCTTGCAAATAGGTACACTCTCCTGTGCTCTATTACCCGGCATTGCATTGGCTGTGCTGATTTTCGGATTACAATCGTGGAGTTTGTTATGTGGTGCGGTAATCGCGGCACTTCTCGTAGGATTAGGCTCATTATTCATCTCACGCACTTCAAAAATACATCAAGACACGGCGCTATCCATCCTACATACGACGGCTTTTGCCTGCGGTTTCATAATTTTAGTGCAATTAGGGCTACAGCAAAAGATTGATGATTGGTTATTTGGCTCAATCATGAGTCTTTCATCCTTTGATCTATGGGTAGCCTTTTTCATCAGCCTAATAAGCGTCACGGTACTCGTTTTATTTCAACGTCCTATCCTTATTTATTTATTTGATGAAACCATAGCTAAGACTTTTGGCATACCTACCCGATGGCTCAGTTATGGTATATTTACCCTGATCATCCTTGTCTTGGTTTCATCATTACAAGCAGTAGGAGCTTTCCTTACGATCGGCCTGCTTGTAGGGCCAGCAGCCACGATGCATCTAATCTCGAATAAACCATCTCATTTGTTCTGGGGAGGGGGAATCATTGGGGGCGTAGGTTCTTTAATCGCTTTTTGTCTATCATTCCCTTTAGGTTGGCATCCCGGTGCAACCATCATTTTGGTCTTAGGTACGATATTTACTATCACTTATTTACTCACAACAACATGGAAAAATAAACAGGGAGAGAACCACAAACAAAACCAAATAACTTAAGGGTGATTCCTTAAGTTTAAACTATCGAATCCTTTAATTTTCCTTTGTCTTCATGACAATCAATGACACGTTGACATCTAGCCGAAAATCTAATTTCGCTTTATAATATCTTTTGTGAATAAATGTGAGATATGCTCCGCACCAGCTACGGTGTATCTGACCCAAATTATCAATGGGAAATCAAGCAAGTATTACTTATGCAACAAATGCGCACAAGAAAAAGGTTTGCTTGATCCCAGTGCTTTTGACTTGGCGGAAAAAATCTTCCCAAGCTTGCAACAATCCATGGAGTCTCAAGATACGACACAAGTATCGCATCAAGCACCACCCGTCCAATCCTTACCTTTAACCACCTGCCCTGTTTGTTCCTTTACGTTGGAAAAATATAAAAATGTAGGTCGTCTTGGATGTAGTGAATGCTATCGAGTATTTGCCGAAGAGATTTTACCAATTGTCGAGCAGATACAACCGGCTGCCGAACATCATGGTAAAAAGCCTGTACATGCAGATATCCGTGAGACCCAACAAAAATCCATCCAACAACTCGAACAAGAATTAAAAGTTGCCATCTCGGCAGAAAATTATTCTAAAGCGGCTCAATTACGAGACCTCATCAAATCACTTAAAGAGTCGTCTCAGACTTAACGCCTTTGCACCTATGCTAATGGAACAACTTCTAAATACTCCTGCCAAATGGATGACTACTTCGCAAGACGATCGAGATATCGTTTTGACGTCACGTATTCGCTTGGCCCGAAACATAGATAAAACACCTTTCCCCGGCTGGGCCACAAGGCAAGAACGCGCTAAAATTTGGGAACAAGCAACCGATGCGGCACGTACCTTAACAGCAATGAAAGGGGCTTATTGTTTTGAACTCTCCAACATGGAGCAACAAAACAAGCAACTTTTAGTCGAGCGGCATCTCATTTCTCGAGAATTGGCAGCTAGAGGTGATAGCAGCGGCGTGATGATCAGCAAAAATCAGCAGTCGAGCATCATGTTTAATGAAGAGGATCATTTCCGTATTCAAGCAATCTACCCCGGATTACAACTCAAACGAGCTTGGACGGGTATTACTAAGATTGATTCTGAATTGGAATCCAAAATCCCCTATGCATACAATTCACAACTTGGATACTTAACGGCCTGCCCTAGTAACCTAGGCACAGGCATGAGAGCCTCTGCCATGCTGCACTTACCCGGCCTAATCATCACGGAACAAATGAATAAGGTCATGCAAGCCGCACACCAGCTTAACATGACCATCCGAGGTCTTTACGGAGAAGGTACGGAAGCTACGGGCAATTTGGTGCAAATATCCAATCAATCAACTCTTGGCGAAACCGAACCGACGATCATCGAACAAATGAATCGTTTTATCTCGGATTTATGCCATCAGGAATGGAATGCACGCAAACAACTTTTAAAAGGTGCACCACTCACACTTAAAGATCGTGTGGGACGTGCCTTTGGCATTCTAACAAATGCCTCCATTTTGCCCACCAAAGAGGCACTAGGACTTATTTCATTTGTCAGACTGGGCGCATCACTAAAAATGCTAGACCCTGGTTTATTAAAAGAAATTAACAGTCTGATTTTAGAACTACAGCCGGCTCATATCCAACGCAATCAATCTTCACAACCATTAACTTCAGAAACGAGAGACATATTACGAGCAGATATAGTAAGAAAATATCTTGGACGTTTCTCGCTCACCATTAACGACTAGAATTAATGTTATGAATAATTTTACATCACGCGCGCAACAAGTAATGGCTCTGGCACGTAAAGAAGCCGAGCGCTTCAACCATAGCTATATTGGCACGGAACACATTTTATTAGGTTTATTAAAATTAGGTAAAGGTGTCGCAGTTGACTTATTGAACAACATGGGCGTAGGTCTCGAAGACGTCCGATCCCAGATTGAGCAACAAATAGGTCGTGGCGATGCACCTACGCCACAAGGCAGTATTCCCTACACTCCCCGAGTCAAAAAAGTACTCGCACTCGCCAATAAAGAAGCTCAAGAAATGAACCATACTTATGTAGGTACGGAGCATTTATTATTGGGCTTAATCCGAGAAGGAGACGGACTTGCCGGGCAAATTTTAAGACATTTCGGACTCGATTTGGAACATACACGCCGAGAGTTACTCGACGTTTTGAGCCCAAAATTCCAAATGGAAACCGATGATGGTCCGATGGATATGCATGGTAATGATAATGATGAAGAAGATAGTCCCGAATCTACACCAATCCATCCCGAACCAGGACAACGCACCAGATCTAAAACTCCGGCTTTACAAGCATTTGGTCGAGATATGACCCAAATGGCTAAAGAAGACAAACTTGACCCTGTAATCGGACGATCTGAAGAAATCGAGCGTGTTATTCAAATTTTATGCCGTCGCAATAAAAACAATCCTGTTTTATTGGGTGAGGCAGGCGTAGGAAAAACAGCTATCGTCGAAGGCTTAGCTCAAGAAATCGCGCATGGACGCGTACCGGAAATCCTTTTGGACAAAAAAGTCATTACCCTTGATTTGGCTCTCATGGTTGCCGGCACTAAGTATCGCGGTCAATTTGAAGAACGAATCAAAGCCGTAATGGATGAAATTCGTAAGGTTGGCAATGTTATCCTATTCATTGATGAACTTCATACAATCGTCGGTGCGGGTTCTGCAGAAGGCTCGATGGATGCGTCAAACATTATCAAACCGGCTTTATCTCGAGGTGAATTACAAGCGATAGGGGCAACTACCCTTAACGAATATCGTAAGCACATTGAAAAAGATGCCGCATTGGAAAGACGTTTCCAACAAGTACAAGTCGGTGAGCCCTCCGTACCTGATACGATCCTTATTTTAAAAGGTATTCAAGGAAAATACGAAGAACACCACAAAGTTCGCTACACTGACGATGCAGTCGAAGCTTCGGCTAAATTATCTCATCGTTATTTAACCGGCAGATTTTTGCCTGACAAAGCGATTGATATTTTAGATGAAGCCGGGTCACGCAAACGTGTCGCACAAATGACCAGACCTGATTTCATTAAGGAAATTCAAAAGGAAATCGAGACACTACGCCATCACAAAAAAGAAGCCGTAGTGATACAAAACTTTGAAGAAGCGGAAAAGTTACTTACTCAAGAAAAAGATGCATCTCGTCGTTTGGAAGATAGCCTTACTCAATGGAAAAATGATTACAACTCTCAATATGTAGAGGTAAATGACGAAGACGTCATGGTTGTTTTATCCAAATGGACAGGTATTCCTCTATCCAGAATGGAAGAGAAGGAAACGACTAAACTTCTCCACATGGAGCAAGAGTTAAAGAGCAAAGTTATCGGTCAAGATGAGGCAGCTTCTGCCATAGCAAGAGCCCTGCGTCGCAGTCGTGCTGACATCAAGGATCCTCGCAGACCGATCGGTTCATTCTTATTCCTCGGCCCAACGGGTGTAGGTAAAACGTATTTGGCAAGAAACCTTGCTGAAATCATGTTCGGTACGGCAGACGCCCTCATCCAAGTGGACATGAGCGAATACATGGAAAAACATACTACATCTCGACTCATCGGCTCCCCTCCGGGCTATGTAGGTCATGATGAAGGCGGTCAATTAACAGAGGCAGTCAGACGTCGCCCTTATTCAGTCATCTTATTTGATGAAGTAGAAAAGGCACACCCTGATGTGATGAACCTTTTGCTACAAATCTTAGAAGAGGGTAGCGTCACGGACTCTTTAGGTCGCAAGATCAACTTTAGAAACACGATCATCATCCTGACTTCTAATGTTGGAGCATCTACTGCCAAGAGACAAAACTCGATGGGCTTTGGTGCAATGTCTTCGGAAGAAGCCGATTATTCGGGAATGAAAGACAAGATTCTTGAAGAAAGTCGCAAACACTTCCGTCCTGAATTCCTCAATAGATTTGACGATATCAGTGTATTCCGCATGCTTGAACGCCATGATTTGGAAAAGATCGTTGGTCTTGAGGCAGGCAAACTCATTCAACGTCTCGAAAACAAGGGTATTATATTAACTTTGTCCGAAGAAGCTTTAACAGCCATCATCAAACAAGGTTATGATCCTCAATATGGTGCTCGACCAATGAGACGTGCGATCGAACGTTTACTTGAAGATCCATTAGCCGAAGCAATGTTGAGAGGTGACGTCGTCAGCGGTAGCCATATTCAAGCAGTCTTGAATGAGGAAACAAAGCTCATTGAATTCAAACACATTCAACAAGAAAAACCTGTAGAGGCACTCGTAACGGATAAACCGAAAACGAGGACACGCAAGACAGCTGCTACGAAAGCTACTCCAAAAGCAAAAGCACCTGTCACTCGTGCCAAACGCACAACAAAGGCTAAAAAACCTAAAGTAGAAGAATAATTCTACTAATAATTAAATTTCAATACCCTCGGAATGATAACATTTCGAGGGTATTTTCGTTAAATAAAAATCAAGGATTGGTAATACTTACATGTTGTATGAATTACTTAATACCAATCATAAATTATTCAGCCACTTCCACTACCATGCTGATTTCCACAGCCACGTTAAGTGGTAAAGCAGACACGCCAACGGCGGTACGGCTATGTACACCAATTTCACCAAAAGCTTCTTTCAATAAATCGGATGCACCATTAAGCACTTTTGGATGATCATAAAAATCAGGTCCTGCGTTCACGAAGCCATTTACAGCAACAATACGTGATACTTTATCCAAAGAACCTACTGCTTGGATCACCACAGCCAAACGATTTAAAATAGCAGCTCGTGCGGCAGCTTGGCCGTCTTCAATTGTCAAATCAACGCCCACTTTGCCATAATAGGATTCATCTCCGTTGATTGAAATGCCACCGGACAAATAAAGTAAATTACCGGATCGTACACATTGAACATAAGAACCTACAGGTACCGGAGCCTCATGAATCTTATAACCTAAACTTTCTATTTTTTCTTTGATCTTATCCATATAATAATTTTGTGAAGTTTGAAGCCCATTTTTTAACCAATTACTCGTTGTTTGGGGCTGTTTCATGACAATTTGTAAGATTTTCGGCATGTTTGCACGCAAAATGATTGCCATGTGGCATAATAAATTGTTATTAGTGTCTTTCGTACAAACCATGACCGACGAAAATTCTTCACACGATTCGAAGCAAGTACTCCCGGATCTTTCCGGCTTGGCCGACTTCCAGTTTGGCCCGGCTTGGGCACGCCCACATGCCAAAAAAGAGCATTCCCAATCCTACCAAGGTAAAGAACCGAGAGACCGAGGCCCAAGAAAGCCCCGCCGTTTTGCACAAGGTAACAGAGAACGTTTTGATCGCAAAGATCGAGAAGGTTCCGATGCGGATACTCAGGGCGGCTTCAGACGTCGTGATAATAGAAATAGACCGTCGAATAATAACAGACGATTCAGAAACCGCGAAGACAACAGACAACCTATCCCACAGGCAGAACCGATCGAAGGTCTCAAAATTGAGATTCGTCCTGTAGATAGTGGCTTAGTTACCATTCAAGCCGAAGTCCAAAAACATCATCGCACCATCTCTTTGATGGATTTAGCCAAAGTGGTCATGGGTGGCAAAGAGCGTTATGATGTAGTTTTCATCAAACAGGAAAATGGTCCGACTCTTTTCCGTGAAAAGCAGTCTAATCTTTCCTGCTATTTGACTAAAGAAGACGCTATGCGTGGATTCTGGTCATCAGCTTTACTTGATACCTACTACGAATCAATCGTTGAGGAAGTCGAAGCACCTAAAGGTGAATTTAAAGCAATCGCTGTTTGCAAAATCGGTGGAGAACTCATCGGTCCGGCCAACTGGCATGGTTACCAAGCAGCACTCATGAATTTGCACCGCACCAAATACGGCAATATGCCTGTTGAAGTGTTCCGTACCAAAATTTCATCAGATTCTTCCGAAGAAACCGTACAAGCATGGGTAGATTCCATGAGCAAACGTACCGTATGGAAAGCACGTCGTGCCGATGCAGAAGAAATCCTACCTACGACAAAAGCTGTCGAGCAAGATTTCATCGACAAACATTTTGATGACGTTTTCCAAATTTGCGAAAAAGTTTTCGTAAATGGTACTGCAGAAGAAACTCAGCTCTCCCCTGCTCTATGGGCATTATTCCAACAAGCATCAGTGACGACACAACGTCACCCAAGCATGCTTATTCCGAATCTTTGCCACGGTTTAGCACGCCACAGACTTCCAATTTTCAAATGGAAAAATGGTCACTATACCGGTCCAAGCCGTCCTCGTTCATTGAACAATGGCATTGTTCTATCAGATCGTTTGATGTCTATTGCCATTTGGGCAAAAGAAAATCCGGGTAAAGGTGTAGATATGCTTCTCAAGAAGCTCACAGTTGAGCCTACTGAAGAAAATCTCACAGACGAAGAAAAACAAGCTAAGATTGAAACTCAGCATCAAGAAATCGTTCGCGACTTGATCTGGCTTTCCGAACAGGGCTATATCCTTGTTTTCACTAACAACACCATTCATTTGGCTAAAGATTTAAACCTAGCCGAAGTTAATCAAACTCCGGTAGCAGAGAGCGTTGAAGCTCCTGTTGAACAAACCGAACCTGAAGTTCAAGCTTCCGTAGAATCGACAGAGGCAGGTGCCGCTGAAGAAGAAAAAGAAGAAACTGAACAAATCTAGTCGTTCAAGGGTCAATTCAAATATCCGAAACGCCTTCTCTGATGTTAATCGGGGGAGGCGTTTTAATTTAAATCAAACCTTATTTGAATATGATCAGTGAAACAATGTGCCAAGCTCTTAACGAGCAGCTTAAATGGGAAATGTATTCGGCTAACCTTTATTTGTCTATGTCCGGTTATTTGAATAAGCTCGGCTTAACCGGGTTTGCTCACTGGATGAGAGCTCAATATGAGGAAGAAACAAGCCACGCAATGAAATTTTTCGATTATGTCCTCAAACGTGACGGAGACATTCAATTAGAAACCATCGAAGGCCCAAAACAAGAATGGAAAGACCTTATCGATGTATTCGAAGATTCTTTACATCATGAAAGTGAAATCACATGGCGAATCAACAATCTTATGAAAATGGCTAAAGAAGAGGGAGATTACGCCTCAGACATTTTCCTACATTGGTTCGTGGTGGAACAAGTAGAAGAAGAAGAAACCGTTAGAGACATTCTTGCCAAACTAAAAATCATCGGAGGTAAAGGCGATGGTGTTTTATTGATGGATAAAGAGTTGTCCCAACGAAACTTTTCACGAAAAAGCCTAAAATCCATTACAGTGGAATAAACTCAATCATTTTCAAGAAAATCGCCGGGTAATAGCTCGGCGATTTTGTTGTATAATTTGAGTTAATATGTTCCATGGGCGCGATATTGTCTTGTTATCTCATGGCATCGTGCCTATAGTCCTTCCTTTCATTGAATCCTTTCCATAACCATGAAAAATCTTCTTTCGATCGAACAGCTCAGTGCTGATGAAATCAAGGACCTTTTGGCTCTTGGTCATCAATTGAAGGCCGAACGCGGACAACATACGGTATTGCCTCTTAAGGGACAAACTTGGGCGCTTATTTTCTCCAAATCGTCTACCCGTACTCGTGTCTCGTTTGAAGTAGGTATCAGCGAATTAGGTGGCAGACCCATGTTCCTTTCATTCCACGACATCCAATTAGGTCGTGGTGAGCCTATTGAAGACACGGCTCGTGTTTTAGGTCGCATGATTCATGGTGCAGCGATTCGTACCTATGGACAAGATGAGGTAGAAAACTTTGCACATTACGCGCAGATCCCTACTATTAACGCGTTGACCGACGAAGAACACCCTTGCCAAATTTTAGCTGACTTATTGACTTTGGAAGAAGTCTATGGCGTAGGATCATGGAAAGACATGAAAGTAGCTTTCATTGGTGATGGCGATAACAATATGTCTCGCTCATGGATGTGGGCTGCTAAACGTTTAGGCTTCACCTTAGCTATTGGCGCCCCTGACGCTTATTTACCGGTTGAAGAATATCGCAAACGCATTGATTGCCCAAACATCATTTACACTACCGATCCGATCGAAGCCGTAAAGGATGCTACCATCATCAATACGGATACTTGGATCTCGATGGGCCAAGAAGATGAAAAGCAGACAAAAGAACTTCACTTCTTACCATATCAAGTCAATAACGAGCTATTGAGTCACGCAGCAAAACAGCATTCGGTATTCCACTGCTTGCCGGCTTATCGTGGTAAAGAAATCACTGCCGAAGTGTTAGAAGCATTTGCTCCGGTCATCTTTACTGAAGCTGAAAACCGCTTACACGCTCAAAAAGCTGTCTTAACGACATTAGCGCAGAATCGTTACTCTTAATCATTTCTCACCATGAACTTTGAAGAACGATTACAAGAGCTTCTTGATGAACTAGACCTCTTCCAAGATTGGACTGAGCGTTACGAATACATCATTAGCTTGGGTAAGAAATTACCGACTTTAGCACCGGAACATAAAACTGACGATGCATTGATTCAGGGCTGTCAATCCCGTGTTTGGTTACACACCGAAGGCGAAGGTGACAAGCTCATGTTATCTGCTGATAGCGATTCGGTCATTACTAAAGGTTTGATAGCTCTTTTCGTCAGACTATTATCAGGTTTACCTGCAGAAGAGATCATCAAAGCCGATATGACTCAGCTTGATCGAACAGGCTTGAGAGAACACTTGGCACCAACACGAGCCAACGCGTTAAACTCAATGGCAAATCAGATCAAACAGGCAGCAGTCAAACTGATTTCCTGATTCATTTAAATTGTAAAACACCCCTAAGTTCAATAAGAGCTTAGGGGTGTTTTCGTTATAAGAAAAGGGCTTAACCTCGAGGGGAAATCATTCCGCCACGCCAAACGTGCTCTAGCACGGTCACAGTACGTGGCAATGTATAAACCGATAATTTACCTTGCTCATCGGTGAAATGACTAATTGAAGTATCTTGACGATTAAAACCACCATAAATCGGATTATCAGAATCCAAAATCACTCTCCATTCACCGGCTTGTGGGGCTTGGAATTGATAATTCGGAATAGCGCGATCTCCCGACCAATTAAAGACAAAAACCAAATTGGCACGCGTAAAGATAAGCACTTTATTTTGTTCATCGATGCTTAAAGGCGTTGCAGGCATGGAGCCTAAAATGTTTTTCGACTTTGCCAGCGTAATCATAGCCTTATCAAAGGCATTGAGCCATTTATATTTTAAGTCTTGTCTATCTACCAAAGACCACTGACGACGGCAATATCGGTAAGACCAATTGTTCCCTTCTCGAGGGAAATCAATCCATTCAGGATGCCCAAATTCATTACCCATGAAATTAAGCCAACCTTCTCCACCGGCACTCAAGGAAGCTAAACGGATCATCTTATGCAAGGCAATACCACGGTCTATAATGAGGCTTTGCTCATCAATGCCCATTTTCCAATACATGGCAGAATCCATCAATTGAAATGCAATAGTCTTATCACCTACTAAGGCTTGGTCGTGGCTTTCGGCATAGGCGATATTGGGCTCACCATATCGCCTATTGATTAAAGTGTGCCACATATTACCAATCGACCAATCTTCGTCTTTTTCGTCCTTAATAAGCTTAATCCAATAATCAGGAATGCCCATTGCCAAGCGATGAGAAAAACCTATACCACCTTCATCAACAGGTCGACACAAACCGGGCATGCCGGACATATCTTCACCTATCACAAAGGCACCCGGCTTGACTCGCTGAATGAGTGTATTTGCCAATTGCAAATAAGCTACGGCATCAGGATCAACAGATGTTCCGAAATAATCGCCCATTTGCTCAAATGGCTCATGACCTCGATGATAATAAAGCATCGAAGTTACACCATCAAATCTGAACCCGTCAAAGTGATACTCATCTAACCACCATTTAAGATTTGAAAGTAAAAATTGCATTACTTCATCCCGCCCATAATCAAAGCAGCAGGAATCCCAGTCAGGATGCACACCACGGCTACCGGACATAAAATACATGCCGGAGGTGCCATCAAAATGACTTAATCCTTCCGCTTCGTTTTTTACGGAATGAGAATGCACGATATCTAGCAATACGGCCACATTCAAACCATGAGCCTTATCAACCAAGTACTTCAAATCATCAGGCGTACCGAATCTCGAACTTGGAGCAAAAAATGATGATACATGATAGCCAAACGAACCATAGTATGGATGCTCCTGAATGGCCATAAGCTGAATCGTATTATAACCTAATTGTGCAACTCTAGGTAACACTTGATCGGCGAATTCACGATAAGTATGCACTCTTTCCTCTTCACCGGACATACCGATATGAGCTTCATAAATGTAAGGAGTATCGATGCGTGACAAATCCACCTGTTTGTTTACCCATTCGTAGCGTTCATCGGGACACCAAATTTGCCCCGCAAAATCGTATGTTTCAGGATTTTGCACACAACGATGAATCCATGCAGGAATACGGTCTTTTGATTCTCCGGTAGAATCGACAACATGTACTTTAACTAAATCACCATGTTTGAGGGCATTAGGATGTAAACGAATTTCCCAAACGCCTCGATGATCTTTAAGCATTACATGAGAGCTACGATCCCAACCGTTAAAATCACCAATTAAATAGAGACCCTGCGCACCGGGCGCCCACTCTCGATAAATCCATTCACCGGTTTTACGATCTCTATTGAATCCGAAATAATGATAAGCAGAAGCATAATGTTCCAAAGAACCACCTAAATGGCGGACTTTTTTCAACTTAGAATCAAAGAGCCTTTGCCTGTCGCGAATTTGTCGAGCATAAGGTTGTAGCCATGAATCAGCCATGACTAAGCCGGGAATAGGAGGTCGTCTCATTACCTCAACTCTACACCTACCGCCTAAGAGAGGTCAAGTAGATTGAAGTATCGCTTTATTCGGAAAACTGTAATTGAGCATCCGGATTTTTATTAAGGTTTTTCTGGTGTCTCCACGCTAAAAAAATGCATATTTCATATAGGCAGTACATCGGTACACTTAAGAATAACATAGTAGCCAAATCAGGTGGTGTAAACATGGCAGATAACACAACGATAGCAACCACGGCATATTTACGGGTGGATTTCATCATGTCGTAAGTCAAAACACCTAACTTAACAAAAGGCATCACCACCACAGGCAACTCAAAGGCCAAACCAAACATCAAAATAAGTTTGGTGGAAAATGATAAATAGTAGCCAATACGCCAATCATTGGATACTCCCATTTCCAAGGAGTAGTTAAAGAAAAACTCCAAGACCTTAGGCAACACAAGCCAGTAACAAAAACATACTCCGATAAGGAATAATAAAAAACCTATCGTTAAACATTGATAAAGCAATTTCTTAGCCTTCACTTGCAAACCGGGCACGATGAATTGCAGCACGAAGTACAACAAAATAGGGAACGACAAAACAATACCGGCATATAGAGAAAGCTTAATAGATAACATAAAAGCCTCACCGGGCTGAAAAGCCCCCATCATCTTGATAGAACCGGGTCCTTCCGGTTCAAGCAAAACAGCATGCTCATTACTCAAATCATTAGCCAACAAGGCAACATGAGGACTACTGGCATATTGCTCGAAAAATGATTTTTTCGATTTTTCCGGCACCATCTTGGCCGCGTTCAGCAAAGCAACACATTGCACCAAGTCACAATCCAAGGAAGAAAAATAGCTGAAAAATATCTTCTTTTGCTCAGAGGTTAAACCGAGAGAGGCGCTTGAAACTTCTTTGGCCTTCATCCATTCTTCCGAATCGATTTCCCCATTAAGATGCGACTGCTCATATTGAGACCAAACCTTATCCACAGGGAATCGCAAAATATTTAGCAACTCCGGCGCAAAGCTAAAGCAAGCAATAGTCATAATGACCAAAGTAATGGCCAACTTAACCAAAGTTCCCCTTAAATCATCCAAATGATCTAAAAACGTCTTTTCCTGACCATCATCGATGATCTGAACCTTTTCACGAAATTTAAAAAGATACTTAAGAAAAAACACAAAAAGAACTAAACTTAAATCGTCGTATCAATCAAGTTTCAATCACCGTACGTACACGCTTAAGTGAACGAAAGTTTATCAAAACTCGATTACTCGTATGATTATCTTAATGCAAGGGCTGAGAATGGATCACACCTAAAATAAGTAAGGCTACCGTAACCAAACCGATACCAATACGATACCAACCAAAAACGGCGAAACTATGGTGTTGCAAATACGATACCATCCATTTGACGGCAATCCATGCTGAGAGCCAAGAGGCAATCGTACCTACAATGAGAGCTGTTGCGCCAAATTCCTGTACCATTACGGCACCTGATTTATAAGCATCGTAACAAGTGGCAGCCCCTAATGTGACTAAACCTAACAAGAAGCTAAACTCCACCGCTGCAGCAAGACTTAATCCCACAAACATGCCGCCAAGCATAGTCATAAAACTTCTGCTCGTACCGGGAATCATCGCTACACATTGGAGTAAGCCGATAATCAATGATTGCTTATAACTAAGCTGGCTTATGTTGAGACCTTGATGTTCTTCGCCTCGCTTATTTTTCCATGCGATATAAACTAAGATACCCAATCCCCCGATAATCCAAGCAGCAGATACCGTCCACACATTAAATAAATGAGCCTTAATAGAATCGGCACAAATCAAACCGATTACCGCGGCAGGAATAAAACCAAGCATCAAATTAATAGCCAATTTCAAACCGGCAGGATCCTTACCCAACAGGCCGAGAAAGACGGATTTAACTCGGTTAAAATAAATACTTAAAACAGCTAAAATAGCACCACCTTGAATGCACACGGCAAAGGCATCTAAGGCTTCCTTACTTTGGCTCATGCCTAAAAGTTGTTCGGTCAAAATCAAGTGGCCGGTAGAGCTGACAGGCAAGTACTCGGTTAAACCTTCCACGATGCCTAATATAATTACATAGAGAATGTCCATATGGTTGAATAAAACGATTAATTTAAATGATAAGGTGTGTCTTGATTTTCATAGTCTTTACGAATACGAGCAGCCTCCGCTTCTCTCTCCGCCTCATCGCGCTTGAGGTCTTTTTTCAACTGTAACCAAGCCATCCAAATACAACACTCGTAAAGTGCATACATCGGAACAGCCATGAGAGACATCGTCGCCATATCTGGCGTAGGAGTAATGATAGCGGCTAGTATGACGATTGCTACAATGGCATATCGGCGGGTCGCCTTCATCATATCATAGGTCAAAATCCCCATCTTCACAAAAGGCATGACCACAACGGGCAATTCAAAGGCCACACCAAACATCAAAATTAATTGTGTAGCGAATGAGAGGTAATAACCTATTCTCCACTCATTAGAAATACCCATCTCAATGGAATAGGTGAAAAAGAATGTTAACACCTTAGGTAAAACCACCCAATAACAGAAAATCGTACCTACTAGGAATAAGCCAAAGCCTATCCCCATATATTTATACATCAATTTTCGTTCATGATCATGCAATCCGGGAACGATGAACTGTAATAAGAAATATAATAGAAGAGGAAAAGATAAGACAATACCGGCGTAAAAAGCTAATTTAATCGAAAGCATGAATGCCTCACCCGGCTGAAAGGCCCCCATCATTTTTAATGATCCCTGACCGGTGCCATCTGCCAAAATAGCACCATCCTCATGTAGAGGTAATACCATACTTAAAACAGTCTCATTAGGAGCCGCCTGCTTCAAAAACTCTACCTGTTGGTCACTTGGTAATACTTTAGCGGCTTTTAATAAATGAACGCACGCTACCAAATCTCTTTCTTTTTCATCAAAATCTTTCAGAAATTGACTTCTCTGAACATCTGACAAAGGAAGCGCTGCTGCTGCAATTTCTTTAGCTTTAACCCATTCTTCAGTTGTGACGGAAGGTGTTAAGTGAGCCTCTTCATAGAGATTCCAGACTTTATCTACTGGTCGTCTGAGAAAATCCATCAACTGAGGAGCCAAACTAAAGCAACAAATAGTCATGAGCACCAACGTTACAGCCATGCGCAATAGCATCGCGCGCAAATCCGTTAGGTGATCGAGAAATGGTTTTTCCTCATCTTCCGTATTGATTTGCACTTTTTCACGAAAATTGAAAAGTTGCTTGAACAATGCCACGAAGGTACATAACAGCATCTTGGCGATTCAATCAAGCAACAAGACCGACAACAGCGCATTTTCTACTCACAAAATAGATAAAAATCGTCTAGGAACCATTTGGCAGAGATTCTTTACCGATAATCAAGAGAAAATAAACAAATAAAACAACGTCATTTACATCATTTCAGACATGATGTTCTGTTAAATAACTTGATAAAAAGGCTCATGATTTTTAAGCTATCTCCATCATGAATCAAGTACGCACAAGATTTGCGCCATCCCCGACCGGATACTTACATATTGGGGGTGCTCGTACAGCTCTATTCAATTGGCTTTTCGCTCGAAAAATGGGCGGCGTTTTTATTTTAAGAATCGAAGATACCGACCACGCACGAAATACGGAAGAAGCAACACAAGCTATCTTCACAGGTATGGAATGGCTTGGTCTCGATTGGGATGAAGGTCCTAAAGCAGGTGGTCCTCACGGTCCATACTACCAAAGCCAGCGCAACGATATCTACGATGCCTATTTCCAAAAATTACAAGACGCAGGACGCGTTTATGAAGATGACGGCGCATGGAGATTCCGTTTTGACCGCACCAAGCCTGTTACATTCAATGATATGATCTGCGGTGAAATCTCGATTGACTATCGTGATGAATCCAACACGCCCGACATGGTGGTAAAACGTGGCGACGGCTCTTACATCTTCCATTTCGTGAATGTAGTGGACGATATCGAGATGCAAATGACTCACGTTATTCGTGGTGAAGACCACATCATGAATACCCCTAAGCACATTCAACTATTTGAAGCGTTTGGTGTTACTCCTCCGATTTTCGCTCACATGCCATTGATCTTAAATCAAGATGGCTCTAAAATGTCCAAAAGAGACACAGGAGCGGCACTCGGCACCTATCCGGAAGAAGGTTTCCTTGCTGAAGGCGTGATGAACTTCCTTGCTTTATTGGGATGGTCATCAAAAGACGATACGGAGATTTTCTCACCTAAGGAATTGATCGAAAAATTCAGCTTAGAAGCAGTAAATCGCTCTGCCGCTAAATTCGACATCACCAAATGCAGATGGGTTAACCAGCAGCACATCCTTAAATTAGATCCGACAGTATTTGCCGAATTGGCAAAGCCTTTCTGTGTTGCAGCAGGATTGCCTGACTCAGCTTTATTGATCGAAGCTATCAAAACCGTACAAACCAAGGTACACACACTTAACGAAGTACCGGACAAGATTCGTTTCTTCTTTAACTTACAGATGGATCCTGAAGCTCTTGCCAAGGTGCAACCTGAAGCTATTGATTTACTTCAACAGTTGGCTCAGCAACTTGAGCAAGAAACCCAATGGGATGGTCACGAATTAGTTGGCACTCTCAAAGCCGTGGCTAAAACGGCCGGCGTAAAGATGGGTGCATTGATGTTCCCTGCTCGCGTTGCTTTGACAGGTCTTGCAGGTGGTCCTGATCTTTCTGATGTATTCACCTTGTTAGGCAAGGAAGAATCCATCAAACGATTAAAAGAGTTTTCACTCTAATTATTTCTTGGTGGCTCATTCTTTTATCAAAGAGTCTGAGCCACCAAAAACTCAATTACCTATTTTATCCACTCTTTCGATATTTCACCTATATTTTTGCACATGCATTCCCTACGACACATCCTTTTATCCTTTTATACGGCACTATGTTTTATAGTTGCGCCGTGTTGGGCTCAGATAGCTCCTGAGGATGATGAACCAATGGAAGAGCAACAAGCTCCACCGGAAGCAACGCCTGAGCAAAAAGCCCCTGTCGTCGTAGGAAATAAAGAATTAGACGAAACGATCGGAGCCTTAGAACAAGAAATAGCCATTCTCGATAAGACCTTAAAAAATCGAATGGTATTTCGTCAACAAATGCTGCATGAATCCGATTTGTTTTATGCCGACTATACGAAAAAAGTCGAACAAATCACGATGATTCTTTATGCACTTGATACGGATAAAATTTTCACCTTATCATTTTATTGTAAATCAGCGGAACAGTTGGTTATTGATTATTTCAAGACAAAGCCAAAAATCGCTTTAACGAGAGAAAGAATCACTCACGACATTGGTCGCATCGATATTTTACGCTCTTCTCTTCAAAAAATCCCTGAAAAAGACCTCACTGACGCGGCATTGAACCAACGTAATGAAAGCGTTCAAATCTGCAATAATATTCAATCCATCCTTACATCATTTCAGAACAATCTAAATGATAAGGAAAAAGAATTCGTCGAGTTAGATAAAAAGATGGAGAATCTAAAAGCTTTTAGTTCCTCTCAACTTGAGGCTATCTTACGACAGGTTTTCACGAATCCGAGCAACATTGCCAAATATATTTTCGCAGATCCTGCTAAAATGTATGAATATTGCAAATTAGCATGGAAAAACACGGAAGAAAGTAAATTACAAATCACATATAGTGACAATAAACTTCAAAACCTCTCCATTTTTTTAGGTAGTTTAGTATTAGGTTGTTATTTCATAGCGTTCGCTATCATAAAATTAGGTTTTAAATCTCATTTCGAATCAGCCAATAATATCAAAAAAATCTATCCTTCCATCAATGTATTAACCATTGCACTGATCGCCGTAGGTTTACTCATTATTCAGCGTTACATCCCGTCATTGCTCGTCAATAGTGCTTTAACACTTACTGCCGAATATCTTATACTCATTGCCGCCGTATTTTTATCTATCGTAATGAGATTTGAATATGGCAACATCAATACCGGCGTTAAGGTGTATGCTCCCTATTTATTACTAGGTGGTTGCTTCATGGTGTTACGTGGTCTGATGGCACCAAACATCATCGTTGTCGTGACGATGCCAATTGTTTTTTCCATCATAGCGCTATATTCCATACTCACTTTATTCAGACAGCGTAAAAAATTACCACGATTGGACCGATTTTTCTGTTCTGTTTCACTTTTACTAACCTTAGTTGGTAGCTTTTTATCATGGATGGGCTTTAGCTTTATGGCTTTCCTCATCTTGATGACTTGGATTATGCTTATGACGAGCATCTTGCTACTCGTTGGCATGTGGAATGTCATGGGGCATATCGAAGACATTCGTAAAAAACAACATAAGCAGGACATTGTCTGGTTTAGACCCTTTGTTACGAAATTCTTCCTTCCTTGCTTAACCGTAGCTTTGATTTTATTCAGTTTAATCTGGCCGGCGGGTGTCTTTGATATGGGAAATCTTATTATCGATGGCATTTACAAATCAGTACGCATCAAAGACATCTTAACCATTAGTGGTCACACAATCATCGTTATCATCTTTTTGGGAATTACCGTTAATTATCTCATCTTTTTAGGTAAGAATACCCTCAAAGAAATTTACGGAGCCAACTATGATATCGGCGGCATTCCAACCCTAGTTACCATCTCCACATTGGTCTTATGGTGCGTTTATATCTTTGTGTCGATGGTCATCCTTGATGGCGACTATAGCGGCATTCTGATGGTTATGGGCGGTATGAGTATGGGTATCGGTTTTGCTTTAAAAGATACAATCGATAACTTGGTATCCGGTCTATCATTGATGTTTGGCCGACTCAGACAAGGTGATATGATCGAATGTGACGGCATACGTGGTAAAGTTTCTTCGGTAGGCTATCGCTCTACCCTTATTGAAACAATTGATGGCTCGATTATTGCATTCCAAAACTCTCAGTTGTTTAACAAAAATTTCCGTAACATGACCAAAAACCACCAATTCGAATGCGTGAAGGTGGAAGTAGGTATCGCTTACGGTGAAGATGTACAAAAAGCACGTAGACTTATTTTAGATGCCACATCAAATATGGAGTTTCTATCTCGTACAAAAAATACAAATGTCGTATTGGATAGCTTTGGTGATAGCTCCGTTAACTTGGGTGTATGGGTATGGATTCCGGTATTAAGTAAAGCGACATCATTATCCATCGTCAGAGAAAAAATCTACGATTTATTTAATAAGAATAACATCTGCATTCCTTTCCCTCAACAAGACATCTATATTAAAGAATTACCGAATAAGGATAATCCGCAAGAAATTACCATCGAACCTGAAAACGATGGTGATAAATCGGATAATACTCAAAAATAATTATCAATATATTCCGAAACAAAAATATGAGCGAACTTGATTCATTAACATTATTAGGATCCCAAAGCACCTTTTTCACTAATCCTTCCGATGCTAAATTGGAATCCTTCCCAAACCGTGGCACTCGCCCCTATCAAATCAATCTTGATACGCACGAATTTTCTTCCTTATGCCCCGTAACCGGACAGCCGGACTCATGCCACCTAGTTATTACTTATGTACCGGGCGAGCTTTGTGTGGAAACGAAGTCATTAAAATACTATTTAGCTTCCTATAGAAACTTTGCCGCTTTTAACGAGCAAATCGTTAATCGCATTACGGACGACATTGTGGCTTCCGTACAACCACGTTGGTTACGTGTTGTTGGTACATTCTCGCCTCGTGGTGGCATTCAGCTTACTTGCACAGCTGAACACCAACCCGAAAACCGTCCTATTTAATCTATTCACAAGATGAAAAAAGAACGTGTAGCAGTACTATTAAGCGGAGGCCTTGATTCTTCCGTAGCTCTTCATTGGGCGGCAAAGCATCAAGCAGCTCACGTGGCCATTAGCTTTAAATATGGGTCGAAACATGAGGCTCATGAATTGGCTTGCGCTAAGGCCCAAGCTGAGGAATTAGGCATTAAGCATGAAATTATAGATATTTCAGCTATTTCAGCTCATTTGTCTTCAGCTTTATTACAAGGTGGAGCGGAAATTCCCGATGCTTCATACGAAGAGGAAAACATGAAACAAACCGTGGTACCCTTCCGTAACGGCATATTCCTTTCCATTGCCGCAGGCATTGCGGAAAGTAATGATGTAAAAGGGCTAGTCATTGCGGCTCATTCAGGGGACCATAGCATCTATCCCGATTGCCGTGAAGAGTTCATGCAAGCTATGGCTCAGGCCATCAAATTAGGAACTTATGCGGAAATTGAGATTTTACGCCCATTCATTAACATGAGCAAAGGTGAGATCGTCCAATTAGGCAGTCAATTAGATGTGGATTTCAATAAGACATATTCATGCTATAAAGGCGGCGATATTCATTGTGGCACATGTGCCACATGTAAGGAACGAAAAGATGCTTTTGCCTGGGCAAACATCCCCGACCCTACTCCTTATTTCATGTAAATAGATTTATTTTTAAAACCGAGGTTTACCTTAATTGGAAAATCTCGGTTTTTTTATGTCCTAAAAGAGCAAGAAGTATTACTACAAAAAATCATTACGATGCGTTCCTCAGCAGAAAATTTGAGGATAATCCCTAGATGTATCGTTGTTATAAAGCCACTATTCCTTATTAAGCGACTCTTTTATTCGGCCTCTTTATCTTCTGATTTTTCAAAGGCATAAGGGTATAGATAGATAGCCTCTACCATTTTAGCTCTCCAAGACTCAACAGGAGATACCGTAAAGGCCTTATCAAAATCTGACATAGTACATGGAGCCTTTAGGATAACACCACATACATCTATATAAAGCCGAGCCAAACCATTTTTATCTATTTCTTTGCGTATGGCTTCATTTAATAACCTCATTTTTTCCTTCCCTTGTTTGGATAGATATACGTTTAATTCCATCTTGTCGTCACTCGAGTCGGATATATCTAGAGATTTAATATCACCTCTACTAAATCTTACTGAATTAGTAAATGGCTGCACCAACAACAAAGGACCATCGTTCAATGTAATAGATTGATAATCGGTCGATGAATCAAAATTTACAATGTGTAAATTAATGTAGAAAACGCTAGCACATAAGCTCCCTGAATTTTTGTTTTTGATGATGTGATCAGAATCCACCCAACTCAGCCTAGAAGTATCATTAGGATAAGAAAAATCAGCTACTTTCATTTGAGGCTGACGAATATCCATTTTCTCTAATCGTTTTTCTAATGTTGCAAAAACGTCCTTTTCAATAGCTTTGGAACACTCTACTTCATAAACCGCAGGATTTGCTTGCTCCGAATAAGCAATCGTAAAAATACTGAAAACAACATGCAATAATAACACCAGTTTCATCTTAGCAATCATATATTCGTATTAAAAATTAATTTATTTTAAAATCCCGATCAAGTAAACTCAACCTATTCACAGTTAATATTATTCATAAGCAATACTCTTAAACTCAGATCAAAATCACATCCATATGATTTCATTCATATTAATGTCATTTGATTTCAAATCTGATTTACGCACACCGATTCCTACTATTTGATCTTTTTTAAGCGTTTTCATTTTCTCATTATCATCATTAATGATAGTGATATTTTTATATTGATCACTATTTAATATTTCGCACCGTATTTCTTCCCACGCAACAGTCTGACCCGTATCATATATGTCTTCGTTCCATGTAGTTTGCAATATTCTTATTTTTATATTAACTATATCGTTATCTGATTGATAACAAGATGATAATATCAATATATTCATGAACAATATAAATTTACCAAGGTATTTCACAATTAAAATTTCTTTGGATGATATTCTAGGTTAGAGAACTGACCAACATCAATGTGAGTTTTAGATTTTTGATCTTGGTTGAAATAGTATTCACTAAAATAAATAAAACATAAATAATCATAAGTCAAACAAATCCAAGTAAATATATTCACCATTACCGTTTCAAAACACAAAACATAAGCCAGACAATAGGCTGCAAGTTAGGATAATCCCCGAAAAAAGATATTGCCCGATTAATGAAAATATTATCTACGTGTGGGCTTATACGCCTCTTGCTCACGAAAACAAAAAGTGCTAAGGTCTCTTTCCGATATGGGAAAAATTGATGAAGACAGTATAAAAAAAGTCCTCGATGCTATTGACATTGTGGATATTGTCGGATCCTATATACCCCTAAAACGAGCCGGTAGTAGATGGAAGGCATGTTGCCCCTTCCATAATGAAAAGACTCCATCTTTTGTCGTTGATAGCAATCGACAAAATTATAAATGTTTCGGTTGTGGCGAAGGAGGATCGGCAATAGGTTTTATCATGAAGATGGAAAACCTCTCTTTCCAAGATACGGTCAGACGTTTAGCGGAAAAGGCAGGAGTCCCCTTAATCGAAGAGGCTTATAATCCTGAAGAGGAACGTCGTAAACGTACCCGTACTCGATTACTTGAGGCTCACTATCAAGTTGCCAACTTTTACCATGAGCTACTCCTAAAATCACCTTTGGCAGCAGAAGCACGAGCTTACCTTAAATCACGCGGATATGGAGCCGATATGGCAAAGCGATGGAAGATTGGCTGGGCTCCCGATCACTCTCAAAGTTTTATTCATTGGGCAAACAATAAGGGCATTAATAATCAAACTTTAATTGATGCCGGTTTGGCAAGCTTAGATGAGAGAGGGAATATCTACGCCAGATTTCGCGATCGCTTGATGTTCCCTATCAACAATGTACACGGAGAATGCATCGCCTTTTCCGGGCGTATACTCCGACCACAAGAAAACACGGGTAAATACGTCAATTCACCCGAAACAACCATTTTCAAAAAAGGTAATGTCATTTTTGGTCTGGATAAGGCGAGAAGTGCCATGCCAAAACATAACCAAGCTCTATTATGCGAAGGGCAACTCGATGTTATCGCTTGTCATGAAGCAGGCATCCCCTATGCCATTGCCGCACTAGGCACGGCATTCACACCTGATCACGCAAAAACCTTAAGCCGCTATACATCAAAAGTTATCTTATGTTTTGATGCGGATAAGGCAGGTATCTCCGCTTCAGATAGGGCGTTTAAGGAATTAGCCCCATTAGGTAAGTCGATTTATAGCGTCGATCTACCTGAAGGTGATGATCCCGACTCCATGATTAAAAGAGAGGGCACGGAATCTTTTATCCGAAAGATTGATGAAAGCAGACCATTTTTCGAACATAAAGTCACTTTGGCTAAACGTGCGGGGGTCGATAAAGATACGGCAACGGTTTCTACATTTTTAAGTGAAGTAACTCAATTACTCTCATTTATCAATGACCCGATCGCTCGAGATGTTGCTGCCGCCGATATCGCCAGTCGTTTCAGATTATCCCTAGAGGATATGAGAACGAACGTGAAACGTGCCGTCAAGGAAAGCAAGAAGGAACGGAAATATGCATCGGATAGGAATAATAATTCGCCGTCCGTAACACAAGAAGTCATTAAGCCTATACACATAGAACGGTCTTTGGTCATCTTGTGTGAACTCTCTCTACAAAACAAACAGGCACAGGATCTTATCTTAGATCGTATCGAAGAGCTATACGAGCCTATGAATCATTTACCGGGTGGTACTTTGCTCAAAAAAATCTTGGAAAAACTTCCGGAACCGGGCAGCCCTACGGCAATACTCGCTTTTCTGGAAACTTTGCCGCCAAACGAAGCTGCTGCGCTCAAAAGTATGCATCTTGATCCGGTACCTATCGCAGATGTTACCCAAAGCGTCCTTGAGGCATGTAATGGAGTAGCGAAATCATACCTCAAACTTTATTACAGTCAGATTATGGCAGAATTATCCGACCCCTCAACTACAACGGAACGAAAGCTAAAACTGTCTGAAATAAGTGTTGCAATAACCAAGCAACTCAATAAAGTGTGACTCTTCACCGTTAGGTATGATGCATAATGGTGGATTGCGCCCAGAATTTTTGTTCTTATGTCAACATCAGGAGACTCCAAACCATCGAAATCAACGAAAAGCAAAGCGACCAAAGCAAAAGCCACGACTAAGGCTAGTGCTGAGGTAACTGAAGCTAAGGATAAGCCGACGAAAAAAGTTGCGGCTAAGTCAAGTGCTGCGGCTCCTACAAAATCTTCCAACAAACCTAAGGCCCCAGCGGCGGAAAAGAAAACAACTGCCAAGCCAAAAGCCTCTACAAAGGAGAAAGCCCCTGCAAAGGAAAAAGCTCCTTCTAAAGCTGAAGCTGCGCCTAAAAAGTTAAGCGAAATTCTGGAAGAAGAAAGACAGCGAGCAGCTAGCAGAAAAATCACTAATCCGATTGACGCTCCTGAAATTCAGGAAAAAATCCGTGAATTAATCAAACTTGCCAAAGAACAAGGTTACTTGACCTTTGATGATATTAATGATGCCTTACCTAATGACATTGTTGATCAGCAAGACTATGAAGCGATCATGGAACGTCTTCGTAGCATGGCTTTCGACATCATCGATGCTTCCGAAGTAGATAACTACACTGACCGCGTTCGCATCCGCGAAACGGAAGAAGAGGATGAAGACGAAAAGTTGGAAGCCAAGATGGACATTCTTGACGACCCGGTTCGTATGTACCTCAAGCAAATGGGCCAAGTTCCATTGCTTACTCGTGAACAGGAAGTTGAAATTTCTAAAAGAATCGAAGAAGCCGAACAAAATGTACAACGTTGCATCCACCGCTTTGGTTTCATCGCAGATTCTTACCTCAATGTAGCCATCCGCCTTAACGAAAGTGATGAGCGTTTTGACCGAGTCATTCTTGACAAAAAAATCGATTCTCGCAAAACATATTTGGATGGATTAAAGCACCTTTGCAATCAAATCCGTCGTGCTCATACGGATGTTGGCCTAGCTTATAGAAAATATCGTCAAGCCGATCCTGAAAGCAAGCCAGGCAAAACAAAACAAGCTGAGTTTGAAAAAATCCACACAGCTCTTAACAAATTATTCGTTCGCCTTTACTTCAAGTATAAGATTATTGAGGACTTTTGCCCAATCATCGAAGAAGCTAAAGATCGTGTCAATAAGGTCGTACAAAAATTACAAGAAGACCCTAAAGATAAAGAATGCCAAGAGCGCTTAGCTGAGTACGAAATGAGAATGTGGCTCACTGCAGACCAAATGAACACAGCTTACCAAGAATTACGTACTTGGTTAAGAAAAGTCCGCAGAGCTAAAGATGAAATGGTTGAAGCTAACCTTCGTCTCGTTATCTCCATCGCAAAGAAATACACCAACCGTGGCCTTTCCTTCCTTGACTTGATTCAAGAAGGTAACATGGGCTTAATGAAAGCTGTAGAAAAGTTTGAATACCGTCGTGGTTACAAGTTCTCTACCTATGCTACATGGTGGATCCGCCAGGCAATCACCCGTTCTATCGCTGACCAAGCACGTACCATTCGTATTCCGGTACACATGATTGAGACCATTAACAAGTTAATGCGTGTTCAAAAGCAATTGGTACAGGAATTTGGACGTGAACCTACACCTGATGAAATTGCGGAAGAAATCAACTTACCGGTAGAACGTGTGCGTTCCGTATTGAAAATGGCTCAACAGCCAATTTCCTTACAAGCCCCGGTTGGTGATTCAGACGATACATCCTTCGGTGATTTCATTGAAGACAAAGCGGCTGAAAACCCAATGGAAGAAGCTTCCTTCTCATTCTTAAAAGAGAAGATCAAGGACGTATTGGACACATTGACCGACCGTGAGCGTGAAGTAATCGAGCAACGTTTCGGTTTACGTGATGGTAGCCCAAGAACACTTGAAGAAGTGGGTCGCCAATTCAGCGTAACACGTGAACGTATTCGTCAGATTGAAGCGAAGGCACTTCGTAAGCTTCGTCACCCCACACGTATCTCCAAGATCAAAGGATTCTTGGAAATGACTGAATCCTAATCCGATTCATCGATCATTTTTCATAAAGCCCCATTCTTACATGATTGTTTTACCTCAAATGAAACAAATCGTAATAGGAATGGGGCTTTTTTGTACATTTTTAGTTGCATCTTGCACTACCCAGCCCAGTTTAAATCAAGTCAATAGCCCGGTAATGCCAAAAGGCTTCATGTATCTGGATGAAGCAACCAAGCTACCGGAAATTCAGCTCCGATATGCTACGGACGATAATTTCGTAGGCAGACCATTAGCGGGCTATCGAGGCAAACGAGCTATCTTACGAACCGAAGCGGCTAGCGCTTTAAAAAAAGTTGCCGAAGATTTTCATAAACAAGGCTATACTCTAGTCATCTATGACGCTTATAGACCTCATACCGCCGTCATGGATATCTCAATGTGGGGCAATGACCCCAATGATCAAAAAATGAAATCCGTTTTTTATCCTAACATTGATAAAAAAACGGTCTTTGGAGATAAATATCTACGCAATTTTTCAGAACATTCCCGAGGTGTAGCCGTAGATGTAACCTTACGAAACAGAAAAACCGGAAAATTGGTCAATATGGGTGGTTTTCATGATTTATTAGATCCAATCTCCGCCACCAATTATCCGGGATTAACACCTGAGCAACGCCATAACAGGCATATACTCAAAAGCACATTTGAAAAACATGGCTTCGTCAACTACAAGTTGGAATGGTGGCACTATTTCTTAAAAGATGAGCCGGATATTAATAGTTATTATCTATTTCCTCTTCATGATGAGATGAAAAAAGCCGAGTGACCTGAATTGTAAGATTTACATTCAACTTTTTCGTTACTAGAATCGTCTTGTAATATAATTGGAAAATTTTTAAAATAATAACCTAATCCATATATTTTTCCGTGAGCAATCCTATCAAGCTTCAAATTATTTCATTACCGGAGGACATCGCACAAGACGAAGCCCTAGAGCTTTTGGTGTCATCCATGTGTGCCGACATGGATCAAGAGGAACAGGAACTACTACTTGAAGCAGTAGAATTAAGAGAAGAAACTTCTTCCACCTATTTAGAAAACGGATTGGCAGTACCTCACGGACGAGTCAATATATTGGAAGAAATGAACATCTCAATAGGACTAAGCCAAACAGGCATTGCTTGGCCGGAGGCTGACCAAACAGCCCACATGATCGTATTATTAGGGGTACCTTCAAAAATGGTAACCGCTTACCTCACCACGATGCAAAAATTGTTAAGATGGTATAAGAACTTCACCACTGCCGCTCCTTATCAATTAACACCCGATCAACTCAAGGAACATTTACTCCGCGTGCTTAACTAAAAAACATGCCTCATACTGCACCAGACTCATCAAACCAAAGCAGACAATCTTTTCTTCGGTTTGCTCTTCGTTTACGGGAGCATATTAGACTTGGGGATAGACAGGTCATCTATGTATGGGCAGCTATCGTTGGCGTCATAGGCGCGGCCACTGCCTTGTTATTCGAATTTTTTGTCGATTGGGTACAAAATATCTTAACAGGCAAACATCACTATTCTCAAATTAAGGCTTTTACCGATTTAGCTCTTGAGAATCCTTGGTGGTGCGCACTCGTACCTGCTATTGGTGGTTTATTGGCGGGCCTTACTTTATTGTTTACCCATCGATTTGTCCCCGCAAAGGCTACCGAATACATGGAAGCGGTAGCTTTAGGCAATGGCTACGTGCCGACAAAACCTAGCCTTTTGCGCACGGTTTCCGCCATTTTCACCATTGGTTCCGGCGGATCAATCGGTCGAGAAGGTCCTTTGGTGCAGTCCGCAGCAGTAGCTGCATCGTGGATTGGGCGGTTCTTTCGAATGTCGGCGCCTAGATTAAGGCTTATGGTCGCTTGCGCGGCTGCATCGGGCATGTCAGCAGCATTTCATACCCCATTAGCAGGGGGATTATTCGTCAGTGAAATCGTTTTAGGCGCGATGACCATTGACTTTCTTGCCCCTCTACTCGTTTCATCATGTGCAGGCTATTTTATGATGAGCCTATTTCAAGAACCGACACCTATTTATCAAGTAGGTGCCGTTTCACTCATTGGTAATAGTCATATTTTCTGGTGTGCCTTGCTTGCCGTTATTTCCTCATTCGTTGCCGCAGGTTGGATGTGGCTGTTAAAATTCTCGCGCTCGCATCTTAATGGTAAACGTATTTGGCTCCCTATACGATTGGCTGCAGCCGGTCTGCTAGTCGGTGTAATAGCCACTCAATACCCCGAAATAGTAGGTAATGGTCGTAATATGATCAATAGCCTGATACATTTCGAGTTTACATATCCGACAGCTATCTTACTCTTGGCTTTAAAAATTGCCACGGTAGCTATTATGTTCGGTACCGGCACCGTAGGCGGTGTCTTAACCCCAAGCTTAACCATAGGTAGTATTTTAGGATTTTTATTTAGCGGCATATTACTCTACTTTGACGTGCCCGGTGAATATGCGCTAGCCTACACCTTGATCGGTATGGCGGCATTCTTCACTACTGCGGCTAATGCTCCAATTACCTCTTTAGTATTAGTCATCGAATTTACTATGGCTGGGCAACTCATGTTCCCACTGATTATCGCCGTGCTAGTCTCTCATGGAGTAGCCAAACTCATGAAAGTAAAATCAATGTATTACGATTCATTGATTTTCGGACCTCGCAGTACATTCGAAAAACCACTCGGACAAGTGCAACTGAAAGATGTAGCTAGGACGACCCCTACCATTCTACGACCTCAAGATACCTTTGGCACGATCGCATCTACATTCATCACGAACCCGACACCAGTACTCTTCGTAGCATCTAAAAAAGGAAAATATCTCGGCTCTATTTTAGCCCAAGACGTTGTCGCCTTTGCCAAAAGTAAAGAACTAGCTGATACGGTACTCGCCATCGACGTGTTACGCACAGACATGACAGCCTTACCTTCCAATATGCATTTACCCGAAGCATTAGGTGCCTTTTCCAAGAAAAATGCTGGAGAATCAATGGCATTGGTTAATCCTGACACGAAGGAAATAACAGGCGTCGTCAATAAAGCCGATCTATACTTGGTGCTTTCCGAAATCATGCGACGAGAGAAAATTCAATAAGTTCTAAGCAAGATAAACATCAATAAACTTATTTTTCTCTACTTTACGTGTTTTTAAGGTCAGCTAGGTAATACTCGTTTAATGGTATATTAACGATACAACCTAAGATTTTGACCGAATACTACTCTGAAACTCACTCATAATTTCGTATGAGAGGAACTATACCCACGTTGAGTCATACTTGACTTGATACCATCCATCAATGCCTTAGGTAGCAAAGTTGCTTGACCTATAATGAGTTCAGGCGTAAAGTAATGAAATCGAGAACGATTGTACAATCAATTGTTTAGATTTATATCGGACTAACACTCGGTAAGCATGAAAAGCTTCCGTGCAATCTCTCATAGGCATTAATTAAAAAACTAACATCCAAAACTTTCATATTTATTTGTTTATTAAATTTTCTACTGATTATACAACGAAATTACTAAATCTCGCACTAAATACCAAACATTGAAAATAAGCCATGAAAAAAATAAAGATTAAATACACTTATATGTTTGTTTTAATTATAATTTTATTAATAACATATGTTTTTTATGATGCTTTTTTTAAACATTATATACCTGATAAAATATATTCTGAAATTAGTGGCATACACCGTGTAGAGTTAAAATATGTAACCCCTTCATTGTATAATGGCATGTACGCTGTTTACAATGTAGTTTCAGGAAGTGAAATATCTAAAATATATTGGCGTATGTTTTCAAATAAATTAGAGGTAGAAAAATAATTCGTCTCAAAATAAATAATTATGGAAATAGTAAAAACTAAAAATCCATTATTCCACAAGCAATTTCCACTTTAATGAAAAGAATCATTTTTTATTTAACTAGCACAATTATTCTTGCATCTTGCTCGGAGAATAAGGATTCATATAATTTTGTTCAGAAAAACATAGGTACTGTTCCATTAGATAACGTACATGTTTCTTTTAATGGATTTAAGAGTGCTGGCGGTGCTCTTTACCCAGGAATGACGGCATACCATCAGATGGTTGACAAACATGGCGATATACCCGAAAAGGTAAATGTACAATGGCAACGAATAAAAGATGGTAAAAATTTCAATACGACCTTAAAGGTGAAGTCCGAACTCCCTCAAGGACATTTTCACGGAGATATTATATTTTTATTTAACGATGATAAAGTTAAATTGAATTGGAAAAAGGATCTTTAATTGATATACGTTTTACTAAAAAACCATAAAAATAAACAACAATTTATTTCTTATTATAGCAGATATTATAATTCGTTTCATTAATAATCCAAACTACTAACTGAACAATATAATTCAACAACATTACAATGATCAACATTTTATAAAATACTGCCAATATAACTAACAATGAAAAAATTGCTTACGAAATACTTGTCATACTTCATCATAGGAATGATAGTTTCTATCGCTTTAAATTTTCCAATTGACAAGTTATCCATAGAAAACTCAGAAAATTTCTGTATTTATAAAGAATCAAAACATTGTTATAGCGAATATATAGATGAAAATAAATCATGTCCAAAAAACTTTGATTTTCTTCCAGAACAAATAAGAAACAAAATCAACACAGATGATTACCCTTTAATATACGATAATAACAACAATATGTTATCTTGCGTAGTACGAGCACCTCTCAATACAACACCATCCATTCTAAATTACATTTTTCCACCCACACCTCTGATTGTATTAGAAATCGGACACGTTAAAAATACTAAATAAACAACGAATTAGAAATTTTTATCAAGAAAATAGCACATCACTAACTACCACCAATATTTATTATAATTTAAAAATTGAACACGTCGTGGGCATAACATATCACACTTGATATTATTCTCTACATAAACACCCTAAAGAACTTGACCTAACTTATTCAAATCCTAATAGAATAACATAAACAATTCTCATCTTACTATGAATATGCAAAAACTATTAATCAAGATTGCATGTATAACATTCTGCATTGCATGCCCTCACGTCATAGCAACTGAGCAACAATCAGATTATGGGAACGAATTTGAAAACAGATTAGAAAACGATTTAAACGCTAATTTGTTTACAATTAATTATCCCTCTGCATTTTTTACTATCCATCGCGAAATGGTAACTATGCCGCAATCAGATTCTTGGGTCAAATTTGGAGGCAAATTAGAAAACTACTTAAACGCTCATTTATTTATAAATAGTTACCCCTCTGCCTTTTTCATTCCCCCTCGCATCATGGCAACTGAGAAACAACCAGATTATTGGCTCACCTTTGGAGGCGGATTAGAAAGCAACTACCATTCTTCTGTATGTACAATTAGTTATCCCGCTGCCTTTTTTATTTCCCCGGAAAGTGGAATTGTACTCCCTAATCAGAAGTTTCTTTTTCCTTTAACGGAGGAAAATTACCATTGGCTTATTATACACAATTATTCCGGAACTTTGACTATCAAAGCGAGTTCGTATTCTTATATATGTAAAGACACTTATGTACCCAGAGGATTTACGTCACCAAAAGAAGTCATTCTAACTGATTATTTCAGAAATGCATGGTACATGACTATCTCTAAAAGGGAGGGCTATGAAATCATCAGAAGCATAGACAATCATAGGGCGAAGGCATTCTTTCTAAATACAAAAGCTGATTGGGGCTCTTGCGTTGAATCAATTCAATTTATATTTCACAAAGGGACAAGTTTTGAGGACCACGTTGAAACAATCAATACAGTAATTGATAATTTCATTCCAATCTTCATAAAATATCGGAATCGCGAATAAAACCCAACAAAGCAAAATATGAAAAACAACACAAAAATAAAAATTAAAAAAATACTAAAGTGGTTTTTAATTCTATTATTTCCTCTTCTTTTTACACTGTGGTTTTTTGCATGGGCACTGATTCCTGTATATATTTGGCTTTCATTCTTTATATACGGACCATACCGTTTGACCAATTCAGCTATGGAGGATATTTTAAGTAAACAACCTAAAACCCTCATAGAACTTCATGTTTTAAATCAACAATATACGAGAGATCGCAATTGGCTACCGGACGATGATTATATTAATCATCTAAAGGAAACTACTAAATTTAAAATTACTGATATAGATTTTAATGAAGTTAAATGGTTTAATAAAAAATATAATAAATCCGATATTGCATATATTGATACACGCTCAACGCAACCTAGATGGGAGCAAGCTAACAGCTCATTTGGGGCCTTTGAAGGAATGGAAACTTACTATTTTCTATTCGATTCCGAATCGAATCTGTTGGGATATTACCATAAAGAATAGGGCTTAATAATAATCTATTGATTGTTATTCAATAATCAAGAATGATATCGTCGCTACTTCTATAGATGAATAAAAATATGATTATAAGAAATTGTGATATTTTTCCTATCAAAGTGATATTTGAAGATGGAGAGATTGTTAAGTTATACCCAGGAAAAGCTGTGGGTGATGACAAAAAAGTGAATAAAATATTTAGTTTTTTTGATAAGGAGCTGATTATTCCTGAAATACACAAAACACAGAACGATCTTTGTCTTGTTAATATTTATAACGAAAAATTTAATGCAGCAAAAATATTGATCTATGCAATAGTGCTTTTAATTACTTTCATATCAATCAATAGTCACAAAACACAATCAATATCATTGGATTTATTTTCATGCATTGTAATCATATTATCTTTAATTATATATCAAATAAATGGAATTTTACCACAATTATCATTTGTTACTAATGAAGAAGAAAAATTAAAAATAATCGACCATATGGACGCAAAAAATGATTTTTTTATAAAAACTAGAAGAAGATTTATTGAGACAATTATTTCTTTTCTAATTATTTTGTTTGCGTTTTTAACATTTTCTAAAGGAAATCATCTTATCGAAAAGTTCACAATTTACTTATAAATAGGTATTTATATAATTTTAATAGTTCGAAGCATTATTACGTTTACATTTTTTGGTATATTTTTTAAATTTAATGCTCGATATTACGACCAAGATGCAGGGTTCAGTTTTATTCTGAGATGCAAATATTTATACTTATCAATGATTGCATCAATAATTATGTTGTATTATTATATATTTAGATAAATGTAAGTGACAAGTTAATACAACATTTTTTATAGATAAAATAGAAAAATACGATCAACTGTAATTAAAATGTGAATTAATTTGTTGTTTTCTTGCCTTAATATTATTTTTTCGTATTATAATAACATTATAGCAAGAAGTACCTATTTTCGGAAGAATGAAAAATATGGATAAAAGGGATATTTAATAGTGATACAATACAAATAGATTGAGCTTAGTAAGAAACTCATCAAAGGAAGATTATCTTTCTAAGTTCGTAATCAAAATAAACAAGTAGAACCGAATTTAACCATATTGATGCTAATCAGAATATGAACATAATGGCGATAATAAAAATGTTACTGAATAAATTCTATGATAGGCTTACCAAATCGGATCCGATTGTTTTTGGACGGAGGGAAATCGCAGAGTTAATTGAAAAATCAGTCTATGGTGATCCTTCATTGGCTGATTTCGCATGGGATGATTTCATGAATGCTAAACTAGTAGATCCCTATGAGAGATTAATTCAAAGATTGGCTTACTTGATAGAAGATCATTTTCCTGGAGATAATAAAAACCAATGGTGCAATGAGAAAGGGCTCAAAGCTCTTCTTCGAATCGCAGAGGCAATTCGTTCTAATAGTTTACCATTTCCTCCTACAGAGAAGGAAATAATAGAATTTGATAAGGATCAAATACCTACACGATATAGAAATTTTTTACTATAACTAATTAAATATACGCACGATGTCAAAAAAACCGAAAAAAATATTTTTATCAATTATTCAATGTATAATTCTTGCCATATTGACGGCAATAATTATGATGATATTGCTTGGTGATCTTATCACTTTCTAAATTCGTATCCAAATAACAAGTGAAACGATAGGACAACAGGATCTATTATTAATAACGTTGAGTAAACGTAAAGAGAAACACAAAAAAACAAACTAACAATGGCAAAAAGAATCATATATATCATAATTAGCTGTATTCTACTTATCCTATTGATACTAGTGTCGTGGAAAATCGGCTATCAAACAGGCGTAACCCATACAAAAGAAAGTTATCAATATCTTGATGTTGTAAGTGAAGAAGGTGACACCAATGATCGTTTATCTGCAAAATTATGGAGAGAATTATCACTCAACTTATTTTTACAACTAGAGCAAAAACAAGAATTAAATGAAAAAAATAACTTTGCTAAAGATCGCACTCAAAATCTTGTAAAAAAGGCTCTATTTCTTGATGCTTATATCTATTATCTAGATCCGTCATTTTACCAAATAGACTCTTCAAGACATGTGACCTCTTTGCTGAAAAAGCTTAATTATTTAGATAAAAATGAAAAATTCGATGTCATACCAAATATGAACGAAAGACTAATCGAATTACAAAATGGTGATAAGCAATTGGCTGATTATCCAGATATTTTTGATTTACCAATAAGAGATATTTACATACCTGGCGTATATGAAAAAATCAGGGATTTCGCCAAGGAAGAGCTGAATAAAAAATCTAAAATTGATTCAAAAGATAATAATTCATAGGAATGCCATAGCTTGATAAGCAAATAAGAATCATCATGCATTTTTCTTATTTCTCATCTCAATAGCATTAGATTCGCTCCTGATGTGTTTTTTTGTGTTATTTGCCTACTGATTTTTAATAGGATACATTTATTTTGTAAGATTTTCATTAGACAATATTGATTCTAATGCAATACATTTTAGGTCAAGTGACTTGATTTCATAGGAATAACTTGCCAAATAAGTTAAAATCTGCATAATTGGCGCGCAATAATGACGGAACAATTGATACAATTAGGTCTAGCCGGCCTTGGTACTGTAGGCTCAGGGGTTTATGAAGCGCTTCGAGACAATAATACTTTATTAGAGGCTAGAGCTAAGATTCCTTTTGCTGTTAAAAAAATCGCCGTTCGCGATTTGGACAAGAAAAGAGATGTAATCATCCCCAATGAATTACTTACGGACAATTGGGAAGAATTGGTAAATGACCCTGCTATCGATATCATTGTCGAACTAATCGGAGGCACGACTCAAGCTTATCAATTGGTAACAGCCGCATTAAAGGCTGGAAAACCTGTTGTAACCGGCAATAAGGCATTACTTGCGGAACATGGTGCCGAGATTTTCAAATTGTCAGCACAATCCGGTATTCCTATTTATTTCGAAGCATCGGCAGGCGGTGGTATTCCTATCATTCACAGCCTTCAAAGTTCCCTCATTTGCAATCATATCACGTCAATCGTAGGTATTATCAACGGAACGTCGAATTACATTCTTTCCTCAATGGGAGAGGATGATACGGATTATGATGTAGCACTTACACAAGCCCGCGAGCTTGGTTTTGCGGAAGATGATCCTACTTTGGATGTTAATGGATGGGATGCAGCTCATAAAGCTCTCATTTTGGCAATGTTAGCCTTTGGCAAAACAATTTCTCCGGACAAAATTTTCGTAAATGGTATTGAAAACATCAGCAAAAAGGATTTTGCCTTTGCCAAACAATTAGGTTATACCATTAAACTTTTAGTCATCATTCGTAAACACGAAAATGGCAAAGATGCGATCGAATTACGTGTGCAACCTTGTTTCGTACCAAATTCGCATATCTTAGCATCAGTAAATGGTGTATTTAACGCCATTGCGGTCACAGGGGACATCGTTGGTGAAACTCTTTTCTATGGTCGCGGTGCCGGCAAGATGCCTACGGCATCGGCAGTAATCGCAGACATCATCACGGCGATGAGAGAAAGCCGACATCCTGAGTTTCACACGGGCTTCCACCCTTATGCGACAAAATGTGAGATTATGTCGATCGAGGATACGACTAGCCCATATTATGTGCGCTTCCAAGTGGCTGACCAACCAGGTGTGATCGCAGAGCTAGCCCGCATTTTAGCTTTATATGGCATTGGCATTTCTGCCACATCATCTTCGAAAAACTCACAGGACGAAACCGGAATGGTATGGAACGACCTAGTATTCATGCTCCATGAATGCCCATGGGGTCAGCTTCAAATGGCACTTAATGACATCGCCGAGCTAGCCTACATCCGACCAAATCCTAGTGTGATTCGCATTGAAAATCTTTTACCAAACCCCTAATTACAACCACAATAAATGGCACTAATCGTACAAAAATACGGTGGTACTTCCGTTGGTACCATTGATCGCATCAGAAATGTTGCAAAGCGTATTCTTGAGTTATCTCAAGAAGGTAACCAAGTTGTTGCCGTCGTTTCGGCAATGAGTGGAGTTACGGATAAATTAATCGGCATGGCCAAGGAATTTTCCGAAACACCAAGTGAACGCGAACTTGACGTGTTGATGGCAACCGGAGAACAACAATCCATTGCCTTATTGTCCATGGCTTTGCACGAATTAGGGGCTAAAGCTATGTCGATCACAGGAGCACAAGCAGGTATTACTACCTTTGGCTCACATACTCGTGGTCGCATTAGCAATATTGATCCAACTTTGATGAATAAATACCTAGCTGAAGGCAACATTTTGATATGTGCCGGATTCCAAGGTATTACCGAAGAAGGCATGATCCATACACTTGGACGTGGTGGCTCCGATTTATCCGCCATTGCAATTGCCGCAGCATTAAATGCTGATGTTTGCCAAATCCTCACCGACGTTGATGGAGTATACACCTGTGACCCACGTGTCGTGAAAGATGCAGTGAAGCTCAATGATATTTCCTATGACGAAATGTTAGAAATGGCATCCAATGGCTCCAAGGTCATGCAATCTCGCTCAGTAGAATTTGCCAAAAAATTTGGCGTTGTTTTTGAAGTTCGCAACTCAATGAATAATAATCCTGGTACAATCGTGCACGAAGAACTCCCTGCAATGGAATCCGTAGCCATCCGTGGCATTTCAATCGAACGTAATCAAGCCCGAGTAACTTTGACCGGCATTCCGGATCAAATCGGCTACACAGCTGAAATCCTCGGTGCTTTGGCAGATGCTGAAATCAATTTGGATATGATTTTAGCCAATACCGCACATGATGGACAAGCTCGCCAATCATTTACAATGCATGCAAACGACCTTGGTCGTGCTCAAGCTGCATTAAAACCGGTAGCAGCCAAACTAGGTGAAAACGTGAAGATTGAAACAGAAGCCGGCCTTGCCAAGTTATCCTTAGTGGGCATTGGTATGAGATCTCATTCCGGCGTAGGTGCTACTGCTTTTAAAGCATTAGCCGACGCTAAAATCAAAACCGGTATGATTTCCACTTCCGAAATCAAAATTGCCGTGATTGTTGATGAAAGTGATATTGATGAAGCAGCTAAAGTTGTTCACAAAGCTTTCAATCTTCATGAGATCAATGAAATAGAAGATTCTTCTATCTAATCTCATCCTATTACATCTTCAAAAAGAGAAGGGTTTATTTACCCTTCTCTTTTTTATAGTTCTATTAGCAAAAAAAAGCTGTCTCAACTATTTGAGACAGCTTTTTGTTATATCTATTAATGGAATATAAATTACCAGGCGTTATTTAAGTTCTCGGTTTTCACTTTACCGGGTTCCATATTACGCTCTTTCATACCTCGGATTGGTTGAGGTTCATTTAATTCAAGTTCGATGATATCAACTACGTTTTTACCCTTTTTCATAAAAGGCGCAGGCCAATATAAGCGCAATTGAGGGCCTATGTTTAAATAACGACCTAAATTGACACCATTAACAAAAACATATCCCTTCACCCATTTTGACATATCCAAAAAGGTATCTTGAGGGTTATCAATGTTGACGATAGCTCGATAGTGGGCACCGGATCTTGCCTGATTTTGTTTTTCAGCCTTCGGTGCCTTGACGATATATTTAGATTCCATCGGTTTAGGATGGATCGTCCATCCCTTTAATTCTTTGTCACCTAATTTTACAGGTCCATAAATCCCTTTGCGATCAAACTCCATAGAAACATGGAAGTTTAAGTGCCCGAAGGTATCAACCAGTATTTCCAAATGTCCCGGTTTTTGACGAGCCGGAAGCATGATTGAGTTTTCTTGCTTTAATCGATCAAGCACACCCACTTTTTTGCCATTTAAATACACTTGAGCATAATCATGCATCGCAGGGAAAGTGAGCTTCTCTTCCGGACCTGCCGGTACTGCCACTTTATAAATAGCCATCCCTTGATTTTGGTCAAAAGCCTCAAAATGCACAGGCTTTGCAGATTTAGAAACTACTGGCTTTAATTGATTATCCCATAATCCGGCATGGAACTTTGGAGTAAACTCCGGCAACTCCATCGTTTGAATAGGAGTCGGCACACTAGGCACTTTATCCGCATTTGGAATCTTCCCTAAAATGATATCACGCATTTGATGATAACATTCATTTGGGAGACCATTTTCACCCACAGGAGCACCATAATCATAACTGGTGATGTCAGGTTGGAATTTCCCTTCCTTGGTTTCCTCTTTATTCTTTTCTTGGAATCCTTCGTGTCCATTAGCACCTGCAGTTAATCCAAAATTCGTACCGCCATGGAAAACAAACAAATTAAAGGATTTCCCCTCGTCCATATACCACTTCACACTATTCACGGTGCTATGAGTTGGTTGCCAATTACCTTCGCCCCAGTGACGAAGCCAGCCAGGGTAAGTTTCAGAAGAAAAGACAGGTACATTAGGATTGTTCTTATTGGCATTCGCCCAATGTTGATTATTCAACCCCGGGTCTAAGCCCACAGCTACATCAGGCAAGGTCATATTTAAATGGTAATCCGAGGTGCCGTCAGAGGTATAAAATGGACCAAATCCTTTTTTCTGCCAAAACTTTAATAGCCATTCCATGTAAGGTTTTTCCTTCCAATCATAGCTACCATACTCATTTTCTAATTGAGTCATGAGGATGGGGCCTCCATTTTTAGCCAAATAAGGTTCCGCTACCTGAGCCATCACTTCCAAGTACCTCTCTTGAGCTTTCATGAACTCCGGATTACTCATGGAGCGCAGACGAGCTTTTTCAGGCTTGAAGAGGTATGAAGGCAAACCGCCCAAATCCCATTCACCACAAACGTAAGGACCGGGTCTAAAAAGCACCCACATGCCTTCTTCTTGGCACATTTTTAAAAAGGCGCCTATATCACGATTACCGGATTTAAGATCAAATGATCCACCAGGCTGCTCTAAATCATTCCAAAAAACATAAAATGCAATGGTATTTAACCCCATAGCCTTAGCCATTTGAATACGATGTCTCCAGTATTCTCTAGGGATACGCTGAGGGTGCATTTCTGCTCCACGAATTTGAAAAGGCTTACCATCCAACATAAACTCTTGGTTATTTTCACCACCCCAGCCGAATTTGACCGGCTTGGCTTTACCTTGAGCCGGTTTAGCCGGTATTTGAATGTTTTTGACCGCTTCAGGGCCGGCAATACCTAATGACATAAGTGATGAAGCTATTAACGTTGCAATGCCTAAACTTTTAAAATGATGAGGATTCATTATAATATGCTGATATTAAAGTAACCGTTTCGATTAAAAAATCACATCGCCATAAGGATGAATTGTTTCAAAAATCGCTTATTCATGGAAATAATCAGATTAATCTCAATGGACATGAGTCAAAACAAGTCGGTTTAATCATTCAATATCATTTTTCTCAATGGCTGAAGATAATTCTAACGAAGGCTTATTGATTATACGCAGATATTCAATAATTCCTTTCAGCAGAATTCATACGATTGATCAATCTTACCTCGACACGCATAATGATCTTTTAATCTTATTCTTATGTGGCATTCAAATGTTAATGAGTTACGAAACATTAAGAGTAGGATCATGATGACCCTACTCTTTAATATTAATTCTAGTGTACGATTGTTTATCAAACGATTACAATAGATACTAAGAATGATATTATGCTTTGTTATGAAGTAACTCTTCAGGCTTAGCTACAATATTACCATAACGATGAATTGTTTCAGAAATCGCTTGTTCACGGAAATAATTTAATAATTCCCAGCGTCCATTAGCCAAAACAGGTCGAGTTAATAATACGATATCATTAGCATTAAGAGCGGAAGCTAATTCTAAAGAAGGTTTATCTATTATACGCAGATACTCAATGTCTTTACCTCCGGCATTCATACGTTTAATCAATTCTTCCTCAGTTTCCATAACAAGATCCCAACCTTGTGCTTCCATGGCATTCAACCAAGGACGACCTTTAGCCATACTTAAAGTTAAATGTGTTCCTGCTAATTTGGCAGCGATGATCATGACAGCTAGATCGCCATCACTCATATCATTTACCCGCACAGTTTCTTTAGCTATCGGCACGTAACGGAAAATATTATTTTCCCCGTAAATTTGGGAAGGATCATGTTCCTTAGAGAACTCTTCATTCCACCATTTAGACTGGGAGCCGGCGGCAGCTCTGATTCGTTTGGAGCAATCAGGCAATTTGTCGGTTAAAAGCTCAAGCAAGGTTTTAACCTTTTCATTTGGGGTCATCAATTCTTGTGGTAACGCAGTCTCTTGCGCATGTACGAATAAAGTTAAATAATTAGGACCACCTGCTTTTGAGCCGGGACCTACGGAAGATCTCTTCCAACCGCCAAATGGCTGACGTCGCACAATGGCACCAGTGATGGCTCGGTTGATATAAGCATTACCAATTTGCACTTTTTCTTTCCAAATAGCTATTTCACGATCATCTAATGATTGTAAACCACCGGTAAGACCAAAGTTCGAATCGTTTTGGATGTTGATGGCATCTTGTAAATTTTCAGCACGAATTAAGCCTAAAACAGGGCCAAAGCACTCATTTTGATGATACCAACTACCTTGTTTTACCCCGATACGTATCCCCGGTGACCATAAATAAGGGTTTTCACCGATTTGTTCGGGCTTTAATAACCAAGCTTCACCTTCATCTAATTGAGTCAATCCACGCAATAGGTTGTCTTTCGGCTCACGAATGACAGGAGTCACAATCGAATTAATATCCCATGAACCACCTACTTTGAGACTGGATGCAGCATCTTTCAACTGTTTCATGAAATGAGGGTTATCGTAAACAGGAGCTTCGATAATAGCGATACTAGCGGCGGAACATTTCTGACCGGAGTGACCAAAAGCACTCTTCACCAAATCTTTAATAGCCTGATCAGGGTCTGCTGTAGCAGTGATAATCATCGCATCTTTACCGCTCGTTTCAGCAAATAAAGGCAAATCGGGTCTCCATGATTTAAAGAGTTTCGCCGTATCGTAAGATCCGGTCAAGATAACTGCATCAATACGTGGATCAACGAGTAACTTTTGACCGATTTGGTTCGGAGGGGCAGGCACAAACTGTAGTACTTCTTTAGGCACACCGGCTTTCCAAAAAGCCTGAGCAATCAAATAGGCTGTATACACTGTAGGTGCTGCCGGTTTGAAGATTACAATATTACCTGTCATCAAGGCAGCAGCGATACCACCTACCGGAATAGCAAATGGGAAGTTCCAAGGAGGAGCAACACAAATCGTACCCAACGGAGAAACGGAAACACCATCTTTCATGCCGGCGCGATCCAATCCCTCAGCATAATAACGACAAAAATCAATACCTTCACTGATCTCGACGTCTCCTTCCGATGGAACTTTACCTGCATCTCGAACCATGGCAGCAATGGCTTTACCACGGATAAGTCCTAATTCTTTGGCTGCTTTGTGAAGTAATTTTCCGCGTTCGGCAATTGTCGTTTTAGCCCATGATTTTTCAGCATTTTCAGCTGTTCTTAAGGCATCTTCCACTTCATCATAATCAGCATATGCAAATTGATACACCTTTTTGCCGGAAAGTGAAGGGTCACGGCCTACTCCCCACAGATTCGTCGTTTTCTCCTCGCCATTAATCACTAATGGTATTTGAAAATCAACAATTTCCGATTCCTTTGAAATTAAATCATTAATCCATTGAGAATTGGCTCGTAAAGACCAATCGGTATCAGCTTCATTATAAAAGTCATCGCCATAGCTAGATTCCGCTACTTCATCCTTAGATCTGTCTTGCTTACGGTTCGGACCATATTTGGTCGTTTCCATGTCTTGGCATGCTTTTAAGAAACGTCTTTTTTGTATTTCCCACTCTTTGGAGCCGGGAGTCATACCAAATAAGTCGTGTAAAAAGTTTTCTTCGCTCGTATTTTCATCTAATCGACGTACCAAATAAGCAATCGCGCTATGGAAATCTTCTTTTCGAACAACCGGAGCATAGAGCAATAGTCCATCGGCAGCTTCCGCTATGATGCGGGCTTGGTGATTAGCCATGCCTTCCAACATCTCTAACTCGACCTGATCTTTCACCCCTTCGCGTTCACGGAGTAAAAGAGTATAACACAAATCAAATAAATTGTGAGAAGCGACACCGAATTGTACAAATTTAGCATTTTCCGGTTTGCAACCATAATGCAACATACGCTTATAGTTGGCATCGACCATCTCTTTTGATTCGTAAGGAGCTAAAGGCCAATCATGCAATGCGGCATCGATTTTTTCCATTGCCAAATTGGCACCTTTCACTAAGCGAATCTTAATACGTGCACCACCCTGTTCCACACGTTCCTTGGCCCACTTGCAAAGCTTCATTTGCTCTTCCCAAGAATCAGGTAAATAGGCTTGTAAGACGATGCCACCTTCGAGATTGATGAACTCAGGCTCCATCAAGGTGCGTTTAAAAGCTTCGGCAGTCAAATGCAGATCGCGGTACTCTTCCATATCCAAGTTGATAAACTTGGGTCTGGAAACGCCGTTTTCATCAACATAAGGGTTTTTAATAGCTGCACGATAAAGGATTCTTAATCGATTTTGAATCTCTTTAACAGTCTCCTCAAAAGCCACTAGGTGAATCTGGCTATATATAGCAGATATTTTAACTGAAATATAATTACAATCAGGATCAGCCAATCGATCCAAAATTTGCTTTAATCTATTTTCTGCTTCGTATTCACCTAAAATCGCTTCACCAAGTTGGTTGATATTCATACGAATACCGGACTTTTTGCGTTTGCGTAAGTGAGGACGAAGTTTGTTATCTTCACTAGGCAAAATCACCTTGGCACTTTCTTGTCTCAATTGACGAGTCACCAACGGCATCACAATACCGGGAGCGTATTCGGACATTTTAGCACCGGCACCCATGGCTAGGCGCTCTACTTTATCCAAGTAATGTGGCACTCCATACCCATCTAGTAAATAACGGAACATTTCTGCGCTACGTTCCACAGTCGCAGGACGGAAAACTTTATCGGCGAGACTCATTGTCAATGCTTTGCCCGGAGCATCATCCATCATTCGGGCTAATTGTTTCGATTGACGTTTTTCATCTCGCTTCATGTTTGAATTGGATTCATCCAAAATCAATTCAGCCAATTCAACGGCTTTATTGGCTAACTCGCGATCATTCCATTTTGCGCCCTTAGCGGAAGCGACAAATTCCTTAATAGAGCCTTTAATCATAATACTCGAAAGACTATTCCTAATGAGCCTATCGGGCAAGAAAAAATTACCATCCCATTATAATTATATGTTTATCCGAAAATATCTTTGTTCATATCTGCCTTACTCAACAGATAGTCGTGTATTCGTAAGCTAATTGCAAGAGCTGTACAAGCACGGACTATCTCTTTGAATAGAAACAATGACAAGCCTTACCCCCTGCCTTGCTTTTATCACCATTAGTTAATTAAATGAATCCACCAATAAATATGATACAAATCCGTTTTTCATTATTTAAATGGCTTTTCATTGGTATTCGTTCTTTCTAATGAATGACCAAAACGATTTAAAAAAAACGTATTATGCTCATGAAGCTTTGTTTGGAAATTTTCCCAAGACCAAACTTTTTTAGGACTCCATGCTTTTTCGGCTAAGGCTATCGCTCTAGGATAGGCTCGATATAGCACATGGTCGATAGTAGGAAGATATTCAGCCCATAAGGCACAATGCACGCCCTTGATATGGTCTCTTTGATCGATAGGCAAACCATAGGTTGGATCAAATTGGTAGGTTTTTTCGAGAGTGGTTACAGGCATCCACCCTCTTTTGTCATGACTAGGTAACTGGGGAAAATCAAAATAGCAATGCTCACTTGGAGCCAGTATTAAATTTAAATTAGCCTTTTTCGTATGTTCTACGGCCTTACGAGCACTATTGATTCGCCATGTAAATACGGTGTATCCCGGATGATAAATACTAGCATCATTTTCATACCAAAATAGTGGTTTTTTACCATATTTACCCAATAGCGTATTCATTTTATCAAAGAAGAACGCCATTTGAGCCGCTTCATTTGGCAGATTATTATCTTTACGCCATGAAGCACATTGCGGGCATTTGTGCCATTTATCTGTAGGAGCCTCATCACCGCCTAGATGAACAAAAGGAGAAGGAAATATATCTCGTATTTCAGCAAAAACGTGTTGATAAAACTCTGAAACACCCTTGGCACTAGGACAAATCAAATTATTACTATTTCCGATGGTGGTTCGTACCTTTAAACCAGGTTCGGGATCACAAAAAAACTCGGGATACGCAGCAGCTAAGGCTTGATTATGTCCCGGAACATCAATTTCAGGGATAATTTCTATATTTCTAGCCTTACAATACTTCACTAATTCCTTGAGCTCGGCTTTGGTATAAATTCCTTCCGTGGGTATTTTGTTTCCTTCCATTTCATCACGTTTTGATGAGATGGTCTGTAATTTGGGATAAGCTGGCACAGGTAAACGCCAACCTTGATTATCGGTTAAATGCAGATGTAACTTATTCAATTTATAATAATGCATCGTATCGGCAATCAACTTGAGATCCGCAAGGGGCAAATAATGCCTCGCGACATCTATCATCATTCCTCGCCATGGGTATTGAGGTTGGTCGGCAATTACGGCAATAGGAATGCCTTCAGGGGAGTTTTTCAATTGAGCGGCTAATTGCGCCAAAGATACCTCGGCAAATTTTTTACCTGCAGGAGTAGCATATTCCAATAAGGAACCTTTTGGAGTTAATGTAATGATATAAGCTTCGTTGTTAAGTGAAGAATTGATTTTTTCTCCTATAACATTCAGAGATTTAGTTTTACCTTGCCCTAGTTGCACGTCTGCAGGTTCAGGAATAATCTGGAACTGCGCCAGAGAGATAGAGCTAGTCAATCCAAGTAATACGGCACACCAAGTTCTCTTTAACTTAATCATTATCATTCAAATTTCTTCATTTAGTTATAATAATAGATCATACGTTAAACATCTGTAGATTCTATCCATATCTTGTGAAATATATTTATATCCGACAAATCTCACGCAAAACCCGTGGTAATGAAAAAACTTGTCATCGTAAGTAGATTGGGTAGAATGCACTCACGATTATGTCCGGTAAATTACTTGAAGGTAAAGTTGGTGTAGTTGTTGGCGTAGCTAACAAACGCAGCATTGCATTTTACATTGCAAAAGCATGGCACGAAGCTGGTGCTAAGTTGATTTTCAACTATCAAGGAGAACGTTTGAAAGATGGCGTGATCAAATTGATTCATGAAAACTTCGGCGAAGACACTCCTGTGTATGAAATGGATGCCAGCAACGATGAATCTATCGCTAACTTTTTTGATAACGTTAAGAAGCATTCTGACAAAATCGATTGCGTTCTTCACTCTATCGCATTTGCCCCGAAAGAAGCTTTAGGTGGCAGCTTCCTTGAAACATCTCGTGAGTCTTTCAAAACTTCATTAGATATTTCTGCTTACTCTTTAGTGGGTATCGCTCGTGCAGCAGAACCTATGATGGTTGATGGTGGTAGCATCCTTGCTATGTCTTACCTCGGCTCTGAAAAGGTTGTACCAAACTACAACTTGATGGGTGTATCTAAGGCCGCTCTTGAAGCATGCACACGTTACCTTGCTTTTGATTTAGGACGTTCCCGTCAAATCCGTGTAAACTGCATCAGTGCCGGTCCTATGCAGACTTTAGCAGCTCGTGGCGTTTCCGGATTCAACACCATGTTTAAGGTTTATGAAGAACATGCTCCATTGGGTCGTTCTTGCACCGGTGAAGAATTAGGCGCTACCGGCGTATTCTTAGCTAGCGACGGCGCAGCTTCCATCACAGGTCAAGTGATTTACGTTGATGGTGGTTACCAAATCATGGCTATGTAGTCCCCCTTTTTATTTATTATTATAACCACGATAAGTTTAGGCTTATCGTGGTTTTTTTATTGTCTTCATCATACCAAATGAATAATTAAGAAAGAAAAAGGACATCATCCACGTAGGGATGATATGCACAAATCAGTTTTTTTACTTATTGCCGGATTATCCTATGCAGGATTTCAAATGCATTCCTATGGTGAGATACCGAAACAAGGCTTTGTACAAGAAACATGGCAAGGGGTGCGAGGCGACCAAATTGACGATTTACTGAAATCAAATCAATATAAAAATCAACTCCCTCCTCAATTAAAAGTCGTTCCGGCAATTCAATCTCATCAAGATGGAGAATCATACGGCAGCCGATATACCGGACTAATCACTCCACCGGAAGATGGCGAATATATTTTTAAATTGGCGGCGGATGATACGGCTCAATTATTCATCAGCCCAGATGAAAAACCTGAAAATTTAAAGTTGGTAGCAGAATTAAAAAGTTACTCTGCTCCGATGCATTTTCGGCCCAATGGATTTTCTCAACCAATCAAATTACAAAAGGGCAAATACTATTATATACAGATTTTACACAAGCAAGGCACCGGCGGTGATCACATCGCACTTGCTTGGGAAGGGCCCGGAGTAAAACCCGGAATTATCACCCAAGAATATGTCAAACCCATAGTGGATGAAAAGAAGCAAAAGGATCTCGAAGCATCAATGGCGAAAGAGGAGAGAAAAAACGAACTAAATCTAGCCTTACTCAAATCACCCGCCACTGAAACAAATAAGTACATCGAAAAGCTTTCTAAAGAAGACACTCATCTACTGGCAGATAAGCTTAAGGAGATACTGAAATCGTCCCAAACAATGGATATGGCAGAAAAGAAACAACTGCTATCACCATTTATACCTTTTGCCGAACAAATCTCGGCATCTCCAAGTAATCCGCAGAAGAACCCAATTGCTAAGCAATTACTCTATATCGAGTCAGATTGGCTAAATACCCTATCTCAAGAGGAATTACAAAAACTTGGAGCGCATAGACTTAGTTCATCACTTGGTGAAATAGATAAACAAGCATCGCCCACCGTGGTTCATCAAGAATTATATTCTCATGGGAATAAACATTCCGAAGAATTAGTTTCCTCGGGAGCTTATGCCCTACCCGGTGTACCTTTTACGGTAAAAATCCCTGCTTCATTGGCTAAACAAGGACTTTCGCTCCAAGTGGGACATCACATTCCGGCTAGAGAGAACTCAGACTTGGTTAGTATGCCATTTACTACAAAATACTTTAATATCAGCAAAGAAGAAGAAACATTTATTTCTCCTCATGGCGGTATTATATTGATCAAGGTTCCCAAAAACATCAATTTAAACGGCGATATCATTCAAATTAGCCAAACAATCCCAACACCAAAGTTTGTTTTAGAAAAAACCAGCGACCTTGAATGGAAAACGGTAAGAAATAATCCGGCTCCTTGGGGCGAGCTCATTTCCGAACATCTCACGATGATCATACCAAGAGAAGTTTTACAACAATGTGAAAATCCTACTGAGGTCATGGCATGGTGGAATGAAAATAATCGAAGACATGAAGATTTTTATGGCTATTATCCTCGAATACCTTTCAGAATGCACGCAGCTCTTTATGCGAGAGAAGGAATTTCTTATTGGCCTCTTGAATGGGATCCCAAAAATGCAAAGGGCTTATTAGATATCAATCATTTAAGAAAGCATAACAACGCTCTATTCTTACATGAACATGGGCACCACACCGATTTCGGTGATATGGAATTCGGCTATAGTAGTGAATCGACCTGTAACTGGGCAGGCTATCACATGAAATCACAGATTCCGTTTGATTGGAAAGATTCACACAACATCCACCTAACAAAATTATTAGATCCTAACAATGCCCAACATAATGAGATTAAACAACCGAAATGGTATGAAATATCCAACAAGGGCACGCATCATTGGTCATACCCCATCACTAGCATGATGATTGGTTATGCCAATGATTTTGGTTGGGATGCCATAAGAAAAACCATTCATCGCCTACGTGACGAAAATGATGATATGTATCAATGGGCATTTACGGGTAAAAAACGTGATGACCAAGCAAAATTTGATCGATACTTAATCGGACTCTCAGAAGAGGCGAAAAGAGATGTTCGCCCTTACTTTGCCCACTTCCAAATCATGGCTTCACCGGGCGCAGCAGAATATCTGGATAAACTCAATTTGCCAAAATGGGATTTAACACATCTACCCACACCGGAAATCACCTCAGTCAAATCAGGTAAAACATTGATGATACCTCAACCGGAGAAAACATTGCTAAGCATGGCAGGCAAATCAAGCATCCAATGGGGTAAACCTGCTCATGGCTCGTTAAGCAATGATGAAAATGGCAATGTGATTTACACGCCAAATGAACATTTCACAGGACAAGACGAAATCCCATATACAGTGACGAACCCAATAGGTACATCCCCTACGAAGGTGATTGAAATTACTGTTGTACCCTAAATAAATTCAGTGTTTTTCATAGCTCCAAACATTGATTTGTTTGGAGCTTTTTTATGCAGACACGAAAAAAGCCACTCAGATTGACTGAGTGGCTTTTTGAATATTTTGTATTAATCTACAATTAAGCTTGTTCCAAAGCAGCTTGTGCGGCTGCAAGGCGTGCTGTAGGCACACGATATGGAGAGCAGCTGACGTAGGTCAAACCGAGGCTATTGCAGAACTTCACAGAGGCCGGATCACCACCGTGTTCACCACAGATACCTAACTTGATGTCAGGGCGTGTGCTGCGACCGAGTTCAACGGCAATCTTCATCAACTTACCAACACCGGCTTGGTCGATGGAAGCAAATACGTTTTTCTTGATGATTTCAAGATCTTGATAAAGAGGAAGGAAAGAACCGGAGTCATCACGGCTCATACCTAAACCTGTTTGAGTCAAGTCATTGGTACCAAAGGAGAAGAATTGAGCTGTTTCTGCGATTTCATCAGCAGTAACGGCGGCACGTGGGATTTCGATCATCGTACCTACGAGATAATCAATCTTCACACCCTTTTCAGCAAATACTTGCTCAGCTACTTTATCAATGATGGCTTTTTGGATATCAAGCTCCTTCTTGAAGGATACCAATGGAACCATGATTTCAGGAATTACAGGGCAACCTTCTTCTTGAGACACTTCTACAGCGGCTTCAAGGATGGCACGAGCCTGCATTTCGGTAATTTCAGGATAAGCAATACCAAGGCGGCAACCACGGTGACCAAGCATTGGGTTAAACTCATGAAGCTCAGCAACACGACGCATGATGAACTCAACAGGCATACCGATCTTGGAAGCCAAGTCAAGTTGCTGTTCCTTAGTTTGAGGCAAGAATTCATGCAATGGTGGGTCAAGAAGACGAATGGTAGCAGGAAGTCCCTTAAGAGCCTTAAAGATACCCTTAAAGTCACTCTTCTGATAAGGAAGAAGCTTAGCAACTGCGCCTACGCGATCAACTTTCTTAGTGGAAAGGATCATTTCACGAACGAAGTCGATGCGATCACCTTCAAAGAACATGTGTTCCGTACGGCAGAGACCGATACCGGTAGCACCAAATGCGATAGCTACTTCAGTTTGCTTTGGTGAGTCGGCGTTGGTACGCACGGACATCTTGGTGCAATCATTACACCAGGTCATCAACTTCTCAAAGTTTTGGTAGGTACGGCTATCTTCAGGCTTCAAGCTCTTTTCAATGAGTACTTGGATAATTTCGGAAGCAGCGGTGTCAACCTTACCGGCGAATACTAAACCGGTAGTACCGTCGATGGACATGTAGTCACCTTCTGCAAAGCTCAAGCCATTAGCAGAAACTGTGCGTGCATGGTAATCAACCACAAGTTCTTCAGCACCACATACGCATACTTTACCCATTTGACGAGCAACAAGAGCGGCGTGGGAAGATACACCACCACGAGCGGTGAGGATACCTTCGGCAGCAATCATGCCACGTAAATCTTCAGGGGAAGTTTCAACACGTACAAGAAGAACTTTTTCACCACGATCAGCTGCTTCAACAGCACGCTCGGCGTTCAAGTAAATCTGACCGGTAGCAGCACCAGGACCTGCAGGAAGACCCTTAGTAACTACCTTAGCACCCTTGAGGGCTTCACGGTTAAATACAGGGGAAAGCAATTGATCAACTTGATCGGCAGGCACACGCTTAACAGCAGTCTTCCAGTCAATCAAACCTTGCTCTACCATTTCGCAAGCGATACGGAAAGCGGCAACACCGGTACGCTTACCGTTACGTGTTTGTAAAAGATAAACGGTGCGATCTTGAATGGTGAATTCGAAGTCTTGCATATCACGGAAGTGATTTTCAAGAACTCCACGCATGCGCATCAATTCAGTAAAGGCGCATGGCATTACATTTTCAAGGTCAGCTACAGGAGAAGGAGTACGCACACCGGCAACAACGTCTTCACCTTGAGCGTTAAGCAAGAATTCACCGTAGAATTCGTTTTCACCGCTAGCAGGGTTACGAGTAAAGGCTACACCGGAACCGGATTCGTTACCTGTGTTACCGAACACCATTGCTTGCACGTTTACAGCGGTACCCCATGCGGATGGAATGCCATATTTTTGACGATAAACAATAGCACGGTCATTTTGCCATGAACCAAATACGGCGCCGATGGCACCCTTCAATTGATCCCATGGGCATTCAGGGAATTCATGACCTGTACGATCAAGAACCAAAGCTTTGAAACGAGCAACAAGCTCTTGCAAATCTTCAGCAGTCAAAACGGTATCTTCTACAGAAGCGGAACCATAGCGCTCAGCCTTGATTTGATCGATAGTGGTTTCGAATGGTTCGTGATCTTCACCAGGAAGTTTTTGCACACCCAATACCACATCACCATACATTTGAACGAAACGACGGTAGCAATCCCATGCAAAACGGGCGTTACCGGTAGCTTCAACCATGGCTTGTACGGTTTTGTCATTCAAACCGAGGTTCAAAATTGTGTCCATCATACCAGGCATCGATTCACGAGCACCGGAACGAACGGCTACAAGCAACGGCATAGCAGTTGTGTCACCAAACTTGCAACCCAAAACTTCTTCCATTTTTTCTACACCAGCCTTGATCTGATCATCCAAACAAGGTGGATAAGTGCGGTCATGATCATAAAAATAGGTACATACTTCGGTGGTGATCGTAAATCCCGGAGGTACAGGCAAACCAATACGTGCCATTTCAGCAAGGTTAGCACCTTTACCACCAAGAAGGTTTTTCATAGAACCATCTCCATCGGCGGACCCTCCGCCAAAGGAATAAACATACTTGTCATTTTTTGCGCCACATGCGCAGGAGTCAGTAGACATATTTCTTAATTGTCGAATTATTAACGTACTATCTCCCCTTAAATTTTATAAGCAACTTACTAACAAAATTCTTGAAGGGAAGGCAGAATATATTGCCCGATAGAGTGTGTTACTGTCAAACATGAAATAAGTCAAAACCAAGAAATTTAGACTTTTTTTAGTTGCAAAACGTAATAGTTATCATTTCAGAACTAAACCACTCCATATCCCTCCGAAAATAAGGGTGATTTTCACATATCAGTTAAACCAAAAAAACTCATCTACGGCTTGTGAGACAAGCTGCAGATGAGTCTAAAAACAAATTTTATCAACAATTACATGTGAATAGCTTGTCCATGAGAAGCCAAGGTAGCTTCATGAATAGCCTCTGATAACGTTGGGTGAGCAAAAATCGTTGAATGGATATCTTCATCAGTCAATTCAGCCTGAATGCTAATACCCATACCGGAAATAAGTTCTGTAGCTTCAGGCCCTACGATATGAGCACCAAGCATTTCACCATTTTCAGCACCATAAAGCAATTTCACGAAGCCATCGGTTTCTCCTGCAGCCACGGCCTTACCAATAGCTTGGAATGGGAATTTACCTACCGTATAGGCAACACCAGCTTCTTTTAAAGCTCTCTCCGTTTTACCTACTGATGCCACTTGTGGATGGCAGTAGGTGCAACTTGGGAATAATTCTACCCATTTTGGAGCATGATTGGCATCAAACATACCTTCTACGGCTTGCACGGCTTCAAAGGTAGCTGTATGAGCTAATAGCACACCACCGATGACATCACCGGTAGCATACACGCCCGGAATGGATGTTTCATAGCGTTTACCGACTTTAATAAAGCCTTTTTCAGTCAATTCCAATCCTTCGGCTTGAGGTACTACAGGTTTTACACCAATAGCTACTAAGCAAACATCGGCAACGATTTCTTCTTCTTTGCCCATCTTGTTTTTCACTACAGCTTTGACTTGTCCGTCTTCGGTCTCTACTAAAGACTCAACGCTAGCTTGAGTCATGCACTTAATGCCTTGCTTTTTAAAAGCACGCTCTAAAGTTTGACTCGCATCATCATCTTCATTTGGAAGAATTTTTGGTAAAGCCTCGATCAAAGTTACTTTAGTGCCGAAAGAATTATAAATATAGGAAAACTCAGTACCAATAGCACCGGAACCAATCACAATCATGCTTTCAGGTCTCTTTTCCAGAGTCATTGCCTCTTTTGAACCAATGATGGTTTTGCCGTTAATAGGAAGGCTAGGAACGGAACGAGTCACGCAACCTGTGCAAATCATGATATTGGAACCTTCAAGAATGGATACTTGACCTTCGGAGTCAGTCACCTCAACTTTGCCCGTTCCAAGAATTTTAGCTTCACCTGAAACTGAATCAATCTTGTTCTTTTTGAATAAAAAGGCAACACCGGTAGCCAAACGGTCACTTACTTTGCGGGAGCGACCAATCACTTCTGACCAATCTACGGATAATTGATCAAATTTCATACCAAACTCGGCAGCACGCTTTTCCATCGTATGGTATAGTTCGGCATTTCGCAACAAAGCTTTGGTTGGAATGCAGCCCCAATTTAAGCAAGTGCCGCCGACGCGATCGCGTTCAACGCACACTACTTTTTTGCCCAATTGAGCAGCACGGATGGCGCCGACATAACCGGCAGGACCACCACCAATGACAATGAGATCATATTGCATAAGATTTATTTAAGATATTATTGTTAAAGGGTAAAGAAAAAGACAATCGAAAACATTAAACTATGACATCTCTATAAAGAATTTGCTTTTGAGCGAGCCCATTGGACCAAATCTTGCATTTCTGCAACAGTTTCAGCATAAAGACCATCCGCATAAGTTCCATTTTGATATAAAACTTTACCTTCAACCATAGTCAATATGCAATCTTTCGCATTTGAAGCATAAACCGCATGAGATATTTCATTATACAGAGGCACGACATTAGGCTCATTTAAATCAAGAGCAATCATATCGGCAGGGGCACCGATTTTTAAGACGCCCACATCCGGCTTCATCATTGCTCGAGCTCCTTCTTGAGTAGCCATCTTAAAGGCCATCTCGGCAGGAATCACCGTAGCATCCTTCATAGCCCCTTTCGCTAAAATAGCAGCTAACTTCATGCTTTCAAACATATCTAGGCTATTATTGCTTGCAGCTCCATCCGTACCGATGGCTACGGAAATACGTTTGGAAACCATATCTGCCACAGGAGCGATACCTGATGCTAATTTCAAATTACTTACAGGGTTATGAACAATTTGAGCACCTGATTCGGCAACCCAATCCAATTCTTGGTCCGTTAAATCAACCATGTGAGCAAAAATGGAACGATTGGTCAATAAGCCTAAACTCTTTGCATATTCAACCGGACGCATCCCTTGGTGCAATTCTTTGGATTGGGCAACTTCGCCGGCGGATTCAGATAAATGAATATGGTACATGATGTCCAATTCTTGAGCCAATTCCATACTTTGACGCAAAATATCATCACTTGTCGTATAAACACTATGAGGCATCATGCACAATTTAATGCGTGAATGATTGCGATATTTTTCCGCTTGAGCTCTGTATAGATCGGCAGCAGCCTCCCAATTAGGATAAGCCGGAGAAGGAAATGCAAAAACAGCCTCGCCGGCAACACATCTCATCCCCATTTTATCGGCTTCTTCCAATACATTAGCTTCCAAAAGGTAAGAATCGACAAAGCCGGTCGTACCACCTCGCATCATCTCATACATACCCAAACGAGCACCAAGAGCAACAATACGATTAGTCAAATGAGCCTCTACAGGAAAAATGTGCTTTGTCAACCAATCCATCAAAGGCAAATCATCAGCAAATCCACGTAAAAACGTCATCGGTACGTGCGTATGGGCATTAATTAAGCCGGGCATTAAAAGAGCACGTCCCAAATCTAGCTCGTTCTTACTTTGCCATTTAGCAATAACGTCGCCTTTTTTACCTAAATCGGCAATGAGTCCATCACGAATGGCAATCGCTACATCCGTATCTGTATAACCATCTAAAATCGCATTCGAGGCGGAGACGATTGTATCACATTCTTGCAAGCTCATGCCCCTAATCCTAGCGAATTATGATGATAAATCAATCATACAAAGTGTGATTTCTGACACCTGAGTTAAGATTAGAATATAAAAAGCAAAGGCCCTTTCCTATAAAAAGAAAGAGCCTTGCTAAATAAAATGATTTGCTAAAATCTATCGCATGTCAATGGTAGGCACAGGAATGCAATTTTGAGGGCCTGTGTACATTGTTAATGGGCGGTATAATGTATTATCTTCCATTTGTTCAAGCACTTGAGCAACCCAACCGCAAGAGCGGGCGATAGCAAAAATAGCCGTAAACAAACGGGTTGGAATACCGATGCTGTAATAAACAGTTGCCGAATAGAAATCAACGTTAGCGTTTAAGCCTTTGCGTTGGCGAACCATTTGGGCGATTCTTTCAGACATACGAATCCATTTCGGATCACCAATTTTCTCGGAAAGTCTGATAGCCATACGACGAAGGTGTGGAGCACGAGGATCAAGCACACGATAAACACGGTGGCCCATGCCCATGATTTTTTCCTTCTTAGCTAATTTATCTTCAATATAGGCTTCAACGTTTTCTTCGCAGCCGATTTCTTTCAACATCTCGATAACGCCTTCATTAGCGCCACCATGTAAAGGTCCTTTTAAAGTACCGATAGCAGCAGTAATGGCTGAATACATATCGGATAAAGTGGCAATACATACACGAGCGGCAAACGTCGAGGCATTCATGCCATGGTCAGCGTGCAAAATGTACGCTACATTTAAAATTTGAGCTTCATGTGGATCAGGCTCTTCGCCTTTTAACAACCATAAGAAGTGTTCAGCTTCGTTTAAATCTTCACGAATTGGAGGAAGCTCCAAGCCTTGGCATAAACGATAATAGTAAGCAACCATCACGGGCATCTTAGCGATCAAGCTTAGGCCGATTTCTTTTAATTGACTAGGATCCTTGGTACGGTCGTCATACATCCCCAACATGGAAACGGCTGTACGTAAAGCCGACATTGGTCGAGCAGATTTAGTTGCCGTTTTAAAAAACTCTAAAATTGGTTGAGGAAGATCACGATCGGAACGCAAACGTTGTTTCACCAAATCGAGTTCTTCGCGATTAGGCAAACGCTTATTAAGAAGAAGATAAACAACTTCTTCGTAACAGCACATTTCTACCAAATCGTCAATATTGTAACCAAGATACAATAAGCGACCTTCTTCACCACGGACATCACTAAGGGACGATTCATTTGCAATAATGCCCTTAAGGCCCTTCGAATATGTCTTTTGGTTAGGAGAATTAGGTTCGGTCATGATCAATAATTTTTGTTAATTATTACGTGCATACACTCTACCAACTTTCAAAAAAGTCAATGATAAACTATGCCCTCACAGCCCAACTAGGTCGTTTTGCCGGGGTAATATGAGGTGGTCGCACATAAAGAGGACCAGGCTCTTGATTGAGGATAACGTCACGGTCTTCAGCAGAACGTTTAAACCATCTTTTCATTATGAAAGATGATTGAGGGCGCAAACACTCAAGATCGGTGATACCTTGACTTTGCAGCATTTCTGCGTCTTCTACGGAATAAATACTAGCACCATCATTCTTTACCTTGCTGAGAAAAGCCATTGCCTCTTCATGCGGCAATACTGAAATAGGCTCAAGCAGGCAATTTTGTGTAATATGGCCAAACGCCCAACCTCCACGACGAGCATTGGATATCACCCAATAATCGGACTTATCGGTAGGGATTCCCTCCCAAGATGAAATGGAAGCAACTTGAGCCCCTAAAGCTAAAGCTAAGCCATCTGCCACAGCTAAAGCAACCCGAATGGAACCATACGCTCCCGGTCCGGCACCAACTAAAATTGTCTTTAAAGGCGTTTCTCCCAATAAATCAAGAGCCTTTCTTAATTCGATAAAAATCAAAGAAGATTGATTACGATCGGCATTCCATGTAAATGAGCCAAGGATTTCCTCATCTCTACATACGGTTATAGAGGATTCTTCGCAAGAGGTTTCAATCACCATGATTCCATCGTTCATGCGTATAAATTACAGCAAAAAAGCCTCATAATAAATAAAAAATTCCCCAATTTATTCCAACAGATCAAAATTTCAATCGCCTAGGCGCAAAGAATAAGCTATAAAGCCTTTAACGACTATATAGCCGTTAAATTATCTTTTCATGAGCATTAGACGTCCATCATCTATCACTTCCTCAACGACCTTGGCATGGAGACAATATGCTGAACAGGTTGATGTACCTGTGGCGTCACCCAAAGCCCTTTTACACCTATGTTCTAGATCAGCTAAAGCCCGCACCCATTGGGCTCAAATCAATACTGATTATTACGAAGAAGATTTAGATGATTATGCGACCTTTGAGATGCCTCTTCCTAAACGGATTCTCAGATATTCAATCGGCGCATTTATCTTATTGCCCATCGCATTAATTGCGGCAATGTCTGTTTTTGATCAATTAACATCCGCAAGCACCAACTTTGAACTGATACTTTCCGTACCGGTTTGGTATGCTCTAATGGGTATAGCGATTTGGATCGTGATAGGCGGTAGCAAGTTTTTTACCAATAGCCTTATTTACTTATACGTATTGGGGCATGAATTGACCCACGTATTGGCAATCATCATTAGTCGAGGGAAAGTGACGCATTTCCATGTGAGTCTGGAAGGTGGAATGATTAAAACGGATACGAGCAATTTATTTGTCGCACTAGCCCCCTACTTTATTCCTTTGTGGACATTAGTTTGGGGTATTTTAGCAGGTCTCTGTTACTGGATATGGCCTTGCGTACAAACTGAGGCATTTTTATATGGTGGCATTGGCTTTTGGTGGGCATTTCACTTGTTTTGGACGGCATGGATTATACCACTGGACCAACCCGATCTTAAAGAACATGGTACTTTCTTTTCGTTAGTAATCGTTTATTTCTCAAATCTATTGGTATTCATCCTTTTATTAAAATTATTCGGTGCAATACAATTACACCAATTTGCGCAAGATTTTTGGAAGAACACATTGAATCTGACAGATATGTTTCATGAAGCTTATTTAAGCTTACTTTCCTCATTCTAATTTTCAGAACGTTTTAGACGTCTATATTTTTTCTGATGATCTGATTACCCACAATGTATGGGATTCAGTCCAATGACAATAGGAACGGTGAGCACAGGAATTGCTCGTGCAACAGAAACAACTCTTACGGCGCAGTCAAACAAACAATCGGCGAAAGCTACAATGCAATTAGGGCAATATAATGCAGCTTTACTCGAAAATGAAGCGAATCAATTGCAAGAAGCGTCGAGAGAAAATATCATCCGCATGAGAAAAAACGCACGCGAAGAGCTCAATGTCGCAGAACTGGACGCAGCTAAAAACAACATCATGCGAACAGGCTCGGGAATCGAAAGGGAGATGACTTTAGCAACTAAATTGGAATCAGCCATTCAAGACCAAGCGTATCAATCTCTGCAACAAGTTAATTCTCTTCGTAACCAAGCAGCCAAACAAAAATGGGAGGCCCAGTTACAAGCACAACAACTCAAGCAAAACGCAAAACGCTCACTCTTCTCCGGTTTGACTCAAAGCGTAAGCTCTTTTTTTAAATAAAGACGTTTTCCTTCAAATGTCTTTTAGGCTTTGTTTATTGGAATAAAACTAAATCAAAGCCTTTATACTGCTCAATAATTTTTCTTGATGAGAAACGATCCTCAAAAGGTGCTAAAAAGGTATCGGCATTATGATGTTCGTGTATAAAAGATACATACATTTTATTCATCTGAGGCATAATGAGTGAAAATATCTCAGCCCCCCCGATCACCATGATTTCCTTATCCTGTAAATCAATTTTTTTCAAGTCATCTAGGGTATGAATCACTGTCACACCATCAGCCTGCCAGTCGAGGTCGCGGGTAAGCACGATATTTTGGCGACCCGGTAATGGCTTACCGATGCTATCAAATGTCTTACGACCCATAAGAATAGGATGCCCCATTGTGATAGATTTAAAAGCCTTTAAATCATCGGGTAAATGCCAAGGAAGTGAGCCATTTAAGCCAATTCCTCGAAGGGGCTCCATCGCTACTACACCAGTGTAAGAAATTTCATTATTCATGATTAACTAAAAAGTATTTTAGAGTTAGACAGAAATAGGAGCCTTAATGTGAGGCATAGGATCGTAATGACGTAATTCGAAATCATCAAATGTGAATTGATCAATTTCTTTTACTTCAGGATTCATCCACATTTCAGGTAAACTGCGTGGCGCTCTCGTTAGTTGCTCTCTTGCTTGATCCAAATGATTTTTATAAAGATGTAAATCACCAAAGGTATGAATAAATTCTCTGGCTTCGTAACCACAAACTTGAGCCACCATCATCAATAATAAGGCGTATGATGCCACATTAAATGGTACGCCTAAAAATAAATCGGCACTACGTTGGTATAGTTGCAAAGATAAACCATGCTTTGATTCGCCGTCTTGAGCCGGTATCACGCAAAACTGAAACAATGAATGACAAGGGGGTAATGCCATCGTATCAACTACGGCGACATTCCATGCACTCACGATATGCCTACGTGACCATGGATTGTTTCTAAGTCCATCAATTAACTTTGCTATTTGATCAATCGGCTGACCGTTTTGATCAGGCCAGCAACGCCATTGAGCGCCATAGACCGGACCTAGTTCCCCTTGTTCGTCAGCCCATTCATCCCAGATACTTACACCATTATCATTTAAATATTTTATATTGGTTTCACCTTTCAAAAACCATAATAATTCATGAATTATCGAACGAAGGTGTAATTTTTTTGTCGTTAAACATGGGAACCCATTACGAAGATCATAGCGTGCTTGTCGTCCAAATACGCCGATGGTTCCGGTGCCGGTTCTATCGTCACGACCGACTCCATTCGTCAAAACGTCACTAAGAAGGGAAAGGTACTGCTGCATGGAAATATCTTTTAAAATTACTTTAACGAAGAGCAAAACCATGATAAAGCACAAGGCATCTTTACTTTATCAGCGGCTCCGAGGATTGTACACCATACAAAAGCCAAAGCAAGTGGATAAGGATGATTAAGAAAAACTCAACAATATGGACTGGGACATTACACTAGGAATTTTTACCGTTGTACATTTTTTAGGGGTGCTATGCATCATTCCTGCTTTGTTATATACACGTACGCCACAAGGTGCAATTGCATGGATCATGACCTTGGTTGTTATCCCTTTTATTGCCGTCCCCATGTATCTGATATTCGGGCCAAGAAGATTTAACGGTTATATTGCAGGCAGAAAAAAACTAGCTGATTCAGTAACTAACCTTTCCGAGCATATTAGTCAGGGCATAGCTCATTTAGACGCTTATAAAATAGATCCCGATTCAGTTCATAATCAAACACTATCGACCTTATCAAAACAAATCAATTTACCGATAACAAATGGTAATGATTGCAAAATACTTATTGATGCTCAGCGTGCATTCCCCGAAATCAATGAAGCCATCCTAAAAGCTAAAGATTATGTACTCGTCGAGTTTTTCATTATTAAAAATGATAAAACCGGCAAATTGTTTCAAGAATTGCTCATTGATCGAGCCAAGGCAGGGATTAAGGTCTTTGTTATTTATGATGAGATCGGATCTCGAAAGTTGCCACCGGGTTATATCAAATCTTTGAGAAACGCAGGCGTACACATTGAATCTTTCAATGGCAAACGCATGTTTTTAAGAAACATCGTTAGAGTCAATTTCCGCAATCACCGCAAACTAGTTGTAGTCGATGGGATCAGCGCCTTTGTAGGAGGCATGAATATTGGTCAAGAATATCTTGGTGAGGGCGAATTGGGTTATTGGCGCGACACTTTTGTCAAATTAAATGGACCTAGTGTACAAGAAGCCCAAATGTGCTTTTTAGATGACTGGAACTGGGCAAACCACTATTCTCCAAAAGTCATTCCTGAAGTTAATTGGCAACCGACTATATGTCCGGAAAACAAAAACGTACTCATTTTACCTTCCGGCCCTGTGGATGCTATCCCCGGATGGAAATCGGCAGTGATTCTCATGGCCAATCTGGCAAAGCGTCGTTTGTGGATAGCCTCGCCATATTTCGTACCTGATGAAGCCGTACTTTCCGCGCTACAAATGGCTGCTCACCGTGGGGTTGATGTGAGAGTGTTACGACCCCACAAAGCCGATCACATCTTAGTTAAACTTTCATCATTAACATATTTACCCGAAATTGAACCCTATGGTTTACAAATTTGGGATTACCAACTAGGTTTTTTACATCAAAAGGTCATTTTAATGGATAATGATTTAGCCGCTATCGGCACGGCAAATCTTGATAACCGTTCCTTGACTTTGAATTTTGAATTGATGGCATTTATTCAAAATGCTGAAACATGTAAAGAAGTAGAAAAAATGTTGGATAGAGACTTCCAAAACTCTACTCCGGTTGATGCGGATGAATATGAAAAACGCTCAATCTTTTTCAAGCTTCTCTGCCAGCTCTCACGCTTACTGGCACCGATACAGTAAATATAGATAAAATTTCGTTTAGTCGCAAAATTCATTCGCATTGTGGATATTGCGGGAAATCTCCTTATTTTTTTCATCATTTTTTATTTTTTTGAGCAATTTTATTTGAACAATTCGCATTTTTGGTGTGACATACATACTAAGAGTTTAGTCTTTTAATTCACAATTTCTAAACCACCTCTAATCCTAACCTTACAATTATACCAATATGGACGATCCGGAATTCTTATCGCGGCTACAATTTGCGATTACTATTATGTTCCACTACATTTTTCCTCCTATGACTATCGGTCTAGGGGTACTTCTCGTAGCAATGGAAGGAATTTGGCTCAAAACAAAACAAAACATCTATCACCAATTAGCTAAATTCTGGACTCAGATATTTGGTCTTATTTTTGCTCTTGGAGTTGCCACCGGCATCGTTATGGAATTCCAGTTTGGCACCAACTGGGCAACGTATTCTCGTTGTGTAGGTGACATTTTTGGTAGCCCTCTGGCAGCAGAAGGTATTTTCGCCTTTTTCCTTGAGTCAGGCTTTCTTGCCCTTCTTCTCTTCGGTTGGGACAAAGTGGGACCTAAAATGCACTTTTTCTCCTCTTGCATGGTTGCACTAGGAGCTCATTTCAGTGCGATTTGGATTATTGTAGCCAATTCATGGATGCAAACTCCTGCCGGCTATAAATTAGTAACGGAAAATGGACAATTACGCGCCCATATTACCGACTTCTGGGAAGTGGTATTTAACCCTTCAACAGTCGATCGCTTAACTCACGCTTTATCCGGATGCTGGTTAGCCGGTGCAACCCTAGTTATCAGCGTAAGTGCATGGTATTTATTACGCGGAAAATTCCGTGATTTTGGCGAAAAAGGCATCAAGATCGGTCTTATTTTCGGCCTAATCGGGTTAATCGGTATGGGATTAACAGGTGATTCCAGTGCTCGTAAACTTGTAGAAACTCAACCTGAAAAATTCGCAGCAATGGAAGGTGTTGTCGAAACGGGTCCAGATCTACCATTGCATATAGTTGGATGGATGTCGCCCGAAACTCATGAATTTACAGGCATATCTATCCCAGGGATGCTTTCATACTTAACGCACGGCAATACAACGACACCGATTAAGGGTTTAAATGACATTCCCAAAGATGACCAACCTCCATTCTTGATCGTCTTTTATAGTTTCCATATCATGATTTTAGTAGGCTGTGCATTAGCCGGTTTAATACTTCTTTCCCTATTAGCATGGAAACAAGGGTGGCTCTTTAGAACAAAATGGCTCTTATGGTTATTAGTTTTAAGTGTGTTAGGCCCGCAAATCGCCAACCAAATCGGATGGTGCGTAGCGGAAGTAGGTCGCCAACCTTGGATCGTGTATGGCATATTGAGAACTAAAGATGCCGTATCCCCCATCCTAACTAGCGGTGAAGCGATTTCATCACTCATTATGTTCTTCTGCATTTACATGCTACTCTTTAGTTTCTTCATCTATCAATTAACCCATAAAATTCTTAAGGGACCCAAAGTAATTGAAGCAGAGACAGATGACAACGGTCACGGAAAGCTTCAAGTTCCATTTATTAACCATTAACCTTACCCAACATCATGTTCGAATCAATTGATTTAAATTTAGTCTGGTTCATTCTTATTGGTATATTATTTTCAGGATATGCCATCTTAGATGGTTTCGACTTGGGAACCGGTACAGTCTATCCCTTCATCAAAGGGGATATAAATAAACGATATCTTCTCAATGCCGTTGGCCCGGTATGGGATGGTAACGAAGTATGGTTGATCGTGGGTGGCGGTGCACTTTTTGCTGCATTTCCATTCGTTTACGCTACGGTCTTTTCGGGATTTTATCTAGCATTCATGTTATTGCTGTTAGCTTTGATTTTGCGTGCTGTTTCTATCGAATTCCGTAGCCAACAGCCATGGAATTGGTGGAGAAAAACCTGGGGTGCCGGATTTAGCACCGGTAGTATTATGGCTTCCATTTTAATCGGGGTCGCTATGGGTAATATTACTCGTGGCATCCCATTAGACACCGATGGTAATTACACAGGTACTTTCCTTGAATTATTGAATCCATATTCCATTCTTTTGGGTGTAACCACGTTGTTCCTGTTCGCCATGCATGGTTGCATTTATTTGATCATGAAAACAGAAGGCGAAACTCAAGAGCAAGTGAAGAAGATTTTACGTCCTTGCATGTTCGGTTTCATCGTCCTCATTATTCTTCATACGATTGTTACGCTCCTATACATTCCACATGCCAGAGAGGGAATTGCTCAAAATCCATGGATTTTAATTTTAGTATTCATGGCTGCGGCTTCTATCGCCATGATTCCTGTATTTATGTATAAGGGGTATCATGGCTGGGCATTTTTAAGCTCAGTATCGACTATGGGTTGCATGATGTCCATTTTTGGTGCCACCATGTTCCCTCATTTAGTCTATTGTAACACAAATCCGGAATTATCCCTCACTTTATACAACGCATCAGCCACTACTAAAAGTTTAGAGGTAATGACTGTGATCGCATTAATTGGTGTACCTTTAGTATTAGCATACTCTGCCGCTATTTATTGGGTATTTAGGGGTAAGGTCGTCTTAACAGAGAGAAGTTATTAAATATAATAATTTATCCAATCGCCTTTATTCTATGAACGCTTCTGTCTTTACAAAGGTACCTCCTGAGGTCATTGAATCGTATTATCAATCATGGAAAAACGATCATCAGTCCGTTCCTAGCGATTGGCGAGCCTATTTTGAAGGATACGAGTTGGGGGTAAACCCCGACTCGTCTGCTTCTATAGCAAATACGCAGCATCTTAATGACGATACCCCCATCAACTGCCCCATTACGGAACAAGGTAGTATTGCCCAACTTATTAGGGCGTATCGTGTCACCGGCCACCAATTCGCTCAATTCAATCCACTAGATCATAGTGAAGTGCCGGAGTTTCCGGTTTCTTTAGAGGAACTCGGCATCCCGCTTTCTTCAATTGATATGAAAATCAATGCTACGCAAACATTACGTAGTCTCATAGAAGAGCTAAAAAAAACGTATTGTGGTAGCATAGGTTTTGAATATCTGCATATCAGTAATCTAAAAATACGAAACTGGATAGAGGACAAAATCAAAGAATGGGCAAATTTTGATATTTTCTCATCAGAAGATAAGATAAAGGCTTTAACCGAGCTCATTGAATCAGAATTATTCGAAAGTTTTTTAGGCAAAAAATTCCTAGGAGAAAAACGCTTTTCGTTAGAAGGGGCCGAAGGAACTATTGTTCTTTTAAACGCATTACTTAAAGAAGCGGCTGAGCATGGTGTACAAAAAATCGAAATGGGCATGGCGCACCGTGGTCGATTGAACGTATTAGCCAATATTTTACATAAACCGCTGCAAAATATCTTTTATGAGTTTACACCAAGCTATTTGCCAGACTCACCCCTTGGTAACAGTGATGTAAAATACCATCTAGGTTATTCTACCAAACGGCATTTTGAAGATAAGGAATTAAGCATACAGCTTTCATCAAATCCTAGTCATCTTGAGGCAGTATATCCGGTCATTGAAGGCAGATCCAGAGCTGAACAAAGTGTAGATACCGCACCTGCACGCAGCTTAGTCTTACCTTTAGCCATCCATGGCGATGCGGCTTTTGCAGGGCAAGGCATCGTATCGGAAGTTCTCAATATGTCCCAATTGGCCGGTTATCGTACTGGTGGCACGGTTCATGTAATTATTAACAACCAAATCGGATTTACTACCGATCCATCCGATTCTCGATCTTCTAGATATGCTACGGATGTAGCTAAAATGATCGAGGCCCCTATTCTCCATGTAAATGGAGAAAGACCTGCCGATTTGATATGGGCGGCTAAATTGGCTATTGAATTTAGACAAGAGTTTCAGCGTGATATTGTGCTCGATGTTTATTGCTATCGACGACAAGGTCACAATGAAACCGACCAAGCGGCATTTACTGCCCCTCTACTCTCTAAAAGTATACAAGAGCGACCACCTGTAGCCATTCTTTATGCTAATGAGCTCAAAAAGGAAGGCACTATTTCTGAAAATGACGAAATGCGAATCAGAAAAGGTGTTTGGGATAAACTTCAAAATGCTCTCGATACAATTGAGTCACTTACACCTCCGCTATTCTTAGATACTCGACCGGAGATTAAGCAAAATCCTTTACCGGGATCAAGAAGCCCTCTAACGGGTATTCCTTTTGACAAATTTAATTTAATAGGTAGAACGATCTCAACAATCAAGCCCGGCTTTACATTGCATCCTACTTTGGAAAAACGCTTTTATCCTCGCCGACAAGAGGCTTTTTCACAAGATGGTCTTTTAGATTGGTCATGTGCTGAAGCATTAGCATGGGGATCATTGCTGTTAGACTCCTATTCTATCAGACTATCAGGTCAAGATTGCCAACGGGGTACGTTTTCCCATCGCCATAGTGTATTGCATGATTATCATACCGACGAGTTGTGGACTCCGCTAAAAGAACTGGAAATCAATGATACCAAATTTAGAGTATATAATTCTTCATTATCCGAAGCTTCCGTTTTAGGCTTTGAATATGGATATACCTTGGGCAAAAAAGACGCTCTTGTAATGTGGGAAGCCCAATTTGGTGATTTTGCTAATGGAGCTCAAGTGATTATAGACCAATTTATCAGTTCCGCTGAAACAAAATGGCAACAAACCTCACGAATTACATTATTGCTTCCTCATGGTTATGAAGGGGCTGGCTCGGAACACTCAAGTGGACGTATGGAACGTTATCTCCAACTTTGCGCCCAATATAATATGCAAGTTGTTAATTGCTCCACACCTGCTCAATATTTCCATGTATTGAGAAGGCAAATGATTCAAGAAGCCGCAAAACCATTGGTTATTTTTACGCCAAAAAGTTTACTCACCAATCCCTTGTGCGTCTCGAAACATCAAGATTTTTTAGAACCTTCCAGCTTCCATGAAATACTAGCGGATCCTAATCCACCTTCACCTAAGCAGGCAACCAAAGCCATTTTCTGTAGTGGCAAAGTTTTCTACGATTTGTTGAAATATAGAGAAGAGCAACAAATAGAAGATACGCTTATCGTACGCATTGAGCAACTTTATCCACTTATTGATGAACAACTTATATATCATCTTGCTCCTTATCAACAAGTACGTGATTATGTATGGTGCCAAGAAGAACCTGAAAATATGGGGGCATGGACACATTTACGAACTCGTCTAGGTAGCATTTTTGCCACATCTTTCCGATATGCAGGGCGACCACGTATGGCGACTCCGGCAGAAGGAGCAAAAAGTTTACACTTAGCAGCTCAAAAACGACTTTTATCGACAGCTTTTGGCATTAGAGCCTCTCAAAACACCTTATAATACCCCTACTTTACTTATATGAAAACCATTATCACGGTACCTTCCTTCGGAGAATCCATTACTTCAGCTAGCGTAGCACGATGGCTAGTTGAGGAAGGAGTAGATGTAAAACAAGGTGACCCTATCGTCACTCTCGAGACGGATAAAGTCTCTGCAGATGTCGAAGCATCAATCGACGGAGTTTTGCACCATATAGCTAATGAAGGTGATGAAATCAAAATAGGAGGTAATTTGGGCTTTATTTCCCCTGAAAAAGAATCCCAAACTAAGCAAAAAGAAGAGGAAATCATCATTATTTCAGAAAAACCGTCTACGCCTCTAGATATTCCAAATATAGAGGAAAAAGCTACCGAGGGAGCTAGATTCATTAGACAGCCTATGTCCAAATTGAGACAAACAATTGCTAAACGTTTAGTTGAGGCACAACATGAAGCGGCCATTCTTTCTACGTTTAATGAATGCGATATGTCGGCAATTATTCAGATTCGCAAGCAATTTAATGATAAATATCGCGAGACGTACGGCACTAAGTTGGGATTCATGAGCTTTTTCATCAAAGCCGTGGTCAAAGCACTGCAAGAAGTTCCGGCAATTAATTCCAAAATCGATGGCAATGATTTAATTCAAAATCTCTATTACGACATTTCCATAGCGATAGGCACCGAAAAAGGTTTAATAACTCCTGTCATTCGATGTGCCGATAAAAAAAGCCCCATTGAGTTGGAAAAAGAATTAGCTGATTTAGCAGATAAAGCGCGATCCGGAAAAATAAGCATCAATGATCTAACCGGCGGCTGCTTTACCATTTCCAATGGTGGAACCTATGGTTCCTTGCTGTCAACGCCAATACTTAATCCACCACAAAGCGGGATCTTAGGCATGCACACAATCCAAGAAAGACCCGTAGCGAGAAATGATGAAATAGTCATTCGTCCCATGATGTATCTGGCTCTGTCTTATGATCATAGAATCGTTGATGGTAAGCAGGCCGTAGAATTTTTATTAACAGTGAAAAATGCAATTGAAAATCCGATTTTTGAACTTTGACAGAAATCTTACGTTTTTTGATTGAGAAATTTCGCATTTTGACGCTTTATTGAATTGTGTTTACGACAAATCGGGTAAAAAAAGTTGAATATATCAGCGTTGCCAATTTTTACGACAAGCATAAAGATGTCCTAAAATTGACACTGATGAATAATCCTGCCGGATTGACACGCAACATTAGCGAACCGACAATCAACCGTCCAGGTTTAGCTATTGCCGGTTTTTTTTCCTATTTTGCCAATAAAAGAATCCAAGTTTTGGGCTCTGCCGAATTAGCCTATTTGAAAAAATTACCTATGGGCATGAGACAATCTCGCATTCAGAGAATGTTCCGATTGGGTGTGCCCTGTTTAGTTTTTTCTAGAGATCAGGAACCCCCACCCGAAATCACTCAATTAGCCAATGAATTAGGTATTTGTGTATTCAGCACGAGTTTGGTGACGATGAAATTTGTGAATGCCGCAACCATCATTCTTGAAAATGAGTTTGCAGATACTATTACCGTACATGGATGCATGCTCGACGTCAAAGGCGTGGGTGTGTTGATCCGAGGTAAAAGTGGCATGGGTAAAAGTGAAACGGCACTCGGTCTTATTGAACGAGGGGCGGCACTAGTGGCCGATGATATGGTATATGTTCGTAACATCGGTGGTGAGTTATTGGCTAATTCTCCTGATTTAAGTCGCGGATTTATGGAAGTTCGTGGTCTGGGTATCGTTAACATCCCTAACCTTTTCGGTCACAAATCTTTGAGAAACAACAAAAGATTAGACATCGTCATTTCTTTACGTCCTTCCACAGAGGAAAGCTCATTAGATCGATTAGGCTTAGAAAGAGAAAATCTCGATATCCTTGGTGAAAAGGTAATTCATGTCGAGCTATCCGTAGCACCCGGTCGTGATACGGCACGTTTGGTCGAGGTGGCAGCGATGGATTATCACTTAAAACAGCTTGGTATCGATATGGCAGCTGAGTTCAATAGAAGACTCATGGAAAAATTTACAAAAGAGGAAAATCATTAATGAGTTCCCCTTATAAAATCATTGTAGGTCTGGGCAATCCCGGAAAAACGTACGAACACACGCGACACAATGTTGGTTTTATGGTCGTTGATCGTTTAGCCAAAGAATGGGGATGTTCATTTAAACTAGATAAGCAACGAAAAGCGGAACTAGCGGCAGGTCCGGGTCTTTTATTAGTAAAACCCACCACATTCATGAATGAATCGGGCTTATGCGTGGGGCCATTGATGCGTTTCTTTAAACTTAAAGCGGCTCAAGTATTCGTCATCTATGATGAAACAGCCTTTAACTTGGGTACGATCAAATTACGCGATAAAGGAAATGCCGGTGGACATAACGGCATTAAATCTTTAATAGCCCATTTAGGTACAAACGAATTTCCTCGTCTACGATTCGGAATCGGCCAACCATCAGGCAAAACAACTTTGACCGGTTATGTCTTAGGAAAATTTCGCCCTGATGAACAAGAGCTTTTGGAAGTAATGATTGGTAAATCAGTCGATGCTATCAAGTATGCTATGGAGCATGGTCTAGAAAAAGCAGGCAATATCTACAACGCAATGTAGAGATTTTGCCTACTTCAAATTAAATCTGTTTCAAGTACTCAAGAGCTAATTTAAAACGTCCTCCGGACTAATCGGAGCATAAGGACCGTCTTTTGCTTCGAAAATGACGGTACCAGTTTCTAATACTTCGAGGCTATGCCATTGACCTAACGGTATTTCAACGCCAAATTGACCATTCAAAGGGTCAAGTTCAAATGTTTCGGTTACATCCCCTTGAGCATTATGAAAATAGACACGCATTTTCCCACGTAGTAGAATATAAGATTCACCGGTATGTTGATGACGATGAACCGGCACTTGAGTACCTGGTTCTAAAGCATTCAGAAGCCTCTGCGAAGGAGCTTCGCCCTTTAAATGAAAATTAAAATTCATACGCAAACGCTCATTTTGACGAGCTTGCTCGGAGACTTTATTTAATAATTGGCTATCGATAATCATATAGATACATTTGGGTAAATAACAGATAACTATAATATTTAAGCAAAGATATTAGTATTGCCGTAGAGGAACCCTATCCTAGATCAGATTAAATATTTTGTCTATATCTTATGCTTTGCAGACTAAAGGGGGGCAAATGAACAATTATTTCACGATTTCGATAAATCCCTATTGAATGAGTGCCAAAATCCTGCTAGTTTTTCTCCGATATGGCAAAGAAGTTAGCAATTGGTCGCGGTTTAGATTCCCTGATCCCCAAAAATACGACGCAAGAAGCATTGAAATCAGTCAATGATAGCGACGTTATTCACCAATTACTACACTCGAAGGTTACTCCGAGTCCGCTTCAACCACGAGCTATTTTCACCCCTGAACAATTAGCTGAACTGGTTGATTCTATTAAAGAGCACGGAATTATTCAGCCTTTAATCGTTCGTAAAAACAAGGACGAGTATGAATTGATTGCAGGTGAACGCCGTTGGCGCGCTGCCAGCATTCTACAGTTGGAACGAGTACCAGCAATCATCAGGGAAGCTTCAGACCAAGACGTTCTAGAATTGGCTTTAATTGAAAATATTCAACGCGAAAGCCTTAGTCCTATTGAGGAAGCACGAGCTTATAAGCGTCTGAAAGCCGAGTTCAAAATGAAACAAGCCGACATCGCTCGACGCGTGGGCAAATCTCGAGCAGCTATTGCAAACAGCGTGCGTTTATTGGATCTTCCGGAGCTTGTACAAGAAAACCTCATTTCAGGAAATATTTCCGTTGGCCATGCCAAAGTCCTTTTATCAGTAAGAGACGATGAAAAAATCATTAAACTTACTAAAGAAATACTAGGCAAAAATTTAACCGTAAGACAATTGGAAAAAGCGGTGCAAAAAATGTTAAGACCGGTTGAAGAGCCTGTAAGCAAAAAAGCGACACAATCAGTTTATCCTGAATTTGCCGAAGCAATCAATCGCCGCCTCAACACATCCGTACAAATATGTGGCTCTAATACAAAAGGAACTATTGAAATCTCCTACTCTTCGCCCGAAAAGTTAGAAGAAATCATAGCCATTTTAGGCATTTAACATACCTTTCTATAAATCAATGAACCTACTCTATGTTTCTTTATTGAGTCTCCCTCTGCTCCTAACTCAATGTAACAGCAAAAATAATCAAGAGCTTATAGCCCATCATAAAGATTATATTCTTAACGACCAGTCTCCAACGCTATCCTGCGATAACGCCATGTATCATGCTAAAAAGCTGGTCGATATGGGAGACCGTAGTTCCGAATCAGAGGGATTTCAAAGGCAACTAACATATATCGAGCAATACCTTAAAAAATGTGGTTGGGTGCCTAAAACCCAACCATTTGAGGCTGAAACACCTATTAAAAAAGCACATTTCTGTAATTTACGCGCCCGATTTGGAAACTCCATCAATTGGCAAAAAGCTCCCGAAGCGATTGTTTCCTGCCACATGGATACCAAAAAAGGTATCCCCGGTTTCGTAGGCGCAAATGATGGAGCATCGGGTGTGGCGCTCATCTTAGAGTTAGCCAGAGAACTGAAAAAACATCCTGATTTGGCTAAAAAGATAGAATTCGTCTTTTTTGATGGCGAAGAGAGTTTTGAGCCCCACATGAATGAAGAGGACGGTCTTTATGGTTCGAAATATTATACTAATTCTCTACAAAACCAATTACCTCAATATCTCATTAATTTAGATATGGTTGGTCGGCAAGGTATGAAAATAAAAGTTCCTTCCAACACGCCTCAAAAGATGTACGAAGTATATCAGAAAGGCATTAAGCATCTAGGTTTTAATAAAAGTCGCTGGGGCGTAGCATGGGGCCCTATTTTAGACGATCATGTTCCTTTTCAAGAACGTGATGTTGAAGTGATTAACATTATTGATGACTTTTCAGATGGCTCGTGGTGGCATACTAAAGATGATAATTTTAACATTTTATGTGGAGATTCCATGAAAGAATGTGGTCAAATGACAATTTATATGCTAGAGTCATTATTAAATCATCATTAAAAATAAACATTTACTCTAATTACCTGATATTATGGCATTTACAACACCATGGATGTTATGGTTACTAGGTTTAGCCGCCTTACCCATACTCATTCATCTATTCAATAAATGGCGACACCGCTCCGTAAAATGGGCGGCGTTGGAGTTTGTATTGAAAGCGGCACGCGAAACAAAAGGCAAAAAAAAGATTCTTCAATATTTAATCTTAGCTTTACGCGTACTGACTGTAGCATCATTAATTTTAGCTTTTTCACGTCCTTTAATGAGTTCCATTATGAAGTGGAACACTTCTGACATGGATGAACTGGTTGTTATCATGGATCGTTCAGCATCAATGAACGCCAAGCCAAACCAAATGGCAAGTCATCGTGAATCGGCCATCAACCAGATGCAGACAACTTTACCCTCAGTACCTTATCGTAGACTCTCTTTTATCGATTCGGCAAGTGGCAAAATCTTTGAAGTTGAAACTCCCGAAAGTCTCCAAGAAATTTCTTACACAAAGTCAACTGAGACGGAATCCAATATACCATCTCTCATTCTTAAAGGAATCAACCATTTAAAGGAAGCGGGCACTCCAAATAATGAAATTTGGATTACTTCCGATATGCAAACATCAAGTTGGGTACCGGATTCTCCTTTATGGCAGACAGTCCGCCAACAATTAGATCAAGATGCTCGGGCCCCACAAATTAAAATTCTTGCATCTAGACAAAGACCGAAAGGCAATCGGGGCGTTCAAATCAACTCTAGCACCCTAAAGCAAAACAAGTTGATTCTTGATATAACCATTCAGCGTGATGGGGCGCTAAGCAATAATGTAGAAGAAATACCGCTTCAAATTAACATTGCCGGAACGACATCCGAACATCAAGTTCCTCTATCCGGTAATACGAACAATTTAATTAAAGTTTTTGATCTCCCCGCATCCGTCTCGCAAGGTTATGGCTCCGTAAGCATCCCAACGGACGATTACACTTCTGATGATGCTGCATTTTTTATCTTTGACCAATCACCTACTGCCCAGATCTATGTATATTCCGCAGATAGCGGACAGCGCCAAATCTTACAAAACATAGCTGCGCCACAGGGATTCAAAACAAGAAAAGTATCAAACTACAATTTTAAGGCTATTCCTCAGCCTAGTTTGGTTATCTGGCAAGGAGCTTTCCCTTCGGAAGAACAAAAGGCTCAACTTCTCAACATGGTGCAACAAGGTGGCAACATCTTATTCTTACCACCGACTCAAGAACAGACAACCAATTCCAATGTTTTAGGTGTACAATGGGGTAAAATAGAAGAAGCACCGACAGATTCATTATTTACAGTCAAAAAATGGAATCGTAAAGATCAAGCTCTACGAGACGGCTACGATCAGCGCCCTATTCCGGTAAGTCAATTTGAAGCCATTAAGCGTGTCAGTATTAACGGCAAAGTAACACCATTAGCCGAATATGATGACAAAACGCCATTATTAGGAGTCATCCCTCATGGCATGGGTAACGTATATTTCCTTAATAACGTGCCGGATTACACATGGTCCAATCTAGGTGACGGGCAAATAATGATTCCTTTACTATTCAGATTGGCTGAAAGCACCACTGATTACGTAAGCAAAGGCAGACAATTATCCACAGGCGATGCACAAATGCCGCATGATGCCGAATTGATGAGAAGAATTGAGCCAAGTACCACATCAAATCAAGTTAACCCATTCAAAGACTCGGGCGTTTACCAATTTGATAATGAGTACTACTCTTTTAATACTCCTAAATCGGAATATGATGCGACACTTATTTCCGAAGAGGAGCTAGGAAAATTATTACCTCAAGCGACTGATCAAAATGTTTCAACGAATCTCGACCAAACATCGCTCGTAAAAGAAATTTGGCCGTTATTCATTCTATTAGCGTTGCTCTGTCTCTTACTTGAAGCATTTTTATGTTTACCTAGCCTTAAGAAAACCAAAACTGCTACTCGCTCATGAACTTTACTATTCACCCTACCCCATTTTCCATCACGATAATCATTCTAGTACTCGCTCTAGGTGCTTATTGGTGTTACTTAGGTTATAGCAGAAATCCCAGAAAGCTTACAGCATGGTTGGAAGCCTTAAGGTTTTTTATCTTGTGCATCATTTCCTTTTTATTGCTACAACCTGAATGGGTACAAGTTTCCAATCCAACTCAAGCACCCAATATCAGTATATTATGCGATGCATCGGAATCAATGCAAACTCAGGATGTCATATTGCCTGATAACTCAGTACTTACACGCTCAGAAAAAGTAAAACAACTTTTGGATCATCCCGCTTTTAATGATCTGCGAAATAGTTACCAAATCAATGTTTCGGATATTTGCCTAGCTAAAACGGATGAAGACAATAAGGCGTCCTTTTTAGGAACGGATTTAGCAACCCCTCTTTCCGATCAAATCAAAGAAGCTAACAACTTAAAGGCGATCGTATTGTTAAGCGATGGCTCTCATAACGCGGAAACCATTCCTCAAGAAGTGGCTCAACGCATGAAAACTCGCAAAATACCACTTTATACTATACCTGTGGGTAGTGAGACCTTCATACCGGATATTGAATTGATCGATGTAAAGATCCCATCTTATGGAATATTGGGTGAAACCATTCAAATTCCTTTCAGTATCAAAAACTCCTTTGATACAGAGAAATCATGCACAGTACAGGTTGTCTCAGAAACATCAGGACAGCACCTTTCTAAAAACATTGTCATTCCGCCAAACTCCACTATTTCCGATGCTTTTATTTGGCCGGTCAAACATGAAGGACAAGATAAAATTCTCATCAAAGTACCGGCCTTGGATGAAGAAAAACTCACTCAAAACAACCAAAATGAGGCCTTATTGGAAGGAAGAAAAGAATCCATCAAAGTCTTAGTCATCGATTCATTGCCACGTTGGGAATATCGCTTTATCAGAAATGCGCTTTATCGTGACCCGGGCGTTGAAGTCAATACATTACTCTTTCACCCTCACTTGTCCATCAGAGGTGATGGTCCCGGATATTTACAAGAGTTTCCTTCATCTCTCGACCAATTATCTCAATACGATGTGGTCTTTATCGGTGATGTGGGTCTTGGGGATAAAGGCCTCACCTTAGACCAAGCTTCATTATTAAAAGGTCTCGTAGCCAATCAAGCCAGCGGTATCATTTTCTTACCGGGGTCATTAGGCAATCAAAACGAGCTCAAAAAAACAGAGCTTGAAGAATTGATACCTGTCATCACTACGGATGATATCAAAGGAACACGTGAAGCTATACCGCTTCCTCTATCCTTGACCAAAGAAGGCCAAAGCTCTTTGTTGACATTATTGGCTGATACGGAAGAAGAAAACGTGAAAGTTTGGAATAGCCTTCCTGGTTTCAATTGGTTTGCTCCTGTAAAACGAGCTAAAGCAGGTGCTTCGGTCTTGGCTACCCACCCTTCCATCAGCAATGAATTTGGACGTTTGCCATTATTAATTACTAAGCCCTTCGGCAATGGTAAAGTATTATACATGGCGACAGATTCGGCATGGAAATGGAGACGAGGAGTTGAGGATCTTTATCACTATCGATTCTGGGGACAAGTAGCACGTTGGATGAGTTATCAAAGAAAAATGGCTGCAGGTGAGGCAATCAAGCTTATTCCGTCTATAGAGAGACCAAATACCGGCGACGTCCTACACATGGTGGCTATGGCAAAAGATAAAATGGGTGCTCCTATGTCAAAAGGTGATGTTTATTTAGAAATCACCAAACCTGACGGCACTACTTCATTACAACAGCTACAATCCATTAACGGAACATGGGGATCTTATGCGGGTAATGTCAAAATCAATATGCCCGGCACATGGAAGTTTAAGGCAAGCTCGTCAGAAACGCCGGATAAACCAACGAATCTCGAGTTAACCACAGGAAACTCTTCACTAGAAAAACTAGGACAACCCATCAACCTTAATTTGCTAGAGGAACTTTCCCGTATCGCTCAAGGACGTTGCATACACGATGAAGATATCGAAAAATTGTGCGAAGAATTAAAAGTTCTACCGACACCACCACCGATACAAAAGCGTATGCTATTATGGTGCAATCCTTATGTCTTAGGCGGTATTTTGCTCTTATTAGCCGGTTTCTGGGTTGGCAGAAAACTTAACGGCACACTATAAAGAATCTTGATCTAATTATTCGGAGTCAAATTGAAGATTGACTCCGAATTTTTTCCAATACTTAATCAATTTATCTTGAAAGTCTTTGATATCAAAACCTTCTAACAAGATTTTTCTACCTTCCTTTTCTTTCCCCTCATCACTCAATTTCAGATAATCAATCAGCTTACTCAAATGTTTCCCTTGATCATTGTGAACCAAGTAAACGAGAATGAGTACACTACCTTGATGATAAACATCATCTTGAAAATTAAGATGGTGATTGTCGGCTACAACGTGATTAGAGGGAATATCTAAAATCAAACGCAAAGGAGGTAATTTAATTTTTCCTGATTTAACTTCCTTCAACAACTTTTTAGCTACGACTTGAGGCATTTCATCAAAAACGACTGCCCCTTTTTTTTCGGGCGCCAATTTCATGTAATACGATAGGGCATCAACAAACCAATGAGGCCTATCTACGGACTGATTAGCCCAATGAGTTAAGGCAAATAATGGTCTAATATCGTTTAGTGCTACTTCCTTACCTTTCTCATCACGCTTCATCAACACCTGAAAACTTGTGGGTAGAAAAGAAACACGAAAATCTCTTATCCCTTGAAATTCGTCCATTTTCGCCTCATCGTAACACAAATTGACGATAAATTTACGAGATGGTCGTTTAGCCACGATAATGTTTAATGGTAAAGCTGATAACACTTTTAATCCATATTCAAAACGTAGAGCTAATTTTGATAATTCAATTCCTGTTGGTTCAATTTCCGATTGAAAAATAAAATTAGGCGATTCATAGACGAAGTCATTTTGTTGAGTGGCGACTTGGTTGACGGCTACCAAATCTAAGGGCTCTACTGACTTTAACCATTGCTTACCCCACTCATCCTGAATACGAACTAATTTGTCATCAGCTTCTTTAAGCTGAAATTCATTATCTATCAAAGAGCCTTCCGAATTTACCCATTCTTGGATGTAATCAATATCAGCACCACTGAGTATGGCTTTATTGATTTTAACCTGACGTCCATCTTCAAGAAGCAGTAAAATTTCCTCTCCTTCGACACTCAATAATTTAGCAGAAATGGTTGAGCCTTTTACATTGGTCCAAGTTCGAGCTTGTGCTAGACCTGCCATAAAAAGGCTGCAAGTCAATACGCATATCAGGCATTGTGAAAAGCTCGACATCATGATGGTGCCCGAAAATTATCAATCTAATCACGTTTTGGCAACATTTTTAATAATTATGCAAAGATTGTAGCACTATCCGCGACATGACAGCTCGCATACGTTAAATAAGATAGACATGACTTCTGAATTGCGTAAAGATTATCAGAAATAAAAACCAAGTTTCGCACTCCCAACCATATTTAATGTATGCAATTTAAATTTTCATATTGGTTAAAATCCCTTTGTATTGCCTCGCTCAGCTCTCTTTCTATTACGTCTTGTGCTTCAGCTGCCACTGATTTCGATCAAGTAGGCAAGCAAATGTCGATTTTATTACAAAACTTCCACTTCTCAAAACAAGAGTTCAGCGACGAGATGTCTCAAAAGTTTTTGGATATGTACTTAAATCGTATGGATCCGAATAAAATCTTTTTCACGCAAGAAGATATCGACGTTCTAAAGAAAAAGTATGGGGAAGAGCTTGATGACTACTTAATGTCCTCTGAAACGATGACTGCAGCCAAGCCACTTTACAATCTTTACAAACAACGCGCGCTTCAACGCGTTGAAATGGCAAGAAAACTTTTAATCGATCATAATTTCAAATTCGATCGCGATAAAACTGTTCCTCGTTCACGCAAAAAAGCTGAATGGGCTAAAGACGAAGCAGCCATGTTGGAGCTTTGGAAAGATATGGTTGAAGAACAACTTTTATCTGAAATCTTACGCCGCGAGACAGTTAGCAAACTTGCCGAAGAACAAGGCAAACCTGACCCATTAGCAAATGAAAAACCGGCTGAAGAAAAGTTACTCATGCGTTATGAACGTATTCTTCGCAACATTCAAGAATGTGATGAAGAGGACTTTGCCAACGCCCTACTTTCCGCTGTAGCTTTGACCTACGATCCACATACCGAATACATGAGTGCTCGTGAAGTTGATCGCTTCAAACAAAGTATGAATCCGACATTGACCGGCATCGGTGCGTTACTTTCCGCTGAAGATGATGGATCGACCAAGATTTCGGGTATCGTCGTGGGTGGACCTGCTGAAAAAGGTGGTGAGCTCAAACTTAATGATAAGATTGTAGCCGTAGATTCTCGTAATACAGGTGACATGGAAGACATCTTATTCATGAAAATTGATAAAGTTGTTGATAAAATCCGTGGTCCCGAAGGATCAACCGTGCGTTTGAAAGTAGAAGGAGCCGATACTCCCGGACAAGCAAAAATCATCACCATTGTTCGCCAAAAGGTTGATTTGAAAGATGAATTGGCTAAAGCCGAGATCGTAGAAGTACTCAATCAAGGCAAACCTGAAAAAATCGGTATCGTTCGCCTTCCTTCCTTCTATGCCGATATGGATGGTGGCGCAAGACGTTGTGCAAAAGATGTGCGCAAATTAGTCGAGAGAATGATTAAGGAAAAGGTTAATGGCATTATCATCGACCTTCGTAATAATGGTGGCGGTTCACTTGCCGAAGTTTGCGACATGACCGGATTCTTCACAGGTAAAGGCCCTGTTGTACAGGTAAAAGATACGCGCGGCCGTATCGAAACTAAATCTTCCGATAGCCAAACATTATTTAATGGTCCAATCGTAGTGATGATCAATAAATTAAGTGCATCCGCTTCAGAAATCTTAGCGGCTGCTTTACAAGATTACGGTCGTGCCGTAGTTGTTGGTGATACAGCTAGCTTTGGTAAAGGTACTGTACAGCAACCTATTGACATTGCTCGCTTCTTACCGGCTTTTTCATCGAAAGATCGTGCAGGATATATCAAGATCACGACTCAAAAGTTCTACCGAATCGCCGGTGGCTCTACTCAATTAAAAGGGGTGGAAAGTGATATTGTTTTACCAACGGTAACAGCTGCATTTGATATCGGTGAAAAGACTATGGATTTTGCCATGCCTTACGACAAAATTCCACCAAGCAAGGGATACGAACAATCCAATCGCGTAGAAAAAATCTTACCGGAATTACAAAAGCGCAGTGCCGAACGCGTTGCCAAGAATCCGGATTTCCAAGTTGCTAAGGAAGATATTGATTTAATCAAAAAGCGTATTGATGAAAACACCTTGTCTCTTAACAAATCCGAAAGACAAAAAGAAAATACCGATTTATTAGATCGCAAAAAGAAGGTAAATGAGGAAAGAAAGACTCGCTTTGCCGAAATGACAAAAGATGATGCTAAGAATCTTAAAATCTATCGTTTAACATTAGAAGACGTAGACGCTCCTGAATTATCCTTAGTCGATCCGAATGAAGAAAATAAGCAATTCATGAAAATGGCGGAAGATCCTACTGATCAGTTGGATTCTACCCCTGATTATCCATCCGGTTTAGATCCTGAATTGAGAGAAGCAATCAATATCGTCAATGATATGATCAATCTCGAAAATAAATAGGAATACGTAAAAACATTAACCAAAGACTTGCCAGCTCTGCCCAAATAGGGCAGAGTTTCTTGCGTTACCAATTCCGTACAATATATGAATAAAAAATATAGAATTGCCATTGGCTCCGATCACGCCGGAGTAGATCTCAAGGAATGTGTTGTTGAACTTCTCAAGACTTGGGGTCACGAAGTAACTGACGTAGGTCCTTTTTCTAAAGCATCTTGCGATTACTCCGATTTTGCCAATGACGTATCCAGTAGCGTCGCAGATGGAACCAATGATAAGGGGATTCTTATCTGTCGCTCCGGTATTGGTATGAGCATTGCAGCCAACCGTTGGGTAGGCGTACGTGCAGCATTGTGTCGCACAGCAGCTGCAGCGGCTTTATCACGCCAGCACAACAATTCAAATCTTCTTTGCATCGCTTCCGCCTACGTGGACAATGATTCCGTGGAAGAAGTTTTAGATGCATGGTTGCTTGCTGAATTTGAAGGAGATCGCCACCAGCGCCGTGTAGCTAAGGCTTCCGGTAGCCCAATGGAAGTTAGCGACCCTGAACTTGCTTTACTCATTAAAGAAGAAGGTTTACGCCAACGCAACAACATTGAATTGATTGCTTCTGAAAACTTTGCTTCCGGAGCAGTTCGCGAGGCTCAAGGTTCCCTACTCACCAACAAATACGCCGAAGGCTATCCAAACCGCCGTTGGTACGGTGGCTGCGAAGTTGTTGATAAAGTAGAAGATCTTGCTATTGAGCGTGTTTTAAAACTTTTCGGTGGTGACCACGCAAACGTGCAACCACACTCCGGCTCTCAAGCCAACATGGCTGTTTACTTTTCCGTGCTTAAGCCCGGAGATACCATCTTAACCATGGACTTAGCTCATGGCGGTCACTTGACTCACGGTCACAAGGCAAACTTCTCCGGTAAATTGTACAATGTAGTACACTACGGAGTAAGCGAAGCTTCCGAAACCATCGATTATGATAATTTGGAAAAAGTAGCTTTGGAACTGAAGCCTCAAATGATCACAGCCGGTGCTAGCGCTTATTCCCGCGCAATCGATTTTGAAAGAATGGGCAAGATTGCTCGTGCTTGTGGTGCTTATCTTTTCGTAGATATGGCTCACATTGCCGGCCTTGTTGCTGCAGGAATGCACACTAATCCGGTTCCTCACGCTGATTTCGTAGCATCTACCACTCACAAATCTCTTCGCGGACCTCGTGGTGGCTTCATCATTTGCAAAGAAGAATTTGCTAAGAAAGTTGACGCAACCGTATTCCCTGGTATTCAAGGTGGCCCACTCATGCACGTTATTGCAGCTAAAGCAGCTTGCTTCGGTGAAGCACTCAAGCCTGAGTTCAAGGACTACCAACAACAAGTTATCAAAAATGCGAAAGCTATGGCAGCTAAGCTTAGCGACTTAGGCTTCCGCATCGTGTCTAACGGTACTGATAACCATTTATTCATGGTTGACTTACGTAATAAGAACATCAATGGTGCTGATGCACAGATCGCTCTTGACCGCGTAGGTATCACCGTTAACAAAAACGCCATCCCTTACGACACAGGTTCACCAATGAAGCCATCCGGCATTCGCATCGGTACTCCTGCCGTAACTACACGTGGCATGAAGGAAGCTGACGTAGAACAAGTAGCCGAGTTCATCTCTCGCGCCCTTGCTTTGTTGGCAGCCGAACAAATCAGACCTGCTGACGAAGAGTTTGCGAAATTAAGAGAAGAAGTTTACGAATTCAATCGTGCTTTCCCTCTTCCTCGCTAATCTTTAGTTAGCAACTTTAGTTAAGACCCTTCCAATTCGATTGGAAGGGTCTTTTTTTGAACATTTTACCCCCTTTCACCCCTCTAAATGGTCAAATTGTCAGTATAATTGATAAATAACATGACTAAATCTATCAATTTAATAAAAATATATTGACAAAATCTCTAATTCCGAGTAAAAAGCCCTCGGAATCCAAACAATTCCACTAAAGATAGTAAAGATAACATGAATACGGGATATTATCACAGCGTCGTTGATACGGTAGGTAACACACCTATCGTTGAATTAACACACCTCACGAAAGGATTAAACGCGAAGATATTGCTCAAGTGCGAATTCAGAAATCCACTTTTCAGCGTAAAAGATCGCGTAGGTAAAGCAATGATCGAAGCTGCTGAGGCAGAAGGCAAACTTGGCCCGGGCAGCATCATTATTGAACCGACATCGGGCAACACCGGTATCGCCTTAGCGTTCATTTCACGAGCTAAAGGTTATCGATGCATCTTAACCATGCCGGAAACGATGTCGGTAGAGAGACGAACCCTTCTAAGATTATTGGGAGCAGAGATCGTCTTGACTCCGGGTGAATTAGGCATGACAGGAGCTATAGCCAAATCTGAGATATTGGTAAAAGAATATGGAGAAAAGGCATATAGTCCACAGCAATTCGACAATCCTGCAAACCCTGAGGCCCATTATAAAACGACAGGGCCGGAAATATGGAATGCTACACAAGGTGAGATAGATGCTTTCATCGCGAGCGTCGGCACCGGCGGTACTTTCAGTGGTACGAGTAAGTATTTGAAAGAACAAAAACCTATCGTAGCAGTGGCAGTCGAACCAGCGAACAGTGCAGTCATTTCGGGAGGAATGCCATGTGCACATAAAATCCAAGGTATTGGAGCGGGCTTTATCCCAAAAAACTTAGATAAGAGCCTCATTGATGAAATCATTACCGTATCGGATGATGACGCCATCAACACAGCCCTAGCCTTAGCCAACCAAGAAGGCATACCGGCAGGTATTTCAACCGGGGCAAACGTTTTTGCCGCATTGGAATTAGCCAAACGACCTGAGTATGCAGGAAAAACCATCGTTACGGTAGCCCCATCTGCCGTGGAGCGATACCTCTCTACCCCACTTGCCGAATCAGTGAGAGAAGAGGTATGCAAATTACCGGTAAGTACATTATAACCACCCTAATATAAGACATAGATGAGCACTACATATCACCCAGAAACATTGGCCATACACGCCGGTCATCAACCCGATAGTGATACCTTATCACGTGGCGTACCTGTGTATCGCACTACTGCATACCAGTTTAAAGACACTCAACACGGAGCCGACTTATTTGGCTTAAAAGTACTTGGTAACATCTATTCACGCTTGATGAACCCTACAAATGATGTGCTTGAACAGCGTATCGCCGCTCTTGAAGGGGGCGTAGCTGCTCTAGCTGTAGCATCAGGCACCGCTGCTATTAACTACGCCATTCTCAACATCTTAAAAGAAGGAGATGAGCTAGTAGCGGCCAATAATCTATATGGTGGTACGTTTACCATGTTTGATGCCATCTTACCAAATCAAGGCATTGTAACGAAATTTACTCCGCTCAATGATTTTGTAGCTGTAGAAGAGGCTATCAACGACAAGACCCGAGCCATCTATATCGAAACGGTAGGTAATCCTGTACTGGATGTTGCCAATATCAAAGGCTATGCCGAAATTGCCAAAAAATATCATTTACCATTGATTGTCGATTCCACATTTACACCCCCTACTCAATTAAAACCTATTGAGCATGGTGCAAACATTGTAATCCATTCCTTATCCAAATGGATCGGTGGTCACGGCACTGCAATTGGTGGCATAGTCATCGATGCCGGTAACTTTGATTGGACGGATAGTAAATTTGCCTTATATAACGAACCTGATCGTGGCTATCACGGTCTGCGATTCGCCCATGATTTAGGCGATTTGAATCCTCTTGCCTTCATTTTAAGAATGAGAACTGTTCTATTGCGTAACACAGGAGCCAGTTTATCTCCGGATAACGCATGGATGTTCTTACAAGGTGTGGAAACATTAGCCTTGAGAATGAAAAAACATTCTGAAAACGGTTTAGCCGTAGCGAAGCATTTAGCTAAGCACCCTGATGTAGCATGGGTTCGCTATCCCGGATTGGAAGATGACCCTTCTTATGAAGTAGCTAAAGAATATCTTCATAACGGTTTTGGCGGCATGGTCGTATTTGGCCTTAAGGGTGGATATGATGGAGCTATTAAGCTTATTGACAATATTGATAAGCATGTTTTCTCACATCTTGCCAATGTAGGTGATGCCAAGAGTCTTATCATCCACCCTAGCAGCACCACTCATTCCCAGCTTTCCGCTGAAGATCAATTAGCATTTGATCTGACTTCGGACTTGATTCGTCTTTCCATCGGATTGGAACACATAGACGATATCACGACTGCTTTAGATAATGCCATAGCGATATCTAAATCATAAAATACAAACAAATTGTATCATCCATCCTGCCGGCTCATTGCTACAAAGTGATGAGTCGGCTTTCTTTTGATGCAACACGAGATAAACTAGCGCCTATTAAAAGGTTGACACTAATCGTTCTTCATATAGCCTAAAATTAATAACTACAATCAACCTCAGCTAAATGGATAAAATTACAAAAAACATATTATCATGGTGTAAAGATTTAGATGAAAACACCTTAGCCCAAGCAAAAAACATTGCTAATCACCCATGTTTGATTGGCAACGTATGTTTGATGCCTGATGCGCATTTAGGAATGGGTATGCCCATAGGAGGTGTTGTTGCATTTAAGAATGCCGTGAGTCCCAATATGGTAGGCGTTGATATTGGCTGTGGGATGCTTGCCGTTAAAACTTCATTGACTACTATCAGCACAGATTCACTTAAAAGTATCTTAAGCTCGATTCGTCAAAATATTCCTTTGGGAATGAAACATCACCAGACCCCACAAGCACATCCATTGTTTGATCGTGAAGAATGGCAACAAACCACCATTTGCGCCCAAGAATGGCAATCAGCTCAGAATCAATTAGGGACTTTAGGTGGGGGTAACCATTTCATTGAAATACAAAGTGGGGATGATGGTCATATATGGATTATGATTCACTCAGGCTCACGCAATCTCGGCTATAAAGTGGCTAAACATTACGATGCTTTGGCTCAGGACCTTTGTAAACAGTGGTTCCATAATCAAGTGGTGGATGACAAACTTGCTTTTTTGCCTAAGGGTACGACCGAGTTTGACGATTATTTAAGAGAGATGAATCTTTGCTTAGAATTTGCTTATGCAAATCGTCAAGCAATGTTACACCATATTAAAAATGCATTCCTTGAAGTAGAACCGCAGGTCGAGTTTCAGTCTGAAATTAATATTCATCATAATTACGTTGCCTTAGAAAATCATTACAATCAAAACGTTTGGGTTCATCGTAAGGGGGCTACTTTAGCCAACACAAATACCATAGGCATCATTCCCGGATCTCAAGGTACTTCCTCATACATTGTACAAGGGAAAGGAAGCCGGGCCAGCTTACATTCTTGCTCCCACGGAGCCGGTCGAGTTCTTTCTAGAACTCAGGCCATTGCCCAGCTTGATTTTGAAGAAGAGAAAGCATTGCTTGATAAGCAAGGTATCTTACATGGCTTACGCAATCGTAATGATCTTGAAGAAGCCGCCCGTGCTTATAAGGATATTGACATGGTGATGGAAAACCAAAAAGATCTTGTCGAGATCTTGGTCAAGCTAAGACCTTTAGCCGTGGTTAAAGGATAATGCCATTTTGCCTAAAAGAAACTTAAACTAATCTTGATTCTCTCCATACTGAGTTGTAACTTTAACGTATGGAGGAATTAAGTGTATGAGTGCTTTGGGCATTTTTTGTTTATTATCACTTCTTCTTATTATTGGTAAAGGTCTAAGAAGCTTTATCCCCGTTTTAAGATTTTTATATTTACCTAGTTCGGTGATAGGTGGCCTCGTAGGCTTATGTATCATTTCAATCTTCCCAAATTTGATACCGCCAGATTGGTTATCAGCCATTCGAACATTACCCGGATTCCTCATAAACATTGTCTTTGCCGCCCTTTTCTTAGGAGAGATCACCCCTAAACTCAAAAAAATCATCAATATAGCCTTTCCCCAATTTTGTTTTGGACAAATGACTGCATGGGGACAGTACGTCGTCGGATTAGGAATTACCGGTCTGCTACTCATTCCCCTATTTTCCGTAAGCGACGGTTTTGGCAATTTGCTTGAGATAGGCTTTGAAGGGGGGCATGGTACCGTTGGTGGGATGAGCTCTGCTTTCACTCAATTTCATTGGAGCGATGGAATAGCCTTAGGCTACACATTAGCCACCATTGGAATGATTTTAGGCATAGTCATAGGCATCGTACTAATCAATTGGGCATCAAAAAAAGGCCACCTTTCCCACATTCGCAAAACAGAAACAGGCAATTCACAAGAATCATTAGGGGTTTATACCCCAAAAAACTCACCGAATGCCGGTAAACAAACCGTTTTTAGCGATTCAATTGACTCCTTGGCATGGCATATTGCACTGATCGGTTTAGCTATTTGCTTAGGTTGGGGCTTATTAGAAGGACTGATTGCCCTAGAAACGGCTATCACACACAAAACACCCGAGGAATGTTTTTTCCGATCATTTCCATTATTCCCTCTTTGCATGATCGGAGGGATCATATTACAAAAAATCTCTGAAAAAGTTAAATTAGAACATTTAATAGATCACGGACAAATGAAACGACTATCCGGAGCCTCTTTAGATTTCCTAGTCGTTTCCGCTGTGATGACCATTAGGCTAGATGTCGTTAGCGCGAATTGGTTACCCCTACTTATTTTAATCATAGTAGGCTCATTATGGAGTATTTTTATGGTCGTATGGGTAGGACCCCGATTATTTAAAGAAGCATGGTTTGAGCGTAGCATAGCTGAGTTTGGGCAATCAATGGGCGTTACAGCTACCGGACTATTATTACTACGTACAGTGGATCCCGAAGCAAAAACAGTAGCGCCTGAGGCCTTTGGCTATAAACAACTATTGCATGAGCCCATCATGGGGGGTGGACTATGGACAGCGCTCGCCTTTACTCTCGTCTTTACTTGTGGCCTTTGGACTGTATGGATTATTTGTTTAGGGATATTTCTTTTGTGGTGTTTGATCGCATGGAAACTTTCTCGTAAAAAATAATACCTTACACGACTTTTTTCGAATACGTTTGACAAGCAAAAAGAGTTCATTAAATTTTCATTAATGAAATGTATGTTTGCTACAATTTTGGGCTGTATGATTTTTAATACAGTCGCTCTTTCCGCCCCTGAAAACAAACAAGACCAGATCACCCTTTCGGATAAATTACAGGAAATAAACTCCACCAACATTTTTCGCGATCCTGAATATTTTAATTGGTGTAATTCCATCATTAAAGGCGATGATGGCAAATATCACTTAATCTATTCTCGATGGAAGCGCAATCAAAGTTTCCAAGCATGGCTAACCAAATCAACAATAGCCCACGCCGTATCTGATTCACCTACAGGACCCTACCGTTATGTGAATACTTTAGTGGACTTTGAAAAGCCAATTTATAAAGCAGGAAATCTCATCACAGCTCACAATCCGAAAATTAAAAAGTTCAACGGCAAGTATTACCTCTACTTTATCGGGACACACGCAGATAAAGACTTAAGCTCGCAGCAACTCGATCAAATTGCCAAGAATAGCTATAGTGACCCGATGTGGACTCCTTTGAGAGAAAATCAAAGAAGTTATGTCGCCGTTTCCGATTCCATTAATGGTCCATGGAAAATCGAAAAAAAGCCGCTCGTTGAACCCGACGGCCCCATCCAAACCTTGGCAGTCAACCCGGCAATCACACAAGGAAAAGATGGCAAATTTTACCTCATCGTCAAAGGTGACAAAAAAGGAGCTGACTTTCGACTCAGATCCCAAGCAATCGCTATCTCGGATTTTCCCGATAAAGGGTTTAAAATCCAAGAAAAACCGGTTATTGATGGCTGGGATACAGAAGACGTATCCATGTGGTGTGATGAAAAAACCGGACGTTATTATGCAATCTTTCATGCACACAACTATCTTGGGCTAATGACTTCTGCGGATGGCATCCATTGGGAAAAAGCAAAAGATTTCAAAATAACAACAAAAAATATCAAAAGACAAAACGGGCAACCCGATATGAAAGTAAGCAGAATGGAACGCCCCTCTGTCTTTTTCGAAAACGATAAACCGATAGCCCTCTCCGTAGCCGTCATGGACAAAGGAGACACAACCGGCGACACCTTTATTGTCATTATCCCATTGAAACATTAATTAAAACATGAAGCGCCCGAGGAGTTAATTGGCTCTCCGATATAATCGGTGGATGACCTCGTTCGTCTAACTGGTCATGCCGATAGCTCAATTCGCAGATACAAAAAAAGCACCATCATGTGGTGCCTAAGAAAAAAGTGGCGGAGAGACTGGGATTCGAACCCAGGGTGAGTTTCCCCACGGCGGTTTTCAAGACCGCTGCATTAAACCGCTCTGCCATCTCTCCGTAACGTGGCAAGATTCTAGTGTAAATCTTATTTTTTGTAAAGATAAAAATGAAACTTTTTTAGTTTTGATGCAATGCGTCATATTATAGTACTATTCTTTAATCCTCGACTATGATCATTTTAGTCTATATACTTCGGGGGTCATTGATCATTATATGAAATTATCTCTAACTATTTTACTCGGATTGTCCTGTATCGCTATCGCTAGTGCCAACGCCGCTACAATCACTCTAGATACGAAATTAACTACTACAGGTGGCACAAGTTCTTCTTTATATGAAGATTTCCATCCCGGTAAGCTTAATCCAAGCCTTGAGTATGAACCTAACATTTCGGTAAACGCTGTATCTCCATTTAGTTTTTCTGCTGATTTAGGTGCTATGCATTCGACCGGTACGGGAGAAAGTTTTAAACTGACTTCCATTTCAATTATTGGTGCTTCTACTTCGTCTGATACCGAATTATCAGGCTCTTTTAATCTATCTTTTACGGTTAATGGGAAAAACTATTCCACTACGTGTACCAGCACCTCAATGGGTGATACAAACAATCATGCGTATTTAAATTTCGATTTTTCGTCCCTTAATCTACAATTGAGCTCTAGCGATAAAATCACTTTTACCATCACTACCACAGAATCTGTATCTTTTAATCCAATAATTGTAGCTCCGAAAAATGATAAAAACACGATCAGCGGTTCGGAGTACCCTGTTTTCCCAAATGCTTCCCCCATTATCAGCATTAAAGGGGAATCAATCCCTGAACCCTCTACCACTGCACTGGCAGGTCTTGGCCTTGCTTCTCTTTTGCTAAGACGCCGCAGAAAATCCTAATACCCTATACCTAAAACATCATAATCTAACTAATAAATGCTGCATGGCCCCAAAACCATGCAGTATTTTTATTATCAATAAACACTAGAGTAACGATTTAAGATTTTATCCCTAATTTTCTTAACAAAAGTAATTAAGGAACCCAATGCAACAAAACATTCCGTATTCCTCCGTGCTTTCCGTGGTTAAAAAAATATCAACCACAGAGGCCAAAGATTTACACAGAAATTGATAAGAGCATACGAACTCACACCCCCCAAAAAAAACCTACCATCCTAAAATTCTTCACCCCTCCTCAAAAAACCTTAAACCACCCTCTACACCCAACCAATCATCTAAAAAAATTCCGTGCTCCTCCGTGCTTTCCGTGGTTCAAATAATATCAACCACAGAAGGCCACTGATTTACACAGAAATTGATAAGAGCATACCAACTCACAAACCACACAAAAACCTACCATCCTAAAATTCTTCATCCCTACCCCGACTAAACACCTAAAAAAACTTCCGTGTTCCTCCGTGCTTTCCGTGGTTCCAAAAATATCAACCACAGAAGGCCACAGATTCGCACGGAAATTGATAAGGCATAGAAAATCACACCACTAAACGTACTATTTCCATCTTAGGATAAGCACCAAAATTCACTAGCAACCCAAGCTTCAACCCCGTTAATCGTAGATAATTAATAATTTGAGCCTTATGTTCCGGCAAGATCGCTTTTACAGCTTTAATTTCAACAATAATCTGATCATAACATATTAAATCAGCCTTATATGTTTGTTTCAAAATCTTTCCTTCAAACATAACTTGCAGAAGCTTTTGTGATTCAAAAGGAATATTCAGTTTGGCAAATTGTAATTCTAAACATTCCTGATAAATAGCTTCCAAAAATCCATGACCAAGAACCCGATAAACATGGAAACAAGCTTGTCTAATCTTGTAGGTTTCATTTTCTAGGTATAGTTGCATACAATTTTCATACAAAATAACTTACTAAAATAAAAGAAAAATCATCTAAAAAACATTCCGTGTTCCTCCGTGCTTTCCGTGGTTCAAAAAATATCAACCACAGAAGGCCACGGATTTACACGGAAATTGATAAGAGCATACAAACTCACAAACCACACAAAAACCTACCATCCTAAAATTCTTCACCCCTCCTCAAAAAACCTTAAACCACCCTCTACACCCAACCAAACATCTAAAAAAATTCCGTGTTCCTCCGTGCCTTCCGTGGTTAAAAAAATATCAACCACAGAAGGCCACAGATTTACACGGAAATTGATAAAGGCATACGAACTCACAAACCACACAAAAACCTACCATCCTCAATTCTTCATTCCTTTTCCAAATCACTTTTACCCATTACTACCAATTTATCAATAAGTACTAGATTAACGATTTAAAATTTTCGCCCTGATATTCTTAGCAAAAGGAATTAATGGTCTGGTAAGGGGATTCGCTCTTACGACATTTTTTATATGAAATATAAAATCGTCTAAGCAATATGAAAAATGACATTCTCTCTTAGGACCATTATACATTGTTAGATTATCCAACGAATCACCTTCCAACAAACCTATTGAAACAAAATTACTACATGAGGCAGAAAAATATATTTTCCATGAACCATCATTTACAATAGATGCACGATACAAATTATGATAAAAACTTCCAATCCTTGAATCACCTCTCAATATTATAGATTTAAAATTAAAACAAGTCTGATTTGTGCTTTCCCATAGCGTAATTTCTTTACCGTGATAATCATAAATTAATAAATAATATATACCTTCATGATAATAAACATCCAAATGCCAAGGAATAACTTGATCATATCCTTCCAATTGACAAATGATTCGAGGCTCCCAATTTTTGCCATTTTTGGAAGAGGAATAGGAGACATAAAATCGTTTTTTGCTTTGATCGCTTAAACAAGTCCACATATGGTACTTGTCTTCTCTATAAATAATCGCAGGGCTTAGAATCAATTGATCATTATCTTCCAAAACATCTATTGGCTCGTATAATAGATGATTAGACTCCAATTTGTCGTGATTTTTTTGAGACCAAGAGATCATTTCTTCGCGAGATGACCATGTAATCCCATCATCAGAGGTTCTGCGATAAAAAATCGTACGACTTATATCCCCATCTTTTACATCACAAAATCGATACCAACACTCCAAACGCCCTTTAGCATAAAGCAAATGTGGATCGGAATGATAAGAATGACGCTCGATTTCTTCCTTCGTAAGATCGTCTAGAGGAAAGGAATCTTCACTCACGGAATGCCAGTCGTAACCATTCACCGAAGCATGGATACTTGGGCATTCCCATCGGTCTCTAGATGACTTTGCACCAATTGGGTAAGGAGACTCAACCATCCAATATTTATAATGACCAAATTTTTCAGGAAAATAGAAGACAGATGGATGATATGGCTCATCATATCCACAAAAAGTTTTAATATCTAAAGGAGATTGTCTTTTAAAACGAACATTATATACACAGATAAATATCAGTATGTAGATAGGTATGATTAATAGGACACATCCCAATATCCACCATAAATAATTTATTAAAGCGAGCATTATTATATTTAAAATCATTTATGCGACACAGCAAATTTACTCATCATTACTTAAAAAGGAAATTGGCTGGAGAAATAATTCCCCAGCGAATAAGCATTCATATAAGTCATTACTACAGAATAATTAATTAATCATTAAAGATGTTTTAGCTCCTACAGTGAATGTACTTCTATATTTATCTCATCTGTGCAGAACTGTGCACAAACACTCATATGAGGTGAGGACAATAATACTCTAACTTTGTTTCTAGTAATCATTTTCATTTGGTTAATTAAACACAATATATGTAGCTTTAACAATTATCAAGCTAATTTTGAAAATGCAATATTTTTTTTGACTAATTAGTCTAATAGCGACGAAAACTAAGCTTACGTATCGGCACTTTATACAATAATCGCATCCGCTATAGCCCATTTATTTCTTTCACTTCGCTACGCAAATGAACAGGATTTTTTCGATTTAAGTGGTTTGTCAAATTTATTGAAAAATTATTACTTATTTCAACAGATACTCCTTCACTACTTCTTATTGAAGTAAATTGTAAAACAGATACATTGTTTCCAATTATCTCTGTTAGATTAATTACTACTGACCCGCCATGACCTATATAAAAACCATAACCAATTTTTGTACTATAGTGAATTTTAATATCTCTGTTCCTAAAAAACATAATATATAGCAACAAATAAGAATTTAAAAATTGATGGTTTTACAGCCAAGCATGCTGTCTAAATCCTACATAGGCGTTCGCTGGTGCCGTTTCCGTAGAAAGGAGTGTTTTTAAAGATCGGTTGTAGATGCATCTGTTTCCAAAATGGATGTGCTTCGATGTTAGAGCGTAATGTACAAGTCTTATTATGATTCTTGCAAAATCGATAAAAGTTGCTTTTCTAAGAAATCCATTAATTCTATAGCTCCTGTAGGATTTAAATGATTCGTATCGTTGTAAATCAATTGCCCTTTTTTAGATGTGATTTTACAATCATTTTTTCCTGAAAAGAAAAAATCTTTCACATCAAGTATTTTTGCCAATTTATTTTGTTCAATTTCTTTAAAAGATTTGAACACTTTTTCATTATTATCCAGATAATCACTTAATGTTAAATGGACTACAACTGATGAATTAATTTTAATTGATCTCGCCCAATAATAAAACACATCTTTTTCATGGTGTGGTATTGGTGAAAAATAACCACTGTTTTGTTCATAGCCTTTACCTTTTCACAAAATTTTTTCAGTCCTTCCGGCATAGTTGCTAAATTATTATCCTCATTAACTGTTCTATTTTGTACTCCATTAGATTCAAATCTTCGACACCAAAAGTTACTCAGGATTACATATTGGCAAGTATCATTTGTTTGCAAAAAATCTAAAAGTTCACAAATTTGCTTATCATTGCTTGGTAAAGAGCTATTATAAATATCCATTCCTGGAATAACGGTCATCATATAAATTAATCCATTAATCTTATTCTTTTTGGAAAACTCATCAAATCCTTTAGCAAGACCTTTGGCATGACTATCTCCTAGCAATAAATATTTTGGTGCTTCGTCTTTACCTAAAATACGCAAATTTGACATTATGCTAGGTATATTAATTGATTGACCAGAAACATAAGGAGTTACACTAGACCAATAATTTTCTTTTGAATACTTAGATGTTCCACCTAACAAAGAATTTATCTTGGTAGATTTGATTCCTATAATAGATACAGCAAGTAAAAAACAACTCATAATTGCAGTCATATTAAACGCTAGACTAAAATTCCAATTTTTCCTCAATCTTATTGGTTGTTCAATATACTTCCATGATAAATACCCCATAAAGAAAGACATAATTAATACAAAAATTTGTCCAACTACTTCATAATGGTTATCAGTAAGGTATTTCCAAAAAACGATTAAGGGCCAATGCCACAAATATAATGAATATGAAATTTTACCTATTCCGACAAAGGGTTTAGATCTTAAAATCAGACCTACTATACCAGTATTACCATAGGCCAAAAGTAATAAGGCAACTATGACAGGAAACATAGCACCAATTCCCGGAAATAACGTGTGCGAGCTATAACCAAAACAAGGTATTAAAAACAAAATAAAGCCGAGGATAGCCAAACATGAATAATATTTTTTGTTACTTCTTGGCAAGCCAATATATGCCAAACAGCTTCCAGCTAACAACTCCCATGCCCTTGTCGGTAACATAAAGAAATTAAACGCATCTTTTTTGCTATTGAAATAGGCACATAACAAATTCCAATGGGACCAATTATTAAAATATTGGCTAAAATCATCAATAATCAAGTAATTACATAGCAAAGATCCGATTAATGATAAAATTAGCATTAACACTATTATTTTAATAATCGCATGCTTCCATTTGAAAAAATAGGCTAAGATCAATGGAATAAAAATATAGAACTGTTCTTCTACTCCTAGTGACCATAAATGTAATAATGGATTCAATTCCGTATTTGCAGCAAAATATCCTGCATCTTGATAAAAATACAAATTGGCTGAGAATAGGGAACTGAACCCAATAGTAGTTAAGATAGAATTTAAATAACTACTACTATATAAAAATACGCTCGTTATTAAAACAAAAACAACTAAAACGCCATATGCAGGTATAATTCTTCTAATTCGTTTTGTATAGAAATCCTTAATGGAATATGTACCATCCCTAAGAGAGCGTAAAAGCCCCCCTGTAATCAGATATCCCGAAATTACGAAAAACACATCAACACCCACATATCCACCCGGACACAAGTAACCAAAAATGTGGTATAGGACCACAGCCATTACGGCTATAGTACGTATCCCATCTATATGAGGGTAATATTTTTCATGTATTATTTGTTGATTATCCATCTAGGTTATTGATTGACTAAAATAATTTTCTTAATTACGTCTGCTACATAATGGATTTGATCATCAGTCAGCGAGGTTCCTGAGGGGAGGCATAGGCCTTGGTCAAAGAGGCGTTCGCTGGTGCCGTTTCCATAGAAAGGAGCGGTTTTAAAGACCGGTTGCAGGTGCATCGGTTTCCAGAGTGGGCGTGTTTCGATATTAGCGGCTTCGCAGGCTAATCTGATGTCTTCTCTCGTTATGCCACCTGTTTGTGACGGATCTACCAAAATTGAGGTCAGCCAATAGTTTGAATAAAAACTCTCGTTCGGTTCGGTTTGTAAGCTTATTCCCTCTACTCCGTTTAATATCTCACGATAGAGTCGGTTGACTTCACGTCGGCGTGCGACACGATCGGGTAACACTTCCATCTGACCACGACCAATGCCGGCGCAGACGTTGCTCAAGCGATAATTATACCCAATTTCAGAGTGTTGATAGTGCGGTGCATTGTCACGCGCTTGAGTTGCTAAGAACATCGTCTTTTTCGCTTCATCCGCAGTCGCACACACCAAGGCACCACCGCCCGAGGTAGTGATGATCTTGTTACCATTAAAGCTCAAGACCCCAAACTCACCAAAAGTGCCACATTTTTGCCCGGCATAGCTAGAGCCTAGAGCCTCAGCAGCATCTTCCACGACAGGAATCCCATATTTCTGCGCCACAGCCAATATTTCTGACATCTTGGCAGGCATTCCATATAAATGAATATGCATGATCGCCTTTGGAACAAGCCCAGTCTGCTCGATACGATCCTGAATCGCTTTTTCCAAGAGCACTGGACACATATTCCATGTTTCAGCCTCACTATCCACGAATACAGGCTGAGCTCCTAAATAGGTAATAGGAGCTGCTGTAGCAATAAAAGTCAAAGATTGACAAATTACCTCATCCCCATTCACTATTCCAATTTGTTTGAGCGCCAAGTGAATCGCTGATGTACCCGAATTCAACGCCACCACCGGTTTTCTTCCCCCCAAATAATCGCTCAATGCCGCCTCAAAGGCATTCACATTCGGTCCAAGCGGCGCGACCCAATTCGTATCAAATGCCTCTTGCACATACTTTTGCTCAGCTCCTCCCATCTGAGCCACAGATAGTAATATCCGATCTTTCTCCCTACAAATTGTTTTCATCTAGCTAGCTGGGTTACAGTATATACATCAATACCCTTGTACAAGCTTATTTTCCTTAATGATTACTTCTGCATCATAGCGTAGCATCATCGTTTGATCGTCCCAGTAATCATCATATTTAATAAGTTTTTCATCAAAATATTCATCAAACAATTTACCTAAATAATTCGCTCCGGCATAATATGTTAAAGGATAACCACCTGCAAACCTTGCATTAATTTCGAATGGTATTATATCTCCACTATCTTTCTGATAAAACAGCTGTACACACACAACTCCCCTCATTCCGGGCACATTTCCCATTCTATTATACAAATAATCTATTATAGAATTTTTAATCGTTATGCCTTTATTGATTTCCCCCGCCCTGACAACCAGTCGCTTCCTTGGTACGATCGATTTTATCTTACCGACTCGATCATAATACATATCGACGGTATATTCGTCATAAGATGATTGATCTATGTACTCCATCCATATCAATTTAGGATCTTTCATCCATGCCTTATTCAATTCGTGAGGATTGTTCACTATGTGACAATGAGCACTTAAAGAGCCATCATAAGGTTTACAAAATACGGGATAAACAAGCTCATCAGGAGACATCAGCTTGGGGGGAGACATTCCTAAATGAGTAAACAAAGCATGAGTGAGCCTTTTATCACGACATTGGGATACTACATCAAAATCAGAGACTATTACCTCCGTGCCTTCTGCTAAAAATTCTTGTCGATATTGGGCTAAAACCAATAATTCAGTATCTAAAGTGGGTATAATCATACCTATACCCTTTTCTTTACATAACCGTTGCATTACAGATATATAATCAGGATCATTTATCTTTGGCACCTGTACCGATTCGTCAGCTAGCCATGCAGCCGGAGCATACGATGGGCACATATCCGTAGCAATTACCATAGCCTCTGGATACCGGGACTTTAGCTCCTTACTACATATTTTGAGCAAGCTTCCCCTTTTGCCTGCAGCACTAATCAAAACATTCCTTTTTTTTCTTTGATTCATGGCCTAGTTTCTTCCATTAAAAGGCTCAGAGCTTATCTCTACCGTGGCATTAACACCAGATCTCATCAGCACCTTTTTAAGAGTTAGTGCCAATATTTTCACATCAAGCTCCAGAGATACATGATCAACATACCACACATCAAGCTTAAACTTTTCAGCCCAGCTAATGCTATTGCGACCATTCACTTGAGCCCAACCTGTTATCCCTGGTCTTACTTCATGTCGACGCCTCTGCTCAGAACTATATAGTGGTAAATACTCAACCAATAATGGTCTCGGGCCAACCAGTGACATATCACCTTTTAAAACATTGATCAGCTGAGGCAACTCGTCCAAAGAACTAAAACGTAGGATTTTGCCTATAAAGCTCAGACGATTTGCATCGGGCAAAAGCCTACCGTCCACATCTTTTTTATTATTCATCGTTCGAAACTTTATTATTTTAAAAATCTTACCATCTTTCCCTGGCCTCATCTGCACAAAAAAAATATGACCTCGATTTACGATCAATAATAAAATACATATCACTAGAAACAATTCGGCAAACAATACCAGACCGAACAAGGCTAAGCTAAAATCAAAACAGCGTTTTAATCTTGTTTTATACATCTTATTGATTTTCTAAATCGCTCACACTTCCCTATTTTTCCAGCTTTGCCAAATATTCTTCATGTAGAGCATAATATTTTCTTTTAAAACATACGTAAGCTATACATAAACCAATAATCACGACACATAGATACCACCATGGATTTATTGGCAAATAAATGGCACACAAAGAAATACATAACTGCAAAATCGAATAAAAGCCAGATACCCTGATATGAGAGATTTTTAGCTCGTTAGCCATTAATTGATAGGCGTGTTTACGATGAGCCTTAAAGATATTTTCTCTTAAAATGAGTCGATGAATGATGGTTAGAACGCTATCTACACCATACACGGCAAAGAACACGAAATACCACAAATCCCCCGTTTTCACAATCAATAAACCCAATACAAACAAGACTATATAGGCAATACTCACGGCACCCACATCGCCAGCAAAACACTTGGCTTTATTTCGGAAATTAAAGAAACAAAAAATTGCCACACTCAAGATGATCGTGATCAACAGAGACTCCGAAACAAATACCGATTGTTGATTGACTAGCAATAGAGGCATCAAAATGGCTAAGGAATACCCCCCAGTGATTCCATTGATACCATCCATAAAATTATATGCATTAATTGTTCCTGTACAGATAATCAAAGCAGCAAGAATGACCCACCATGGCTGATCCACAATAATCCCCCACTGCCAAAACATCAGGAGCATGGCGATAAAATGAATAACTATTCGTACTCTATTTGGCACCGATCGGATATCATCAATAAAACTGATCAGAGCAATAGCACTCAAGCCTAACATAAACCATGAATAATTGATGCCGAAAAAAACGGCGTGACTCCAAGCTCCTATTAAAAAAATGATTCCCCCCCCACGTAAAGTGAGCTGAGTATGAGAACTTCTCTTATTGGGTTGATCTATAATATTAAAATAATCCGCTAGTCGAAAATAAATCAACTCTGCAATAAATAACATTATTGCGATGAAAAGGTAGATCATATATTTATCTATTATTTAAAGCTTTGTATTGTTTTTATGAGCCCTTCTTGCACACTAACGGGCAACGATTTTATTCCTAGTACTTGTTTAATTTTGTTATTAGATACGACGTAGTTTTCCGTAAGCTTAGATAATCTTTCACTATTGAGAGGCAAACGGCACACATTTCCGCATTTCGCCAAAAAACGGATAACTGGAGCCGGAATATTCAAAATATGAGGATTCCGCCCTAAAGCTTCACAAATGATTTTAATCAAATTATTTGTAGAGATTGCTTCATCATCCGCCAATTGATAAGCGTCGCTTGGCGCATCTTTTTTCAATAACTCATCTAACAAATACATCAAATTATCAATATTAAGAAAACTACGCTTATTATGAAATCCACCCAATGGCCATGGTATCCCTTTATTTACGACATGATATAATAAATTCAAATTACCTTTATTACCTTCACCATGTATCATACATGGGCGTAGAATATAAGCACGCTGTCCACTAGTTAATCGACTAAACCCACTATAAATATAAAATTCAGCCAGTCTCTTACTCTCTCCATAAAGACCTACAGGGCAAGCTTCCATCTCTTCTGTCAATATAGATCCCTGCACCGTGTCAGCCACGGCTTTTACCGAACTAAAAAAGAAAAACTTTCCCACTCGATGATTGATCACATAATCAAATACTTTCTTCGTAAGCTCCGTGTTAATTCGAAAATATTCATCCGCCTCAGTCTGATTTTTTGTATCATGAGCCTTACCTGCCAAATGAATCACTACATCCATATTCGGCAAATTATTATTTAATTGCTCCCAATCAAAGATCTCTTTAACACCTTCCACTGAATCAAGGCTTCGAGACATCCCATAAACCTTATGTTCATTCCCTAAGAATTTAGCCAAATTTCGTCCCACAAAGCCATGCACCCCGGTTATTAATATATTCATAATACGCTCATTTTCTATGATTATCAGATAATATATTAAAATAAAAATCTAAATGAGCTTGGTTAATATCATGATTTTTATATTTTAATAAAATTTTCTCACGAGTATTCCGTGATAAACAATACTTTAAATTAGGTTCAATAAGAAATCGTTCCATAGCATTATATAATGAATTGACATCACTAACAGGCACGAGCAACCCGTTTTCATCATGAGTGATGATTTCATTGCAACCTGATATATTAGTTACAATACTAGGCAAATTCATCGCACCAGCCTGTAATACTACTGTAGGAAACCCTTCTCTATATGAGGGTAATACTAATGCATCACTTATCAAAAGAAAGGGCCGAATATCATCATGATAACCACATAAAATAATATTAGGATTTGTTTCTAGTTGTACTAGAGACTCATCCGATATGGGATCTAAAGCTTGTTCAAAATTGCCTAAAACTAATAATTTAGAGTTTGAATATTTTGAATTAAGCAAACAAAAAGCTTCAACTAATTCGTTCACTCCTTTATCGCGAACTATTCTTCCGATAAAACAAAATACCAAATCATTTTTCGACAAAGATAATTCTAAGCGTTTTTTCTGTTTATAACCATCATCGTAAATACTAGGATTAAAATATTCCCCGTTGATGCCAATTATATGACCAAAATGAATAACATCGCATATATCCTGCGTAATTTTATTTTCTGACAAAATTGATTTTACTCCCTCGCCCTCAGGGATGATATGTGTAGCACTCATACAAGTTACCTTATCCATGAAAATAAGTAATTTTCTCAAAAATCCGGTTGTTGTCTCAAAGCGCAATCCTGTATAAGTGTGAATACGAATCGGTACTTTAGCTAATTTAGCTGCAAGCATCGACAATAAACCGGCTTTGGGCATAATTGAATGAACAATTTCAGGCTTTTCCTTTCGAAAAAGACAAAATAACTTCCACAAAGAAAGACAATCCTGCCAAGGTGATATTTCTCGTTTAATGGTGATAGGAATACTTTCGACTCCCTCTTGTTCCTTGATTAAAGGGAAGCGTTCGTCAGGACTACAAACCGCTTTTACCTCAAAATGATTGCTCAAAAATTTTAATTGACCTTTAAGTAAAGTCGTCAAGGCCCCCGAAACGGTCGCAACTCTGATAAGTTTTGGTTTATTCTTATTGTCCATTCGTATATAGTTCATGATAAATACTTAAATAAGCATCTACCGTTTTTTGAATATCGAAACACTTCGCACGTTCTTTGCAGCGAGAAGATATTTGTTTATAATAATCTCTATCTGAACAAACCTTAGTAATAAGGTCAGCTAATTCCTGTGAGTCTTCGTGTGCAAATAAAAGTCCGGCACCATACACAACCTCTCTTAATCCGGGCACATCACTAGCAATAAAAGGTTTATTGACACTCATCCCTTCAAGTGAAGATAAAGATAAGCCTTCATAATGAGAAGACATCACAATCACATCACTACTTTTTAATAAGTCAGGAACATCCATGCGCACCCCTAAAAAATGGACTCTACCCAGAAGATTCAATTCTTGAGCAAGTGTTTCACATAGAGACCGACGTTCACCATCCCCGACTAATACCACATGATAATCATCAGGTAACAAGGCTAAAGCACGAATCAGGGTGTCTTGGTCTTTTTCCAGACGAAAGCCTGCTACCTGAATACATAAAGTTTTATCAATAGGTAGCCCCAACTGCTCTCTATGTCGAACACCTTCTTGGTGATACACATTTAAATTAATGCCATTCTCAACGGTCTCAAGAGGTAAATCGCATTCAATATAATTATGCATACATTCTCTAGCTTTATCTGAGATAGCAATGATTCGATCATATTGTTCATACATCCATCGATCCAGATATCGAAAACCAGGAATACCTCTTCTCCTATTATTAGTGCTATGCTCAGTCGTTACGAGTTTAGTTTGAGACTTAATACACATCTTTGCTAGTGCGGCAAAAAATTGAGGTGAAGTATTATGTGTATGAATAATATCAAACTCTTTAATAATTTTACGTAATTTCCAAATATGAAAAGGATGATAAACAGACTTTTTTCCAAACGCATGGATGATAACATTCTTTTCAAGAAGTTGTTCGTAAAAAGGGGTAACAGAACCATTAAACACAAGTAGCTCCACTTGATGTCCCGCTCGTTTCATCAAAGGCAACATATCTAACATCAGCTTCTCAGCACCTCCTATATGAAGAGATGTAATAACATGCAAAATTTTCATTTTCTTATTAACCTCAAATCATTAAGATGCATACCAAAACCCAAAATAATCAACCAACTATATAAAAGATGAACTTTAGATAAAGAAAAATTTCTTTTCTCGTTAAGACAAAAATAAAATCTCCAAAAATTAATCCCGGCTTTTATTTTTGAAACCATCGAATGTTTACCAGATAAGACTTCTGAATAATAGGTGGTCGTAGCAAGAGGAGATTTCATTCTAATACGAATTGAACTAGAAGTAAGTCCTCCTTCTAAATATTCACATATATAAATTTTTTCGTATAGATAGCTCAACTTTAGTCCTGATTCTGCAATTCTATTCCAAACCAAAGCTTCTGTGCAAAATTTTTCATTAGAAAAATCTGGAAAAACAAAATTCTTTAGTACAGATGTTTTATAAGCCTCAGCTAAATCGCCACAAACATGGTGTTTTGATCTAATATTAATTGCAGTATCGTTGATACATGACCACAACTCTTCACCACCGATTTTCTCACCATTAGAATAGGTACGTACTCCTGAAATACCAGCAAAAGAATTATCGCTTTCAATTTCATTAAATTTTTCGACTAAGAAAGCTATAGCATAATCAGCTAAATAATCATCACTATCAACTATAAAAAATAGTTCACCTTGTGCAAGGCTAACTCCTTTATTAATGGCACGGTGCTTACCTCCATTTTTTTGCTTAAAATAACGAATTAAAATTCGATCTTCTTTTATCCAAGAGCTGACAAGCTCTTCTGTATCATCAGAACTACCATCATCCACAATTAACCATTCAAAATCTTGGCAAGTTTGTTGGCATAGGCTTTTGTATAAATTTTCAATGATAAAAGCTCTATTATAGGTTGGTGTAAAGACTGTAATCATAGATCAATGATTTTCTTATAAAAACTAACAATTTTTTCAATCCAAATATCAATAGAGTACCTATTATAAATATATTGCTGTGATTGCTGTAATTCGAGACGAATATTATCAGATAAGTTATTTTCTAATGCTATATGTTCTTTCATCCGAGCATACAAAGAAAAAGCATCTAAACAGGGATATACCTTAACTGATGGACAAGGCCATGCCCATCTTGTGCCATCAATATTAGACAAAATAACCGGCAACCCAAAATAAATGGCTTCGCATACAGCATAACTAAAAGTTTCAGCTCGTGAAGAGGAAATAAAACAAGAAGATTTCTTTAATAAGACATTAATATCTGACGATAATTGAACAATTCTTAACCATTCAGGAATTTCGTCATGCAACAAATCTTTTTCAATAATCATCCTCGCTTGATCAGATGCTACTATGGTTAGAATGAAATCTTTTGAGTCAGATTTTAAAATTTCACAAGCAGCTAATAATGTATCCATACCTTTAACAAAAGGGCGACCTGCAAAGGCTATAAAGGATTTATTTTCAATTTTTGATATTGTTGAATCAATGCGATCTAAAACTAATCCATTTTCAATCACTTCTATTTTATTTTTATTAAAACCATTATCAATAACAAATGAAGCAATCTCAGGACTTACAGCAACTGCAGATACGTTATATTTTTTTGAAAAAAAAGAATAATGTTCTAAAAACCGAATTTTCTGATAAGCTTTTTTAATATAAGATTTTTGATAATATAACGGATTATGCAAATGCCAAATAATACGTGGCTTGAAATTAACTTTAGCTTTCTTGATGGATTTACAAATAGGAATATCGTACCCATCAAAATGTGAATGAATAATAACTGGTAATGTTTTTTCAATGATCAAAGAAATCTGATCAATCACCCCCGAATCACTAGGATTTTTTACAAAAAATACTTGATGTTCTGTAGAAAATTTTGACATCCATTGCTGATCTTTTGCCGATAAAGGGAAGACATAAATGATATTTATGTTTTTGCTAATCAAGCGCAATTCCAATTGTTTTAAAGATGCAATAAAATTGCCTTCATACTCTGCACTGTACTGTGAAATGTGTAATACGTTTTTTTTCATAGATTTTATTTAATAAACAAAAAGAATATAAAGAATTCAGAACAAGCCAAAGTAGAGACAATCCAAATGCGCTTATTTTTAATATTGACATTTTTTGTAAGAGGGTAAATGAATATAAAAGGCATCATAAACCATGATAAATAGGCAAATCTATCAGAAAAGTTAGCTCGTATGACCAATATCCAAAAGATATTCGTAAGTAAATATGTCCGATATAAGCAAGTATAAAAAGCATCTCTATACTTATATTTAAAAATATATAATGCACCCATGAAAACGGCAGAAAAGGAATACAAGATAAAATCAATGCGAAATCCGGTTTCATATTGGGTCTCTGATTGGCCTACAGACAAATAATTAACTCTCTCATCTCTAAGAACATTGCTCAATAAGTTTTCTATAGAAGTACCAAACATCAAAGATAAAGGGATTGATAAAACCCATATTAATAAACAAATTTTACTATTTTTGTAAAAATATGATGTTACTAAACATACTGTTGGTAAGAGCATCGAGGAGTGAATATTTGTTGCTATGACCAAATATAAAATTGATCTCCAAGGTTTATTAATATTAGCAAAAGCTAATAAGAAAAATGAAGCAGCCAAACCTGCTCTAATAGTATTGACTCCATATCCATAAAAGAAAAATGAAGTAAGAGACATTAATAAAATCAAAAAACTCGCACTTTTGTTAATTTTTTTAGAGGCAAAATAATAATTAAAGGTATAAATTACCGCCGTAATCAAAAAATAAATGGTTTCATTATCTGTGAAACAACCAATTATGTATGTGTACCAAGCAAAAACTAGTTCTTTTCCATTCTCAGGAACCATGTGATTTAAAAAACCTAACGCATAAACTTCTTTATCTGCTTCGGTATTCCAGGGTATGGGAGAAAATCCTAAAAAACAAGCAACTACGACTGCTAATATAAGAGCTAAAGAGGTCAGCTGATAATTGGGTTTTTTAGTTGAAATGATATACAAAGAGTATAAAACGACAACTACTAAGATAAAAATATAATAAAGTAAGGAATCCATATATTCTAATTTTCAAACACCTTGTACAATATTTCTAATTGAGATCTGTTATCCGGTATATTGTTTTGTAAGTTTTGAATATAATTTTCACGTAAAGTGCGATCAGAAGCAAGCTCAATAATAGAGTCACCCAAACTTGTACCATTCATCTCACAGATACTGGCATTAAAACGATCCTCAAATTGATCTCTAACAGTAGAAAAATTTGTAACAACAATTGGCTTACAAAGAATTTTCGCCTCATCAAGAGCTATTGATTTACCCTCAAGTCTGGAAGGATGTACATAAATGTCAGCCTGTTTAAGATAGGGATAAGGATTAGGCTGTATACCCAAAAAAATAAAATTATCTCTTAGTGACGAGTCTTGAATTTTTCTGATATATTCATCATCTTTAATAGCTCCGATAAAATACCAGATAAAATCAATATTATTTTTTTGAAGCCCATAAGCTGCATCCAAGGCTATATCAATGCCTTTAGAAAATTGAACATGCCCAATGGTCATTAATACTAAAGATGCACTTTTTATCGTACACGGAGACTTTGATAGCTCATTGATAACTAGGGAATCGTTTATATTTTCCATTTTTGCAATTTTATCTCTCTGCTGAGGAAAGAAATTTATCAATGACTTAACACAGATATCTGAAATTGTAAAAATCTTATCAGTCTTTGGAAAATACTTTTTATCAGCATAATAATAATGACTCCATTTTGAATAATCGCTATGAAAAAAAGTAATTTTCTTTCTCGAATTGAGCTTATCGATCATGTAATACAATTGATGTTGTCCATTAAAATCTACAATACAATCATATTTTTCATCGTGTGTCGGCAATATTTTTGAAAGAAATAGTCCCGAGAAAGATTTATTGATAGGAGATAATAATATTCTAATAACAGCAAGAAAGAAGTACACGATATGACCATGTGTTATAAGAAATTTTAATCCCCTTACACCGCTAGTCAAAGCCTCTATTCTTGAATCTGTATGAACAGTTACGTTATTAGGAATATATACGTCAAAAACAGCATTTTTGGTACTCATTAATAACAAATGAATATCATACTTTTCCTTATCAATTACATTGAGTAAATTGATCATTGACTTCGACACGCCACCGCTTTGCAAGCTACTAATTACAAATAAAATTTTCTTTTTCACTATTGTAATAAATTATAGAACTTATCCATGAATTGAGGCATATCAAAATCCTTAGCACGTTTCCTACCCATTTGTTGATAATAGTGACCCAAATTTTCCTCATTATACAGCTTCATCACACCTTCAAAAATAGATCGATCGCTCTGTTCAACTAAAAGCCCATATTGATTATCACCTATAATACATTCAGAGCCTTTCGTACGAGTTGAGATAACCGGAATAGAAAGAGCCATTGCTTCTACTAAAGCCAAACAAAAACTTTCCGACTCAGATGTACACAATAATACATTAGCTTTTTTGATTTCTTCATAAGGATTTGTGACAAAACCTTTAAATTCAACAAAACCTACTAAGTGATTATTTTCTGTTAAATCTAATAATTCTTTTTTATTTTCACCTTCACCGATAACAATGATCTTAAAAGAAACCGATTCATTACGCAACTTCTGAGCTAGCTTAATCAATCGATCAAATCTTTTAACATTAGTCAAGCGACCTACCGAAACAATAGTGAATACCTTATTTATTAAAATGGGTGAAGATATTAGCTTTGCAATTTTCTTTAAGTCTATCGGATTATGAATAACAGAAAGTTTGGATGAATCTATAGAAAATAAACGTGAAAACCCCAAAGAACAACCTTCCGATACATTAACTACACGATCCATTTTTAGATAAGCTAACGTTTCCTCATTTTTATAAAAAACATTTGATTGGTAGCGAAGCGTTTCCAAATCACAATGTACCCAAGAAATATGTCGGGCACTAGGAATATTCAATAATCCATGAAGCTTTAGAGGCATTCCTTCTAAAAAACTAATCACGGCATCAAAACACATATGAGATAATTTCGCATTAATACGCTGTCTTAAAAAATGATGCATACCAAACATTGAAGAGAGTCTCAGAGACAATTTATAGTGCAAATCATAAGATGACCATAATGATATACGCTTTACTGATGAAGGTATTTCATAATCCAATGAGCCACCAGGAACAATTTGAGCTAAGGTGACATTATAACGATCATAATCGATATGATGAAGAATATCCAGCAAGACCCTCTCAGCACCACCACCATTAAGTGGACCTGTTATAAATAAAATTTTATTTAACACGTAATATTTTTTTTAATTTATTGCCATAAATATATAACTTTTTTGTCAATCTGAATTTTTGTTCGTATGTCAAAATTGGACAAAAGGTATAAATTACGTAGGATACAGTTTGTTTTAATGATTGTGTTCTCAAATAGGATGATAATAAATTAGGTTTACGTATTAAAAAATCATTAAAAATGTCACACCATTTACTTTTATCTGCTTTATTCACATATATCAAATCATAACATGCGTTTAATGAATTACAAATATAAGGATAAATTAACTTAGATCTTTTATCATTCAATTCTTCAGCGTAGCAAAACAATCTGTCTGCGATTAACAAATAAGATGAAACACGTTTACTGGAGATAGTTGCCATAATTGAACCCGTTCTATTTAATCTATAATAGTAAGGATGAGCATCGTAATATTGTATTTTTGTAGCTTCAGCGTACATTTTTGGCATTAATTCCGTATCTTCATGCAGTATACCAGGATAAAACATAAAATTATTAGTTTGCCAAAAATTTCTATTTATAACCACAGACCACGCCGTAATACGCACGTTGTTCATTTGAAGATATTCATATCCACTATAAGTTTTTTTTGAATTGCAATTAATAGATTTGTTTGAATATTTAAACCGATCGACATTTTTTTCGTTAGTTACTTCAATAAAGTCAGTTACAAGAATATCAGGCAAATTGCTTTTTAAAACTTTCAGCATTCTTGTTAAACAATTATTTTCAACCCAATCATCAGAATCAATAAACCATATATATTCACCCTTCGCATATTTTGCTCCTACGTTTCTAGCTACGCTAAGACCTTGATTTGATTGGTTTATGACAACGATATTTAAATACTTATCAACGAATGGCATAATGACATCTAAAGAACGATCTGTCGATCCGTCATTAACAATAATCAACTCATAATCTGCTAGTGAAACATCCTGAGTCAAACAGCTTGTGATGCATTGTGCAACGTATTTTTCCACATTGTAAACAGGAATAATAAAAGAAATAAAGGGAAATCTAGTCATATAATAATTGTAACAAGTGAGCTAAATTTTATAAAATTTTATTGTAATTAAAATGGTCTAAGTTTAACGAAAACATATCGAAGAACTCTGTAAATATTTTCTCTAGCTGAAAATGAAAAAACGAAAAATACGAATATGATAACTGTAAAAGATGTAATACTAACAATTAATGATGATAATAACCATGATATCCAAGATTGAGTGATATTCAGCAAGTTAACAAACGATGTAATAATAAAAACAATAGTAATAGACAAGAGAGAAAAAGCAATCAATTGAAAAAAAACTCGAAGGTATTTTGATAAAGATTGCTTAAATCCCCATTTAAATAAAAAATAAGGTTTCCATCCTAATACGACGATAATTTGACTAATGATGCCCGCCAAAAGGACACCATTTAATCCATATGGTTTGGCAAATAAAAAAACTGAAATAATAAAAATACTTGCTTCGAGAATTGGCATCCATACATCCCAAAACAAACCAAAAGCGCTAATAAACTCATCAGTTGTCACTCTAATATTCAAAATATATACATTAACCAAAATTAATATAAAAGAGCTATCCGCCAATAAATACTCCGATCCGACCCATAAAGAAATAAAAGGCTTCGTTAAGAACCACAAACAAGTAACAATAAATGTAGCAACCATCACTCGTAAACTAAAGAGTTCATTGTATAATTTAAAAGTATTAGAGGTGTCGTTTTCTGCCACCAAATTACCAACAGCAGCTGACGTGCCCCCGTATAAAGCTGTTACTAACGAAGATAGGCAAGCCGTGATCAATAAATAGTTAGCATACTTGGTCACATCTTGTATTGAGCTATAAGCATAAATCAAGATTGGAGTTAACTGAAATAACACAACTCCGGACAATCTATGAGCAAAAATTCTTTTAGTATTAGCTAATAATAAGGGGAATCGCTTTAAATTTTGTTTACCTTCAGATAAATAGAATTGCAACCATGGATAAACCTTTTTTAATCTCCAATGTAACAAATACGAAGCAAGAATACCAAAACACCATTCAATACCAATCCATAAATAATAATTGGCAAATAATAAACAACAGCCCATCTGTAACAATATTTTGACTATTGATGCCGTCTTATAATACAGAGTAATCTCATAATTCCTTTGATCAGCACTAAACAAAATTTGCTTATAATTAAAAAAATATGTTAACAACGATGAGGATAAAAGCGAGAAATACAAAAATAAAACAACAAAAGGAGAAATATCAACTCGATCTAAGAAAACATGTAAAAAGACAAAGAATATGAGTCCCAGAGATAAAATAATGATACCAACCCAACGGTATAGGTACCCTAATGCGCTCATGATGGCAGATATTTGATCAAAATTTTGCTCTCGGATGGGCTTGTATAACATATATGCTGTAGCCATACCGATACCCAACTCGGCCAAATTTAAAAATCCTAAAGCATTGGTTAAAACACTAGTAACACCAATAAAATCTTCTCCTAAAACATCAAGAAAAATCTTTCTTGAGAAAAAAGATAAAAGTGCAGAAATAACAAAAAAAGTCAAATCTACTCGTGCATTAAGAAAGCTTTTATGTGTTCGCGACTCTGACATAACTTTATAAATTGGTTAATTATTATTATTTATCCAATTGTTCGAAAATGGGGGAGTTTTGGCTTTTGAACTCGGGGACGAGTTGTTTGAGGGTGCGAACGGCCTCGTAAGAGTCAAAATCTCGAGCGGTATTGATGAGTTGCTCGACCATGAAGAGAACTTGGGTGGCATCAGGCTGGGCGCAACGGGATTTGCGAATTTTTTGATGTCGGGTTTCTTGTGTGTTTTCTTCGTTGGTAAGGAGTTCTTCGTAGAGTTTTTCGCCGGGGCGCAGTCCGGTATAGATGATTGGTATATCTTGATCGGGGATGAAGCCGGAGAGTTTGATCATTTTACGGGCTAGGTCGTCGATTTTAACTTGTTCGCCCATATCGAAGACGAAGATTTCACCACCCTGCCCCATGGAGGCGGCTTGTAAGACGAGTCGACAGGCTTCGGGGATGGTCATGAAGTACCTGATGATGTCGGGATGTGTGACAGTTACAGGGCCGCCGGAAGCAATTTGCTTTTTGAAGAAGGGGATCACGGATCCATTACTACCCAGTACGTTACCAAAACGTGTGATGATAAATTGGGTATTATCAACTGTATTGAGGGCTTGCACACAAAGCTCCGCTGCTCGCTTGGTCGCACCCATGACATTTGTCGGATTGACTGCCTTATCTGTGGAGACCATGACGAATCTTTTCACATGGTGGTTAATAGAGCAATTTGCAGCATTACACGTTCCCATGATATTGACGAGAATGCCTTCGCAAGGATTGTTTTCAACCATTGGCACGTGTTTATAAGCGGCGGCGTGAAAGACAACATGAGGCTGGTAACGCTCAAAAATGCTATTTAATCGTGGCAGAGAACATACGTCACCCAATTGTATAACTAAATCAAGGGATGGATAAGATTCTTGAATTTCGAGCTGAAGGTTATGTAAAGGAGTTTCTGCATTATCTAATAAAATCAGCTTACGGATGTTTAATTCAGCTAATTGTCGTACTATTTCACTGCCGATAGAACCGGCGGCTCCGGTAATAAGGATGCATTGATCACAGAGCTGATCACGAATTTTATCAATCTCTATTTGGATAACTTCACGATCTAGCAAATCCTCAATATCGACTGGCTTAATTGAAGTCATCGTCAATGAGAAGTCATTAATATCTTTAATGTCTTCATTAATTAAGACCTGTATGTCATGTTCGACACAAAAGTCAAGGAGCCCGGTTTTCGCACGATCCATATCTTTTCGTGACGAAAATAAGATGCCGGATATGCGTTTTTTCCTGAACAGTGTTAAGAGAGATTGCCAATTATTAGTCAGTAATGTTGGTCTAAGCCCACTTAAATTAAGATGAGCCCTCGATTTATCCATGGTTAAAAAACCGACGACACGATAAGGTGAATGGATATCGCGATTAATTTGATCAGCTAAAAGCACACTACGTCTGCTAGTTGAAAATAAAAAAATGCATTTTTTAAATTCACAGCCACAAATCATCTCGTAGGTAAAGATAAGGCACGCTCGTATACCACAAAGAACAAAGAACGTAATGAGACAATCAAAAACACAGAAATACCAAGCTTGCTTCCACGAAAAAACTCCGAACCAATGCAGTACAAAAAAGAAAAGTGGCTGCATTAAGAGGGAAATAACCAATATACGACCAGTCATCTTAAAAGTAGCAAGCCTAATAACCGTGTTATGAACACTAGCTACATAGATAGATAAGCCGGCAATGATAAATGCAGTGATAACAACTATAAGAGCTGATGAATGCGAATAAAGTAATTTGGGGCTGGTACAAACAATGAGATAGCTACAGTACGCACACACCACAGACATCAAAGTATCCACAAGTAACACTAAATTGCGGTTCAGATATCGAAGTCGTCTTAGTTTGTCTCTAAAAATATTAGCAATATTTTTCATAAATAATTAGTTAGATATCAACTCACCATGACTTTCGGGGAGATGAATCAGATTTGCTTTTTTAGTCAACAAACAGATAAAAGACTGCTATTATTTTTTCCATAATTCAATGAAAGATTAGAATGTTTCTTGTTGGAATATAAGTGAATTTATCGATTTCATAACAGGAAATCAAGATTATTTTTCTTAAAAGTCATACGTATCGCGAGCCGCGAATCTATCAATAGTTTATCGAAAAAACGAGTCATCATCTAAGTAGAAATTAATTAAAAATATTGTTTGAGGAATGTGTTATTAGCTAAATCTCGATCAAGCTATTGATTTAAAAAAACAGACCCAATCACCCTGTAATAACCACAAGAAACTAATAATGAATACACAATAACTAGTCGATGCATTTTACTCAAAAAAACCATTCATGGACAAATCAATCTATATACGTGAACGGCATAAAAAAAGCGAGTTGATATCAATCGACAAAGGATTATACACTATTTCTAGAGAAATCAGCTGTGTTACATTTTTAAAAAAACTGTCACTTTTCATTAACATTTTGATATTTATAAAAAAATCTGGTAATATAATTATATAAAAAAACTTTAACTACAAAATTATTTTTGCAAAAAACTAATAAATTTTAAATATACTTTTGATTCTCAAATAAAATTATATTCATAAAATGAATATAATTTTATCGATCGATGCGTTTTTCTTTAGTTTTAATTCGAATGATATAAATTTTACGTGCTTTATCGCAAGGAAATGAGGTTTTTTTATCTAAAATAGATTTAGCATGAATCAAAGTAAGAGCACGAATACGATCGGAGGCCTCTTCATTCACCATAGAAGCCAATAATTTTTGAGTTAAAAGAGTCTGGACCGGTAAATCGAAAAGAGTAACCTTAATCTCTTTAGATTCTTTCATATGCGTCATTATATCTGATTTGGATATTAAGTCAAATTTTTTCTACTATTTTTGGATATTATTAGATAAAACAAACTATACCCTTGAAAAAAATATCCAAATTGGATAACTTGAAAACGCATGGATACGATAAAGCAAAAAATCAAGAGTTGGCTCAAAGAAAGGAGTATTACTCGAGACGTATTAGCAAAAAGAATGGGAGTCACAAAAAGAACAATCGATAGATGGTTAACAGCTAATGAAGTTATTCCAGCAATGAAGTTGGAGGTTATTGAGCAAATAATGCAATCAGAGAATAAGCATACCAGCGGATTAAATACATTAGCTAACAAAAAAGAGAGAGAATTTCTATTTGAAGAAATTGAACCAATTGCCGTAACATTCAGCAAAGAAGAATACGCATTAATATCTAAAGTTGCAAAAATGCAAGGAATGAGTGCTAGGGAATTTATCGAGTTATCAGTTATTGAAGATGCTGAATACGCCGCCTCGACATTAATCAAGGGGGCAGAGGGAAATAAAAAATTGTTGTTTAAAACTCACGATGTAAGGGAAACGAGCGAAGATGGTGAATCTATATCTACTCATTAAATATGCATAAAGATATTACCAAAAAAGCCACGGGGTACGTGGCTTAAAATAGGTCATTGTGGTAATGTTTTAAAATTTTGCTCTAAGGCACCTAGCCTTAGGCTTACTTCTTTTAGGGTCTGGGTCTGCTCTACTTGTACTTTTTGAGCTCCTTTCATAAATTCTTTAAAGTCGATAATGTTTTGTTGGGTAGATTCGCGCTCATTAATGTATAGAAAGATGGCGGCAATCATACCGGCAAACATCCAAATTAGGTCTTTATTGTCACGGATGAGTTCAATATATCGTTTTACTTGAGTGCACATGGTTAATTTTCGTATGGGGATGTATCTCGTAAATTCGAACAAATAGTTGATGATTCGCCATCAATTAATGATTGTTTTATAAAATCATCAGAACTTATATCTCTTTTCTCGAATGAATTGCTGTTTATCGAGCCATTCATAAGTCCAAACGAAACTGAAAGAGCCAATAATATGCTTAAAAGAGAAATGAGGATGTTTTTTAACGACGGCTGTGATGTGGCGACGGTCAAGCCGGACTGTATCAGATAAGTAGGGAGTGATGCTGTAAATCCCTCCCATGCTTTTACGTCCGGTTGTTCAGGGTCTGTCCATAGTTCGTCAGCGGTATGGTAGGAAAAAGGTTGAGTGGACTTTGAGCGCCAGAGTGTATATAGCCTTTTTGCTTGTTGTGTGATTTGATCGTTATTATTCATACAATACATTGTTTGGTGATTAGGCGCTTATGATGTAAAGGGCGCGCACCGAAGTCATCACGTCTAAAATGGGATGAACTCACACATATCAAAATTTGTAGGTTATAGACAAAAAAAGCCACGCTCCCATAAGGAACGTGGCTTGCAATATCTTACGATCGATCAGTTTTAGAAATCGTATTTAAAACCGATACTTGCATTGACGGAGTTGGCGTCTTATCTGAAGTCGGCATTAGCATCCACAAAGAAGGCGGAATTCGTACCTACGGGGAGCTGAGCTCCGGCTCCGAGTTGGAGCGCGGTACGTCCTTGATTAGCACTACGGATAGTCTGGGAGAATCCGCTGTTACCGAGGAATGCCACATTTGCTTTACCACGATCGTCTCCTAGGTCTTGAGCTACGTTAATGCGTAATTCACCAAGCATGGATCTGCCCACAATGTTGGTACCCATTTCACCGATATAGCGTACACCGGCAACAAGGGTGCAAGTGGTCATATCTTGCTTACCTACACGTAAGCCGGCATTTTCGGCGCCTGTTTCATCGTAGCCGTCCATGCTGGTATGGGCCATAGAAATTCCCATCAATGGTTGTAAGATGTCGATGCCATTTTCACTTAATTTATAAGTGTAATTGGCCTCATACATGGCACCGATACCATAGCCATCGGAAGTGCTATGGGCGTCATGTGAATAGTCACCATAAGTCACGTTACGGCGCCATTTGTTATGATTTAATGCACCGGTAACGATGAGATTATGGCTCCAGTTACGACGTTGGTATTTAGCAAAGCCACTGAGGTAATAAGAATCAAAATCACCGGAAGCACGGTCAATGGAATGAGCATCTAAATCACCGATTTGGGTAGAAAAAGCCATGCCTAATGTCCATTTATCGCTCAAATCGACGTCAAAACCAACGGTACCACCCCATGTAGAGAGGGTATAGCCGGCATCATGCCCGTCTTGGTTGATCTTTCTATAGGATCCGGAACCTTCGATCCACATATGGAAGTAAGGCATTTCATCATTAATGATGGCCTGCTCTGCGCCCATGTAGGTCATACGATTACGCACGGAACCCATTTGATCTCGCATAGCATTATTTTGCGCTAATGAAATCGTCGTGATTGAGCTACCGGCGGCTGAAGCTAAAGCATCACTAGCTGCAGCAACATTATTTTTGCTCATCATATCACTAACGGTCATAAATAATGTCTGAAGCTGGCCCCCTGCTGCGGAAGCTTGTTTAGCATTCCACAATAATTCGGAACCTGCAGCAGCGTTATGAGAAGCACCTGCCGGAGTGAAGATATTTTCGGTATTTTCACCACCTTTTAATACTAATTTATTACCATCAATGACAACAAGCTCAAGGTCTTTAAAATAGCCGTAGAAAATACCTGCGTCAAAAGTGACATTATCGCCGAGCTGTACACCCGCACCCTGAGCTATGACAAGATCTAATTGATCAATGGAAGGCAACTGCATATCACCACCACTGTTTCTAAAGTCAAGCTTAGTATCAGTGAGACTGATTTGACCATCAGATGTCAAATATGGTCCGACAAAATCGGAATAATCTGTCGTCGCGACGGAAATAGTCCATATAGATTGATTAGAGAAGCTTACATCTCCGGTAAAGTGGATGGTACTATGGTTTACACCATTACGATCATGGGTATTACCCGGGGCTGCAATCGTTAGATATCCATTATTGACATCTAAAGACTTATAGGTTGCTTGACCTGTCTGATCACCTGTTAAAATAAAATTACCTTGATTAACTTTCAAGTTCAAGGCATCAGAACCGGCTCCGGCGAGACCTTGAATACCGTCTCCTGTAATTTTGACAGTTCCCGTATCTCCGGTGGCAATGCCCCAAGTACCATTGAATATGGAATTTACACCAAGGCCACTATTAAGCACCAATTCACCACCAGTAAGATTTACCGTACCCGTACCGGACAAAGCACCAAGGGTAACTCCGTTACCATCCATTGTGCCATTGAGTTCGAGCGTCGTTTGATTTGACATCGTACCGCCGTTGAAAGCAAACGTATGCCCTTCAGTAACGACTAGAGAACCTAATCCGCTTACTGCATGATCTAAGGCGATATTACTATTGACTATTAATCGAGAGCCTTCAGCTAAGTTCATCAAACCAGTGCCGGCTAAGGACCCAACAGTAGCCGTGGCATCTTTCGCTAGGCCAAATGTGTGATTGTTTTCCACATTTAGGGCATTCGTAATCGTACTGTTACCACCGAGGGTTAGAGTACCGGAATTGACATTTACGGCACTTACAGATATTCCGCCGAGCAATGAAGCATGATATCCATCTACTCCATTATTAAGATTAAGAGTAGAATTTACGGCTTCGATGCGACCTTGATAGACAGATGCTGTGATAGATCCCGTATTGCCTAGATTTAAGTCTAAAGCGGCATCTCCTGCGAAAATAACACCGGATGAGGAAGAACCCTCGAGATTATTTAATTGCACATCTCCAGTCAATGCTGACAAATTAAGAGTACCATTATTATGAATACCAACAACTTGATCAAGTATGGATGTATTAGTAACATTCAGTGATTCGTTAGTGGTAAGCACCAACCAACCAGCATGAGGGGTATCACCCTTGCTTTCCAATTGGATAGATCCACCTGAAACATTCGGCTTTTTATCTAAATCAAAGATATCACCCAAAACATTATATTGGGTCGTAAATTCGAACGAAACGTTATTACTGATTGTTAATGTACCATTTGTAACTTTTAGAGATGAACCTGTTGCAGCCTGCTTTAACAATTCGTCGACGGCGGAGCCGGTAAGATCCAAAGTAACAGTCAATTGATCGGTACCATTACCAATAGAGATCGTGCCCGATTGACCATTACCATAACCGAAAATCTGGTTAGTGGCACCTGAGCCAACCATATCTCCACTAAATATTAATGTATTTTTACCACCTTCACCTAAAATACTAAGATTGCCATTACCCATGTTTGTAACAGTCGTTACAGATGAGCCATCGGCACTGACCGAGGATTTAAATGATGTTAATTGGGAGGCAGAGGCTCCACCCATAGAAATAGCGGAACCTAAGACCTTAGCACCACCAGCAAGTGTATTATCAATCTTGATGGAAGAATTCGTCACATTACCGGCATTGGATAATCCACCGCCTGTTAGAATGATTTCTTTATCGGTTAAGGCTACTGATGAAAAATCAACTATACCTTCATGAATGGTGGCTTTAGCACCACCGAAAGAACCAAGTGTCAATGTACCCGATCCATTCTTAATCAAATTGATATTAGCACCCCAATTACCTAAGAAACTGTTATCTTGTTCATTGGCAATCGTTAAATTCTTCACTCCGTTTCCTGAAACAGCCAATGTAGAACCTGCTACGCCGGATAAACCTGCGATTGTTACATTTTCACCGGAAATGTATAAATAGCTCTTATCCGTAAGCAATTCAAATTTAGCATCTTTAGCCACACCACCGATTACATTACCGTCAGCATCCAATTTATCAGAAGCGGCAAGCTCCATAGACAAACGATGCGAACCATTTAACCGATAGGTACCATTAAATGTGTTTGAGGTATTGTGAAGAATAGTTCGGTGATCTTTGTCTCCATCATTGATACCATCAGTGAGGTTGACGATACCACTACCGCTTACTTGACCTTTTACTACTAAATATTTACCCCAATGTTGATGTAAAGTAACTTCGCCCAATGAATCATAGGTAATTTCTCCATTTGGTGTGTAATTAGCTACATTAAAATGAATATTGCCGTCTAAATCCAAACTGCAGTCAACATTTCTCAAACTACCACCTGACTTAATAAAGAAATCAGTGCCTAATGATTGTCCGGTACCTGAGCTTGTCATATTACCGCCGGTAATATTCATGTAAAAATGTGCTCCCGAGGCAATGACTACTTTGGAGTTCGCACCTAAAGTAGAAACAGCACCGCCTCCATTTGAATTGGCAGCACCTAAAAATGTATTACCGGTATTAGCATAAATCGTGCCATCAAAGGTGTTTTTGGCATTTCTGATCACTAAATTACCCCCATCATTAATCAAGTCCCCCGTACCGGCAAGCACGCCTTGCAAAATAGCTTGGGTAGAGCTACTGAAAGTTATTGATCCGTCATGAATCGTAAAAGCATAAGTAAATGTATCACCGAAATTTAACTTCAAATCGCCTTCACCATATTTATCATATGAAAATTTACCACGTTGGGTGTTCCATACTGTATTATGGCCATTGGTGTCAATTTTGATAGCATTATTGCGAGCGTCACTAAACCCTTCCATCTTACCTGAAATATCCACATCACCGGTTAAGCCATCGCCTAACTTAATGGTACCGCCATTCCAGACAATTTTTCCGTTACCAAGAGCAGCTGCATCGTTGATTTCTAATAGACCATTATTGAGCCATATTTGGCCTGAATATGAAGTATTAGCAGAGTTCAATACAACAGTACCTGCTCCTGAAATATTAAACTTTCCACTTCCGGACAAGCCATCACTACCCGTAGCTGTGGAGTTTACCAAAGTAAGTACTACATCTTTTCCACCTGCAAAAGTGACACTTCCAGGTGTTAATGAGCCTTCTAATGTGATGGTAGCAGTCGTATCAAAAAAGACATTATTTCCATTTTGATAAGTTAAATCAGGGCTACCATTCCAACCTACTCCACCATTAGACCAAGTTCCGGTATCACCTCCTGTCCATACTTTCGCATCACTTTTATAGGCAAGAGAAACTTGACCATTTTGTACGGTTAAATCATAAAGCGTGCCAGCCGCACCTGATAGGGAAAGAGCTGCACCTTGATTTAGAACGACTGAATTAGCTAACTGTAAATTACCCACAGCAAACAATCCATTACTAAGATCGAGATTTAGAGTATTTGTTCCAGTGATATTTAAAGCCCCGGAAATGAAATATCCGGTCTCAGGAAACACTTGATTTCCAATAGATAAAGAACCACCAGATAAATTCAAATCACCTATTATCGCTCCGGCTTCTTTAAAAAAAAGACTGCCATTTTCACCAACGGTAACATTACCGGTTATTGTGTTGGATCCATTCAAAACTAAAGAGGCCTGATTAGAAACACCGATATTTCCAGTCAGGGAAGCATTCTTTCCTAAGGTCATTTTAGCTGTATTAGCAGATAAATTTAGACCTCCTACTACACCGGCGATGTTTAAAGCAACACCATCAGCAACATTAATAATTTTTTGTAAACCCTCTGAAGAAGAACCTCCCAATGAAGAATTACCCGTAACATTAATTGTAGTAGAACCACCTAAACCTGAAGCATGATTTACGATTAATGAGCCCTGGTTTAATTCCCAAAGGCCATTAAACACATTTGTTCCAGCAAGAGCCGTATTTAAAAACAAGGAACCTGAACCTGTTTTAATAATAGTACCACTACCTTGGATACCAGCTGAGGCAGAAGTAAAATTGGTCGCATAATCACCTATACCATCAAATATAGCTTTACCATTCACTTTTAAACCGTTATCACCCCATACAAGTTGAATCACACCATCTCTTGTTTCATTTTTAAAGCGTACCCCTTCACCATTTGCGGTAACACCTGAACCAATTGATGCATTACGTGGGCCATCATCAGTGGCTATAGATGATGCAGTTAATTCAATAACACCTCCATTAAATACCCAGTAATCCGTATTACTAGCCATGAAACCAAGGCCACCATATGTTAACTCTTTCACACGTAAGACGCCACCATTGGTGACGTTAAATCTCATTCTAGTATAAACATTATTGTTTATGGACCCACCTGAAATATCCAACACCGAATTATCAGTGATTGTCAAGGTAGGCAAAGTACCACCGGAAGCTCCAATTGTCGTCGTGCTAATAGTGTTGATCGCAAGGGTACCACCTCCGGTTAATGTAAAATTATGATTACCTATGTTAAAACCACCCGTCTCTTGGGTGACAGTGACTCCATCTTTGATATCAAAGGTTACGTTTCCATTGATGATGGATTCTTCTGTCAATGAGGCTGACGAATCAAAAATTTGATTACTATCAAAAGTCCGAGCATGGGAATAAGTCATCGATGCCAAACAAGACAAGACAGCACATAATAAGGATTTGGGTAAATGAAGCTTCATTTTGATATAATGTTAATATGAAAACAGATTAAGTCATACTATTCTGTTGCATACTGATTTCAAGCAAAAATCTTACCAAAAACATAAGATTTTACTACGAACCCATTGTCATAATCATGAATATTCTCATTAAAAAACAAACCAGCAATACGATATCGATTTTTTAGAAAACCCTTTGTTCAAGAAATTCAATAAAATAAAAAATCCCTTTGGCTTAAACGAGCCAAAGGGATGCAAATACTGTCTCAATAAGATACAGAATCGATTAGATAGGTCTTACTACCACAAATAATGGAAGGACTTCTGCCCATGAATCTAGCAAGTTCTTAGCACAGATACTTTGAGTTTGGCGATAATGTGCATTCACTAATTCTAATAATTCGCGTTCTTCATCAGAGCCACGATCTATTGGGGATAGATTCACGCTATTCAAGTTACAAATCGTATCAAAGGTGCCGTCTTCATCTAAGATATAGGCTTTACCTCCGGTCATACCGGCGGCAAAATTCACACCGGTCTTACCTAAAACGACTACGCGTCCATTAGTCATATATTCACAACCATGGTCGCCCAATCCTTCTACGATTAAAGTAGCACCACTATTTCTGATGGCAAAACGATCACCGGCCTGACCATTGATGTATAAAGTACCACTTGTAGCACCATACCCTACGACATTACCGGCTATCATATTTTGCGAGGCTTCGAAATGACGCTTATCGGATGGTACAAGAATAATCTTACCACCACATAAGCCCTTGCCTACAAAGTCATTTGCCTCACCATGCAATTTAAAGGTCATACCATTGGTTAAAAAGGCACCGAAACTTTGTCCTGCGTGGCCATAAAAATCAACAGTGATGGAATCTTCAGCCATTCCGCGCTCCCCATAAAGTTCAGCAATTTTTGAGGATAACTCTGTGCCGATAGTACGATTATTATTACTAATATGGCGTTGTAATGTGACCTTACCTCCGGTTTGTAGTACTTCTTGCACATCTTGCAGCAAGCATTCACTATCGTAAGTTTTAAACGGTTCTTGCTCATCGAGCATCATATCAGGACGAAGAGTAACCGGTTGTAACAATCGATCTAAATTAATTGTCGATGCCTTTTCTCGGCTTGGAACTTGTACTTTTGTTAAAAAGTCCGTACGTCCTCGAGCTTCATCTAGAGAATGCAAACCTAATTCAGCAAGTAATAAGCGTGCTTCTTGTGCGACAAAACGGAGATAATTAACGATAAACTCCGGCTTACCTGAGTATTTTTTACGTAATTCAGGGTCTTGGGTAGCAATACCTACAGGGCAGGTGTTTTCATGGCAACGTCTTAACATTGCACAGCCTAATGCAATCAATATAATGGAACCAAAGCCGAATTCATCAGCCCCAAGTAAAGTAGCGACAACGATGTCTCGTCCGGTTCTGATTTGTCCATCCACTTGCAATTTAACGCGTGAGCGCAAATCATTTAATGCTAAAGTTTGATGCACCTCAGCAACACCTAATTCCCAAGGTAAACCTGCATATTTTACACTTGAAAGCGGAGCTGCCCCCGTACCACCATCATAGCCACTGATCAAAATGCTATCGGCATGTGCTTTTACTACACCGGCTGCGATAGTACCGACACCGGCTTCAGATACAAGTTTGACCGAAATTTTGGCCTTTGTATTGGCATTTTGCAGATCAAATATCAATTGAGCCAAATCCTCGATAGAGTATATATCATGGTGAGGTGCGGGCGAAATCAAACTGGTACCGGGATTGGCGTGACGCAACTTTGCGATAAAATCATTAACTTTATCGCCAGGTAATTGTCCACCTTCACCAGGCTTCGCTCCTTGCGCCATTTTAATTTGGATTTCTTTGGCATGATGTAAATAATCAATAGTTACGCCAAATCGACCACTGGCTACTTGCTTAATAGCACTAGATCTCACAAATCCTTCAGGCGATGGATGATAACGATTTTCATCCTCACCACCTTCACCGGAATTACTGCGAGCTCCTATCATATTCATAGCAATAGCGATGCTTTCATGAGCTTCAGGGCTAATGGATCCTAGAGACATGGCCCCGGCAACAAAACGCTGCAAGATGGACTCCACCGATTCTACTTCTTCTAAAGGAATGGGTGTACCTAATTTGACATCCAGAAGGCTTCGTAAAGTAAAGTGCTGGAGCTGCTGTTGATTCATCAACTTAGAAAACTTATCATAAGCAGACTGATCATTTTCACGGACCGCAGTCCTAATGGATTGCAAAGCACCAGGTATCCACATGTGAGACTCCCCTTCTTTTTTAGGCTTAAAGAAGCCGCCCGGAGCTAAAGCTAGCTCATCCTTTTTCTTATAAGCTAAGGCAGCCTCTACACGTTGGCGAGTTTCGCGCTCAATCCATTCAATATCGATACCGCCTATACGACTCGTCGTGCCGGAAAAATACTCTTGTACGAGACCTTCACTCAGACCAATCGCCTCAAACAACTGAGAGGAACGATAGCTTCGTAAGGTACTAATGCCCATTTTGGACATGATTTTGTATAATCCTTCGCTGACAGCTTTAATATAATTACTTGCAGCATTAACAGGATGAATCTTCGAAGTCTCACGATGAGACAATTCAGAAATAGAGGCAAGAGCTAAATAAGGATTGATTGCCGTAGCTCCATAACCTAATAGCAAAGCAAAATGCATCGTTTCACGCGCTTCACCTGTCTCTAAAATGATACTGGCATTTGCTCTCAAGTTAGCATCGGTTAATGCCTTATTGACGGCACAACATGCTAGTAAACTCGGAATAGGCAAATCATCTTCCCCCGGATTACGATCTGACAGCACTAATATCCTAGCCCCATCACGTACAGCCTCGACTGCCGAACAAGCTAAACGATGCAATGTATCTTTTAGTGAATAATGTGCTTGAGTCTTATTAAACAAAATAGGCAAAGTGACAGAGGCAAACCCTGTTTCTTTTACGTGTTTGAGACGACTTAATTCATCATCAGTCAAAATAGGTCGCACCAATTTGATCACGTGGGCATGTTGTGGATATTCTTCCAAAATATTTGGATCATTACCAATGTAGGTCGTCAAACTCATTACCAAAGATTCACGAATCGGGTCAATAGGTGGATTCGTTACCTGAGCAAAAAGTTGTTTAAAATAATCAAAGAGTAATGGATTTTGATGAGATAAAATAGCTAAAGGAGCATCATATCCCATCGAACCAACGGCTTCATGACCCGTTTGATACATTGGAGATATAATAAGATCCAAATCTTCTTGAGTATAACCAAAGATAGCCTGTTGACGAAGCAAGTCAGGCATTGGTTGAGAAGATTGCAAAGCACTAAACATACCATGTACATCAATGGAATTATCTTTTACCCATTGGCGATACGGCTTGCGACGTGCCACATGTGTTTTAATTTCATTATCCGTTTGCAGGCGATGATTTTCTAAATCACAGAAAATCATTTTACCCGGGCTTAAGCGACCTAATTTTGCAATCTTTTCAGAAGGAATGTCCAATACGCCTGTTTCAGAAGCTAAAACAAACAAATTATCAGTAGTTAAAGTATAACGAGCAGGTCTTAATCCATTACGATCCAAAATTGCTCCTACGTTGACTCCATCACAGAATGTTAAAGCAGTAGGTCCATCCCAAGGTTCCATCAAAACGGAATGATATTCAAAAAAGCCGCGTACATCATTGCTCATTCTATGCTTAGCACCCCATGCTTGAGGCATAAGCATTAACATAGCATGACGGATATCTCGACCGGATGCAACCAGTAGTTCGAGCATGTTATCCAAGCAAGCGGAATCACTTTGATTGGCTGGAACTAATGGTAGAATTTCGGCTAAATCATCTTTAAGCAAATGTGAGCTTAAATGAGGCTCTCTCGTCTTGAGGTGGTTTAAATTGCCCTTTAACGTATTGATTTCGCCATTGTGAGCTAAAAATCTGAATGGTTGAGCCAATTGCCACGTTGGGAAAGTATTCGTACTATAACGCTGGTGAACGATGGCATAAGGAGAAACAAACCGTTCATCTCGCAAATCTTCATAAAAACCATCGATCTGAGTTGCCATCAACAGGCCTTTATAAACAATGGTCTTAGAAGAACAACTACAAACATATGTATCAGCAATCTTCTTCTCAATCAGTCTGCGTAATAAATAAAGTTTAAGTTCAAAAGCGTTTTGAGAAGTAAAATTGGAACCATCGATAAATAATTGTCTTATAACAGGACAGGTTTTGCGTGCATTTTCACCAAGGGCATCAATTTGCACCGGCACACTTCTCCAAAAAAGCACTTTTGCACCACATTCCGCAACTAATTGCTCAATGGCCAATTCGGAACCTTCACCGCCAAAAATCATGGCAACACCATATTCACCTTTTGGTGGTAAAACGGTAGAGAAAAAATTCCTAAAATACATATCAGGCATAGCACAAAGCAACCCTGCACCATCGCCCGTGTGAGGATCACTGCCATTAGCACCACGGTGCATTAAACGTTTTAAAATTGTAATACCATCTACAATAATTTTATGACTAGCCACATTGTTCAGATCGGCAATCATGCCCACACCACAGGCATCATGCTCGTACTGATTTTCATATAACCCCGTGTTTTCTTGAATTCCACGGTTATAGGATTGGTTCATTTGCGTATTCATTGTAAATATAAAAAATTATTACTTAAGGTTATGTCGGATCAAATTATAATGCATCATTCGATTTGATAACCCGATGGAGCGAGCTGCAGCAGCCATATTTCCATTACTCTCAGTCATAGCTTTTAGTAAGATATTACGAGCAAAGGAATCGACCATATTTTTAAAACTACTGGTGATTTGAATAGAATCACTAGAGTTTTCACTAGCAATCTGCAATGTAGCAGGAAGATTGTGTGCATGAATAGTATCGTCCGTAGCTGTTAAAACGGCATGCTCAATACTATTTTCCAATTCTCGCACATTTCCCGGCCAAGAATAAGCAGTCAATAAATTGATGGCTTTAGATGAGAATCGCACGATAGCTTTATTGTATAGACCGGAATATTTTTCTAAAAAGTGCTGACCTAATAGAAGGATGTCCGACTTACGATTAGCCAAACTAGGCACAACGATTGGGAAAATATTCAATCGATAGTATAAATCTTCTCTGAATTTTCCTTCTTTCATTAACTCTTCAAGATTACGGCTTGTCGCAGCAATAATGCGCACATCGGAAGAAAGTTCTTTATTGCTACCAACTCTCGAAAAAGTCTTTTCTTGTAAAAATCTTAGTAATTTCACCTGAACCGGAAGGCTTAAATCACCAATTTCATCTAAAAATAAAGTCCCACCGTCAGCTTCCTCGGCACGACCTATACGGCGAGCAATAGCACCTGTAAAGGCACCTTTTTCATGTCCAAATAATTCACTTTCAATTAAATTATCAGGTAAAGCTGCACAGTTTACGATAATCAGAGTATTATCCTTTCGAGGACTAGCATCAACGATAGATCTGGCTACTAATTCCTTACCGGTACCTGAAGCACCGCGAATCAAAACAGTAGCAGCACTTGGAGCAACTTGTTGTACTTGATTATATACCTGTAGAATACCACGACTATTACCGATGATATTAACAGGAGCTACTTCCAATAAAGATTTGAGTTTTTCATTTTCTTCTCTCAGAGCTTCATTTTCCATGCGAGTCTCAATGCGAGAAGCTAACATCTCACCAACTATGTTGCCTACGATTTGTAAAATCTGTAAATCTACGTTGAGATCGACATCTTTATCAACAATACGGTCCCCACTCAAAGTACCGATTACTATCTCTTGTCGAAAAACAGGAACACATAAAAAGGCAATTTGTTCATCAGACAAAACGGCATCACGACGTGAAAGAGTTTTATCTAGAAAACGACTATCTTTCGTAATGTCCGGTACGATTACGGATTCTCCCGTAGCGGCCACTTCACCGGTTATTCCTTCGCCCATGCGGTACCTACCGCGATTTTTAGCAGAGGGATTTAAACCCTCCGAAGCATCAATAACCAAGGCATTACCATGCCTTACGGTAAAGGTGCCTCTTAAAAGCCCCATATCGGAATGAAGCACATCAAGTATTTTCTGAATCAGTTCCTCTTCTCCTTGTTTTTGGATAATGATAGAACTAATTTTCGACAATATTCCGGTAACACGACAAACCATATTTGGCTGCATGTTTTGAGCGTAAGGAAAGCCGGTAAGGCCGTCAAGGGACATTTTCGTATTTTCTTTTTGTTTCGTTATTTTTTAAATCGGCAGATGGTATCGAAGGCACACGGGTTGACTCCGATACCATGTATTTGGTTTTGTAAAATCTTAATAGATGAACAACATTTCACGATACTTAGGCAATGGCCACTCAGAATCTGTTACCCATTTTTCAGCCTTATCAACGCATTCGCGAACAGATTGCATTTGTAAAAAGACCTGATACATATCGTTATTTTCATCTAAATCACTCTCAAGTTTGTTTGATTCTTCAATAAGATTTTGCAAACAAGCTCCCAAAGTTCCTACATTGCTTTTTAGTGAACCGACCCATGCTGCATCGGATGGAGTATGAGTTAAAGCAGTCAAAGCTTGGTTATACTCCTTACGAATAGCCGGCAAAAATACCGTTCTAGCTAATTCTAAAGAAATCTCAGCTTCGATTCGGATTTTTCTGGAATACTCTTCCATAAACACCTCATATCGAGACTCTACTTCCTTGGCTGAAAGCACACCGTATTTTTCCAATAAAGCAATATTTTTGGCTGATTTAAACTCAGCTAAAGCACTAGGGGTGTTGGATAAAATAGGTAAACCACGGTGCTCTGCTTCTTCCTTCCACTCAGCAGAATAATTATCACCATTAAAGATAACTCTCTTATGAGTAATGATGCGCTCACGTAATAATTCGTGTAATTGATCGTTGAAATCTACATCCGAAGAAAATTGCTCAATTTTATCTGACAATCCATTCATTGCGTCAGCAACAATGGTATTTAGAATCATCATTGGGCCTGCGCAGGAATGACTGGATCCCGGTGCTCTAAACTCAAATTTATTACCGGTAAACGCAAAAGGACTTGTGCGGTTGCGGTCTGTCGTATCCTTTGGTAATGGTGGTAATACATCCACTCCCAATTTCATCGTTTCTTTACGACAAGAACAGCCGGAACCATTTGCTTCAAGTTCATCAATCACGGCAGTCAACATATCACCTAAGAAAATGGAAATAATAGCAGGGGGAGCTTCATTTGCACCTAATCTATGATCATTTCCCGCACCGGTAACAGTAGAGCGTAATAGATCCGCATGCGTATCAACAGCCTCCATGATGGAAACTAATACGGTCATGAAAATGGCATTTTGGAATGGATCTGAACCGGGCTCAAGTAGGTTCATATTTCCATAATTAATCGACCAGTTATTATGCTTACCGGAACCATTGACTCCTGAGAATGGTTTTTCATGTAACAAGCACACAAAATCATGTTTGTTAGCCTGTTGGCGTAATACTTCCATCACCAACATATTATGGTCAACAGCCAAATTAACCTCCTCAAACAGCGGAGCCAATTCAAATTGAGCAGGGGCTACCTCATTGTGGCGAGTCTTGGCAGGAATACCCAACTTCCACAAAGCTTTTTCCACATCGGTCATGAAAGCAAGCACTCGAGGCTTAATAGAGCCAAAATAGTGATCTTCCAATTGTTGATGCTTGGCCGGTGAAGCGCCAAATAATGTTCTACCTGTTTGGATAATATCAGGACGATTTAAAAAGAAGCTTTTATCAATCAAGAAATATTCTTGTTCTGCTCCCAAAGTAATCGTCACTTTTTGCTCATCTAAACCAAAACATTTCATCAAGCGTGTCACCGCCTTTTTCAATGCTTGGCGAGATCTCAATAATGGGGTCTTTTTATCCAATGCTTCTCCCGTATATGCACAATATGCTGTCGGAATACATAGAGTGGCTCCATTGGGATGTCTTTTGATAAAGGCAGGACTAGTCGGATCCCATACCGTATAACCACGTGCTTCAAAAGTGCAACGCAATCCACCGGAAGGGAAGCTGGAAGCATCGGGTTCACTTGTGATTAAATTTTTACCGGAGAATCGCATGATAGCTTGCATGCCTTGTGGCTCAAGAAATGAATCATGCTTTTCAGCTGTAGAACCTGTTAATGGCTGGAACCAGTGCGTGAAATGGGTTGCTCCGCGAGCTATAGCCCACTGTTTCATAGCGTGTGCTACGTCAGCTGCAATAGCAGGATTGATCGGATCGCCATCTTCAATCGTTGCTATCAAATGTTGGGCCACATCTTTTGGCAGATATTCTTTCATCACATCTACACTAAAGACATCTTCACCATAGTAAGAATCGATGTTAGGTACTCCTACTGCTTGGTCTTTATCTTCTCGTCCGGCAATGACGCCTATAGCCTGTGTTCTAGTTATATTGTTCATGGGATAAATCTCTGCATCTTATAGTGCAAATATCATGCCAACTTTTAAAAAAACTGTAACACAATAACAATAAGCTATTTGAAAACACACATCAATTACCCACGATATTACATAATTGTAATCATGGATTTACTGATTACAATTATGTAATACAAATAAAAACTTAATTTAAGGCAATTAATCTTACAGGCAGGCTTAAATCTCCAAAATAGCCCCTATTTATTTGTTTTTTTCGCAGAAAATGCCTCGGTCGTTACAAAAATGTAACAATTAAATAATAAAAAAACCATATTGGAAAAACTTACTTAAGAATACTCCAATATGGTTAAAATCAGGTAAACCTGCTAGGAAATTTTCATTTTAGAAATACGATCAATTGCCTCAAGAGTACGTTGACGATCACCAAAAGCGGTCAAACGGAAAAACCCTTGTCCACAAGGACCGAAACCGACACCAGGGGTACCGACAACTTGGCAAGATTCTAACAAAATATCTAAAAATTCCATAGAATCGATACCTTCAGGCAATCTCCACCAAATATAAGGGGCATTTTCACCACCAAAAACCTCATATCCGGCTAAAATTAATCCTTCACGTATGATTCGTGCATTTTCCATATAATAATCGACATTTTCCTGTATTTCGATAAGCCCTTCTTTACTGTACACAGCTTGAGCCGCGCGTTGTACCACGTAAGAAACGCCATTAAACATAGTGCTTTGATGTCGATTCCACATTTCATTTAAACTTTGGTAATTACCTTCATTATCCAAACGTTTTAATTCCTTAGGAACAACGCAAAATGCGCAACGCAACCCGGTAAATCCGGCAGTTTTAGAAAAAGATTTAAATTCAATAGCTACCTCTTTTGCGCCCTCGATCTCATAAATACTACGGGGAATTTTAGAGTCACGAATATAAGCACTGTATGCGCTATCATACATAATCACAGCATTGTTCTCTTTTGCGTATCGTACCCATTTAGTTAATTCATCATGGGATAGAACAGTTCCGGTCGGATTATTAGGAGAGCAAAGATAGATCAACTCAACAGGTGAACTTGGTAAAGATGGAGCAAAACCGTTAGATGGTGTGCATTCTAAATAAGTTAGACCTTCAAATCGCCCATTTGCTCCTAATTCGCCCGTTCTTCCTGCCATAACATTACTATCAAGATAAACAGGATAGACCGGATCACCGATAGCTACGCGGCATGATTGTGAAAAGAGCTCTTGAATATGAGCCACATCGCATTTAGAACCATCACTTACAAATACTTCACTACGATCAAGCTCAATCCCGCGAGCTGTGTATTCATGCTCAATAATTGTGTCGATCAAAAAGTCATAGCCTTGCTCGGGACCATAACCGCGAAATGATTCTGCTTTACCCATCTCATCTACCGCATGATGTAATGCATCAATCACGCTTTTTGTTAATGGCTTAGTCACATCACCAATGCCCAAACGAATGATGTCGGCGTTGGGATTTTTCGCAAGATAAGCATCTACTTTTTGTCTAATATGAGCAAAAAGATAGCTTCCGGGTAATTTGCCGTAATTATTGTTAATTATCGTATTCATAAATTTTGATTAAAGAGTAGTTCCGGTGAAAACTTCAGTAGCCGGGCCGGTCATAAATACCTTCCCTACTTGAGGATCGTATTCAATGCGTAATTTTCCCCCATCTAAAAGAATGGTTACATCGTTTCCTGTACGGTTTGATAGAACTCCGGCTACTGCCGTAGCACAACATCCGGTTCCGCATGCTTTAGTAACCCCACAACCGCGTTCCCACACTCGCATCCTTACTAAATCAGGAGCTAAAACTTGAGCAAACTCGACATTGGTTTTGTTAGGAAATAGCGCAGCTGTTTCTATTTGTGGTCCCCACTCTTCGATTGGTACATTATTAATGTCATCGACAAAAATAACTACATGAGGGTTCCCCATCGATACGGCAGATCCCTTCAAGGCATGACCTGAAGCAACCAAATCTAAATCCAGAGCTGAATCCGAGACCTCGCCTAATACCGGAATTTGACCTCGCGTCAATTTAGGAAAGCCCATATCCACTCGCACTAAATCGTCAGATAACACATTGAGCTGGATCAAACCTGCTCCCGTATGAAGATCGTATGTCGAGCCTGTCGCTAAATTCCTTTTTTTAATATATAAACCAACGCATCGGGAAGCATTTCCGCACATTTCCGCTTCACTGCCATCAGAATTATAAATGTGCATTTCAAATTCATTAGTTCCCAATTTTTGCAGAGTGACTAAACCATCAGCACCTATTCCAAAATGTCTATCACACAACTCTACCGAGGCTTTTTGCAATGTTCCATCATCTTTTTTACTTACCTCTACGATGATAAAATCATTACCCAAACCATGCCATTTCGAAAATTTCATACTCATATTGGATTCTCCTATTATTTATGAACGTTCATTTTTCTTCCTAAGAAATATGATTTCATCATTTATAGTGCAAAAACCATGCCACTTTTGAAGATTTAACACCAATAAGCATAATTCGTTCATATTAAATTAGAATGAACTAACAAACATAAACTTAAGCATAACATCATTTGTTTTTCACAATTACATATATGTAACATGACGTATGTACATTACGTATATGTAACGAATAGATGGGCATAAAAAAGGAGCGATAAACGAATATCGCTCCTTTACGAATGAATATTGACCGAATTCTAGAGTAGTTTCGCCCAATCAGCTTCTTTGAAACCGGGATAAACTCCCGCATCCGTAATGAGTAAAGGCCTTTTCACTAACATTCCATTGCTAGCTAATAACTCAATTTGGGCTTCATCACTCATCGTTGGTAATTTATCTTTAAGTCCTAAATCTTTATATACCAATCCACTAGTATTAAAAAACCGTTTAATAGGAAGTCCGCTGCGAACTATCCATTCACGTAATTCTTCTACTTTAGGATTATCTTCAACAATATGGCGATCAGTATATTGTACCTTTTGAGAATCCAACCAAGCCTTGGCCTTTTTACAAGTAGTACATTTTGGGTATTCTAAAAATAAAATGCTCATAAGTTCAAGATAGCGACAAAATGAATAAAATCAATTTTTATAATGGTTACAAAAACTACACTGTGATCACTTCTCCCAATTTGGCGATATGAATTGGCTCGGAATGCACTTGTGCTAAGCTTTCTTTAAATGCATCAGCTGCTTCGGTTTCTCCATGTACAAGAATGACATTTTGTTTAGGTCCCCCGGTATTTTTAAAATAACGAAGTAATTCATTATGATCAGCATGACCTGAGAAGGCATCTAATGATTCAACATGAGCTTTGACTGAATAAGTTTTACCCAAAATAGGCACTTCTTTCCAACCATCCATAATTTTACGCCCTAATGTATTTTCAGCACAATAACCGACGAATAAAATAGTATGGTTTGGATTTTCAATATTATTAGCCAAATGGTGCAAGATGCGCCCGGCTTCGCACATTCCCGAAGCGGAAATAATAATGCTATTATGGTGTACCTTATTAAGTTCTTGAGATTCTTCAACAGAACGAATCAAGCGCAAATGCTCAAACCCAAATGGATCTTTAGAGCCATGTTCATCGCTGAAAAGAAATTCATAAACTTCTTCATTAAAACATTCCGGATGTAGCCTAAATATCTCCGTAGCACTAACAGCCATCGGACTATCAACATATACCTTCACCGTAGGTAATTTGTTTTCTTCTTCAGCCTTATGCAAAATATACAATAATTGTTGAGTACGTTCGACCGCAAACGCAGGAATATAAACATTACCACCTCGGGCTAAAGCATCTTTAATAATTTGATAAAAATCCTCATCGGCACGAGGTTCCGTTTCATGACAACGCCCACCATAAGTACATTCCATCAACATAATGTCCACGTCCGGCACGGCTTCCGGATCCCTCAAAAGTTCATTATGGCCTCTGCCAACGTCACCGGAGAATAATAATCGTTTATGTTTACCATCCTCTTCATCATGAATATCCAAACATACTTGAGCTGCACCCAAAATATGACCGGCATCATAAAAGGTAAGTTCTACCCCCGGAGCTATAAACAAAGGTCGATGATAGTCCACATTGACAAATAAATGCATACAACGCTTCGCTTCTTCTTCCGTATAAATCGGGGTAATGACCGGTACATCAAGCTTACGGCGTTTATTCATCTTATTCATGAACTCACTATCATGAGCTTGAATACGGGCAGCATCGGCTAACATAATTTGGCATAAATTACGCGTCGCCATAGTACTATAAATATTACCACGGAATCCTTTATTACATAAATTAGGTAAATTGCCCGAGTGGTCAATGTGAGCATGAGATAAAACCACCGCATCTACTTCATCCGGTTTAAAATAAGGAAAGTCTCTATTAATACGAAACGCTTCCTCACGGCGCCCCTGATACATACCACAATCCAACAAAATCTTCTTTCCATTTACTTCAAGCAAATGTTGCGAACCCGTAGTCGTGCCATCGGCACCGCAAAAATGGATCTTCATTCTTTTCCTATATCAAAAAGAATAAGGATTTTCAAGGAATGATGTTTAATTATCTCAATAAAGATGCAAAGTGGAGGCAAATTAAATATTTCGCACCACTCGTCTGATAATTTCGTAATCGTTAATCAAGCGCTCGCAATATTCCCCCGGAGTCAAACCATTGCGATTCGCGCGATCACGTAAATCTTTGGCTTGTTCGGGAGTAAACCCTAAAAACGCCCACAAATCTTCAGGTTCCTCATCTTCGTGGTTTTCCATCAGTTCACGAAGTAATTCTCGTTTTAATGAAGGAATAGGCTTATCCGACATCCATCGGTTAAAGGTTTTCAAGGTAATACCTACGCGAGAGGCAATATCGCTACGTCTCACATTATTTTTTCGCAACCATAACTTTACTTCTTCTCTGAAGTCTTCCATGTCGTTTTCGCTCATAATCATCAATGCTATGGGAGTTTTGCAACAAGAATTAGTGCCTTGAATGAGCACACGATACGATATCAAATCACTAAAGTCACTCTTCTTTTTTGTTCCGGAAACTCAATAAATAAAATACATTTCCATTCTTTCACATTTTTTAGACATTTTTTCAGCAATATGGTTTTTTACTGGAAATCTGTCAATTTTTCCATAGTATGTAGTTTTAGCATTTTTGCCAATTTTTCATACCATGAGCGAATACATTTTGCCACACGTTGACGGATATCTCAAAATCGGACAAGACTTCGATAGTTCCGATATCCATTTGTCAGTTCAGTGTCGCCCCATTTGGAGACGATTCGGACAGCTGATGCCGATTTGGGAGGAAGCACCATTGTTGACTCCGGAAGACACCGAACGCTTAGCTCGTAGCTTCTTACAAGAAGCCGAATGGAATCGATTACAAGAAAGAGGCGATGTCGATTTTGCTTATCAGAATGCATTTGGTCGTTATCGTGCTTCCGTAGTGAAACAACGCTTAGGTTATGATTTATGTTTCCGTATCATTAATACACGTGTGCGTACGATGGAAGAAATCGGTCTACCTACCGAATATATCATTCCTCTTACCAAATACACCAATGGCTTGATTTTGGTAACAGGTTCCGTAGGTTCCGGTAAATCAACCACACTTGCTTCTATCATTGACTATATCAACCAAGACAGAAGCGAGCACATCATCACTCTTGAAGACCCGATCGAATACATTATCGAATCTAAAGGTTGCCAAGTAAACCAACGTGAGGTTCATAAACATACTAGTTCATTTGCACGCGCGCTTCGTGGAGCACTTCGTGAAGACCCCGATGTAATCATGGTGGGTGAAATGCGTGACTTAGAAACTATCCAGCTCGCCTTAACAGCGGCTGAAACCGGTCACTTAGTATTAGGAACATTACACACCGGTTCAGCAGCTCGTACCGTTGACCGTATTCTTGACGTATTCCCTGTAGAACAACGAGAACAGATTCGTATCATGGTGAGTGAATCATTGAGAGGTATCATTTCACAACAATTGGTACCAAGAGCTGACGGACAGGGTCGTGCATTGGCAATTGAAATGCTTGTCAATACGGCAGCTATCGCCAACTGTATTCGTGATGGTAAAACCTTCATGATCCCCGGTAGCATTCAAACAGGTAAAGCCCAAGGCATGGTGTTGATGGATGAGTCATTGAGAACATTATACAATGCCGGCATGATTACTGCTGATGAATGTCTCTTCCGCTGTGAAGATAAAACAACGATGAAATCTTACCTTGGCATTAAATAATCAAACCTTTTCACTAATTTATGGCTATCATTGATCAATATTTCCAATACCTTGTCGAGTCCGGCGGTTCTGACCTTCACTTAAGCGAAGGTCAGCCACCAAAAGTACGCGTACACGGTTCCGTAACCGCTATTTCTGAGGAAGCACTTGAAGGCGAGTCATTCAAAAATCTCTTAGCTGAGATATGTGACCCTAAGTCATTTGAAAAATACTTGGAAGAAGGTGATTTAGACTTTGCATACGAAATGGATGAAGAGTCTCGCTTCCGTTGTAACTATTTTAAACAACAAAATGGTTTAGCCGCGGTATTTCGTTTGATTCCTACCAAAATCGCTACCCTTGAAGATTTGGGAGTGCCTCTTGCCATTAAAGAATTTGCTCACATGCGTTCAGGTCTTGTTTTGGTAACAGGTCCTACAGGTTCCGGTAAATCTACTACGTTGGCAGCTTTAATCGATTATATTAACTCAAACTCTTCTCGCCACATTATTACTGTGGAAGAGCCGATCGAGTTCGTACACAAAAACAAAAAATCAATTATCACGCAACGTGAAGTACCGATGCAAACTCCATCGTTCGCCGATGGTTTGAGAGCGTCACTCCGTGAAGATGCCGACATCGTACTTGTAGGTGAAATGCGAGACTTGGAAACCATTTCTCTTGCTTTGACAGCAGCAGAAACCGGTCTTCTCGTGTTTGGCACCTTGCACACCAATAACGCAAGTAAGACGATTGACCGTATTATCGACGTATTCCCATCTGACCAACAATCTCAAGTTAGAACGATGCTTGCTGCCTCATTACGTGGTGTAGTAGCTCAGTTATTGATGAAGAGATCCGATAAACCGGGTCGTATTGCCGTGAACGAAGTTCTTTTTGCAACACCTGCCGTTAGTGCCATTATTCGTGAAGGCGCTACTTACAAGATTCCTGACGTAATCGTAGGCGGTAAGGCGATGGGTATGCAATTTATGGATGACGATATTTGGCAAAAATTACAACGTGGCACTGTAAGCCCTCGTGAGGCTTATATGAAAGCGATTGATAAGAAGCGTTTCGCTAACTTCTTACCACCTGAAGAATCTCGCCTTGCAGATTCATCCGGTGGCAAATAATTATTGATTCATTCAATAGTCCGTTTACTATACAGCCATCCCATGACAAGTGATCAAAAATTCGTTACAAAGTTAATCATCTATTCAGGTTTAACCTTGTATTTAGTTGGAGATTTATTTATCTGGGATGGCTTTTTTGCAAAAAAAATTAATGATCGTTTTGCTCCACAAACGGCACCTATAAACGATTACTCCGATATTATTGCCACAATTTATGGTGAAAATATCACTCAGAATCAACTAGATCAAAGAGCAAGAGAATTAGCATATCGTAAAGGAGACGCTACCTCTTTCAATGAATTACCGGTAGAGAAACAATACGCCTATCTACTTAATGCTCAATATGATTTAATACGAGAAACTTTGATAAGATTAAAAACTCGTTTAAATGATTCAGGTCAATTAGATTCTGATAAAAAAGCTGGTTTTTGGATGGAATCACTCACTCAAGATTTCGATCCTGATGGTGAAGAATTTGCTAAAGCTTTAAAATCAGCCGGTATGAGTCCCGCTACGCTCAAATCAAAATTTCAAGCAAGATTAAACCAAACTGAGCACTTAAAAAGTAGCACAAAAGAAGCCTCTACTCCTACTGATGAAGAATTAGTCATCTATTATGATCAATTAAAAGATTCACTAAAAACTTCGGACTCTCGCTCTTTGCAGCATATATTTTTCTCTAAATTGCATAAAGACAGTCAAAGTGTAAAAACACAAGCAGAAGAAGTTCTTAATAAGCTTAATAACGGAGAAACTTTTGAAGGGCTAGCTAAAACTTATAGTGAAGATGCTCAATCAGGACCATTGGGTGGTAATTTAGGTTTTGTCACCAATGCTAGAAACGATGTACTTCCTGGCGTCGATCTATTCAATTTACCCAATAACACCCCGATTCTAATTGAAAGCGATTGGGGTTGGCATATTTTTAAGGCTTCTCCCATCACCAAGGGGCGCCAACTTAATTTCGAAGAGGCAAAACCCCTTCTCTACTCAGCAGCTAAGGATGTCAGAAAACATAAAGCAGTCGATCGCTATGTTGATAATATCTTGAATGCGGCAAGAAGAAGTAACAGATTATCCGTCAAACCCATTTCTATTAATGTGAAGCCGGATAACAAGAATAATATTTAGATTTCCAAATTGGCTTTTTCTTTTAATTGCTCTTTGAATTCATTTAAAAATATCACAAAGGCCGGATACTTTTTTTGTATTGATTCATGTTCTGATATAATCGTCACATTATCAAATAACCTTCTATAATGAAGCTTTTTAATCCTTAGATATTCCTGTCGATCGTTTGCTCCTAGTACGGCTAAACCTCCAATAGATTCAGCATAATTTAACTGACGAACAATCGTTTTGATGGTTAATAAATTGCCGCAAAAACGGGAGAAAGCCTTTTCGTCTTTCTGTTGAAACAGGGAATTTTTAACAAACTCCTGACAACTCGCTTCACATTGTACGAATCGTTTAATTAGAGATCCAATATCGTAAATATTGTTGTAGCGTACTGAGCGTAAGATTTCAGGTAAAATAATATAATCCATCGAAAGAACCATATTAATATCTGATTCTTGAGTTTTTATATCAAGGCAAAGCCTTAATACCATTGCATTCCAAGATACCTCGAGGTCAATCAAATGAATGATTAATTTCAAGAGTTCTTCTTCGTAATAAAACGCTAAATCGGAAATACTTTCATGATGTTCTTTATCCTTCTCTATCATTTTATTGAGCAAATCAGAAAAAGTATTGCGATCTTCAAGCATGTGAGCTAGCAAATCAGCATAGTTACTATCTTGATCATTTTTAGATCTTAAAATCTTAATGTGATCTTCTGCGTCAGCCATCCATTCATACAAACCATCGATCAATCCGGCATAACTGTCTGTCCAGATCTCATCTAATTTCTCATTTCTAAATTGTTCTTTCGCTCTCTTTATAAACCTTAAACATTCAGGCGATTGGTAATGAGCATTGTTAGAGAGTTGCAACATCCGTGATTCGATGTTTTTTAAAATCAATTCTCTTTGTATAGAAAGATAATGATAACATTTTACCTCATCGTCATCCATCTTTGAAAGATCACGAGTTACAGAAGGAAAATGTTTCAACAAATCTTGGCGACTCTTCAACAAATTTGTCAAAACATTATACTGTTGATTTCCAGTATCTAGTGAGCGCATACTTTGAAGCTCAAACAAAATTTTTTCTTCGGTTAAATAAAGCTTTGAAACATGTAAAATAATGGGATTGATCGACCTTTTAATAAATGTCTTGCCTGATTCATCTGATTCAAATGATTGAGATGTTGCCAAATCAACTACGTAAGCGACGCCACAAAAAAATAACAGACTAATACCTATAGTTGGAAAAATTTTTTTCAAAGAAATATGAGTTAATTAATACGCGATCAATAATAAGGAATGTTATTTCATTTTCAATCTATTTCGTTAACTTGTTAATCAAAGAATTACGTGTCTTCTAAATCTTAGCAATATCGATTCTTGCCAAATACCTGATAGTGTAGGACAATGCGCGGGATTTACCCACCCAAGCCAAAGATTTCCCTCATGTCTTTAATGAAAAACAGTATGATCGCTACGGCTGCCATTTTTGCCTGCCGTATTACCGGAATGATCCGAGAAATGGTTTACATGGCCCTCTTTGGCGATAAAGGAGTATTAGATGCATTTTATACGGCATTTCGTATTCCTAATCTTTTGCGAGATTTGTTTGCAGAAGGAGCTCTTTCTCAATCTTATACAAGTGTAGCGACAAAAACAAAATCCACAGAAGGAGACGAGGCTACATGGGAGCTAACCCAGAAGATAGCGACTCAACTCTCATCTCTCATGCTCGTTATCATTACACTAGGTATATGTTTTGCAGGCCCAATCATGCAATTATTATATGGAAGTGATTTAGGTGAGCCACAACATAGCGACTATGACTTCATGGGATTGGCAGTCGGACTTAACCAAATTATGTGGCCATTCATAGGATTTGCCTCGCTATCAGCCTTAATCATGGGGGCATTAAACATGTTTGGTAAATTCGGTTTACCCATGTTGGCTTCCGCAGCATTTAACATTACATCCGTATTGATTGGGCTTGGGCTCGGTTATTATATGGATCCGAACTTTGGTCCACAGGCACTTTATGGTTTTGCTATTGGCGTCACCCTAGGTGGCATTGCTCAAATGGCGGTGCAATTACCGGCATTACGGAAAACCGGTTTTCGATGGAAACTTAACTTTCATTGGAAAGGAGCAGAAGTTCGCCGTATTTGGGCACTTATGATCCCTTCAGTAGTGGCTTCCGGTGTGACTCAATTCAACGTTTTTATTAACACCGGATTCGCATTAGATCTACAGGAAGGTTCAGTGGTGGCATTAACTGGTGCTTTTAGAATCTGGCAATTACCGGTCGGATTATTCGGCGTAGCAACCGGCATGGTCGTATTACCCACTATAGCGAAATTGATCGCAGAAAAGAAACAATCCACTATCGCGGAACAAGTAGCCGGAGCGATGAAATTGGTAGCATTCTTCGCGATTCCAAGCGTCGTTGTTTTGGGTATATTAGGTACTGAAATTATTTCTTTGGCTTATCAACGAGGCCAGTTTAATGAAAATGCATCGGCCTATATGGGACAAGTCTTATCAGCTTATTCAATAGGATTAATTGGCTATGCAGGAACAAAAGTAGTCCAACCTGTTTTGCTCGCTCTTGAGAAAAAATGGGTACCACTTATTGTAGCTGCCATATCTTTAAGCATCAGCTTAAGTCTGAATTATTATTTTGTTTACGTACTACACACAGATGCCTCATGGCTTGCGTTAACGACATCAGTAGTCACAACCTTCACATTCTTATTCTACTTCTTCTATTTGAGAAATCATCTTGGTAGCATTGGAGGTAAGGATTTATGTATAAGCCTTACAAAAGTAGTAGTGGCATCCTTAGGCATGGCTATCGTTTACTATTTTGCCAAATTATGGTTTATGCAGGATTTTGTTTATCAAGGATTTTTCTACCGTTTATTTTTATTCTGCTCAGTTGTAACGGTAGGTGGCATTGTGTATCTTGGGCTATCGTGGATATTTAAAACACCGGAGCTTATGATGGCTGTGGATAAAGTTTTAAAACGAGCACGTCGATAATTCTTTATTATAATAAAAAAGAGCTGTCCATCGGCAACAACCGAACAGACAGCTCTTTGTACGTTAATAAGAAAATTAATTATTGATTGTAACTCTCCACTACACACTTCGTACGCGCATGAACAGCATCAATGCGTTTACGAAGCTCAAGGCGATATGCTTCCATATCACGAATTGGTGCTTGAGCTACACCTGACACCATAGCTGCTCTAGCTACGGCAGGAGATTGCCATTCAATGATGCGTGGGTCGATAGGTTTAGGAATAACGTAATCAATACCAAAGCTGAATTCATCACCACCATAAGCATCAATAATGCTTTGAGGCACAGGTTCCTTAGCCAAATCAGCTAAAGAACGAGCCGCAGCAATCTTCATTTGTTCATTAATCTCCGTTGCATGCACGTCTAATGCGGCACGGAAAATAAATGGGAAACATGAAACATTATTTACTTGGTTCGGCCAATCTGAACGACCTGAGCCCATAATACAATCGGGACGAGCTTCTTTTGCTTCTGCATAAGTAATTTCCGGATCAGGATTAGCACAAGCAAAGATAATTGGTGAAGGAGCCATAAGTTTTACCATAGATTGTGTAAGCAATCCTTTTTTAGATAAACCCAAGAAAATATCTGCTCCGGTCAATGCTTCTTCAAGACTGCAGTCAGATTCTTGAGCGAATTGAGCTTTAGAAGAATGCAAATTGTTTCTGCCGACATGGATCAAACCTTGCGTATCAAACATATAAATATTCTCACGTTTAATACCCAATGACATATAAAATTTAGCACAAGCAATACCAGCTGCACCTGCGCCAACGACGACACATTTCATCTTTGACAACTCACGATGAGTCAATTCTGCAGCATTGAGTAAAGCAGCTCCCGAAATAACAGCCGTACCATGTTGGTCATCGTGAAAGACAGGAATATTCATTTCCTCTTTCAAGCGTTCTTCCACCATGAAACACTCCGGAGCTTTAATATCTTCTAAATTAATTGCTCCAAAGGTTGGTTCCATTGTCTTAATAACCTGAATGAGTTGCTCAGGCTCTTTAACATTAAGCTCGATATCGAATACGTCAATATCTGCAAATATTTTAAAGAGCATCGCTTTGCCTTCCATCACAGGCTTTGATGCATCTGGTCCGATATTTCCTAAACCTAATACGGCAGTGCCATTAGAAATGACGCCGACTAAATTAGATTTGCCTGTGTATAATGAACTTAAGGAGGGGTCTTCTTCAATCCTTAAACAAGGTTCGGCGACTCCAGGTGAATAAGCTAAAGTCAAATCCCTTTGGGTAAAACAAGGCTTACAAGGCAGTGTTTCCATCTTCCCCGGACGCGGTTGAGCATGATACTGCAAAGCGTCGATTCTAATATCTAAAGACATGGTTGAAATCTTATAGTGTATATATGCAAATGGGTGAGCTACCTTTTCTACAAAGTAAAAACAATAAAGCAAGCAAAATATAACACATCTTAGACATTATTTTGAGAAACTTTTTCAATTGATTTGTGAGGCAAATATTATAACATCACGGCGATATTGTCCTTGAGCCTTATGATAAATCATAACAACACACTTCCCAACGGATTCGTTATCAACGGATATTTTATATTATCCCTTGAAGGATCCACTGATTTATACAATATATATGAAGCTACTGACCCGGCAGGCTCAAGAGTTGATTTAATTGAATTTTTCCCTAATCAATTGGCAGTTCGTGATTCCGAATCTCACAAAGTACGTTATGCTGATGATGAAAATACTTATCAACAATTAATGGTACTCAAAAACCAATTTGACCAGGAGTTTAGCCCCCAATCGCAACTTCAAATGTCAGAGTTGGGAACAGTATTTTATATTAAAAATAAAAAGGCTGTAATATCACCTGTTTCCAATCAACCTCAACTATCGTCGCTAAAGGCTACCCCTCAACAACCAATAGCAAATCGAGCTTTCACCAAAATTCCGGTTCCAGCAAAAAAGAAAAAAAGCGCTGCTGCTCCAATTTTCCTTTTAGCCATTTTAGGTGCAGGTGCTTATTTTGGTTATGATTATTTTACATCACAATCGGCAACAGAAAAAGAGTCGAATCCAGCACCTACGGAGGAAAAACCAAAATTAAAATCCGATTCAAAAACATCTACAATTTCAAAGGAAAAAGAAGCATCTATTCCGAAAATAAAGCCGGTACAGGATACAACGCAAGAGCCTAGAGAAGAAATTGTTGTCGAAAATCATAATGAGCCGACAATCGTTACGGAAAAAGAGCCAGAAGTACCAGAAACAAAGGAAGAAGATGTCGTAACTTTGAATTTAGAAGATTTTAATAACAATAAATCATCTAAAAAAGGTAATAATAAATCATCTAAAGCTGATCCTTCCGCTATTTCCGCATTCATCAAGCAATATGCAAAACCAATGCCACTCAACCAGTGGAAAAGCCAATACGAAAACGTTGAGCAAGGATGGTTTAATACCGATGATGAACAATTTGCTTCGCGCTATATTACAACATTTGGTCCATTAGGCATACGAGCCGTTCAGTTAGATAAAACTTGGAACCAATTTTCTAATTTCAAATCATTATACCCTAAAGAATTATTAGATGCAGATGGTAATATGTGCATCAATATGTATAAGGTTACTAATGTTATTAGCGGATCTCCTGCCGATAAGCACATAGAAGAAGGTGACTATATCATAGCCATAGATAAGGAACCCTTCCAATCAGCTTCATCGATGAAGCTCCCATATGGCCCTTACATCAACCAAAACAAAAGAGGCCTCGATTTGCATGCCGGACTTTTGTTAGACAAGGCGGAAGGCAAAGGATCTATTACTTTGACCGTTATCAAACCTAAGGATTTACCTAAATTTGATAAAATGCCCAATTTCTGGGAACAAGTACAACGAGTAGAAAAGGTACAAGAACCGGTCGAGGTATCAGTTAAATTGAAGCCTAACGAAAGCATTCAACTCATTGTTGATGATGGAGGAAACGGAATAGGCTCTGATGGCTTTGATTGGGAAGATGTAAAATTCACCGGACCTAAAGGAACCATCAATCTTACTGCTAATACACAAATTGATTATAGCGTAGGCTATGGAGCAAGTGCTTATAACGAAAAAACCAAGTCTTGGCCAGCCCATGCCTCATCAACCTTAGCCTTTAAAGCACCGGCACAAGGTGAATGGACTTTTCACGCAAAAGGCATCAAAGGCGGTGCAGCTAGTGTAGGCGTAACGGTGAAAAAAGGCGGAATGATGGGCATTCCTGAACCAATTTTAAAATTGGCAAAGAACGTCAATTTTAAAATCCCGAAAATCGGCACATTTGCTGAAGGATTTCCTAAAAATTGCTCTAAATCCAAAGCCATTGTAACGATGCTTTGCGAATGGCTATTAGCACAACAAAAAGAGAACGGTTCTTGGGATCGACCAGGGGGGTATTGTGATAATAACTATGATACGGCAATGGCTGCTTTAGCCATGATGGCTACCGGTGATCCTAAATACAATGATGCTATCAAAAAAGCAGCACATTATGTAGCCTTCGGTGGTGCACATAGTTGGTGGTCCGTACCACAAGCACAGGCAGGCGTTTTCTTATGCGAGTATTATCTGAGATTTAAAGATACTTCTGTTTTACCTGCCATATCTAATGGTGTAAAACGCATGAAAAGCGAAGTTTTATATGGTGATTTCGTTACCGGTCATGGTATTCACCCGGGATACGCAGGTACCGGCGTGAGTATCGGTGGTTCGAGCATGACTTTATTCTTAGCTTTAGCTAGCAAAACGCCAGCGAGAGTGGAAGATGGTGTATTAGAAAAAATGCTAGATAAAGCACAAGAACTCTGCCCTACGGGTATGGGACCATATGGACGAAAAACAGAACGTTTCACCTTTGATCCGGACATGGAATGCGGTGGTAGCTATTCCGGTCGACATGGTCCATATTATTTGGCATCAAGAGTAGTTGGTGGTCCCGCTTTATATGTAAAAAATAGCAATATCATGTACGGAAAAGGTCCATCCGGCGGTAGCGACCAAGGTCACTCTTCAGAAACCTTATCCGTGATATCAGCCTTCCCTTCATTCTGGTTCGCATCGCCTGAAGCATACTATCGTGAAATGGAATCATTCAGATGGAAAATGACTCTTTTGAGATCATTTGATTCGGGTATGGTTTATAATCCAAACCGTACGGAATTAATGACAGCCGATGGGGTACTTGGCATTTATATCCGTACCGCAGCATGGGTCATTGCATTATGCGCAGATAGAGAAAATCTAGCTATTACCGGCAAACCTGAACATAAGGCAAAGAAATTTAGGGACGTACCGGCTGTGTTGGATACGGAATCACGATTCTATCAAACATCATTGAGAAATTGGAGTTTAGCCTCAGCAGCATTGGGTGCAAATTCGCCTGCTTCATTAAAGTCAGCCATAGCTGAAATGAAGAAGATACCTGTGAAGCAAGGTTGCCGATATCCTGTTTTGGATATCATGAAAGAAAAAGCACCAAAGATTGCCAAAGACATTCTTGCTCTTTCAGGCGTTAATGAATTAACCAAAGCATATTGTGCCGAAATGATCCTCGGTGTGAATGTAATGATTAATTTGGAACCTGAGAACGGTGGCTTTGATTCTTTCAAATATTGTTTTGAAATTCAGCGTCCATTTAGCGGTAAAAACTACGGTCTTAGAGATAATCAGGAACGATCTGCCAATGATCAAAAATATGTGACTCCATTTTCCGGAGAGATTAAAATCGAAGGTGGATCAGGTCTTGTGCCGTTTGATTCAGTCACTTGGGATCAATCAAGCAAATTTGGTGGTGATTGGGATGTATTCAAAAAAGAAGACAAAATTAACGGATCCGACATCAAAGAACCTAAAGAACTTACTGCCAATATAAAAATGAAAATTGGCGATGTTAAGATTGAATATAAGAGACCTCTTACTATTGGATCATTTGAAGTTGGTTGTGGCGAAAAAACTCGATCAGTTGCAAATGATAGAACACTTTGGGTACCTGGAAAATTGATACAAGATCATGGTAACTGGGGTTGCTCATTCCGATTAATTGATGGAACTTATATTTCAGCAGCTTCTCAGGGCAATCAAATTTGGGTACAAGATAATCTCAATAAAGATAAGAAAACGATCAAATGGGTAACTCCTAACGATGCGACTCTTACGAAGGGTTCTCAGGCAATGTTCAAAGTAGCAACCGATTGGTATGGATTTGAATGTCGCGTACCTGAGGTAAAGCTCGTAAAACCAGGTAGCGAAATCCTTGATTACCGCCTTAATTCTAATAATTCGGGAAATATTAAAACAGATATACTTACCGATAAAAATGCGATGACTTTCGAGGAAATACCAATTCCGAAAGATGGCGTTTTGGAATTAAGCGTCAATCTGGCAAATCAAGGCTTAATCCGAGCCGTAGATATTAAATTACTTAATGGTCACCATAAGATTGAAGTAGAAGCATATAAGGGCGGTAAATGGATTCCGGTCTATTGGGGTTCCGTAGGAGCAGCTACTCATGGAGAAAACGCTGCAGTTAAGCAATTTTATCAAAATGATGATATTACTCGAGCATCGGCACTTCCCGGTAACGGATTTCCAAAAAATATCCGCAACTTTAACCCGATTCAAACAAACAAACTTCGCATTAAAGTACATGGGGGTGGCTCCATTAAATTAAGCGAACTTCATGTTTATAAAGAAGAAGATTCGGGCAAAAAATAACAAGTTTATCATCTCCCTTATTGATAATATTCAATAAGGGAGATTTTTTTGTTATATTCTTGTTATCTAACTTCCACACTTTTCACTATCTTTCACAGTAAAAATTGTCTAAAGTTCTATCATAATGAGTTTAGGCGGATATTATAAAATTTTATTGGCAGAAGATGATCCTAGCATCAGACAAGCTTTAAGTGATGCATTGGAATTATCAGGATATCAATTAATTTTAGCCGAAGACGGGCAATATGCTATTGAAGCCCTCATGAGAGAGAATGTCGATTTAGTACTTTTAGATGTGTCAATGCCTCGAAAATCCGGTTTTGAAGTCTTACAATATATCGCTAAAGAACAAATAGGCACGCCGGCCATTATGCTCACAGCCAAAGGTGAAGAGGAAGACCGCATCATGGGACTCAAATTGGGGGCAGATGACTACATCGTCAAACCATTTAGCATTAGAGAATTGCTTGCAAGAATAGAAGCCGTTTTAAGAAGATCGCCAGAAAGACCTAAACAAGTTAAAACAGCTAGCATCCCTCATGCTCAATTAGACTTGGAAACCAGACAACTGAGTTTTGATTCCGGTAATGCTCTTATCTTAACTACTCGAGAATTCGACTTACTTAAGTATTTTATGACTCATCCGGACCGTATTATCACTCGCGATGAATTACTACGCCGAGTTTGGGATATGGATCCTCGATTGACTGAGACTAGATCGGTTGAAATGACTATCATGAGATTACGAGATAAACTTGGAGAACAAGCTTCTACCCCGCTTGAAACATTACGTTCCCAAGGTTACAGATGGAATTCAGACGAAACTAATTAGTGAATAAAAAACTGCGTGTCTTAGTGCTTATAATCTCCTTGGCCGTCGTATACGGAACAATGGGTTGGGTAAGTTTTGCCCTTATCAAGCAAGCGGAACGGACTGAAATAGTAGAAAAAGAAAATACCTTTAAAGCATATACTTATGAGGTACAACAAATTATCGATTTAAAACTGTATCAACTTCTCATAGAGGAACAAACACGCGATTATTACCTCTATCAGCCTTCATTTGCCGCTTCTCGTATTTACAACAAACGAATCTCGCCACCAACTACTGATGAACAATATGAAATATCTCCTTTAACATCGGCTAATCAACCATACGTCAAAGCTTTCTTTCAAATTGATCCAAATGGGACAATTACGGGTCCTGCACTACCGCAAAATGTTGCGGAACAAATGAGAGCAAATAAATCCCTTTATCGGGACTTTCTTCATTTCTTAAAGCAATCACCCCACCGCACAATTACCCACCAAAATACAATTGTGCAATATGTTGGAACCTATCAATATACTCTGATTGCAAATCAATTATGGTTATTAAGATCCATTCACACCAATAATGGTATTTTTGTACAAGGGGCTCTTATCGATCAACATCAATTACTTTTACAGATACCTGAAAACATCCGAGATTCTTATCCTGAAATTTCCCTCGTTGATCAAAACATAGCAGGTAGTGATACGATTCCTCTTCAATTTGCACGTCTCTCTATCCAAATGGGGCCTTGTGTTTCTATTAGTATCCTTGATTATGTCAACACGATGGAATGGGCATTAATCATCATTTGGATCATTATTCTCCTTAGCTCATTGTTAATCATTTGGGTCATATCAATAGCATTTAAACTTGAAAAACGACAAGGCGCCTTTGTCTCTGCAGTCACTCATGAATTAAGGACCCCTTTAACTACATTTTCGCTTTATACCGAATTATTAGAAGATGGACTCGTCCCTGAAAATAAAAAACAGGAATATTATGCCACGATGCAGCGTGAGTGCAAACGTCTCAATCATTTAATTGAGAATGTTTTAGCATACTCTAAATTGCAAAACAAAGGAATGCGACGCAATAAAGATACGGTAACGTGTGAAGAATTGTTCGATCCCATTGCAGATAAAATACGTAAGAGATTAGAAGATGCCGGATTTAGCTTCATCTATGCTTTATCACATCAGGTACGTATCTTACCCATCAAAACAGATGCCATTGCCATCGAACAAATTATTGATAATTTGGCAGGTAATGCCATCAAATACGCGCATAATGAAACTCCGCAAATTTTAATGACCGTGCAATCAAATCGAAATCAGATTTTAGTACGATTTAAAGATTCCGGACCCGGTATTGCAAGCAAAGATAAAAAATCGGTATTTAAACCATTCGAACGAACCAAGTCCGCAGATTTGAGCAAAAAAACAGGAATTGGACTAGGGCTTTCATTTGCACGCGATACGGCACGATCATTGGGCGGTGATTTAACTTTGGAACAAGGCAACCTTAAAGGGGCTTGTTTTTTACTAACGTTGCCAAGATCATAAAATGATCCATAGTTGCTCGGTTTACGAGAAATTCACTAGTCAGCCAATCACAAAAAGATTAAGATGACTTTATGAAATTTGCACGACCTCATCGCCACAGCGTGGATGAACTAGTCCAAGGAGTTCTTTCCGGCAATAGAGCCATGCTCGGCAAGGCTATTACCTTAATTGAAAGTAATGCCGTCAAGGATCAGAAAAATGCAAGAGAACTAATTTCAAAGCTTTTACCTCATTCAGGCAAATCCATTCGAGTTGGTATCACCGGCGTGCCGGGGGCAGGTAAGTCATCATTTATCGAAGCTTTTGGCACATATTTGTGCAAACAGGGCATCAAAGTAGCCGTATTGGCGATTGACCCTTCTTCTTCCGTTTCCAAAGGTTCTATCATGGGTGATAAAACACGTATGGAAGAATTATCGGGAGAAGCTAATGCTTTCATACGCCCTTCTCCGTCAGGAGGTACCTTAGGAGGGGTTGCCAGAAAATCTCGTGAAACCATGATCGCCTGTGAAGCTGCAGGCTTTGATTTCATTTTGATTGAAACGGTTGGTGTCGGTCAATCTGAAACCACAGTCCGTTCGATGGTCGATATCTTTATGCTTTTGCTCATTACCGGAGCCGGTGATGATTTGCAAGGCATCAAGCGTGGAATTATGGAATTGGCAGACCTATTGGTCGTCACCAAAGATGATGGAGATAACCGACAACGCGCAGCAGCTCATTGCCAGGAATTAAAAATGGTACTCCATTATCTACAAAGCCCTACTCCGGGTTGGACTCCACAGGTCGTCACTTGCTCATCACTTGAACAACGTGGCTTAGACTCAATCCAAGATACCTTGAGCCAATTCCAAACAGATCTCAAAGAAAGTGGTTTTTGGTACCGTCGCCGTCGCAACCAAGCATTATCTTGGGTACAATCACTCGTACACGAGGCTCTTTTAGAGGCATTCGAAAGACATCCGGCTGTGGCAGAGCATTTACCTACATTAGAAAAGCTCGTAGCGACCGATAAATTAGACCCGGTATCAGCCGCTCAAGACTTATTAGCTCAATTTACTTATCCGTTGCCTAAACCAACTCAAGATTAAAAAAATCTTCAAAAACTTGGCGATAAACTTCTCGTTTAAATTCCGGAAGCCATTTCAGTTGAAAATCGCCGGGATTGATCCATTTATATTGTCCAAATTCACGAAAATCAATTCGAGGATTTGGACAATTCTCTTTTAATTCACACAAAAAATATTCTTGTTCCTGCCCCACATAAGGAATTTGTCTTTTTTGACGCACATATTCAAGTGTTTCGGCTGGGTAATCATATCGGTACCCTCCCCTTGATTGTAAAATGGTATACATATCAGGAGCAAATCCTACCTCTTCTTCAATTTCTCGAGTGGCGGCAGTTAATGCATTTTCTCCCTCATCAATCCCCCCTTGAGGGAATTGCCATGCATTAGTGGTATTTGTACGCTCACAAATTAAAATACGTCCATCTTGACGCATCATTATTCCTGCAACATTTGGTCGATATAGAGCGGTCATGACTTTTATTGTAAAACGATTTGTATGTGAATCTAGATAATTATTGCAATTTTCTCTTCACAGACAGAATTAACTTCGCTACCCTACGATATATGAAAACCTTTGCGGCGATTACTATGGCATTAGTCTGTGGAGCTTCAAGCATCCTCAATGCCCAATCTACTACAGGAGTCACAATTAAGGATGAAGAAAACCAAACACAATTTTGGATAGCTCAATTACCCGGAGGTCAGTTCATCATTCCACTTAGCAAACTGGTTTCCGTCGCAAGACAACAATACATTGTTGATGGTACCATGCTAGTATACGAATTATCGATCGATACACTGGGACCTAGCCAAACCCGTATTTATTTTATCGAACCGATTACGAGCAACTCAGCTATTAATGCTCCAAAAGTGATTACCGATCGAGCTAAAGAATTAGTAGGCAGCGGTAGTTCTCGCGTTTCCGGTGGCAACATTGATATTAACACCATTGTTTCAAAAAATTACCCAGCCACAACCCACAGCAAAACGATTGAATACCGAGTTGGCAGCCTACAAGAATTAGACGCAGTGCAAAACTCTTTAGTCACAGCATGGCAACGCGGTAGAGGAAGATCTTATTCCACGGAAAAGAAGAAATAAAATTAAATATATTTACGCTCAATCATTTGAGCCTTAAGTGGATCCATCGTCATTAAATGAGTAAACCCTATAGCTAAGGCATCAGCAGCATCAGATTCGGGCGTTTCCCTTAATTTAAGCAAAGCTCTCATCATAAAGGCTACTTGTGCTTTTTGAGCGCCACCTTTACCAACTACGGCTAACTTGACACTTTTTGGGGAATACTCAACCACTTTGAGTCCGGCTTCAGTCGCAGCGATCACAACAGCCGCCTTGGCAGCACCCATTGTAATGGCAGTTTGATGCGACTGTACGTAAATAATTCTTTCAATGGCAACCTCATCAGGTTGCCATTTTTGTATCAAATGATCCAAATGCTGTTTGATAGATAACAAACAAAGCGATTGCGCTGCTTTAGCCGGCATCACAAATGTACCGTACTCTAAAGTATTCACCTCCTTGGCATGCCCTTCAATGATGGCATACCCGGTATGGCGAATAGCAGGGTCAATCGCTAAAATTCGAGCCATGAATACAGCAAGATATCTATGGATTTAACGTCTGCGGCGTTTTGGCGCAGGTGGTTTAGCCTTACGAATAGGTTTAGTTGGGCTTGAATCCAACAAAGCGGTATAGGCATAATCAAAACCGTCTAATTTACGACGATCAACTTTGCGACCAATGAAGCCTTCAACAGCTGTTGCGAAGTCAAGCTCATCTGCCGTTAATAAAGTGAATGCATCACCATTGGCCTCGGCTCTACCGGTACGACCGATACGGTGGACGTAATCTTCAGGATTTTCCGGCACACGATAATTGATCACGTGAGTTACACCGTTTACATCGATACCACGAGCGGCTACATCAGTAGCTACTAAGATTCCATATTCACCGGCTTTAAACTTTTTCAAGGCACCCATTCTCTCTTTTTGAGGAATGTCCGAATGCATAACGCCCACGTCACCATGATAACCTTGGTTTTTTAACATGGCACATACTTCATCGGCCTCTTTACGGGTACGGGTAAAAATCATGACTGATTGATAGTCCGTATCTTTCAACAAAGCCAACAACAAATCATTGCGTTGAGACATTGAAACCGGATAAAAAGCGTGTTGAATCGTCGATGCCACTTCACGGCGAGCGATGGAAATTTCAACAGGATCGGTCAAACACCATTTGGCAAAACCCTCAATAACCGGAGGCATCGTAGCGGAAAAGAACAAGGTTTGTCGTCCTTCCCAAGGGCACAAATTCACGGTCTTACGCACAATAGGTAAAAAGCCCATATCGAGCATTCGATCGACTTCATCTAAAACCAATGCTTTGATCTCGCCAAAACGCATTGTACCACGATAAAAATGGTCAATTAAGCGACCCGGCGTTGCGATAATAACATCAGCACCGGCCTTTAACTCTTGAGTTTGTTGACCATAACCGACGCCACCATATAAAAGGGCAACTTTAATACCGCTATGAGCACCATATAATCTAAAAGATTCAGCTACCTGATCGGCTAATTCACGGGTAGGCTCCAAAACCAAAATTTGAGGTTTACCAATGGGTTGTAATTTGCTCAACAAAGGTAAAGCAAACGCGGCTGTCTTGCCTGTGCCTGTCTGTGAGGCACCTATAACGTCCCTGCCCTTTAAAATTTCAGGGATAGCCTGTTCCTGAATAGGGGTAGGAGATTGGTACCCGGCATCAGTTACGGCTTTTAAAACGGATTCATTTAATCCTAAATCTTCAAATGTCATTTTACTTTAGGTAATATACGAGTGGTTACGAAATAAAAGGATTCGTCAAAAGTTCACTTTTAATCGTAGAGTAAGGACCGTGCCCCGGAAGAATTCTAGTGGTGGCAGGTTGAGTTAAAACTTTAGTCTGTAATTCATGATTTAACAAACGGCTATTACCTCCCGGTAAATCCGTTCTACCAATGGATCCGGCAAACAACACATCACCGGTAAACATTAATTCTTCATCAGGTAAATTATAAACGATTGAATCAGGAGAATGGCCCGGTACATGGTGAATATGCCATAAAAGACCGCCCCAGTTTGCAGTATGGATATCATCGCCAAGCACTTCGTCAACTTCAAATGCTTTAAGATTGATTGGTACACCCCATGAATTATGAGCTAATTTAATTAAGGTCAAATCTTCATTATAGGCTGAACCGGCGTGAATTTTACATCCGAAAAGACGCTTCATTTCTGCTGCATCTTCTACATGATCAAAATGTTGGTGCGTGATTAACAAATCCGTTATCTTGATATCCGGCTTTCTGGCAAGAATCCATTGAGCAAATCCTTCTGGGGCATCTATAGCCACATAAGAATTCTCCCCTGTCTTCATCAGATATCCATTGCACGACGCAATCCCCCCCGTGTACACGCGAATTCTATCCATGTACCTATTATCGCAAGATTAAGCGCGATTGGCGAGCCTAAATCTTATCGATGACTAAAAACTTTGTTATTTAATTACAATCACAGCAAAGCGAAATAGTTATAAAAATCATCATAGAATTTTCCTAGGAAGCACACCTTTCTTTTATCTTTACTTACAGGAGAAAAATTGCTTGCATAAAAGATAGTTGCATACGTTAAATTTTTACAAAATTGTTGAAAGATCATCAATCTTGTTAACGTGTCTAGTAATGGTCACTATTTCTTTGAAATGAAAAATAACTCATCATCCAACACGCCCATCGTGCCCAAAACTCTGATGGTCCCGTTTATCATGATTGTTTCATGTTTTGCCCTATGGGGATTGCTAAACAACATGACTGACAACCTCGTTCCCGCATTTAGCAAGATATTTACGATCAACGCCTCCGAATCAGCCGGTGTGCAAGTATCCTTTTATGGTGCCTATGCAGTTTTGGCTATTTTCGCATCCATCTTAATTAAAGAATTTACCTATAAAGTAGGTGTTTTGATTGGCTTAGGCTTTTATATCATCGGAGCTCTTTTTTACATTCCGGCAGCCTTATCTCAATCTTTTAATATCTATTTAATTGCCATCTTTATTCTAGCAGGGGGGCTTTCCATATTGGAAACAACGTGTAACCCTTTTGTTTTATCAATGGGATCTCCCGATACTGCCGTTCGTCGCTTAAATTTCGCTCAAGCATTCAACCCTATTGGTTCTCTATTAGGTATTTTCTTAGCAAAGGGACTCATTCTCGCCAATCTCCATGAAGCCAGCATGGAAGAGCGCATTGCTATGAAAACAAATAACCCCGATCAGCTCAAAGAAATCGTCAGCGGAGAGTTATTTTGGGTATGTGTGCCTTATGTAGGTCTTGTTGCTATTGCTTTTCTCATTTGGATGTATTTTATAAGATTCAAAGTACCTGCCGGTACTGAAATCGCTGAAGAGCACCACATCCCTTTAAGAGATAAAATCGTTCGACTAGTTACTTGCATCATTTGCATTGCCATACCAATTGGAGTTCTGATCGTTTTAGATCAAGCTTTCAATATCCAGTTCCCAATGGTAGGTCAAATCCTCATCACGATGCTTGGACCTATAGCTTTCATCATTGCCGTGCCATATTACAGAAATATGTTAGCAAAACTTATTGTTGTTAAGCGTTATACATATGGTGTAATTACTCAATTTTTCTATGTAGGTTTACAAATTACCGTATGGACATGGACCATTAAATACGCCATGACCGTATTTAGCGGCATGACGGAAGCGGAAGCAGCCAATTACTACATCTATTCCATCATCTTATTCATCGTTTTCCGTGCAGGTTTTACAGCCTTGATGAAAAAGTTCAATCCTGCAAGCATGATGGCTATATCTGCAATCTTAGGCATCTGTTTTAGTTTAGGAGTAATTTACTTACCATCCAGTATTTCTATTTGGTGTTTGGTAGCCATTTCGGGCTGTATGTCGCTTATGTTCCCTACTATTTACGGCATTGCCTTGCAAAACTTGGGTGAAGAGGTAAAACTTGGTGCCGCCGGTTTAATCATGGCCATTTTGGGTGGAGCAGTTATTACTCCATTCATGGGTGGCTTGATTGATTCCGGAAAACTTGCAAACATCGTACCTTCACACAATGTTTCCGAATTAGCAGTTCGTTCTTCATTCATCGTACCGGTCGTATGTTTTGCAGTCATCTTAGTATATTCCCTCTGCTTCAGACACGTACACGCTAATAAAGACTAAATTAATTTTCTAATACAAGCATATTATGAATACGACACTTCCAACCATTGGTATTCGTCCTACAATTGATGGCCGCCGTCTTGGCGTACGCGAATCACTTGAGGAGCAAACAATGAATATGGCTAAAGCAGCCGCAGCCCTTATCGAAGCAAATATCAAGCATGCTTCCGGTGAAAACGTTCGTTGCGTTATTGCCGATACATGTATTGGTGGCCCGGCCGAAGCTGCTGCTTGCGCTGAAAAATTTAAAGCCAACAACGTTGGCGTTTCTCTTTCCGTAACACCATGCTGGTGCTATGGTAGTGAAACCTTTGATATGGATCCATTTATGCCAAAAGCCATTTGGGGCTTTAATGGTACAGAGCGTCCTGGTGCCGTTTACTTGGCAGCCGCGCTTGCAGGACTCAATCAAAAGGGATTCCCTGCATTCTCCATTTATGGCAAAGACGTACAAGATGCGGATGACACCAGCATCCCGGCAGATGTTGAGGAAAAAATTCTTCGTTTCGTACGAGCAGGTTTAGCAGTAGCCACTCTTCGTGGCAAAGGTTACCTTTCCATCGGCGGTTGCTCTATGGGTATCGCCGGATCGATCGTTGACCAATCTTTCTGGGAAAACTACCTTGGCATTCGCGTACAAGCTATCGACATGACTGAAGTACGCCGTCGCATCGACCAAGGCATTTATGATCCTGAAGAATTCAAACTCGCAATGAGCTGGGTAGATGGTAATTTCAAATACCGTGAAGACCGCAACCGCGAAGACTTGAAGCTCAATGAAGAAGAAAGCCGCAAAACCCTTGAAGAAAGCGTTTTGATGGCAATCATCTTCCGCGATATGATGCAAGGAAATCCAAAATTAGCCGAATTAGGATTCGGCGAAGAAGCTATGGGTTACCAAGCGATTTGCGGTGGCTTCCAAGGTCAACGTCATTGGACTGACTTTTATCCGAACGGTGACATTGCCGAATCATTGCTCAATTCCACATTTGACTGGAATGGCCCACGTGCTCCAATGCCTTTCGCTACGGAGAATGATTCTCTTAATGGAGTCAGCCAATTATTTGGTTATCTTTTAACCGGTCAAGCTAACGTATTTGCCGATGTACGCACCTATTGGAGCCCTGATGCGGTTAAACGCGTAACAGGTTATCAATTAGAAGGTGTTGCCGCAGATGGTATCATCCACTTAATTAATTCCGGTTCAGCAGCTCTTGACGGTTGCCTCGCTTGTGAAAACGAACAAGGTGAACCAATCATGAAAAAGCATTGGGATGTGACACCGGAAGATGCCAAAAAGATGGTAGATCAAGCAACATGGTGCCCGGCTAACCGCGAATATTTCCGTGGGGGTGGTTACTCACTTCGCTACGCATCTAAGGGCGGAGCTCCTCTTACCATGATGCGTTTAAATATCCTTAAAGGTATCGGTCCCGTATTAATCGTAGCCGAAGGCTGGAGCGTGGAACTTCCTGAAGAAGTACACAAGACTCTTGATGAACGCACCGACTCAGGCTGGCCTACCACTTGGTTTGCACCTCGCCTTACCGGCAAAGGCGCATTTACCGACGTTTATAACGTAATGGCTAATATGGGAGCCAACCATGGAGCCTTCACCTATGGACACATTGGTGCAGATATTCTCACCCTAGCATCCATGCTTCGCATTCCGGTTTATGCCCATAACATTGCAGATAAAGATGTTTATCGTCCATCCGCATGGGGTCTACATGGTACAGCCGATTTAGAAGGCGCCGATTTCAGAGCTTGCTCGAACTACGGGCCTCTTTACGGTAAATACTAAATCACGATTAGATAATTATCACAAGCCCTAGAAGTTATATAAACTATTACTTCTAGGGCTTTAATCCCACTATCGCATACAATGACAGCGGCAGAATACGTTCTTTGCTTGGATTGTGGCGCAACCAACGTACGAGCTATGTTGGTAGATCGCGTCGGAAACATCATTAGCAAAGCATCACAACCTAATGCTACATTTCCGGGTGAAGAAAGTTCAGACTACCACATTTGGGATGACGAACGCATCTTTCAGCAATTAATTGATTGCACAAAAGAAGCCATCGCCACATTAAAAGATTATACTATTAAAGCTGTCACGATCACCACTTTCGGGGTCGATGGAGCTTTGGTAGATGCTCAAGGTAAACCCATTTATCCCGTTATTTCTTGGAAATGCCCACGCACAGCTGAAATCATGGCTGAAATCGGTTCTCGAATTCCTCAAGAAACCCTCAATCAGATTTCCGGTATCGGAGCATTTTCCTTTAATACCATTTATAAACTTATTTGGTTAAAGGATCATCGCCCCGATTTATTGCAAAAAGCACACTCTTGGTTATTTATCTCAAATCTGTTAGCCCATAAACTTACAGGGCAATTCACAACAGATAAAACGATGGCAGGTACATCGCAGTTGACGGATTTAAAAACAGGAACGTTTTCCGATGAAATCTTAAATGCCATTGGCATATCCCCTAGTTTATTTCCTAATATTGTTGAAGCAGGTGAAACCATCGGCCATATTTCCGACCAAACCGCACAACAACTAGACCTACCTCAATTGGCAAACATCCCTGTGATTTCAACAGGACATGATACCCAATTTGCCATATTTGGCTCAGGGGCTAAAGAAAATCAAGCTGTATTATCCTCCGGCACATGGGAGATTCTCATGGCGAGATCACGGGAAGCCTGTTTAACACCTGAAGATTACAACGACGGAGCTACCGCTGAATTTGATTCACAAATCGATTTACGTAATCCGGGATTGCAGTGGATCGGATCAGGCATTATCGAATGGGTTAAAGACACTTGTTTTCGTGGTGAAAATTACGACACGATGGATGATGAAGCAGCCATCATTCCTCCCGGTAGTGAAGGTGTAACCGTCGTTCCTGAATTTTTAGCATCGGGCACAACTCATGGTTCAATTAACGGCTTGATATTAGGTCGCACACGCGGACATATTTATCGCGCTACTTTAGAAGCACTCACTTACAAACTCAAATCCAGATTAAAAAGGCTTGAACACATTGGTCATTTCAAAGCTGAAAACTTGATTTTAGTAGGCGGTGGTGCCAAGAATAATATATGGACTCAAATGAGAGCTGATATCTTAGGTCTGCCTATTATGATCTCTACCGTTACGGAAAGCACCGTACTGGGAGCATCAATGTTCGCGTGGACCGGAGCAGGTATTTATCCATCACCTGAGTCAGCACGAGACGCCTTCAATATTTCCTACAAAACCTTTACCCCGGGTAAGCAACAAATAGCTTATTCACAACTTGCACAATAACAAATTATACACTCTAAATATATGTCAGAAGATTGGTCCATTACCCCCGCATTACCAAACATGATTTTCCCTTGGGAACAATACAACCCTACCACAAAAGAGGAAGTAGACGCTTTTTTCCATTCTCCGGAAGTTGAAGTAATTAAAGAGCGCATGTGCGACATGGGTCGTCGTTTGTGGCAACGTGATTATGTTGACGGCAACGGTGGCAATATATCAGTACGAGTTGCACAAAACCTAGTTCTTTGCTCCCCTACCTTATGTTCCAAAGGTTTTATGAAGCCTGAAGACATTTGCCTCGTTGATATGGAAGGCAGACAAAAAGCAGGTATCCGCCCATCAACTAGTGAAGTAAAAACTCACATTGCCATGATGAGAGAAGTTGGCGTAAACGCATGCATGCACGCTCACCCACCTCATTGCAATGCCTTCTTGTTTGCAGGGATTGTTCCTCCTTCAGGAATCAATCCTGAAGCAGATATCTTCCTTGGCCATGTCGCTTTAGCCCCTTATGGTACACCAGGTTCTCCGGAAACCGCAGAGGCTGTAGCAAAAGCATCACGTCAATCCACCGTCGTATTTATGGAAAACCACGGCGTCATTACCGGAGCTCGCCACGTGGAGGAAGCTGAATGGTTTATGGAAAATGCTGATGCTTATTGCCGTATGGTATTACTATCAGATGCGCATAAAGCCAAATTGAATCAAGTAGGTGAAGAAAGCGTAAAGGACTTTTTAGCTATTCGTCAAGCTATCGGATATTCCGTACCTGAGGGCCAGCCGCTTTACAATACCAACACCTATGCAGGTTACGAACTTGGTAAATCAGGTAAATAATTAAGCATAAATTCTTTTTATCAAACCAGTCTTATCGTAATGATAGGACTGGTTTTTTGTTTCCAACTAGGTTTAGCTAGGTGGCATCTCTATGCTCAAATATCTCTCAAACGATTATTTGGTTTTTATTACAACTTAACAATTAGGTAATTCTAAAAATTATCATTTCAAATAACGAATGGCATGTATATATCAAACACGACATCAATTGCTGAATTACAAAGTTGTTCTATAATGCAGACATTCATCCGAACGAAGGTCGTTCTAAGATGAATATCAAAATATTATAGAAATCAAATATATGACAAAAGAACAAAATCCATTTGAAGTACCAGGTAATGAAGAATTGTGGTCATTCGAAATAAGCGATTATCTTGAAATTCTGGGCACTAATAAATCATTCGAGGTTCCTCGATATGATGTCACCATTCCAAAAAAATACGATGCGGCAGGTAATGAAATTCCTCGAAACATACTCTGCACCATGAGATTAATGGTAGATGACTGGGGCAAAATCACCTGCGTAGAAGATAACGGCAATGAGAAATTTAGAGTTGATTTAAGCCTCGAATCCAATCCACTCGAAGCAGATGCCAATGGTGGCCACAGCGTATGGGAACAATCAGCAATCAAAAACCTTACCGCAGGCTCATATTTCTTTGTGTTTGAACATCAAAATATTCAATTAGATCCTGAATCAAGTAACAGAGCCGTATTTATTTACGGGATCAACATGCAGGAAATCGATCCGAATGCAGCGGAAAACAACAAATAGTCGATAAAAGTTATTATCACTAATTACAGTAAAACCACATCCTCATGGGTGTGGTTTTATTATTTATCTATGATTGAAAAATAAACTGACCGGATCGGTATGATATAAGAGTCCTTGTTCATCTCGTACCAAGAAAACCAATTGCAATTTCGCGGGCAATAACAAGTCTTGTACCCCATCAAACGCAAAAATCTGTCCGGGATATAATAAAGGCTTCGTGGAAAAAACTTGGTCACTTTCGTATATCAAAGTTCGACCTTTTGCATCTTTAACGATCCATTTTTTGCCCATAATGCGCACCGTGCTATCGGAAGTATTTAAAATACTAACATGATAACCCACCCCTACTTGATGTCCAGAATTTGACGAACCTTTCCGCACAGTTTCGGAAATAAGGCTCATCGGAGTAATCCGAACATCGAGCTGAGTCAATAAAGGTAAATGAAACATCAATTTTATTTCTTATCCTCAATAGCCACTTTCATCAACTTAAGAGTAATGCTTCGAATCGCAGCTACTTTAGCCGGAGAAGGAGCCTCACCTTTCTGTAAAGTCATGGCCTTTTCCAACTCCTTAAGCAAAGTTATCATTTGTGCGATATCCTTGCGTTCTTTCATTTCCGGTTCTACTCCATCCAAAATGTAGGCAAAATATTCGGGAACGTCAGGCTGGAAAATAACTTTTGATTGTTCTTCCGTAAACTTTTTCTCCAAGGCAGCAGTCGCTGCATCTAAAGCACGTATCCAACCACCTAAACCGATTAAATGCGCCATATCGGAATCACGAAGCGAAGCTAATTCTTTTTCAACATCGGTTTGAGTCAAAGCTAAGTTTTCTTTAAAACTAGTCAAATTACCCTCTTCCGCATCTTGTAATAAACTAGCGGCATGACGATTCACTCGCTCACCTGCTCCAATAGCTTTGGCATATTTGGATAAATCCAATGCGATAGGTTTAACTTCATTCATCTTTCCACATTGTACGATGACGAATCCATCCGCCATTAAGCAACCAAGCTGTAAAGCCAAAGAACAACGATCCATAGGAAGGCGTTCAGGACGCACTCTCACGGCAGAACTATCGGGAATTGGTGGCAACCCTTCCAAATTTTCGAAAATCTTCTTAATGGATGGTGCCGTAAACTCATTTACACCCAACTCCTCATTCATGTGAGAATCATCCAACAATCTTTCGGGCACGCAAGGAACGTCCTCACCAGTAGCGTCGTCAGGGAGCGCATCATCTAACACGAGTATTTCTTCAACCTCGGTTTTATCCTTCACCGGAGCCTGACCATAGGTCATACCATTGAGGCAAAGAGATGCCAAAACTACAGAGATACAAGAAGTTTTCATGATGAATAGAACGATCATTAATGTTTGAGTGTGGACATATTTGTCTTGACTCTAGACAAAGAGTGCCTTATATCCTCTCTTCGTTCAAGCAAATCTAGCTATCTTGACGTAAAAAAACAAATAACCCAGACTTCCAGATATGAACCCCCAATTGTCTGATCTTCTTTGGTTGCTATGCTACCTATTAGTGCTTATCGGTCTTGCCGGCTACGGTTTCCACCGTTTAGTAATGGTATATCTTTATATCAAGCACCGTAAACAGGTTCCACAACCAAAAGCTCGTTTTGATGAAGCCAATTTACCGATAGTTACGATTCAACTACCCCTTTTCAACGAAAAGTTTGTTCTCAGTAGACTTGTTCAATCCGTTAGCGAAATTGAATATCCTAAGGATAAACTTGAAATCCAAATTTTAGACGACTCCACTGATGACACAACCGAGTTGTGCTACAAAGAAGTCGAAGGACTCAAAGCTCGCGGGTTTGATGCCGTATGCCTACACCGCACTGACAGAACAGGCTTTAAGGCAGGTGCTTTAGAAGAAGCTACTAAAGTGGCTAAAGGTGAGTTTCTCCTCATTCTTGATGCAGATTTCGTACCAAGCAAAGATTTATTGCAAAAAACCATTCATCACTTCACTGATGAAAATGTAGGTCTCGTACAAACACGATGGGGACACATCAACCGTAATTACAATATCTTAACACGCATCCAAGCAATCTATCTTGATGGACACTTTGCTATGGAACAAACCGCTCGTAACAGATCCGGTCGATTCTTCACTTTCAACGGTACAGCCGGCATGTGGCGTAAATGTGTAATCGCCGATGCAGGAGGTTGGTCTCATGACACCTTAACGGAAGATATGGACTTATCATACCGTGTTCAGCTCAAAGGATGGAAATTTGTATATTTGAATGACGTTGTTACACCGGCTGAACTTCCGGTTGATATGGATGGTTTCAAATCCCAACAGCACCGCTGGACAAAAGGCTCTATTCAAGTTTGCCAAAAAATTCTTTTGGAGATTTGGAGATCGAAGGCTCCTCTTAAAGCTAAAATGGAGGCGACCACACATCTTACATGTAACTATTCTTACCTCTTATTGGCTCTTTTATGCATCTTGATTTATCCAATCGCTACCGGCAATATTCAGCAAAATGATTCATTGCTTATGCTTTTGGTAAACGTTACTTTGTTTTTCTTCACTTGCGTAGCGGTGTGCTTATTCTACATCAGTGCTCAGATCGTAGTACAGCCAAAGAAATGGTACAGAGAGCTTATCTATTTACCTGCTTTACTCACATTGAGTGTCGGTATGGCTGTCAATAACGCTAAAGCAGTATTGGAAGCAGTATTCGGGCATGAATCAGGATTTGTACGTACACCTAAATATGGTGTTGAAACAGAAAAAGACAAAAAGCAAGTTTCCGTACTGAAAAAGACCGGTTACAAGGCAATCAAATCTTTCTTAATTCCTGTTTTGGAATTAGGTTGCGGCACTTTCTTCCTATTTATGGTCATGGAAATGGTCAAGCGCGGATCATATGTACCGGCCGTATTGATGACTCCTTTCCTTGGCTTTTATTATACCGGTTTTTGCTCATTAGGCCGCATGATTTCAAATATGCTTCCCAACAAGCAAACGGGTAAGGTTATGAAATAGGCTTTACAACATTTAAATCCAACTCTTACCTAGACAATGTTTAGCCCGGCTCGTTTTATCATTAGCCTTTTGGCTATAGTAGCGCTCGGTAGTTGCATATCTTGCAGTGTCAAAAAGGATTATGCAGCTACGAGAGTTGTCAATGATGGTGTAGTCATCAGCGTACGTGATCAACAATTAGCCGTTGTACGTTCTGGCAAAATTGTTAAAAAATTTCCGGTTAGCACATCCAAATTTGGCTTAGGTGATACCAAAGGTAGTTATAAAACGCCTGTAGGAACTCATACTATTGCAAAAAAAATCGGGGAAAGACAACCGAAGGGAATGGTATTTAAAAGCCGTAAGCCTACCGGAGAAACCATAGCACCGGATTCCCCCGGTAGAGATCCCATCGTTTCTCGCATCTTGTGGTTAAGAGGACACGAAAACCAAAACAGAAATGCCTTTTCTCGACTCATCTACATCCACGGTACTGCTGAGGAACGCTTGATCGGACAACCGGCATCATACGGATGTATCAGAATGAAAAGCGATGATGTCTGCGAAGCATTTGATTTGATGCGAAAAGGTGATTTAGTGGTCATTGAGCGCTGTTCTATCAACAGATCAATGGAAGCTCTTCATAACTCCATTAAAGGTGAAGAAATTCTGAAAGAACAACCAACTAAAGCTACGGCTAAAACTAGTAGCAAAAAGCAATCTCGTAATAAAAACGAGCTTAAAGAAGTTTAATAAACTATTTTATCAACTAATTGTATTTTGATTAGCCAACATTGAACAAGATATTGCAGTATGTTTTCAAATCTTGTAAAATAATTTTATGGCTGCCTCAAAAAAAGAATTAGATGCGCTTGCACCATTGGTGGGGAATTTCTTAGTTGCCTCACCGGAATTGCATGATCAATATTTTCATCGATCAATTATTTTATTGACCGGCCTTGATAAAGAGATGGTTATCGGTTTTGTTATTAACAAACCGGCCGGAACGCTAATTTCCGACTTAGTCTTTAGCGATGAATTTCCGGATTTCATGCAAGACTACCCCATTATGAAGGGTGGACCTGTAGAAACGTCGAATTTCTCTTTAGCAAAAATTGAATTTTCTAAAACCGCTAAAGGTCAAACGAGCCATTATGCCCAAGGTATGATCAGTATAGAAGATGCTTGTGAATCAGCATTAACTCCTTCGACGCAAGTTATTCCATTCCATGGACATTCAGCATGGACCCCCGATCAACTGATTCAAGAATTAAATGAACGCTTGTGGTATCCCATGGAAATGAATAAAGTAATTCTTAACATCCCTGAAGCAATGATGTGGGAAACAGCTATGCAATCATTATCACCGGTTCATTTTATTCTTAGCCAAGCCCCATGCAACCCCGTGTATAATTAAGTTTTCACCATTATGTCGATTCAATCACAACTTTCCGATATTCTTACACGCATCCAAGACGCTGAAAAACGAGTGGGTCGCCCACCCGGTAGTGCCAAACTCATTGCCGTAAGTAAAACATTTCCGGCCCAAGACGTATTAGAATGTTATGAATGCGGGCAAAAAGTTTTTGGCGAAAACAAAGTGCAGGAGGGATTATCCAAGAAAGAAGCTTTACCTACCGAAATCATTTGGCATTTAATAGGTCCATTGCAGAGAAACAAAGCTCGAAAAGCTATCGAAAATTTTGATCTTATCCATGCGGTAGATTCATTAAAGCTTGCCACATATATGAATGGCATAGCTCAAGAACTTGGCAAAACTCCTCATATTCTTTTAGAAGTCAACGTTGGTGACGAAGACAGTAAATTTGGTTTTTCAATAGAAGATCTTAAATCCGAATGGAATGAACTTCTTCAATTATCACATTTGAAAATTGACGGTTTGATGTGTATTCCTCCACCGTCCGATTTAGCGGAAGATTCCCGCCCCTATTTTAAGCAATTAGTTGCACTTCGTGATGAACTTACCAATGTCTCGGGAGTGCAATTGCCGGAACTTTCTATGGGTATGAGCCATGATTTTGAAATCGCCGTCGAAGAAGGTGCCACTTTGGTTCGAGTGGGATCAGCCATCTTTGGCAACCGCGATTATTCACATTAATAACCGATAACATGATTCTTGGGGGAAAAATTCTAATTTCGCATCAGGTGAGAAATATTGCTGAAAGCATTCTCACCTTTTCCGAACAATTGCCTGATCACAATTTTGAGGGTCAGGCTGAATTAGAAGATTTGTTAATCACCTCCTCATTACCTCAAATCCTAACAGTTATTGGAAAAACAGGCTCAGGAAAATCTTCGACGTTAAATGCATTAGCTCACGAACCCTTTTGCACTACAACCGACGGCAAACCAACTCTTACCCGTTGGCAATTTGAACCGACACCTGAGCCACACACACATGAATGGATAGAATCCAAGTTTTTTCCTGCGGATATTCTGATTAATTTGGAATTTTGGGACACTATAGGTTTGGAAAAACCCAACGCCATACAACGACTCAAACATATTATTCCCAAATCTGATGTTATCTTAGGAATCATTTCTTCTATTGAAGAAAATCAAGATGATTTATGGAATTATATTCAGACTTTTGATGAAAAACTTCTATCAAAATTGGTTTTAATCATTACACATACAGATCAAATTTCACAAGATCAATTGATCATTCTAAAAAATGGGATTCGATTAAAATCAAAAGCTCTATTAGGAATTCAACTACCGCTTTTTCATATTTCGGGCGATAGCGTAGATTCTTCTCAATCTTTAGCAACGCTTGAAAGTTTCATACAAGAAATTTTAATCAATAGTAGCAACGAAAAGGGCTATACTCTTCAATTGATCGAAGAGAGCAACAAACTTGTTCATAAACAGCAAAATATACTCCAAAACCAAAACCGACTAGCACATTTGGACGCCGGTTTCATGGTCGGGATTGATCGAGAAATCGATAACTTGCAAAAACAGATTGAACGACAAGTACAGGAAAGCGTGGGCCTTTATACGGATGAATTTGCGGGACTGATCCCTCGTTTAGGAAAGAAAGTATCCAGACAATTCGGCTCCTTCCTTTCCCCTCGGCGTACGATGATTTTACATCGATTAACGCCAGTTATCAACGATTGGTTTTTTGAGCTTGTCAGACAACGGATCGAATATCATTTCGAACGCTTTTCCAAAGAATTACTTATTGCTTGCGAGGGACATTGGAATCAAGTGAGGCCTCGAATCAAAGAACAATTACAATGCGACATTGGCGATTTTGACCGAGAATCTCTTCATAAATCTTTTCTTAAATACCAAGATAGATTAGGCAAATCAACATATAAACCTATTCAAAAACTTCGTATTAAGAAAATGATATCTTCGTTATTCAAGGAACAAAAAAGGATGCAGACATTGCAGCTTATGATCGTATTCCTTTTGATGATTATTGCCGGTATTTTTGGTCAACTTGATGAACAACACGCGGCATTTTTCTTCGTCTCTTTAGCCTTAGGTATATGGGCTATAAGCTCCATCAGTTTATTATGGGCAAGACATCGCGCATCAAAGCGCATCATCAAGAGTTTACATAAAAGTAAGCCTATTATCGCCCATCAACTAGCAGAACCGATCCAGATCAATATGATTAGCGGGTTGACTGACTATAGAATGATGTACAAAAACATCAAAGGACAATTGGCCATAGGTAACGAGCACCTGGCGCCCTTATTGAAACGTAATAATAATCTGTATTTTCAGATTTCTGCATTAATGCGCACGTTTAAGTAGTAATAAGCCTTTGTAAGATCAGATCGTGATCCTCAGTAGGTAATTGCTCACATATCTGCTCTCTCAAGCATACCCCTACATAATATGGATTGGCGTTTTGAGACATGAGAGTATCATAATATCCACCACCGTAACCTAGCCTTTTTCCATCGTTTGTATAAGCGCAGGCAGGTACTACGACCATATCCAAATCATTTGCGGAAATTGACTCACACGATGCAACCGGTTCTCTAATACCAAACAAGGACAGATGAAAATCATCCATTGAGCGAACCAATCTAAATTCTAATTGGCGTTTTTTAAGGCAAATCGGAAAATAAAAATCCACATCAGGCATCAAATGAACTAAAGGTAACAAATCGACTTCATGTGCCATTGCGGCAAATAAAGCAACTTTTGAGAGTCCTTTATCATCAATCAATTCTCTGAGTTTTTCAACAATAAGATGAGATTGTTCATTTTTCGAGCTTTCCGTTATTAAAGCTAAACGAGCTTTAACCTCAGCACGAATGATGTTCTTTTGGCTTTTAATATCAACCATATCAGCTTTGATGCTTACTCTTCCAATCCAATAAACACTTCAAGAACACGCTTTCTAAACTCTTTTGAGGATGAGATAATTCAAGCCATTTGGCATGACCATCTTCTTTTACGATTTCTTCTAAATGCTTAAGCAATTCCGGAGAAGCCTCTTCTAAAACAATCTGAGCTTTTTCGGCATCTCTGGTTAATTCAGCTACCGTACCTTCCGCGATCAAAATACCTTTAAAAATAATACCAACCCGATCACAGACTTCCTGCACTTGTTCCAATAAATGGGAACATAGGAACACAGTCATTCCGGATTCTTTGAGGTTTTCGATAATATCTTTAATATCACGTGCACCTAATGGATCAACGCCGGCAGTAGGTTCGTCCAAAACTAAAAATCTAGGTTTCTGAACTAGTGCCTGAGCAAGCCCAATTCGTTGAAGCATACCCTTGGAATACCCACCTAGTCGTCTATCTGCAGCATCTGATAATCCTACTAAGTTTAGTAATTCTGTTACTTTCTCTTTTAGCTCCTTACCTCGCAAGCCACAAAGCTTACCATAAAAAGCGACCGTTTCAGCTCCGGTCAGAAATTTGTAAAAATAAGGGTTTTCCGGTAAGAATCCCACATCTACCCGACTCTCCGGTGATGTGCTTTTCTTACCGTAAATATAACATTGCCCACTTGTCGGCTGTACTAAACCAAGGAGAGCCTTCATCAGTGTAGATTTGCCGGAACCATTGGGGCCGATTAAACCATAAACTTCACCGGGCTTAATCTCCATACTTACACCTTGTACAGCATGAACACCACCCTTCCCCCATTGACTGGGAAACGTTTTATGTAAATCAACTATCTTAGCTGCAAATTCTTCACTCATTTTAGCTCTCCTTGTAACAATTTATTGTCCTAATCTTCTTAATAGAGATTGGCTCAATTCAATACCCTTTAAGAACAACTCGACAGAAAAGTTTTCATTTGGGGAATGAATTCTAGCATCAGGTAAGCCCATACCAAGCATCATGGCGTCGGCTCCCAAAACCTTCTTCATTTCCGCAATGATAGGGATGCTCCCACCTTCACGAATCAACACCGGTTTATTGCCAAAAACAGCTTCAAGAGCTTGCTGGGCAGCTTGACCGTATTCGGAATGAGGGTCACAAGCATAGGCATCACCGGTATGTCCCGGTACGAACTTCACTTCTACGCCCTTCGGAGCATGCTTTTCAACATGAGCTTTTAATAAGCCCATAATAACGTCAGGATTTTGATTAGGTACTAATCGGCATGAAATTTTGGCAAACGCATTACTTGGAATGATCGTTTTACTGCCTTCACCTTGATAGCCACCACCCATGCCATTAATTTCAAGGGTAGGACGAGCATAAATGCACTCCGCTGCGGTAAATCCATCTTCCGTAACTACTTCCTTGGCTCCGGTTAATTCTTCCAAATCTTTGGCACTCATACCCGGAACAGTTGACCACATACTTTTTTCCCATGCGGCAATTGGAGCTACATCATCATAAAAACCTGCTACAGCTACTTTACCATGCTCATCATGGAAACTATTAACCAGTTCACACAAAGCGGTGATAGGATTTTTCACAGCACCACCAAAGGAGCCGGAATGCAAATCGGCAGATGGACCTTTCACAAAGATTTCAGCACAAGCCATTCCACGTAAACCATATGAGAAGGTCGGTGCATCCATTCCGGCCATACCGGTATCGGACACCAAAATCACATCACAGGCTAATTCCTCTTTATGCTCTTTCATGAAGCCGTACAAGCTACCACTTCCGATCTCTTCTTCACCTTCAAGTAAAAAGATGACATTTACCGGCAATTGCCCTGCATTTTCTTTTAATAGAGCCTCAACACCAAGAATGTGTGCAAAAAATTGACCTTTGTTATCCGTAGCCCCACGAGCAAAAATTTTACCATCTCGGATTTCAGGTTCAAAAGGTGCGGATGTCCACAATTCAATAGGATCGACAGGTTGCACATCATAGTGACCGTATATTAGAACAGTAGGTTTACCTTCAATTTTTTCGCTTTTAGCAACTACGATTGGATGTTTAGGTGTACTATACTTCTTAACATTAACATCCAATCCCATGCCGGATAATTTATCTACGAGCCAGTCTGCACATTCGCTTACATCCGCGGCATGTTCAGCCTGAGCTGAGATACTTGGGAAGCGCAATAAAGCAGCTAATTGATCCAATTGATTCATGCAAACATTTCATCATGCGCAAACTAAGAAATCAATTCACAAATCACTTTGTGACAAATTCAAAGAGCACATTTGATATTAAGCATCCAATGAGGCAAATGCATCCCTTGCTCATAAAAAAACTTTGCCATATAACAACGTGTTATACGGCAAAGCTTTGAAAACCATCAAAATGTATTGAATAAACTATTTTTTAGCCTTCCCGGGATTCGTAGCGAAACGCAACCCGGGGTATTCTTTAACATTTTGCCCCATAGGCAATTTTTTATCAGGAAGGATAGGTGCAAAGGTGAACATCCAACGGCGAGAACTACCGGGACTCTTCACAAGTACTTGATTCCAACCCTTTTTTAAGCTAATCATCGTCGGCTCACGGAAATGATAGCCTTCATCTACCATTGCTCCGTTATTTTTAGGCTTTTTCCATTCCGGAGCAGGGATCAACTTACCATTCACCCAAAATCTAGCCTTGGAATTATGCCACTCACCTTCAATACCTGCAGGACCACCAGCCCAAGCTGAAGTAGCAAATGTTTGTGCACCGATCCAGAATGGCACTTCTTGAGCTTTAGGAGAATAAATATACCCTAACGCATAAAATGTTTGTTCCAATTTCGGCTTACTTGGCCATTTACCGCCACTGAAGAGAGTTGGTGTACCGGCATAATGCATATACACAATCGTACCACCGGGAAACTCTCTTTCATCCCATGCATATTCTTGTCCATCAAATTGATAATTTGGCTCAACTTTACCTGTTTTAGCAATCTCTTCCACAGGAAATTCCATAGCAGTATCACCATTGTTAGGGAATGGGCCTATCACTTTCCACACAATGTCGGATTGTCTCACATAGGTAAATTCTTTATCCCAAAGGAAGCGGTCACGAATAGCAAGCACTCTATCTTCGTATTGTTTAAACTTCTCCAATAAAGGATCACCTACAGGAGGCAAGCAGTTAAAATAAGGTGCGTACGGATCTTTCAGACAGAAAGGATCTTTATTTTGTTCCCCATCATATTGTGGGTGAGGGTTATTCCACAATGGTTCGGAAACAAACGCCATTGATTGGTAAACAGGTGTTTGCAACACTTGATTACGTGGATCTTCAATTGGTAAATCAGGCCATGAGCATAAAATAAATCCTAAACCTTCAGCAAACTTGTACGGACAAGGACGACGGAAGTACAAAGTTTGAGCAGCTTGGAACGGATCTAGGTGATTTACGTAAGTTTCATGAGAATCAATATAACGGCCACCTTTACTTGGCTTATACAGAGTTCTTTCTGTCCATATTTGCTCAATAGCTCCCTTATATTCCTTAGGTTTTAAACCTTTATGCCAACAGATCGGCGTTCTTCCTGCCTTTTCGACCGCTCCATAATAGCGATACAAAATTTCTTCATCGACTTTTTCATGAGCTTTCACTTCATCCGTACCAACATGAATATATGGCATTTGCTCTTTGGGAACAAGTGAAGCAATTTCCGCTATGAGTTTCTCTAAAGCTTCGGTAGCTTTTTCATCGCTCATCTTATCGATTTTTAAGGCTTTTCTAAAAGCGTCCGAATGCCCAGGCATATCAAGCTCAGGTATCACCATGATATTGCGTACTCTACAAGCTTCGACAAGTTTTTTAAAATCATCTTGGGTGTAAAATTTACCCGGCATACGAGTCATCGTGGAAGCATCGGTCAATTCAGGGAATATCTTACTTTCAAGTCTCCATCCTTCACGCTCGGTGCAATGGAAATGATAAACATTCATCTTAAAAGTAGACATCGCATCTACTACTTCACCAATTAACTCCATGGGCATAAAATTGCGACCCACATCATTCATGAATCCACGAATTTGCATATCAGGCCAATCGGTAATATTACAAAGAGCAATACCGGTAGCACCACCCTTACGTTGCATCAACTGTCTAAGCGTTTGGTAACCGTAATAAAAACCTTTTGTTGAAGGAGCTGTAATCACTACACCCTTATTATTAGCGCTAAGTTTATAGGATTCATCTTTCTGCCAAGTTGCTTGCGCATTTTCAGGCAAATCTACATTACCGATTTTAAAAGTAATGGAAAATGGAGCTTTCTCATTGATAGTCACCTCATGGTTTTTTAGAAAAGAGGACAATTCCTTCATAATAAAGTCCATTTGTGCTTTATCGTGAATTTTTCCTACCACAGCAAGTCGCGCTTGCTTGACAGCCACTGAGCGTTGCAACCATTGCACATCTTGTGGCATCGGCACTAATGGTGGTTCAGCCACTGAAAAACGTGCGTAGTTCGGCCCATTAGATGGATACTTAGTACTCGTCTCTGCGGCAAACAGGCAAGTCGTACCTAAAAGTAATGATAGTAATAAAAAACGCATCATTGAAATATAATGCATTTATCTTGTAAGTCAAGTTGGCCTCAAATTTAAATATTTTCTCGCAAAAAAATCACATATTTTTCTATTTTTTCAAAAAATCATAAAAACAATTGACACATTCACAGTATTACAATAAAAATAAAATTTAAAATCATATTTGATCTAAAATTAATACAACAAAACGTTTTTAAACGGCAAAACGCATCTATTTGATATCACAAAATTCGTCAAAACATCTATAAAAGACCGAGCATCTACACCTTATGTCTATTAAATCATAGAACTATCTTTCAGGTTCCTTTTTTCGAGACAGCTAGAAATAATCGTATATCTGTTACTATTAGCATATTTTGATTATTTTTATACAAAAAACGGGGAAAGCAATTAACAAATAAAACACCAATCGCACCGTATAATGGCACTTTCAAATAAAAACAGAACCAAAATTTTTACATTTCTCTCATAATCATAGATCAACGACATACCAAAACAATATCACTACAAAGCAAACAGATAAGAGTTGTCTAAAATGCTCAAAAAAAGTCACATTAACATTCATTACAAAAAAACAAACAAATAATATCAATATTTTAAAATATTATTATATTTAATACTTCAACCATAAAATAATAAAAAACCCTATAAAACACGATAACATCAAAAAAAAATAATTCACATTTGTATAAATCAATATCAGAATATGTTATTAAGTAGCTTCATCAAAATCAAACAAGTTTCGAAATAGCAATAAACAAACTACGTCAATTTTCATCAGTATTGCAATAATTTATTATCTCAAACAGATCTCTCATACAGAGACATTATTAGAAATTGACAAAAACCTGCATCCTAATCAAACTGCTAACAATGAAAACACTTACTTATATTTGTTTACTCAGCTCCCTCATCGCCCAAACTAGCTTTGGTGCAGTAGCTCTACCGAAAGGAAGCTTTCCTATAAAAGAAAACGACCAAGCCGTAGCAAAAGCCATCAAAGATAAAAAACTCGTCGCTTATATCCTCCACAATCCTAAATCCACCTGCTCTTTCGCAGACGAGGCATTGGAAGACTTTCTCAAGATTATAGGTAAAAAATGCACCATTATCGAAATATCTTCCAAAGACAAAACACGGGAAACCTTTTGCCCCAAAGAAGTAAAAGCCGCATTTATAATAAGCAGATACACTCCTCACTTAGTCATAGTAAATCCTTGTGATGGCTCAATTGTCTTCAACGCCCTCTACGAAGATCATAAGAAAGATCCAAAAAAACTAAGCAGAGAGATCAAAAAAGCGATTTCTGAAGGCACTAAAAAGGTAGCGGAAGATGCAAAAAAATCATAAATTTCAAAAAAATCATTCTTTTTGCTAAAAAAAGCTTGCAAGCATATTCGTTTTCGTGTTTAATAGCCGCGCAGTCATTTACGACTCCGCAAAACAAACGAAAATGTCGCGTTCGTCTAGCGGTCCAGGACTCCCGCCTTTCACGCGGGCAACACGGGTTCGAGTCCCGTACGCGATGCCAATTTTATAAAAAGCCACCTAAGGGTGGCTTTTTTGTTTTGAGCGTAAAACTTTTAGCAAAATTACAAATCTTTTACTTTTAGCCATCCCCAAAAGCTAGTACACTACGCCCGCACACGTTATGGATTACTCACCACTCATTGAAAAACGCCGACAACGCTTGGAAGAATTGGAAGTATTGATCGCGGAACCTGATTTCTTTAGCGATCAAAAAAAGGCATCCGAAACCATGCGTGAGCATCGTCGTCTAAAAGAATTGATTGATAATTGGGCTACTTTAAATGAAGCCAAGCAACAATTGAGCGACAACCAAGAGTTAGTCAAAGGCGATGACCCAGAGTTTGCCGAGCTAGCCGAGATGGAGATTCCGGAACTCGAAGCTAAAATCGAACATCTTTTCAGCGAAATACAATATAGCCTACTCCCACGCGATACGACAGAAGATCGTGACGCTATTATTGAAATCAGAGCCGGTACAGGCGGTGACGAGGCATCTTTATTTGCCGGTGACCTTCTTAAAATGTATCAACGCTACGCTGAAGAACGCGGATGGCGTTTCGAACACATGGAAAGCAGCCCTTCCGATGTTGGCGGCTTTAAAGAAGTTGTTTGCCGTATTAGTGGTGAAGAAGTATTCCGCTATCTTAAATACGAAGGTGGCGTACACCGTGTACAACGTGTACCTGCTACTGAAACGCAAGGTCGTATTCACACCTCCACCGCTACTGTAGCAGTGATGCCTGAGGCGGAAGAAGTGGATATCGAAATTAAGGCCGACGACCTACGTATCGAAGTTTGTCGATCAGGTGGTGCCGGTGGTCAGCACGTTAACAAAACAGAATCCGCCGTGCAAATTTGGCACATTCCTACCGGCGTATATGTACGCTGTGAAGAAGAGCGTAGCCAAATGAAAAACCGCGAAAAAGGCATGAAAATCCTTCGCGCCAAACTTTTTGAAGCTAAACAACGTGAAGAGGCTGAAAAATATTCCGCACATCGCCGAAGCTTAATCGGTTCAGGTGGTCGTGAAGAAAAGATCCGCACATACAATTTCCCGCAAAACCGATTAACCGATCACCGTATCGGATTCACCTCTCATAACATGGCAGGTATCTTAATGGGACAAATGGGCGATTTAATCGCATCTCTACAACACGAAGAAATGAACGAAAGACTTGCCGAAGCAGGTCTTGAGTAAGACTAATTTTCTCACCCAAGCTTGGTTATGAAAACCTTAATTGAAGTCCTCAATTCCGGCACGGAATTCTTAACCAAGCATGGTACGGCAGAACCTCGAGCCACCATGCAACACTTGATGGCTCATGTTTTGCAATGCAATCGTACCTCCTTATATTTACAATTTGACAAACAAATTACCGAAGAGCAACTAATCCCTCTTCGTGAATTGCTCAAAAGACGTGTAGCAGGCGAACCTTTGCAACATTTACTAGGCTCTACAGAGTTTTTTAGACGAGAATTTCTTACGGATGCCAGAGCTCTCATTCCTCGCCCCGAAACCGAGGAATTGATTGAATATACTCTCAATCGCCTACCAAAACAACGCCCACTACGTATCTTAGATATGGGCACAGGGTCAGGAATTATAGGAATCACTCTTGGATTAGAACTTAAAGACCAAATATCCGAAGTCGTATTAGCCGATATATCGGACCAAGCACTGAGTTTGGCTTTGGAAAATGCCATTCGTTTAGGATGCAAAGTTTCTACCAGACAAACCGACCTTTTTAGCGATCTCTACGAAACTGTTTCATCAACAGGAGAAGAAGATGCAAAAAGTGAAGGTGAAATATCACGAGTTCCTATGCAGTTTGATGTTATTATGGCAAATCTTCCTTACATCAAAGATGATGAAAAGCTTGATGATGATGTTTTACAAGATCCGCATACGGCTTTATTCGGAGGCCCTTTAGGTTGGGAGATAATTGATCGATTTTTAGCTCAGGCTCGCAACCACCTTACCGAGGATGGTTTAATCGCACTGGAAATCGGTTACGATCAGAGTGAAATCGTCAGCCAAATGATGTACGGATATGGTTATAACTATATTGAAGTACTCAAAGATATGTGCGGTATCGCTCGATTCCCTATTGCTTATAAATAAACACGATGAATGCCGCGAGAATTCTTGTTGACGGTCAGAGTGATCTCATCTTGAATTATTCGATACCCGAAGGGTGCGAATTAGCACAAATCGGATGTCGGGTACTCGTACCATTACGTAATCGCCAAGCTTTTGGCACTATCATCGGATTAGACGAGCCTGATGAGAAATGGAAGGATAAATTAAAACCCTTTCTCAAATTAGTCGATCCCGAGCCTCTCATTTCGCCAACTTTGCTTAAACTGGCCATTTGGGCTGCTGATTATTACGCCACAGGTCTAGACCAAATGCTTCGTTGCCTGTTGCCGGAAATGGTTCGACAAGAAAACACACAGGAAAAAACACGCAAAGTCTTATCTCTTGTTCGAAAATTTCCCCAAGACGAACTGGAAAAGCTTTACGGAAAAGCCCCCAGACAAGCCCAAATCGTCGATTATTTACTGCAACAAACCAATCAATCGGCTCCACTTAGTGATTTAGGTCAAAGCGCATTATCTCCGGCAAAAGTTCTTGTACAAAAAGGCATAATTACAATTAGCGAGGAATCAATCCATCGTGACCCAAACGCAACGGAAGAGTTCACCCAATCGGAAAAAAAGACTCTTAACCCCGGACAAGAAAAAGCCTTAAAAGAAATTCTCGAGATGAGCCAATCTCCCGAGAAAAAACCAATCCTATTACACGGCATTACCGGTTCCGGAAAAACGGAGGTTTATTTGCAAGCGGTAGAAGAAATCGTCGCTCAAGGAAAGTCGGCAATTATCACCGTTCCTGAAATTTCACTAACACCACAAACTCTGCATCGCTTTAAATCTCGATTCGCACATTTACCCGGATCAGTGGCTATATTACATAGTTTATTATCTTCGGGTGAGCGTTTTGATGAATGGCACGCCATTAGAGAAGGAAAAGCTCGAATCGTCATTGGCCCAAGATCTGCCATTTTCGCTCCGGTTAAAGACCTAGGCATTATCATTGTTGATGAGGAACATGACGCTTCTTACAAACAAGAAAGCTCACCGAGATACCATGGCAGGGATTTGGCAGTGCTCAGAGCACACATGGAAAAAGCCTGCATCGTCTTAGGCTCCGCTACCCCTTCTCTTGAAACGATCCACAATGTTGATATTGGAAAATATGCTTTATCCGAGCTACCGGAGCGAGCCGATGGACAAGAGTTACCCCTCATTCGTATCTTGGATATGAAAAGTGAGGGTAAAAACAAATCAGGCCCTCAAATCCTAACTGAACGATTGAGAATGGCGATCGAACAGCGCCTTGAAAAAGGTGAACAAGTCATTCTTTTACTTAACCGCCGAGGCTTTGCCAGATCTCTACAATGCCCCGATTGTGGTCACGTCATGTCATGCCTACATTGTGCACTGCCCCTTACTTATCACAAAACCGATGATCGGCTATTGTGTCACATGTGTGGCTATAAATCCCTCACACCCAAAGTATGTCCGGAATGCAAATCTGCCAATATTTTATTGCAGGGATATGGTACGCAAAAGGTGGAAGAATTTCTTAAAAACACATTCCGACAAGCTCGCATCACTCGAATTGATGCGGATGTGGCAAAAAGAAAAAATGCCGTACGCGACATATTAAATCAATTTCGTGCCAAAAAAATCGACATTCTTTTGGGGACCCAAATGATCGCCAAAGGCTTAGATTTCCCCAATGTGACTCTAGTAGGCGTATTAAATGCCGATTTAGGTCTGCATGTACCTGATTTACGAGCATCTGAACGCACCTTCCAATTATTAACTCAAGTAGCCGGTCGTGCCGGCAGAGGTAAAATCGATGGAGAAGTGATTATTCAAACATTCACGCCACAATCTCCTGCATTACAATTCGCAAGGAGACACGATAGTGATGGCTTTGCTGAGCAAGAGCTGGAAATAAGACAGGCCTTTAATCTACCGCCCTTCTCTCACATGGCTCTTTTAACAGTGCGATCTCAACATGAAAATTTGGCAGAGTTCGCCATGAACACACTTGCCACTCGATTAAAAAAAGCGACCGAAGGAACATCAATTGAGGTATCAGAGCCATTACCGGCGCCTATCCCTAAGGCTCATGGGCAATTCAGATTTCAGATCACGCTCAAAGCGCCTACAGCGAGACAATTATCAAGGCTTCTTAAATCAACCATACAAGAAGCACAACTCGGCGACGACATCACAACCGTCATCGATATTGATGCGATGACTTTCCTTTAACATCATATTATCCGTCAAATGCACAATCCCCCTTGCAATACTCTCATGCGAGGGGTAGATTTGCTTGTTCACATCCTCACTCAATATGTATACAACAAGTCCTCCCAGAGCATGGGCTGAAATTGATTTACAAGCAATCCGACACAATCTTGGAATTATTAAAAAAGCCTCACCGACTTGCGCGATTATGCCGGTGGTCAAAGCCAGCGCGTATGGGCATGGTTTAGAGGCCGTTGCTCGTACTTTGGATAGTGAAGGTATTACATACTTTGGCGTAGCAAATGTCGGAGAAGCTCGTCGCTTAAAATTAAGCGGCTGCAGAACAAAACCTTACATTTTGGGTGCTACTTTCCCCGAAGAGCGAGAAGAACTAGTAGAAAATGATTGGTGTTCCTTCGTATCAACCATAGAAGACGCGCAACATTTCCAAGCACTAGCTGCACAATATGGCAAAAAGCTTAAAATGCATATTTCCATTGATGTTGGTATGGGTCGAGGCGGATTCCTACCGAACCAACTCCATGAACTGATTGATCATTTACCCAAATTACCCAATTTGATTTTTGAGGGAATCGGAGCCCACTTACCCGCAGCCGATGAAGATCATGAAGCCACGTTAGAACAAATTCGATTATTTGAAGAAAGCGTTGCCACTCTCCGACAAAGTATTGATATTAAATGGATTCATATCGCAAATAGTGCAGCTTCTTTGGCCTATCAAATACCATCGGCTAATCTAGCTAGACCCGGTCTCGCTTTATACGGCATCTCGCCTATAGAGTCCCAATGGAATGATCAGCTCAAACCGGCATTATCTTTGCATGCAAGACTAACCGTTGTACGCACTCTTCCGGAGAATCACACCATTTCTTATGGCAGCACCTTTAGAACTAGCCATGCTTCTAAAATAGCGACTGTGGGTATCGGTTATGCAGATGGTTATTTCCGTTCCCTAGCAAATAAAAATGCACGTGTCATTGTACACGGCATATCATGTCCGGTGCTAGGCCGAGTCACGATGGATCAAATTATCATCGATGTATCGGAAGTACCAAATGTTTATCCCGGGGATATAGCTGAAATTCTGGGTCTCAATGTACCCGTGACGGAATTAGCTGAAAAAGCAGGTACCATCCCTTGGGAAATCTTTACAAGCATCGGGGCAAGAATCCCTCGTATCTACCAATCTTAGATAAATAACGTCATCGGGATTATAATTAGCTAAAAATCCGATGAAATTAAACAATTCCTACATTTAAGGCTTGAGACTCGGCATCATGTCGCTAAACTGATGCCAGCAAGATTTTAATATTTCACCATGGCCACAGATCTCGATACTCAAACTCAGGAAACAGGCGTTTTTGATCCAAATGCTGAAGCCAATTTCGTCTTTACGACATTGGATGCCGCCCTTAACTGGATCCGTAAAAACTCCCTATGGCCAATGCCTATGGGTCTTTCCTGCTGCGCTATTGAATTAATGGCTACGGCTGCTTCTCGTTTCGACATTTCTCGTTTCGGTGCAGAAGTGATGCGTTTCTCCCCTCGTCAGGCTGACGCGATGATTGTGGCAGGTACGGTTACCTACAAAATGGCATTGGCAGTACGTCGTATTTGGGACCAAATGCCTGAGCCTAAATGGTGCATCGCTATGGGTGCTTGTGCGTCTACAGGTGGTATGTTCCGCTCCTATTCCGTTTTACAAGGCGTAGACAAGATTTTACCTGTAGATGTTTACATCTCCGGTTGCCCTCCTCGTCCGGAAGCTTTACTTGAAGGTTTAATCACACTTCAAAAGAAAATTGACACGGAAAGCCCAACCAAAAAGCTCTTTAAGAAGGAATCTCCAAGACAAGCAAATGCTCCGCTTCCTTTGGAAACTCAAATGCCTTTGCAATAATTTTAACCCGCTTATTCCTTTTCAACCATGTCTTCCTTAACATCCAAAATCACCCACGCAGCCGATAAAATCATTGCCCATTTTGGCAAAGAAACCATCATTCATCGCTCTGATTTTCGTGGAGATGTTACCTTGACTGTCAAAACAGCAGACATTCCCGAAGTCCTTCGTTGGAGCCGTGATGCCTTAGGTTTTGATATGTTGGTTAATCTTTGCTCCGTTGATAATTTTGGACAAAGCCCACGCTTCGAAGTCGTTTACACCGTAACTCAGGCAGAACAAGGTGTTAACTTGACTTTTAAAGTGCTTGTTGATGAAAACGAAGAAGTTCCTACGGCAACTAAAGTATTCGCAGCAGCAGATTGGAATGAACGTGAAGTTTGGGACTTAATGGGTATCAAATTCAGCAATCACCCGGATATGCGCCGCATCTTGATGTGGGAAGAATATCCATACCACCCATTACGTAAAGATTTTCCGGTACAAGGTATCCCTACCGAATTACCGGGTGTGGCATTTACTGAAGCAGCCCCTACTCAAGGTGCTCCATTTGCTACTATTCAGGGCACTTGCCCAAGCATGAATCGCGAGCCTCGCTCAAGAAAAATCGATTAATTACGAACACCTAGCCATCTTGCTGGGGTCTAACCCCCATCATAATGATCAATATACTTACTCAATTTTCTTTAATTGCCTTAGGAATCGTAGGTTTGACAGCTTGTCAAACACCTACGCATTCTACGGAAGAGGCGTGGCATACACAATTAACTGAGAACTTATCAAAGGTTGGTTCCAGAAATTGGATTGTCATAGGAGAATCATCATTCCCTGCCTATAGTGGAGCATCGACAACGACGATGGTCACACACAAGCCGGCTGAAGAAGTATTTTCCAATGTTTTAGATGTTTTGGAAGCTGAGGGCCATACGGTTCCTCGCATTATGGTGTGTTCGGAATTGCATGATATTCAGGAAGACTATGCTCCGGGCATCAAAAAATATCGATCTCAAATAAATAAACTATTGCCGGGCAGAACGCATTTTTCCCTTAAAAGTAATATCATCAATGGGATGATGGAAGATGCAGTCAAGCAGTATCAAGTGCTTGTGATTAAAACCGGCACAAGTTTGCCTTATTCGAATATTTTCATCGAGTTGGATTCTTCCTATTGGTCCACTGATTCCGAAACGGCACTAAGAAAGCAAATTTCCGCTCAAGAAGCGAAATTAAAAGCTAGAGAAGGAGCCACTGTCATGGATGTGCAGCTTAACAACAAAGCAACACCACAACCATTAAATCCGGCTAATCAACCACCAATCCCACCTTCTCAAAATAAATCATCGATCAACGCAGATAATTTACCTACATTACCTAACTCTCAACCAAAAGAGCAAGCCCCTGCTGTAAAGCCAAATCCTGTACAGCCAACGATCAAACCTCTTGCCTAAATCATGTTTAAAGGAAAAATAGATAAAGCCACCGAAGAGCGATTACGCATTGAGGCATGGGTAGGAGATGCCATTTTAGCCCTTTGGGTGCGTGAATGGATTTTATCTTGTGAGGGCGAAATCAACGGTAAACTCTTTATCGAATTTACCAGCAATGATTTTTTGAGACGCACAGGTAATGCTACAGGAGTCGAAGCTCAAATCGGTAGAATATTTAAATCCGAAGGGCTTGAAGCCGCTTATGCTTGGATTGAAGAAATTTTAAAGCCTAAAATGGAAGAAAGATGGCGTACTCTCAAAAGAGTGCGTTCATAAAAAGATCATTAGACGATGAATGCAAATCCCATTCCATGGTTGCATCAAGATTCTGAGGGGCCATACATTATGGCTCCTTCTCATTTACAGCCTTGGGCTAATCGAGCTAAGGAGTTTCTAAAGAGCCATGCACTTAATGATTTGGTAGGATTTGCCACATCAGGATCTTCAGGGGCGCCCCCAAAATTAATTTTATTTACTCAAGAAGCATTAAAGGTCAATGCCATTGCCGCCAATAAACACCTCAACGCTCATCAAGGCGATTGGTGCAACCCCTTGCCGTATTATCATGTAGGAGGTGCAATGATATGGTTACGCGCCCATTTCGCAGGAGTAAAGGTCTCCCCCCTACACGGCAAATGGAATGCTCTACAATATCAAAAACTCATTAGAGAAACCAACTCTCATTGGTCTTCACTCGTCCCTACTCAGGTAGTCGATATCGTCTCTCAACAACTACAGGCACCGGAATCCCTAAAGACCATTATCGTAGGAGGTGGTAAACTGGATGAAAAAACCGGACTACAGGCAAGAAATCTAGGCTGGCCAATTGTACAAAGCTACGGAATGACGGAAGCAGGCTCTCAAATAGCTACAGCATTTCCAAATGAGCCATTCCATACCGACAAATTGACCATATTACCCCATTGGGAAGTCACAACTGACAATAATGGACTGGCTTCGATTCACGGGGAAGGTCAATTATGGGGAAGATTACTTACGAACAGCGATGACAATTTCATTCTAGAAAAACAAAACCCTGATCTAGCATGGAAAACTCAAGATATCGTCGAACTGAAAGCTGGGCAACTTACATTTATCAGACGAGCCGACAGATTGGTCAAAGTCTTGGGCGAATTGGTAGATCTCGACTCAATTACACTTTTTTGCCAACAAACGGATCCTAATATTCAAATCGAAACCATTCCGGATATTAGGCAAGAAAACAAATTAGTCGCTTGCGGGCCACATAAGGAAAATTTGATGCAAGCCATTAGTTTGTGGAACAATCAGGCAATCGGATATCAAAAAGTTCATGCCATGAGAGTACTAAAAATCCCCACCAATTTGATGGGGAAAATAGCAAGACGTGAACTCAAAAATGAGATCACGTCTGATTTATCCAAAATTATTTCTTTGCCTTAGGTTTAGCAGGGGCTTTGGTCGTCGCTTTCTCTAGTTTACCATTAACGCGTACCTTAACAGTTTTAGAGTCCGGCGAAATCAATTCATAATTGGTAACTTTTCCATCTTTCCAATCAAAATTGACTACGATATTACCACGAGCTCGTAAGCCCTTAACAGAGCCATCTTTCCACTCAGAAGTCGGTGCCGGAAGTAATGCGATTTCACCGGCATGTGATTGCAATAACATCTCAGACATACCTGCAGGTGCACCGAAGTTACCGTCCATCTGCATTGGTGGGTGGGTCGTCAACATGTTAGGCAAAATATTATAGGTCAACAAAGAACTAAGCATCTGATGAGCCTTATCACCTTCTCCAAAGCGTGCATATAAAGCTGTTCTCCACGGCCATACCCATGAACGGTGGTTGTCACCACCCGTACCACGTAACTCCAGGCTCTTCAAAGCAGCCTGAGCTAATTCAGGTGTCTTAACCTTGCTGATTTCACTACCCGGATATACCGCATATAAGTGGGACGTATGGCGGTGACCGGTAATGTTGTTAGGTCTGTCAACGATCCATTCTTGCAGATAACCATTTTTGGAAATCATATTAGGGGCCAAACGATCACGCTTATCTTTAAGAGATTTTAACCAAGCGGTGTCCTTTTCGCCAACAATTTTTGCCGCAGCCAAGGTATTATCAAATAATTCGCGAATTAACTGTTGATCGTGCATCACACCATCTTCACGAGGGCCGTGTTCAGGAGACCAACCATGAGGAGCGACTAAAGTTCCTTTTTTCAGAGATTTGACTTCCGGAGTATTGATAGCGTTTTGATCACCGGATTTAAAACCGGCACCATTTTCACCTAATTCTTTCAAATGATCTTCCCAGAAATGGCAAACTTCTTTCATCATAGGATAAGCCTTGGTAGCTAAATACTTCTTATCTTGATTAAAAAGATATTGTTCCCAAGCATGAGTGGCATACCAAGCTGATCCGGGGATGTTCCAATCCCAACCATTACCACCCCAAATATTTTGAGATGTTCTCACAGTCCAACCTCTAGGAGTTGTACCATCTTCATTTTTGAAGTTTTTCTGAGTTGTTTCCGCACAAACAGGAGCCATTGCAAAAATGTAATCCAACATCGCATCATGACTCTCCAATAAGTTGGTTACGGTTGCACCCCAATAGGCCATTTGGAAATTGATATTATTGTGATAATCACATGCCCAAGGCGGGGAAACCTTATCATTCCACATACCTTGCAAGTTAGCCGGCAAATTACCTTGGCGTGAACTACTTAACAATAAATAACGACCGGTATTAAACAATAGTTCCTCTAAATCAGGATCATTAGGCTTTTCACCCTTCTTAACCGCATCGGAATATCTTTTTAAACGTTCATCAATTGGCAAACCGGCAATATCATCGGCAGTCTTGCCTAAATCAATTTCCACTCGATTGAGGTATTTTTTCATATCAGCCAAATGAGCCTTTTCAATTTGGTCTAAAGCAACTTTCCCTGCTGCGGATAATTGTTTATCAACGATAACGGAAGGAGAAACATTGTTTTTCCAATTTTTCTTATGATCCATTACATAGTCAGTAGCTAGTGCCACATAAACCACGATTGAATCGGCGTCTTTCACCTCTACTGCATTCCCTTCTGACTTTAGAGAACCGCCCTTTTGTACAATAACAGCCTTACCTGCGAACTCCTCGCCATTCTTCAATTGCCCTTTAAGAAACAATTGATTGTTTTTAGCAGATACTTCGGTACCGCTATGTTTGCCGGCAAAAGCGAACTTTGCAGAAAGTTTTTTTGGTTCACTAGCTTTATATTCCAAAATCATCACTTGTTGAGGAGCACTGGAAAAAGCTTTTCTGGTGTACTTGACACCATCTTTTTCAAAACTTGTAGTATGAATACCGGTTTTTACATCGAGAGCGCGAACAAAATCAGTCACTGAGGAATCGCCCTCAATATCTACTAACAAGTCACCGAAAGGTTGGTACGCGCCAAATCCATTTTTATCGGTATCCGGACCATATCCGTATCCACCACCCGGGTTTTCACCACCGGACCACAATGAAATTTCATTCAAGGCATATCGTTCATGAGTAGGTTGAGCAAAAATCATCGCACCTATACGACCGTTACCGATAGGATAACCTTCTCTCTCCCAATTCTTATCTTCCGTATTGGCAGGCTTATTAGTCCAAATCGTTTCGGAAGCATTTTTTGCTAAAGGAGCACCCATTGCCATGGATATGGCTACAATGTTTGCTATCCCTAATAAGGTGTAATTCATATGTCAATGATTACGCTTGTGAGGACTTATTCTTTCATATTGGTCTTATTTTTCTGAATTAAATTGTTCCGGATGCAACAACAATTGTCATATTTTAAACGATTTTGTGAATCATTTGTCTCACAGGCGCGTATTATAAGGGTAATTGCATGCCTTCAATGCCAAATTTCCGGTGCTACTTACTTGATTTTTCGGTATTTATATCATATATTAAACACAGCCCATGAGCAGATTTTTATTAGCAACACCTATCATTATTTATTCTTTCGCGTTCACGCCGATAGAAGCTAAAACTCCTGCCATGCTCGATACCCAGTCCTCGCATCAATTATTGGCTGAGGCTAAATCACAAAAGCCTAATTTAAGAGCATCATCTTATAAAACTCTTAAAACGATTGCGGCACAAAAGGCATTAAGTGATCCACAAACTTATTTTGAAGCATGTATGAGTCTTGGAAAGTTTTGGGCTCATAATCTGCTCAATAAATCCGATGCGATCGATTCCATTCCATCCAGCGTACTCAATCTGAAAACTTATTTTGAGCAAGCGTCTTCCGAAGGACATCCTGCTCCTTTATTATGGATGGAGGATAAAAGAATCCTTCAGTTCATTCCAAGAACTAAAGATCAAAACAAAATTATCAAGGAATGTGAGCTATTGGCGAAAAAAGGCGATTATACAGCCCTTGAAGCATTAATGGTCATCACTATGCCTGATAAAGCTTTGGCCGACTCCTATCTAGCACCTTTCCGTAAACAGGCACAAAATGGCAATGCAGATGTGCAATTACAATTAGCGGATTTAATGTTAACTTGGTTATCTGACGATTATCAAGAGGAAGGCATTAAATGGGCTAATATGGCTAGAGAAAAAGGCAAGGCTCATGCATCATATTTACTGGCGAAAAATTCTTTAAACAAGCAACTTCCGGAATTGGCTGATAATGATGAGTTGCAACTGGAAGAACTTAAAATCGCCAAACCTATTATCACGGAAAAGGAATTACCTTTGCTGATCGAGGCAGCTAAAACAGGCCACATTCCGGCATTACGTGCACTTGTAGTATTTTCCGATAAAGAAGCCAAGTTACCTCTTCAAGAACTTCGTTCCTATCTGATTGAGCAAGGCGACTTACCAACCATCTTAGATGAAATCACCAATAAAGATTTGTCTAAAGCAGATGTCGAACTCCTTAACCAAGCGAAAAGATTAGACAGCCATATTGCATGGAAACTTGCAACAACCGTCCAAAATACCCAGCAAGACTTGGAGGCTGCTTCCAAATATTTGCGTGAGCACCATAATGGACTGGCTCTTTCCATACCTGTAGAAATTAATTTAGGAACGCCTACATTAAGAAAATTACCACTACAATCAAGAACCCAAAAAGAATTATCGTTGCTAGCTCAACTAGGTAATTCAAGAGCAGCCATTGCTTTGGGTGAATTTTGGTATGGCCTTTATATGGATGCAGACGGATCGGATGCATTGAGTGAGAAAAACGAGTATTTGCAAAATATGCAACATTGGTATGGCATGGCTCTTGAATTAGATGAGCATCCATTAGCTAAATTGCGTTTGACCCAAATTGAGCAACCGGAGTTACTGACCAATGAACCTCGAGATGAAGTAGTCAATACCCTACTCAATCGTTGCATCAATTATGCAAAGGAAAATTTAGATGTTTACACGATCAATGCCATTGATGAATACCTCAAAGATGATCAATGGAAAGATTTATATAATAACATTTACGAACAGGCTCAAGAAGGAGATCCCAAAGCTCAAATAGCTTTTGCTACGATGGAGCTATATAATACACATACTCCGGCACCCAATACCGACAAAGCGATCGCATTTGCTCAAATGGCAGCCAATAATGGCAATGCTCATGGATTATATCTCATCTCAAAAGCATACATTGAGCAAATGGGCAATGAACAAGGTTCCGAAATCGCATGGGCATACGCAAGTACAGCCGGGATGGATGGTGATGTACATGCATTGGTGAGCTGCTCCTATTTTATTGATGATAATCGTCATGTATTAAAAATGTTAGCAGATAGAGGTCATTTACCGTCATTGCTTCAATTAGCTAACGAATTAGCATATAAAACAGAGCTTATCTCCAACGAGGAAAAGGCCCCCGAATCTCCGGCTGAACCAAAAGATGATTCGCTTGTGTATCATTCTATTGGTGATACGGACAATGGAGAACTTCCTCCGTGGCTTGATGAAGAAGGCAATGAAAAACAAATCACCGTACCGGTTTTAAGTCCCGAGGCCATTGATTACTGGGAGCGTGCTGCCGAGCTTGGCAGTTATACGGCTCTAGATCAATTAGCGACTTATTATGAAAAGCTTTCTCACATTACTGAAGATGAGGCTCTCAAACAGCAATACATAGCAAATGCCTTATCCGCAGGACAACGACTTCTCAATAAATCTGATATACGAGCCTACAAAAGAATGGCGCGATACAATCAGGAAGGATTTGGCATACAGCCCAATCTTACCACATATAAAGATTATATCTTTAAAGCAGCCAGCCTTAAAGACCCCGAATCTTTAGTCGAAAAAGCCCGAATTTTAATAAAAGGCACACTTGCTCCTCAAAACTATCCGGAAGCCTTACGCATCCTCAACGGAGTCGTAAAAAATGAAAATCATGATATTCCGGGTCTCTATTTCCTATTAGGCTATCTTAACGAAGAAGGATTAGGTACTAGCAAAGATACTAAGCAAGCCTTTAGTTATTACATGGAGGGAGCCGACCGGAAAGATGATAAAGCCATGAATAATCTCGGCTCGATGTATGAAGCCGGCAATGGTGTAGACAAAAATTTGACTGAAGCGGCTAAATGGTATGAAGAAGCTTCTAAGTTGGGTAATTCCGATGCCAAAGCCAATTTAGAACGAGTGAAAAGTAAATTGAACTAGCTTATCGATCTAACCTTGCCAATTTTTCTTTAGCAGCTCTACCATAAGCTGTAGAGGGGTATTTGCTTGCAGCCAAACGATAATAATCAATAGCCTTGTTGTTATTCAACAAGTGATTGGCATAAATGCTGGCAATTTTAAAATAGAACAATGCTTTGTTTTCTTTTGACCAAAACATTGAATACCTTAAGCCTTCTTCCAATAAATCAATAGCTTGGTGATACTCTTGTAAATCCAATAAAAAAGATGACTCTTGAATCCATGTACGGATATTTCCCGCATGTTTTTTTCGATACGCTTCAAATAGTTGAATGGCACCGCTTTTATCACCTTCATAACACATTCTTTTCGCCTGAGTGATCATTTCGTCTTCGGAATTTGCTCCATAACCGCAATGAAGCAAACGGAAGAAAAAATCACCAAACCAAGGGAGAATACGAATAATGAGGATTAACTGAATAATCACGCATATAGCGGAAAATAATAGTCGAAAAGAGATACCGATAGATTCCCATTGAAGAAAAACCGCTAGGCAAATCAAGGGCAGAAAAAATATGACAATTGCTTGTATATGGCGTAAGAACCTTTTTACAAACGTTGTTTCAGAATCATCCATGGTAGTTAGTTGAGGATTATCTTAGAAAGAATAACGGAGTTTTACCCCTACGGAGAGGTCAAACTCATCCATAATTGGTGCTTCCATACGTCTATTAACACGAGACGCATTATTCCCTGCCCAAATGGTTTGAATGAAAGGCTCTAGTTGTAAGCCTTTTTTCTCATCATGTCCTGTAATTCTAATCGGTAAAGCAAATCTGAAACCAAAAGAATCAAATCCGGTCACACCACCACACCAATAACTTAAAGAATAATAGGTCATTACACTGGCTACTGCATCCATTCTTCCATTCAAGGCGACACCTGCAAATCGTTTTCCTGCTTCGAGACCAAATCTCCATCCGGTCAAACCGTAAAAACCATATTGTGTATCAAAATTAGCAAATAGGCCTCGTCCGGAATCTTCGTATTTTAAACCTGCGTTAAATACTTGAGCTAAAGAATGGGGAGCTTTGCCTCTCCATTTGCTCAAAGAACCGGGCAAACCGCCATATAACAATCCGTACCCACCCTCGAAATACAAATTAGGGAAAATTTCTTTTTTAGCTGACCAAGAAGCGTTAAATCCATTGGTATTCTCAAGCCAACCATCACAAAAAGCTAGATATTCCGCCGTCAATAATTGACTCCATCCACTAGACGCAAGAGGCATTTCCATTTCGCCTTTAAAAACAAATACGCCATCATGATTCATCTTAGAAGATACCGGTATACCTTGATAATCATATCGAGAATCATATTCCGCTTCAAAAGCAAATGATTTATCTTGCACATATTCACTAGCGGACTTCGGCATTAAAGGATAAGCAAAGGCACTAGTAAGCCCGGAGAGTAGGCACAAGGATAGTAGGGAAATTTTTAATTTCATTTCCGCCAATCTACCCTGTAGGCATTGAGCTTTCAAGCTAAATTAAGCAAAGTCGCGATCTCAAGGCATCAATTACGGAAAAGAAAAAGACTCAGATCAAAATCAATTATTCATCAATCATTTCCTCTCTGGCACGAATGATGCAAAACGCCTAATCATTGTTTTGATACCGGTCGAATGTTTAGATCGGCTCCTATGCAAAACGATTGGAAACTCATACAAAACCATCTCAAACTTAAAGCCGATGGCATACCGAGAGAAAAAACATGCGCAGCGATTAAAAAAGCACTCGGTCTTGTCCCTCAAACTAAATGGCCTAGCCAAAGCGAAGTACGTTCGGGTAAATCCATATTCGGGGTGGCAGCCAAGCAGGCAAATCTCGTGACCATTGATTTACCGTATCCTATGAAATTATCATGGGAAATGACGACTACGACCCAAAAATTAAGATGCCACCATCTTGTAGCGGAATCACTAAAAAACATCTTTCAAAACACCCTCGACCATTACGGATTGGAAAGATTGAGTGAATTAGGATTAGATGTTTTGGGCGGTTGTTTTAACAACAGAGCCATTATCGGGGGCAAAGCCACTTCTTTGCATGCATGGGGTATCGCCATAGACATTGACCCTAATCATAATGGTCTAAATGAGCATGCGCCTAAAGCACGTCTTTCTCGAGCTGATTACGACGCTTTTTGGAAATTTGTCGAACAAGAAGGTGCTACTTCCCTCGGCAAAGAAAGAGATTATGATTGGATGCACTTTCAATTTGCATCACTGAATTAAATCAGTAAATCTGAGTAAACAAAAAGACCGCCAAATCGTAATTTGGCGGTCTTGATCATCATTAAAACTATTCGGCACCACCTAAGGATTCCAATTCAGATTGGATTTTTTCCGCAGCGGCTTTACTGGAAGCTTTATCCGATTCCAAGTATTTAGCTAAACTCTTTTCCAAGGCTTCAACGTCACGTTCGGCAACCTTTTTTCCTTTACCTTTTTTAGCTTCCAAATCGGAAACTTTCTTTTGAATATCAGCCAAACGAGATAGATCACTATTGGATTTCAACTCGGCAAGGCTTTCGTCAAAATCTTTCACACTTGGTACGGCTGCTTTCAATTGCACGATGGCTTGGATGGCTCTTAAAGGATTGGAATCAATCAAGCTTTGGATTTGTTCTTTAGAATCTTGCACCCAAGCATCGAAAGCATCACATACGGCCTGAGCCTCTTCATCATCCGTCTTTTGGCGCAATGGGGTTATTTTAGATTCTAAATTTTTGCCATTGCTAACAAGGGCTTTTTCCAATGATTTGTATTGCTTAAGCTCTACTCCCTCCAAAATTGGAAAACCCTTTTCAGATTTCATTACCTCAGCCTTAACCTTATCATACAATTGAGTTGGATTACCCTTTGCTACAATCTTACCGTTTGCACCGATCAATACTGCATAAGGGATACCACCCGGGCATCGTGCTTCGGGAATACTTAAACCTTGATAAACAGGGAAAGTAACTTTCTTTGATTCTAAAAATTCTTTAACTTTCGGAGACAAACCTTGACTATGACTACCTAATACGACAAATCCTTTGCTCTGGAATTTTTTATGCAATTCCTGCAAATGAGGGATACTGGCTATACAAGGAGGGCAATTAATACCCCAATATTCAAAAAAGATAACTTTGCCCTTTAAATCTGACTTTTTCATTTTTTGCCCATAAATATAGGCACTGTCATTTAAATCTGGCAATGTTGCTTTATCTTCAGCAGCCCAAGCAGATGAAACTAAAACGCTTGTTGCAAAAACAGCCCCTAAGGTCATATTGGTAAAAATCTTCACACTCACATATTATAAAATTGTCACCCCATGTCAAGAAAGCGTCACCGCATCTACAAGACTTACTATCAATCAAGACGTAATCAATACATGTAAGATGTGTACTTCTTCATACGTATCATAAAAAATGAATATTTTGTACTCGGCTCTATTGGGCTCTATCGCTTTAATAAGCCCACTTGTAGCAAAAGAAAATCTACCGGAAACGCTAAAACCCGAACCGCACCAACGCGATCCATATCATTGGCAAACACGTCACGAACAAGTTACCCAACTCAATGTTACGATAAAACCTGAGTATGTCATCATAGGCGATAGCATTACACACATGTGGGGAGGCAAACCGGTTTGCCAACAATTTAAACCACGAGCCCAAGCATCCTGGGATAAACTATTCGGCTCTCATAAAGTGGTCAATATGGGATTCGGTTTTGATTATATTGATAATGCCTATTTCCGAATAACAGATGGGGAATTAAGCAAGCATCAACCGCGTGTTATCATCTTACTTTTAGGAACCAATAACATAGGACACAGAAAAGACAAACCACAAGCCGTGGCAGACAACATGAATGCCATGCTAAATTTGTTAAAAACTCAATGCCCACAATCGAAAATTTTACTTTTAAGTATCTTACCGCGACAAGAAGAAGCATTACGAGACACGATCATCAGCACAAATAAAGCTTATGAAAAATTAGCGGACAACAAAAAAGTATTTTACCTAAATCTTGCCCCATATCTGAGCACAAAAGAAGGTACTACCGATAAGCAATATTTCTCAGATCCGGTACACATCAATGCGAAAGGCTATGAACAATTAGTGGCACCCATTGCCAAAAAACTCTCTCAAATCGACCCTCAATATCGCCCGGATAAAATAAAAGACGCGTAGAAATGCAAAAATCTCCATCCCAATAAAAGGAATGGAGATTTTAAATCAATAATTGACGAAGAAATTAGCCTATAATTTCAGCAAGTTCTCTACCGAATTGAGAGCAACTTAATTCGGTAGATCCTGGAATCATTTCAGCCAAATCAAATGTTACTCGCTTAGATGTAATAATTTTTTCGATACCTTGAATAATAAGGTCGGCAGCCTCAGTCCAGCCCATGTAACGAAGCATCATTTCAGCAGATAAGATTACGGAACTTGGGTTCGCCTTGTCTAAACCGGCTAATTTAGGACCGGTACCATGAGTAGCTTCAAAAACAGCGTGACCGGTTAAGTAATTGATATTACCACCTGGTGCAATGCCGATACCGCCTACTTGAGCAGCCAAAGCATCAGAAATATAATCGCCATTCAAATTAAGAGTAGCAATAACATCGAAACTCTCAGGGTGAAGAAGGATTTCTTGCAAGAAGGCATCTGCAATGCAATCTTTAATCACAATACCGTTTGGCAATTGCATCCATGGTCCATTATCAATGAGTGTGGCGCCATATTCCTTTTGAGCCAATTCATAACCCCAATCACGGAATCCGCCTTCAGTAAACTTCATGATATTGCCTTTATGCACCAAAGTAACACTCTTGCGATCATTGGCGATTGCATAATCAATAGCAGCTTTTACTAATCTCTGCGTACCCTCTTGAGATACAGGCTTAATGCCAAAACCGGAGCTCTCAGGGAAACGCACTTTTTTCATACGATCAGGGAACAATTTGTTCATCGTTTCAAAAAAGAGCTTAGTATCGTCATCACCGGCTTTAAATTCGATACCGGCATAAATATCTTCCGTATTTTCACGGAAAACAACCATATCTACCTTTTCAGGTGCCTTTACCGGAGTTTCAATTCCCTTAAAGTACTGTACAGGTCTTAAGCAAACAAACAAATCAAGCCCTTGTCTCAAGGCCACATTTAAACTGCGAATACCACCACCTACAGGAGTAGTCAAAGGACCTTTAATACCAATCAAATATTGGCGGAAAGCATCCATTGTTTCATCGGGCAACCATGTTCCCAAATCATTAAAAGCCTTTTCGCCGGCATATACTTCATGCCAAACAATCTTTCTTTCATTACCATAAGCCTTAGCTACTGCAGCATCAATTACTTGAGAGGCAGCACCCCAAATTTCAGGACCGGTGCCATCACCAATGATAAAAGGAATAATAGGTGTGTTAGGCACACATAATTCTCCATTTTCCATCGTAATCGCTTTACCGTCACACTTAGTAGAACAGGTGGTTGGTGTCATAATGGCGCTTCAAATACATGAACTTATCCTCACTTTCAAGATAATTAGATCATTTGGCATCAGTATGTCATGCAAAACCACATAAATACGCGATTCAGGGACCATCAAACCAAGAATGATTGATTTTTTTAATATCTTGGTTAAATTCTTTCATATTATGAAAGCTTACATTGCCGCTTGTGCTGCACTTCCTCTTACTTTCGGTACACTTGCTGTTGCCGATAATCCCGTTAAGGATCCAAGTCAATCAGCACAATCAAGTTTGATTAGTGACAAAACTAATGTTGATCAAGATAAACAAATCACCGAATTAACTGAAAATGGAGTGACTTTGTCCATCGCTGATTATTTTCAAGCCAATAGTTCTTATGCCTTTGCTCTTTTAGATATTCCTGAAATAGTTCATGCTGTAAAAGATTCCGAGCTTGGCAACTACATCTTCGGCACTTTTGATGCTGATACGGATGAACCCATGATGAATTCTTTTGCTATAGCATTTGGGCAAGTATTTTCCACAAATTCACTTCAGATTAATAGTGAACAAACATTCGAAATGGGAGGTGCTAATCTTGTAAAAATGATCAATGCCATGATTCATAGCTCAACTCATAACCTTAAGATTTTTATAGAGAGTCTGGTGATGAATACAGGGCACCCTGAGTCAGCAGAAGATAAAGAACAATTAAAGGAGATAGGCCGCGAAACGACCAAACAATATGCTACCATTCTTAAAGACTCAAAAAATTATTCAGATCCTCTTATTGCCATCGCGTTTGACGCAGATCCAAGAATTTCGGCTGAGATTCACAACCAAATCGACTCTCTTTCCTCTTCGGCAGATTTGAGTCTTCCTCTTGTATTCGTCAATGAAACATACAATGGAATTCCATTTAAAGGAATCACAATCAATGTGGCCGAAATGCTCGAGCAAATTTGTGCCTTGGCGGGAGAAACGGAATTTCAGGAATTCTTCTCAGAAGACACCTTGGATATGCTTAGAGAAACTCCTTTATATATCATCTTAAATCAATTGGATGATAAATGGATCGTTTTCATATGTACCAATCCTGAGACGCAAGCTAAGAAACCAAACGATAACGAAGCACTCATTCATTCTCCTCAATTCCTTTCTGCTCTGAAAATTGACGAGAAAAACTATCAATACCAATCTTGGGGCTACGTCAGTGAATCGGTCATTACAAGCTATGCAAAAACAGTTTCGGAGACATTACCGAAATGGGGTGAAAACTTCAAGAAAGGAATCTTAAAAGGTCTGCAACAAATTGAAGGAAAAGAACAAGCTACTATCACGGAATTACCATCCTATGTTAATCAATTTATCGATGTGATGAATAAAAATCTCATCACATTCAATAATACTATGATGGCATCCAAAGGGGGAGCTGCGTTTACCTTAGGTTCTTCAAATGCTAACCTGCAACTAAAAATCCAAGTACCGTTTTCTATGGTGTTGGGTAATGAAAAACCGGAATTCGCCAACATTGCCAATACCCCAAACGCACTTTACTATAATTATACTTCTCTTAATGAAGAATTGATGCTCAACAATATATCCTACATATCCTCGGCAGTGGGTCTCGCCGGATATATCTGCTTCAATTCCTTTGAATTTAACGCAAAAAACGAAAATATAACTCTCAATGATAAGAAAGTACTCGCAATAAATACATTAAAAGAGTTATGCCCCAAGATTACGAATATACAAACAAACATCAGCGCAGGTCTTGCTCCTCAATCAGCCCAAATTTTGACCTTTGATCAAGATATTAAATGGCCTGAAATCATATCTGCAAAGACAGGTTCCTTACCTTATTTACAATATTCCTATATTCATGGCGTCAAAAACCATACGGCTCTGAGCAATGCATGGAAAGAAATTGAAGGCTTAGTCAATAAAACTCTAGCTGATAACCATACTAAATTACAATTTACCACAAAAGATGGTACAAGTGTCTGCACACCTATTATCACAAATGTAATTCCGGAAATAGCATCACTTTTACCAAGTGTTAGACTCAATGATAAAATATGGTCATTTAATATACCTGGAGAATATCAACCGATGATCAAAACGGATGTGCCTCTCTCTAAAAACCAAGATACTCTGCGCTTACGCTCTAGTCTGGACATTACCAAACTCAATACAACTATATGCGACAATAACGAAACACCTCAAGGCACGAAGGTCAAAGAAATTATTGAAGCTAAAAACAGTGAATTTAAATCCTTGGATATTCAAGGCTACAAAAACCCCGAAGGTTCGGAAACTTACGTGATTGAATTAAATCGCAAATAAAAAGCTAAACTTTCCATTCACTTCAAACGCAAAAAGGCCGCTCCATTGCAGAGCGGCCTTTTTCATATCAAAATTGTCAAACTTGATTAACGAATAGTTACTCGTTCGTCATTAGCTAAGATGTCAGCCAAGTTATCCCAGCCATCTTCAGTTTGAAGCTGGAACATTTGAAGATAAACGGAAGCAACACCCGGAGAGTATTTAACAAAAAGTTCATCTACGGCTTTTTTCAACTTTTCAGTGTCTAATTCTTCAGGCAATACGTCAACAACGCCGTGGCCGTTATGCTCAATACCGAGAGTATCTAAAAACTCGATTAACATGGTTGGGTGCTTACGAAGCAACCATACTTGCAACAAGTGATCACCAATTTCATTACTTGGCTTCCATGAAAGCATCTTTTTAATCCATGCAAATTGTTCAGGAAGAGGCTTACGTTGCACATATTCAGGACGTAATTTCTTTAAGGCACCTAATTCACGAACGGCGGCACGATAAATGGCACGCTCTTGGTTACGCATCCAATCCAAAATATCGTTGGTGGTTTGGTCGTCGGCTTGTTGAAAAATATAATAAGCTTTCATAGTCGGTCAAAATGTATTTAACGGGCTTAGGGTGGATACTTGAACATGATTCACTTGAATAATCAAGCTATTCTCGCGTCACAGACCGATTTATGGACTTTTACCTACTCATGATTAGTCTAGACGCTATCACTCATCTATGGCATCCTTGACTTAAAGGCAAATCGTCGATTATGGAAAAAATTCGTTATTTTGATCGTTATACCAAGCAATATGAAGAGGAACAAGTCATGGGGGAGCATTTCCTAAAATGGATATATGGCTCAACTCTAGGCAAAGTGGCTCTTCATACCTTGATTAAACGACGTTTCTTTTCTGACATCATGGGTTGGTGGATGAATCGTGCAGGTAGTATCAAAAGTATCCCTCCCTTTATTGACCAATATCAAATCGATATGAACGAATCGATTAAACAAGTAGGAGACTTTACTTGTTTCAATGATTTCTTTGCTCGTAAGCTCACACCCGAGGCACGCCCGATCCTTGGAGACGAAATGACGGCAGTATTTCCCGCCGATGCCCGCCATATGGGTTGGCAAGATGCGGCATTGATTGAAAACGTGTTTGTGAAAAATCAATCATTCGATCTCACTGCTTTGTTAGATTCTGTCGAATTGGCTCAAAAATATGCTCATGGCACACTAATCTTATCCAGACTATGTCCGGTAGATTACCATCGATTCCACTTCCCGGTTGCAGGCATCCCTTCCACCACTCGCAGAGTCAGCGGCAGCTTAGCCAGCGTATCACCCTACTGCCTCAGAAATAAACTTGCATGGTTATGGACAAATAAAAGAACCATTACCGAATTGAAGTCCGAACAATGGGGTGATGTATTACTTATTGAAGTAGGCGCCACAGGTGTCGGAGCCATTCATGAAACCTATACGCCCAATAAGCCGGTAGAAAAAGGTGCGGAAAAAGGCTATTTCACCTTTGGCGGATCAACCGTAATCACCATTTTTGAACCAAACAAAATCCAATTGGCACCGGATTTACTAGCCAATACGGCAGAACGCACCGAACTATACGCCAAACAAGGCGATATTATGGGAATTCTCCAAAAATAAAAAACATTGATAATCAACAATATTAAATCAATCCCGATAAATATTTTCAATAAAGCATCCGATTTTTCTTGAATAATTTATATTATTTACTAAAATAGCCCCGCATTCATTGAATGGAACGCCCATGTGGCGGAATGGTAGACGCTGCAGACTTAAAATCTGTTGTTCGCGAGGACGTACCGGTTCGAGTCCGGTCATGGGTACCACTTAAATGAATACATAGCCCGCTTATGCGGGCTTTTTTATTGCCTATATCTTGAGAAGTAATCTATTTTATTCTTGACTTGGTTACTAGGAATTCTACGCTGATAGATAGTTTGTACACTTCTAAATTATGACTATTGAAAGCCTTTTTCTATCTTGGATAATCGAAACTAACTCCCGAATTTTATGCTCAATGATTATATAGAAACTATTATCATAACATTCAATTCGTTTAATTAATTCATATTCAGAATAATAACAATAATATCAATTATGAAACTCCACCTCCCTAATTTTCTTAGAAAAGTTTTATTAGCTTGTATGCTTACCAGTCCGATATTGGGCTACTCAGCTACACTAACATGGAATAATGCTGCCGGAACAAATGTCTGGAGCACAACTGATGCCAACTGGAATGATGGATCATCTAATGTTGCCTTTACTGATAACTCAGGTGTTACTTTTACTGAAAATAATGCAGGAAACGTCACGATCAATGGAACATTAACTCCTTCCGGTATCACGTTCACAGGCGGCACATACACATTTTCAGGTACGGGATCTATCGCCGGCACAGGAGGCATGACTATACAAGGAGGTAACGTTACTATTAACAATGCCAATACATTTTCCGGTGCAAGCTCAATCACAGCCGGAACCTTAAATATCAATGCGGCAAACGCAATCGGCACTAGCAACCTTACAATTAACGGCGGCACTGTTAATATTTCAACCATAACTAATGTTACACACAATAATTTGATCTTGTCATCAGGTACGGTAACAGTAGGCTCCGCCGATAGCACAGTAGCAACAGGAACATCAAACCTGAATCTTACAGGAAATGCAGGATCCACTCTTAACTTATATTTAATAGGAAACACAACAGAAACAGGCGGGGGCGATTCTACTTACAGTTTAATCACAGGAATCAATGCGTACCAAGGTACTGTCAGAATTTTATCCGGCTTATTGAATGTTTCCCAAGATGATGGGGCTCAAGATTCAATAGCAGGAGTAGAAAAAGTAGTTTTAAACAATGCCGGATTGTTATTTAAAAATCAGGCAACTACCTTTAGCAAAAATATCGAAGTTGAAGCCGATTCAACAGGTATTATCCGACCTTACGGTAGTGGCAATGTCACGTTGTCCGGTACGATTACAGGTGAAGGCAATTTATTTAAAACAGATGGAGGACAGGTAACATATACAGGAGCTGTCAATATAGGTGGTAATTATACTTCATATAACGGAAGTACCACATTCGCAGGAACGACAAATATCGGAGGTGTTACTTCTTTAAGAGCATCAAATTTAATTATTAGATCCGATGTGACGACAGGAAGACTAGTTGGCTGTGACACAAGTGCTGCTACTACTATTACCATCGAATCAAGTGGCTCATTGACTATCACAGGTAGTACCACAAGTAATGATCCTGCTACAGCGGCTTTTATGCTAGCACACTGGCCTCAAACCGGCACGGTGAATATTAGTGGAGCTCTCAACGTTCTCAACGCAGGCCTTTCATTTAAAGATGGTAATGGTGTCATTAACGTATTGCAAGGCGGTGAATTTAACATAGGTTCTTTAACCCTATCAAAAAATACTAATTGTCCTATTACGGTAACTAATGGTCGAATTAATGTAGGAGCGACCGGTATAAGTGGCTATAATACAGGGCTGACCTTGTCATTATCAAATAGTACTTTAGGTATGTTATCCAGCACATGGGAATATGGCACACTTAATATCTCTCTTGTTGAAGGTGCTAATACATTTGATACTCAGGTACAATCAATTAATACAACGACTAATCGAGGCCAAGATACAGACCAAGCAGGCAACATGTCCATTACCGGAATAATTTCGGGAAATGGCTCTATTATTAAAGCAGGTGACGGCACGCTAACATTAGGAGGTGTCAATACTTTCACAGGCGGCGTGGATATACAGAAAGGAACCGTTACTGTAGGTACTGAAACAGGTTTAGGTACCGGTACTACTACGATGGCTTCTACAACAGCCATTCTTAATCTAAATAACCAAGCTGTTAATAATAGAATTGAACTTTCCAATGGCACTATCCAAAACTCGGGCTCCTATACCGGAGAGTTAGTCATCAATCAATCCGGTAGTGGTGTCACCATAGGTCAATTAAGTTTGGGTGGTCTTTCCGGATGCACGATGAATATCACTTCGGGCGTGAGTGGCGATACGGTCACGACTTTAACGGGGATTGCAGGTAATGTGACCTTAACAGGTAGTAACACCATTGCTCTAAACTCCAATATGTACAGTGGCGCAGGTAGCCAAACTTCAGCTATTGATGCAACTGGTGGTACGATTACTCTCGGTGCAGGTTCCACTCTTGATTTGAAACTTACCGATGCTCTAGCTGAATTATTACTTAATGATACGACATCTAGCACCATTGATTTAAATGTTACCAGTGGCACCTTATCGGGTCAATTAAGCCAAATCTCCTTAAGCTCAAGCTATGCCGCATTTAAGTACATTTATACGGTGACAGGCACTTCAGGAGGTAAGGTGGTATTAACACAACATGCCAATAACACTTTAATCGTTCCTAGCGGCGATAGTCTTGATATTTCTTCAGGCGATCAATTAGGTGTCGCCAATAAAGCTCATATATTCAACAATGGTACCATTAACGTGACGGCTCCTGCCGGTACGAATGTTACTCTCAATGGCTTTGAGGGTGGCACTAGCGGCATCTTAAACACGGGCTCAAACACCAATACGACAATCACTTTAGCTCAAGGCGGATTAAG
>DKPP01000003.1 GCA_002471255.1 Akkermansiaceae bacterium UBA7331 | reverse complement strand
CTGAGGCTTCTTCTGTTTTACAGCATAATGGTTTTTAGCCGGCTTTTGTGAGTTTTTAATAGGCAAGATCATCATATTCCAGGTGGGCAGATCATCGGAATACTCGGGAGACGAGTAAACAAGCCGGAACCAAACGGCGACACACCTTCGAAGTGAATATCCGGCTTCTATTATTATTGACGTTTTCCACGGGTAGCGACTTTCAGTCGCAACACCGAGGCTATTATCCAAACTCTGACGAGTTTGGGTAACCCGTATAGCGGGTATTTGTTTATGGTTCTTGGTGCATGAAGGTAACGAGCAGATGAACCCAAAGATGGCGAGGTATTTATTTACTGTGGGTAAATGTATCAGTCACGCGCTTATCTTCAATGTTGGTATGTATTAATTGATCATGAATGCATGATTTGAAAAATGCGTGATCACATGGATCTATAAGGTCCTTTATTGTGAATAAATGCATGAAACTCATCGGCAATAATGCCAAAAAACTGTTTATCTTTATCTTTCCACTTCGACTGTTTGAATATGTCTCAAACAAACGATAACTACTCGGCTACTTATTTTCCCTTTTCATCTACTAGTATGCATTACCCGCCTTTGGCGGGTTACCCTCGTTTGTCAAAACGAGGATAGTAGCCACGGGTTGCGGCTGAAAGACGCTACCCGTGGAACTACCGTGATCAGGATTATTTTGTGAGTGATGGGGGATTTATTCCTCATCGGCGAACAAATCCTATGCTCAGCACCTTATTAAATATCCAAGAAGAAATGCTTATTTCAATTAATTCTCTTTATTATTATACGTGTATTCCCTAAAAGACGAGGTAACGACTCCAAAAATTTGGTTAAGTTGGTTTTGCTGAAGATGGAGAATTGGGTAGCGTGGGTTTTCCGGATGCAGTTCGTAGCCTGTTGGCGTGATGATGAGTTTTTTGACGGTAAATTCGCCTTGGTATTGAGCGATAACGATGTCTTGGTGTTTTGGTGTGATTGATCGATCTACTACCAAAATATCGCCGGGGAGGATGCCTATTCCTGACATGGAATCTCCGGATGTTCTTACAAAAAAGGTGGAGTTAGGATGAGGGACTAATCGTTCGTGAATATCTAATTGGGTCGCAATTCTCCCATGCACCGGTGAAGGAAAGCCTGCTGCGACAGATTCTTCAAATAATGGTGGGAGTTCTGATTCCGAATTTTGCTTCATCAGTTTGAGCATACAATTGTAACAATTGCATCACAATAAAATTTATGGATGTTGTGACACTTGATTGTGTAGTATGATCATGTTTTAATCTGGTGCTATGACATTTTCTGAAAAGCTTTTAGCTCGTATCAACACTACAGGTTCGGCTTTATGTGTGGGACTTGATCCACGTCCTTCAGTCAGCGGTATGGATAAGATTCCTTCTTTTTTGAGAGAGGTTGTTAAACAAACTGCTGAATACGCTGCTGCTTTTAAGCCTAATATCGCTTATTTTGAAGCGATGGGTCTTGACGGCTTGAAGATGATGGAAGATTTGATCGGAGAGATGCCAAAGGAAGTGCCTATCGTTCTTGACGTAAAGCGCGGTGATATTGGTGAGACTCAAAAGTATTATGCTCAAGCATATTTTGAGCGTTTGGGTGTAGATGCCGTTACTTTAAGCCCATTCATGGGATATGATACTTTGGAGCCATTCTTGGATTACGAAGGTAAGGGTGTGTATTTATTGACTGTTACTTCGAATCCGGGTTCTGTTGATATTGAAAAACAGACTTTGGCTGATGGACGTTATGTCTATGAATTAGTTGGTGATATGGTTCGCCGCACTCAAGAAGAAAAGCGTGCTACTTCCGTAGGTATGGTTGTTGGTTTGACTAATGCGGATTCTGAAATTTTAACACGTATTCCCGATGCCCCTCTTTTGATTCCGGGATTAGGTGCTCAGGGTGGTGATTTGTCAAGTTTGTCAGGTTCCGGCCGTTGTGCCCCACCTTTAGTGAACGTTTCACGCGGTATCTTGTACCAAGATGAAGAACTAAGTTATGAAGCCAAGGCAAAAGCTTATGCTTTACGCATACGTGAAGCTTTGGGTTATGGTAAATAAACATAAATAAAAAGAATCTTATTGTGTATTGAGATTTGTCAATGTGCTGAATGAATAAAGTTCCTATTATTAGGCCTAAATTAAAAAGGTCCTCTAAAAAGCCTGCATTTTTGTGGGCTATGGGAATTGCTTTATTCATTCCGGCAGCATTGGGTTGTGTGCTGGCGGCTATCAGTATTTGGGAGTTTAACTTTCCTTTACCACAAACTCTTTTGGTTAGCTTCGTATCAAACGAATCAAATAATCCTCAGGTTGAAGAAATGAAATCTGAGGCTACCCCATCAAAAGTCGACCCTACCGAGATAGTGCCGCCTATGGAGTTTATTACGATTCAAAACCCTTTGGTTATGGAGTTACCTCCACCTGTCGATCTTCACACGACTGAGTTTGCTTCGCTGAATCAGGAAAGATTGCCTACCGATTCTGAATTAGGCGATTTTGTCATAGAAAAAACGATCCAACATTCTAACGAGAAGCAGGTACGTTTGTCTAAACCTTCAACGAAAGTGTCTACGCCTGCTGAGGTCACGCCGGATAAACCCGTGCGCTATAGATATACTCCGTCATTGCCTAAGTCAGTAAATGTGAATCGCGTAGGTAAGGTTAATGATGTAGTTAAGGTCGTTGTTTCCGTTTCAACGGAAGGAAAACCTAGCAATGTGCAACTTATCAAATCTTGTGGTAACGCAGAAGCAGACCGTTTGTTTATGACTTGGGTCAAAGAAAATTGGACTTTTTATCCTGCTGAAAAGGATGGACATGCCATCCCATCTAAGGTAGTTGTTCCTGTGCGATTAAACATCGATTAATCATGATTACTAGAGAAGATAGACGCCCTATTCATGTGATTGGACACAGAAATCCCGATACCGATGCCATTTGCTCTGCAATCGGCAACGCGGAGTTTTTGCGTCGTCATGGAGAACCGGATGCCGTGGCTGCCCGATGCGGTGATATGCCTCAACGTACCTCTTGGGTGCTGGAGCAAGCGGGGATTCCTGCGCCTATTCTCATTCATGATGTTACTCCTACTGCCGGTAGTATTTGCCGTCGTGAAATTATTTCCGTCACACCGGAAGACACTTTTTTGACGGCATATCGTTGCATGACTGATAATGGCGTGCAAACAATACCTGTGATTGACCAAGAGGGTTATCTGCATGGTTTATTACGTTATTTTGATTTATTGAGCTTATTGATGCCGGTCAATATGTCTGAGATGAATGTACGATCCGTGCATGCGAGCCTTGCCAATATGGCTAGCACGATTGATGGACGTTGTATGACCGGTGAGGATTTATCGACAGAAGATAAGCATAATATTTTGTTAGTTGGTGCATCCAGCGAGCCTAGTGTCCGTTCCCGTTTGGGTAACTATGAGCGTAAAGGTTTAGCGAAAGATTTAGTTGTTATTTGTGGTGACCGCCCAAATGTACAATTGTTTGCCGTTGATTATAAGGTGCGCGCTTTGGTTATCACTTCCGGTGCAGTTCCTTCAAATGATATTATTGAAGCTGCTCAAGCGGCAGGTACGTGTATTTTAAGTACGCCTTGGGATACTGCTAGTGTCGGTCAGTTGATTCGATGCTCTAGACGGATTAGTCAAGAAGTGCATCGAGATTATACCGTTTTTAATGAATCAACGCCGTTAGATGTTTTACGCCAAGAGGCTGTTCGCTTACGTCAGGCTTTGTTCCCCGTTGTCGATACTCAATCCAATAAAGTATTAGGCGTGCTTTCTAAGACGGATTTGGTCGATCCACCAAGAATGCGTATTGCTTTGGTTGACCATAACGAGTTTTCTCAAGCGGTAAAAGGAGCTGAAGAAGCTGAAATAGTGGAAGTAATGGACCACCACCGTCTGGGTACACAGATTTCAACTCGAGATCCTATTCGTTTTTTAAATGAGCCGGTTGGTTCGACATCGACACTTGTCGCCCGTAGATTTTATCATCGCAATGAAGTTCCGTCTAAGGGCGTAGCTATTTGCTTGTGCGCGGGAATTTTATCCGACACGTTAAATTTAACATCCCCGACTGCCGGTAGAGCGGATAGGGAAATGCTTGATTGGTTGTCTAAAATTGCTGAAATTGATACGAAGCAATTTACCGAAGAATTTTTTGCCACAGGGTCATTATTGAGATCTAAAGCGGGAGCTGCTGCAATTGTGCAAGCAGACCGTAAGACTTTTACCGAATATGGTTCTAGTGTGAGCTTATCTCAAATCGAAGAGGTCGGTTTATTTGGCTTCGAAAAGGTAAAAGACGAATTGGTTGCCGAATTGGAAAAAATCCGAGCCGAAGAAGATTTACGTTTAGCTTGTCTTTTAGTAACCGATATCGTGTCGCACGATTCTATCTTATTGGTAGTAGGCGATCAGGCTGTGATTGAGCATATTGAATATCAGCGTTTGGATGAGCACACTTTCTCGGCAAAAGGAGTAGTGAGCCGTAAAAAACAGTTATTCCCTGCTATCTCTCGTGCTTTAAAAAGCATCACGCAATAGTATTAGTGTACGATAGGTAACTCATCCCAGCTCGTTGTGTAGCCAGGGGTCCTCATATCGCGTTTTGTAGCCCATTGCTGAGACAAGCCTTGAGAAGCAAATTTTACCGTATGTCCGCTGGCTCGTAATTTATCGAGGGTTTGCATTAACTTTTGTTTTGAAGCCGAATCCGTGTGCGGACTAAAGGTTAATTGCACACGATCGGATTCTTGCAGATCCGATAACATGATGCCGGATTTCTTATATCTTAATCCGGGGCGCCAAATTTGTTCGAGTAATAGAGAAGCCAGCTTTCCAAATGTGTGTGTGTTGTCGCTTGGGTTGTCCAAACGAAATGAGGCGGACTTTTCATAAAATTCATGTTCAGGCAGGTGGATGCTTCCTGCTCGTATCATGATTGTTAAATTGGAAGCGCAAAGATTTTCTCTTCTTAATTGGGTACAAGCTGCATCTACGTGAAAATGTAGGGACTCTTTTAATTCTTCATAAGACGTCACGATTTGTCCGAACGAACGAGTTGACATGATCTGTTGGCGATGCTCATCTTCTCCTAGTTTATCTAAACACGATATTCCTTGCAGTTCTAATTGAATGCGACTACCTACCACGCCAAAATGCCTTTGAATGATTTCTTCCGGTTTATCAATTATCTGAGAAACTGTGCGAATGCCCAAAGATCGGAATTTGGGAGCCATTCGCTTGCCTATTCCCCATACTTCTTCAACAGGTAATTTTTCAGTTTGTTCCCGACGATAATCCGGATCATAGAATGATTCAATATGCGGGGGGCTTTCTAGTCTCTTGGCTTTGTAATTTGCCAGTTTTGCTAAGGTTTTAGTAGGGGCGATGCCTATGCTTACATCAATACCGATATTCTTTTTAATAGTCGCTACGATTTCATGTGCTATATCCAATAGGAAAGATTGACTTTCTTGTTTATCAAAATATAAAAAAGCCTCATCAACACTATAAATTTCCATGTGATCGCTAAAATCTTCCAAGGTATTCATTACTCTTCTGGATATATCGGAATATAGCGGAAAATTCGATGAACAGACCACAACACGGTGAAGTTGTAATTGGTCTTTTACCTTAAAATAAGGATCGCCCATTTGAAATCCCAGTTTTTTAGATTCCGGGCTTCTGGCAATAATACAACCATCATTCCCGGATAAGACCACTAATGGACGATGCTGCCAATCAGGACGAAATATACGTTCGCAACTGGCAAAAAAGTTATTACAGTCGATCAGTAGGTAATGACCTTTTATTTTAAGCATAATTTATTGATAAATGACGTCTGAGACGACACATCGTTCCGTAGTGCCTGAAACATCTACTGTAAAAGTTTGGAGAGGAGTAAAATCTAAACTGGTAAAAATTCGATGAAATCTGAATAAAGGGAATGAAGCCGGAGCTGTGGCTCCATATCCTTTGCCTGCCACTTCATATGTGTCTTGTCCTATTTCTTTGATAGGCTTAAAAATCAAGGAATGGGCAGGGGTGTTAAAATTGCCCCCCAAAATGACCGGGCAGGGTCCCTGATCCATATTCAAATGAGCCAAATGCTGATAAACTCGCTGAATTTCTTTTTTATGCTTTGATTGTAAATCAAATATCTTATGGGTGTTGCCTAATGAAATAAATGAATTTTGATTGGGTCTAGGCGTTGTGATGACATTTACCAATCGAATGCATCTGCCATCAAATTCCGGTTGCCACTCCGTAGTCATACATGGGGAGTCGCCATGAGATGAACTTTCCAAATTTCCATAGCGCGTAATGATGGCATGATTATTATATTGCTTAATTTTCATGTTTTTACCCATGATGAAAAAAGCAGTTTGGGTGATCGCTATAGGGTTGTTGTCCACCTCCATTAAGATGATGTCCGGTGCTAGTGCCTTGACTGCTTCCGTATCGATTTGTAAAGGATCGTCTGCAGCTAAGGTTACAATACGCAATTTTTTAAATTGGAAAGGGAAACTTTGTTCATTGATGGGTTTTGGAGAAAAAGGTAGTTGTTTGAAAAAATCGGAGTAACAAAAAAAGAGCAAAAGCCAGAGGGCGAAAGATGTAAGACCCCACTTTGAGTGAAACCATATCCAACCCATTAAGCCGGGAATCATGAATGCCAAAAAATAGACCCAGTGCGGCATGATATTAAAAATAGCACTGAGATTAGATTCTAATAAAAAGGTTAGAATCGTGAGAAAAAATGTCAGAATCGAAAGAAACGCCAATATCCGCCCTATATGAAGATTAGGGCGGATATGGTTAGGATGTGAAGATTTAGATGTCTGTGAGGAGTCTTCCGTCATAAACGATGGAAGAGTTAGAGTCCTAAACCGGCTGGTAAGTTCATTCCTCCCGTTAATTTCTTGATTTCGGAGGCTGATTTGTCCTTACCTTGGATTAAAGCGTCATTGACAGTAGCCATGACTAAATCCTGTAAAAACTCTGCATCGGAAGGATCAATGATAGAAGGATCGATCACTAATTCTGTGATAGAACCGTCGCAAGTTGCCGTTACTTTAATTTTGCCGCCTGCGCCTTCTACGCTTACGGTTTGTTCTGCAAGTTTTTCTTGAGCTGCAGCTAGGCCTGCTTGCATTTGTTGAGCCTGCTTGAGCATTTTCATGATATTCATGGTGATGTTCTTATTTTAGTGGTTAATAAAGCCAAGATTGTTCATTTACTGAACTATCCTAGCGTGAAAAATGTTTAATGCTTCTTCGATCAATGGATCTTTGTAAAAATCTTCTCCCAAATCTTTTTGAGGAGCTTCTTCTTTTTTCTCTTCTACCTGAGCAACGGCTTGTGGTTTTGGCTTATCCTTGATAGGAGCAATCGGTGCCGGTGGCTCCGGTGCAGGTAAAGGTTCCAATTCCGGCTCTTGAGGTAGCGGCACGGAGCTGTCGGTAATTACCGTCAAGTTGACGATTTGATGAGAAAGATCGCATAGCGTTTGTTCGAGCTTATCTCTTAGTGAGCCTGTCGCCAAACTTTCGATGCCTTGTATATCGAGAGGGTGATAGGCTATTTCAATAATCCCGCCTTGGTGAGATTGGAATCGTCCTTGTTCTACAAAAGAAATTTGTAGAGGGAATTGGTCCGCTATAGAATCAATGGCCTGTTTCCAATCGTTTTCAGTTAATTGTTTCGGAGCCTCGACTATTTTTTCTTCAGATGAAGTAGATTCCACTAAAATATCTAAGCCAAAAAGGTCGGACATCATCCCGTAATCTTGGGAAAGACTTGCAGAAGGCATTTCATCCGATAAAGATTCGGGTGGTGATACCGGCGTATCAGATAAAGCGGAAATAGGCTGAGATTTGATTTCTACAGAAGTGGATGGTATTGCTAATTCAATATCCTGTATATCACCTATAGATTCTTGAATAATTGGAGTAGTCTGCTCAGGTTGCTCGGAATCCCAATCCATCACCGGATTTTCCGCTAACGGACTATCGTCAATGAAGTTATCCGGAAGCATTTCTTTTTCAGCAAGAGAATCTAATTCCAAATCGGTGCTTTCAGAACCATCAAAGGAAGTGGCCTCATCACCATTAGCCGGGAATGATTCGATAGCAGAAGGAACTTTGGCAACTTCGTCTTGCTGTTGAGGAGTTGGTACTTCTACCTCATCTAAAATTGGTTGTTGTATTTCCGGTTCGCTAGGGATACTTTCTACATCTTGTGAAGATGCGAAGGTTGGAATTTCATCCATGAGAGTTTCCTCTTCAGGTGATGGTTTTTCTGCGATTTCGGAAGTATTCGGTAAGGCAATAGAAGGTGATGGTTCTATTATTTGCTCAACAATCGGAGCCGGAGTCGATAAAGGTGCATTTGGTAAGGGAAGGGTGATTTCCGGTAAAGAAGCACCATTTAGAACAGTAATGATATCACTAATGTTCACCTCGGATAAGGTATGCACGGCTTTAATTAAGCCCATCTCAAGATGTAACCTTTTGTTGGTTGACCATCTCATTTTGTCCTCCGTCTCGGCAAGTACTTCCACTAAACGTAAAATTTTGTCGGTTTTGGTGCGATTGACTAATTCCATGAGCGCCTCTTGCCCTGTTTGAGGTAAAGAGTCAAAAGTAGAAGAAGGATCTACTTTCGAAACCAAAATTTCGCGTACGGAAGAAATAATCTCGGAAAGAAGTTGTCCCATATCGCGTCCTGCCTCCGCTTGTTCATGCAGAAGGTGCAATAAAGGTGATAAATCTTTATTTAAGAGATAATATAAAGTTTTAGCAACCGTTTCTCTGGAAGTAATGCCAAAAATATGGAGAACCTGATCTTCGGTGATGGTATTTCCACAAAAAGACACTAATTGATCTAACATCGATTGGGCATCTCGCATGCCGCCATCCGCCACTTTAGCCACGGCAAAAGCTGCGTCTTCGCTTAACTCCACGCTTTCTTCTTTTGCTATATATAAAAGGTGTTTAGCGATCGTTTCGGTAGGAATCGGTCTTAAATCAAAACGTTGGCAACGTGATAAAATAGTAGGAAGAATCTTATGGGGCTCGGTCGTTGCAAAAATGAACTTCACGTGAGCGGGCGGTTCTTCCAAGGTTTTGAGTAATGCATTGAATGATTCTTTAGTAAGCATGTGTACCTCATCAATATAAACAATGCGGAATTTACCTCTGCTTGGTACGAATCTTACGTTATCTCTCAAATCACGGATATGATCAATGCCTCGGTTAGATGCGCCATCGATTTCTAAAACATCTAAGCTTCTTCCTTCGGCTATTTCTTCACAAATATCTTCATGCGGATCAAAATCAATGCTTGGACCATTTGAATTATTTAAAGCTTTTGCAAAAATACGAGCCGTAGAAGTTTTGCCCGTACCTCTTGGGCCTACAAATAAATAAGCATGAGCCAATCTATTTTGGCTTATAGCATTCTTTAATGTACGTACAACATGATCCTGACCTAGAACGTCATCAAAAGTCAGAGGTCGATATTTTCTGGCAAAAACCTGATAGCTCACAAGGATGGAGAATAAAAGAAAGCTTTAGGTTTGAAAAGCAAATTGAGTGTAATTTATCGTTTTAGTTTATTATGAGTGAATTGTGTTCGATTATTGAGCATTTGTTCAAAAAAGTTTGAAAGAAATCGAAAAGCTAAGCATTTTTAGGTTGAAATGCGAAAAGTTTCATGACAATGTTAGAAAAGTAACAGGAACCCCTTTTCTCTTTATTTTCCTATGTGGACTAAAGTATCAATAGCAGCACTGGTCATCTCATTAGCAGGTGGCGCATTTTATTACATGAACGATGAAGGCTTAAAAGCAGAGACTTCGTTGCTCACTAAGACAACTGGTGAACGAGACAGTTTAGAGTCAGAGTTTAATCAGAAGGATGAGGAACGTGCAGATTATGTCGCAAAAAACGGCGTGCTCACTTCCGATATTAAAGCGATCGAAGAGAAGAAGGTCGAATTGACCGATTCTAACGACGATCTTTTAGCTTCCAATAAAACCATTGAAGCTGATTTAACCACCAAGAAAACAACTTTAGATGAGCTTAAGACAAAGTCTAAAGACATGGAAAATGTGAATGCTATTGCAGCTCGCATTACCGCACTTGACTTGGAAAATGAGCAATTGGCTATGGAAATCTCAACGGAAGAGAAAAAGAATGAAGCATTGACTGCTCAATCTAATCAAATCCAAGCAAACAATGACGCCTTGGCTCAATTGAAAAAAGACCAAGATGCTCGTTTGTCTCCTCCGAACTTGAAGACATCCGTTTCTCGTGTAATCGATGATTTCGGTTTAGTGGTAGTACATGGTGGTGCTAATGATCATGGTATTGTTCCTGGTTCACGCTTAGCCATTATGCGTGGTAAAGATAAAATTGCCGAAGTGACTGTTAACGCAGTTGAAGGTAATGTATCTACCGCATCAGTTATTCATTCCAGCATCACTGCAGGTGAAACCATTCATCCTGGCGATACGGTAGTTTCGGTCAGACCTGAATAAACGTTGATTTTTAACTTTTATAATAATTTAAGATAATGAAACCGTTATTAGCCGTACTTTTGATTCTTGCCGCTGGAGCAGGTATTTATTTCTCCTACGAACAAAATGAATCGTTCAAAAAGACCATCGCCGATCGCATCGAAATGGAACAATCTCGTGAAAATTGGAGAGGCGAACGTGATCGTATGCTTCGTGAGTTGAATGATGCTCGAGTTGAATACGAAAGTTTAACTACGACAAAAGCTAGGGTAGAAGTAGAACGTGATCAATTGATCGCTTTAAACCAAGAATTGGAATCTACCAAAGAAGCTCTTACTGTTGAATTGGCCAGCGTAGATAAAGTTATTGATGATTTACAGAAACAGCTCGATAGCTACGGCGTGAGCAGTGTGGAAGAAATCATGGGTAAAATGGAAGCTAGCGAGTCCAAGAATAAGGAATTACAAGAAAGCTTAGCCGGCACCAAAGCTAAAGGCGGTGAAATTTCCAAGGAAGTTGTAGCCCGCACTGAAGTGCTTAATCGCTTGCAAGCCGAACAAGCTAATTATCGCAAGACCTTGACTAAGAACAATGCTGATTACTCAATCGTATCTGTTGATCCACAGTGGGGTTTTGTAGTGATTGGTGCAGGTGAAGGTAGCGCAATTGATCCAAATACCACGCTTTTGGTAACACGTAATGGTCGTGCTATTGGTAAATTAAAAGTATCTTCCTTAGAGAAAACTCAGACTGTTGCTGATATCGTGAAAGGTAGCGTTCCTGCCGGTATTCGCATCCAACCTGGTGACCGTGTTCAATTATTAAGTCCTCGTGAGACAGCTGTTCAAGCTAGCCTCTAAGACAATTGATTCACTAATTTTTACTTGAACCCCACTGTGCAACATCGCATAGTGGGGTTCAGCATTTAACTTATTGTTATGAAAAAGATTTCATTATTATTGTTGCCGGTTTTATCCATGATGGCCTCTTGCTCATGGTTGATGCATCAACCTGAAGAAACTGTGCGTATACCCCAAGAGCCGCCTTCACAAACAAAAAGTAGCTTGCCCCACAATAGAGTGCCTCGAGCCGAAGCCGATTCTGCACTCGGTGGCTTTAATACTCAAAGACGATAAGAGCTGTCGTAATAGATCTTAAAAGAAAGAACCTATCCTTGACGATCAAGGATAGGTTCTTTCTTTAGGATTACCATGAATAGATTTTACATAGTTGCCACAATTAAAGTGGTATCTGAGCTTGCTTCTAAAGAGCTAGAATGGGCCGGAGCTAATAAGAAATCGCCCATATTTGCAAGGTCATGATCAAGTTTTAATGCTCCTTCAAGAATCACAATAATAGTAAATTTTTCAGGATTTTCACTTTGCCATGATTCTCCTTTATTGATTTTAACAATCTTAGTGCGGAAGTGAGGCATATCACTTAGGTAACTTTGATCTTGAGCTAAGATGTTAAATTCTTCAATGGAAGTAATGGCTTGGTCCAAATGCAATTCACGAGGATTGCCTTGATCGTCGGTTCTACCCCAATCGTACAATCGATAAGTGGTATCGCTATTTTGTTGGATCTCAGCTATAAGATGGCCGGCTCCGATAGCGTGTACTAAACCTGATGGGATATATAGAGCTTCCCCTTTATTTAAATGAGTCGCGTTAAGAATTTGGTCTAAAGTTCCTGCTTCCGCTTTTTGTCTAATCTCATCAGATGTAGCAGATCCCTTAATGCCGAAATAGATTAAAGAATCCGGAAGAGAGTTCATTACATACCAAATTTCATTTTTTACTTCGCCACCTAATTTTTTGGCAGTGCATTCAGGTGGATGCACTTGAAGGGAAAGGTTTTCTTTCGCATCTAAAATTTTACACAGTAGAGGAAATCTTTCAAATTGTTCAAATCCTTTTCCGAAGAGTTCTTCGCGATGTTCTGTCCAAAGTTCATGAAGAGATTTTCCCTTGTAAGGGCCTTCGCTCACGATGCTACATGCATCGGGTCTGTCGCTTATTTCCCATGATTCACCATAATTAACACAAGCAGATGGTACGGAACGATGAAGTATATCTTGCATTGCCGTGCCACCCCAAATACGTTCTTGATAAATTGGTTCGAAACGAAAAGGTTGCATCATTAGTTTATTATAAAACTAAGAGCAACCTTTGAAAAGGAACTATTTTGGTTCGTTTATTGGTACTATTTTACTGTTTCCCAAACGAGGCCAATTTCGTCGAATGGGACCTTTTCTTTACCTTCCGTCATAGGTACACCATGATTGGTTCGGAAAAGGGGAAGGATGGGTGAGCCTGTTTTTTTATCGACAGAGAATGGTTTAGCTCCGACTTCTTCAATTAGTAAGGTCATGCCAAATTCACCCCCCGGGATTTCGGAAACGAGGATTTCAATCGGATAAGTTTGACCTTCCTTCACTGTAAATGTTTTACCGGCGGCGACACCACCAAGAGCATTGTTCCAGTGAGGGGAAGATTCATACTTGTAGAAAGTCACAGGTGGTACATTGATACCCGCCTTTTGAAGAACTTTCTTTTCCATATCAAATCCTTGTTTATTAAGCATGGCATTTTTCCAATTTTCTCCGGTAGTCATCTTACCGAGGCTTGCTTGGAACCAGCCATAGTCAAATACGTTTTCATTATTAAAGCGTACAACTAAGGAGTCATCCCCAGCCCCTACGAAACGGAATTTTCCGCTCTTCGGTGCTTTGATTTTGCCACGATAAACAGCGATCCAGCGAGAAGGTTGAACTTGTTTTTCGCATTTAAAGGCTTTTGGTGCCTCAGCCGCACTGCTACGTGGAATATAGAACTGTGCCGCATAGAGTTTAACGTCGGCTTTGAAAAATTTGTTAAAATCGCTTTCTTTCCATCCTCCATTAACAAATTTAGAGAGCAATTCCGTGAATTGAGCCTCCGAGAGATTGGTTGGAGAACCTCCTCTTGTTTGTTTGGTATCATATAAAGTGCCTTCAAGGGCGCTACCGCTTGGGTTAGTCACCCCAAAACCACCGGAAGTGGTATCTTCACCTTTAACGCCATTACCTAAGCCGATATCTAGTGATGTGCTTAATGAATCTGTCGGCACATCCATAGCAAGATCTACAGGTGGCATTGTTACATCCGCCGATGTTGCCGCTACCATTACTTTAACGGCTGCGTTGGGTGCTGCTGATTGAGTTTCGGTTGAAACTTCGGGTGTAGGAGTATCATCGTCATCTGTGATTTCATCGTTTACGGGAACACACGTTACCGTTGGTTGTTCCGGACCAAAAGTAATGATTTTACAGAAATACAATACCGCAACGATAGCTCCCAATCCTAATAACGACGTAAGTCCGGAAAGAATGTATGCTTTCTTCCGTTCTTTTTTTAAAGCCAAAATGGCTTCATCTGTTGGTTCGATATGCAAACTCATAATAGTATGATACAAAAATCCTCATAATAGTTGAGTAACAATTTGATAACTTGATAGATCTTCTTGATTCTTGGGCTTAGAAAATTTGTTTTTGTGTTTTAATTTGCTCAAAATCAGCAAGTAGTGTGCCGTTCGTATATTTTGCCGTTAAAACTCATTGTCATAAAATACGAGGAGGACTTATCCGTGGTAATCATCGGATAAGTCCTCGTAATAACGAATTGGTTTTATAAGTGTCGATCGTATAAAAACATAGAGATTTTATTGGACTACCTCCCAAACAATCCCGATTTCGTCAAAAGGAACTTTCTCTTTGGCCGTAGTGATTGGGACACCATGATTTGTTCTAAAGAGTGGTAGGATTGGGGCTCCGGTTGTTTTATCTTTATCAGGATATGTAGCGCCTACTTCTTCGATAAGCAGAACCATGCCGAATTTGCCACCGGGGATTTCCGAGATAAGGATTTCAATAGGGTAAGTTTGACCTTCTACTACTGAAAAAGTTTTACCTGCGATCACTCCATTAATTTCTCGATTCCAAACAGGCGTTGTCGAGTATTTATAGAAAGTAACAGGCGGAACATTGATGTTGGCTTTTAGCAATTCTTTCTTTTCCGCATCATAGCCGGATTTATTGGTTAATGCGGCAGTCCAGTTAGGGCTTAATGATAGTTTCTTACCGATGGCGGCATGATAATAACCATAATCGAAGACGGTTTGATTATTAAAACGCACGGCTAAAGCGTCATCACCGGCACCGACAAATCTGAATTTTCCTGTTTTGGGTGCTTTAACTTTACCCTTATAAATAGCGATCCAACGAGATGGTTTCACGCTATCGTCACATTTATATGCTTTGGGTGCTTCAGCCGCATCAGTCATGGGGATATAGAATTGAGAAGCATATAATTTGGTGCTGGAACGATAGAATTTCGAGAGTTCGCTTTCATTCCAGTTACCTCCAACAAATTTAGAGAGTAGTTTGATGAAATCTTGTGTAGAAAGATTTGTAGGCGCCCCACCTCTAGTTTGTTTAGTATCATAAAATGTGCCAACAAGCGCGTTATTGCTAGGTTTGTCATTGCCCATTAGTTTGCTGGCAGTGGTATCTTCACCTTTTCCTTCGGTGCCCAGACCTATTTCAAGAGAAGAGCCTAACATTTCGGTAGGTGTCGTAATATCCATGTCAACGTGAGGGATAGAAATATCACTGGCGACATTTGCACTGATTGTTACATTGACTGCCGGAGTTGGCGCGGAGCTGCTCGTCTCTTGTTGAATTTCCGGTTTAGGATCTTCTTCCATGTTTGATGTTTCATTTGGATAGACCGTACAAGATATTTGAGGTGCTTCCTCTTGGAAAATCAAGATCTTGCAGAAATATAAAATAGCTACAAGTGAACCAATTCCTATTACTGTTGCAAATAAGGAAAATAAGTATGCCTTTTGTTTGTCACGTTTTAGCGCCCTAATGGCATCATCATTTAATTCAATATGTAAACTCATACCGTTATGATACCCTATTTCTCTAATAAGTTGAGTAACAAGACGGTAACGGAGTTGTTGTTACCAAATTGTGAAAAAAGCCGTTCCTCGATGGAGGAACGGCTTTAAAAGCAAATCTGTAATAATAAAAATGTTAAGCTTTGTTTTGCTCAATCATCTTCTTAAAGTCTAAGAAGAGGTAATTGGCATCACGTGGACCAGGAGCTGCTTCCGGGTGATATTGCACACTGAATACGGGCAAGGTCTTATGAGCAATACCTTCGACAGTGTTATCATTTAAGTTCAATAAGGTTACTTCGACATCATCCGGTAAAGTATTGGCATCGACGGCGAAACCGTGGTTTTGAGAGGTGATGCTAATCTTTTTCGTTTTGAGGTCTTGTACCGGATGGTTTGCACCACGGTGACCAAACTTCAATTTATAGGTTTTTGCTCCCAATGCGTGTGCAATGATCTGGTGACCTAAGCAAATACCGAAAATTGGCTTTTGACCGATCAATTTTTTCACTTGATTGTGGATGGCTTCGAGTGTAGCCGGATCCCCAGGGCCATTGGATAGGAAAATACCGTCAGGATTAAGAGCAAGCACTTCTTCAGCTGTTGCATTAGTCGGTACAAGAGTTACCTTGAAACCTGCTTCACGCAATTGGCGAAGAATGTTGTATTTAATACCGAAATTATAAGCAACGACGTGATGTTCGATTGGTGGTAAAGCATCGCGATCAACGATTAAAGCTTCCACTTCTTCAGGAGTCATGCCCACGGCTGCAAGCTGTTCTACCACGTTATTGCCAGCCATATCCTTAGAGTTTTTGGCTGCTTCGATGGCTTCTTCCGCTGTTAATTCCGTGGTTAAGCACGCTTTCATCGAACCGGCAGAGCGTAAGTGCTTCGCTAATTTTCTGGTGTCGATCCCTTCGATGCCCAAAATACCTTGTTTTTGTAACCAAGAATCAAGGGATTCCGACGCGCGCCAGTTGGAATAAACTTTTGCTAATTCGGTTACCACAAATCCGGCTACACAAGCTTTGGCTGACTCATAGTCTTCCAAATTGATGCCGTAGTTGCCGATAAGCGGATAGGTCATCGTGACGATTTGTCCTGTATAAGAGGGGTCAGTCAGTACTTCCTGATAACCCGTCATGGAGGTGTTGAAGCATGCCTCACCTGTGGTGGTACCCGGTGTACCGAAGTGAGTGCCGATGAATACGCTTCCGTCTTCTAATGCAAGAATAGCTCTCATGTATTAATCTAAATATAATGGGTTAAGTTACGCATTCACTTCTGCGTGATATTCTTGAATGGTTTTAACCGTTACAGGGCGTGTCTTAAGTGCGACGATACCATTGACACAAGCTTGAGCGGAAGAAAGATCCGTACAATAGGAAATCTTATTCTCAATAGCTGATGTGCGAATGATAATATCATCTTCACGGGCGTCATGTGAGCCTGGGGTGTTGATGATGAAATTGATGTCGCCATTTTTGATTAAGTCAACAATGTTAGGACGTCTGCCTTCATGTACTTTATACACACGATCACATTCGATATCATGTTGTAGTAACTGAATCATCGTGCCACGGGTGGCGCAAAGTACAAAACCTTGGTCAACCAATTGCTTCGCCATGTGTAAGATGCGTTCTTTGTCACGGTCGTTGACCGAAATGAACACTTTACCTTCGGTTGGCAATGGATTGAAAGCACTAGCTTGTGATTTGGCAAAAGCGATATCAGGATCGGGGTCGATACCCATCACTTCACCGGTGGACTTCATTTCAGGACCTAAAACAATGTCGATACCAGGGAATCTACCCCATGGGAACACGGCTTCTTTTACGGAATGGTATTCAGGGATGATTTCTTTCGTGAAGTTAAGCTCATCAAGTGTCTTGCCAACCATGACTTGAGCTGCCAATTTAGCGAGTGGCTTGCCGATGGCTTTGGAGACGAATGGCACGGTACGAGATGCACGTGGGTTTACTTCGATGACATAAAGTTGCTCGTCTTTTACAGCGAACTGAATGTTCATCAAGCCGCATACGCTGAGTTTCTTGGCTAATTCCTTAGAAGCTCTTACGATTTCATTGTGAATGCGGATGGAGATGCCCATAGCAGGAATCATGCTGGCAGAGTCACCTGAGTGAATACCTGCAGGTTCTACGTGTTGCATGATAGCGCCGATTACGGCTGTTTCCGTATCGGAAATAACGTCCACATCGATTTCAACGGCATTTTCCAAGAAACGGTCGATTAAGACCGGTCTTTCTTCGGAAGCTTCCACCGCCTCAGTCATATATTTACGAAGTTCATCTTCGCTATATACGATAATCATACCACGACCGCCCAATACGAAGGATGGGCGAAGTAGTACCGGGTAGCCAATGCGTTTGGCGATGTTTGCAGCGTCTTCTACATTAGTAGCTGTGCCGGCATCTGCTTGTTTTAAATTAAGATCTTTAAGAAGAGATGAGAAATGCTCGCGGTCTTCTGCCAATTCGATCGCTTTTGGTGATGTACCGATGATTGGTACGCCATGAGCTTCGAGGTCTTTGGCTAAATTGAGCGGAGTCTGTCCACCAAACTGCACGATCACGCCATCAGGTTTTTCTTGAGCGCAAATGTGAAGTACATCTTCTAAAGTTAATGGTTCGAAGAACAATTTGTCAGAGGAATCATAGTCAGTAGAAACTGTTTCCGGGTTGGAGTTTACAATGATTGTCTCATAACCTAATTCGCGTAGTGCCATGGAGGCGTGTACACAGCAATAGTCAAACTCGATACCTTGACCGATACGGTTCGGACCACCACCTAAGATAAGAACCTTTTTGCGATCGTTTTCACGAGCTTCGTTGTCATCTCCGTAAGTGGAGTAGAAGTATGGAGTGTATGCTTCAAACTCAGCCGCACATGTGTCAACCAAGCGATATCCAGGTACGATGCCAAGGCTTAAACGTTCTTGACGGATTTCCTCTTCAGTCGTGTTGCGAGCTAAAGCGATTTGTCTGTCCGAGAAACCAAGTTTTTTGGCTTGTTTCAAATCAAGTACGGCAAGTTGGTCACCGGCTTTAGCTAAATCTTCCATTTGAGCCAAGAACCAAGGGTCAATTTGGGTCAAATGCTGGATTTCATCACGAGAAAAGCCGTTGCTGAATGCTGTTTGGATCCAGAAGATTCTTTCTGCGCTAGGAATGGCCAATTGACGGGTGATTTCGTCATGGGATGGGTTTTGCGGTGCTTTAGCGTCAAATCCCCAACCCCAACGGCCTGTTTCCAAGGAGCGTAAGGCTTTTTGTAAGGATTCTTTGAAGGTACGACCGATGGACATCGCTTCACCAACAGACTTCATAGAAGTGGTGAGTTGAGCGTCGGCTTGTTTGAACTTCTCAAAGGTGAAACGTGGGATCTTGGTTACGACATAGTCAATCGTCGGTTCGAAACAGGCAGGCGTTTCACGAGTGATGTCATTTTTCAATTCATCCAAGGTATAACCGATGGCAAGCTTGGCTGCTAATTTTGCAATTGGGAAGCCGGTCGCTTTTGATGCCAAGGCGGAGGAGCGTGATACACGAGGATTCATCTCGATAACGATCATTCTGCCTGTTTCCGGATTGATGGCAAATTGGATGTTGGATCCGCCGGTTTCCACGCCGATTTCACGAATAACGGCAAATGATGCATCACGCATAATTTGGTATTCTTTATCGGTCAATGTTTGGATCGGAGCTACGGTGATTGAGTCACCCGTATGTACACCCATCGGATCGATATTCTCAATAGAACAAATGACCACGCAGTTATCTGCGCGGTCTCTCATTACTTCCATTTCAAATTCTTTCCATCCGATCAATGATTCTTCAATCAAAATTTCGGAGACCGGAGATAGGTCTAAGCCCCGCGCGGCTATAGATTCCAATTCCGCTTTATTATATGCGACACCGCCACCTTGTCCCCCTAATGTATAAGCAGGGCGGATAATTAAAGGATATGTGCCAATTTCTTGAGCTACTTGAGCAGTCTCGGCTAAAGTATGGGCGATTCCGGATTTAGGAAGGTCCAAGCCGATTTTGATCATGGCATCTTTGAACTTGGAACGGTCTTCGCCTCGTTCAATAGCATCGGCATTAGCACCGATCATTGTGACACCTTCACGTTCCAATACTCCGGTGCGGAAAAGCTCCATAGCGCAATTTAATGCTGTTTGTCCGCCCAAAGTAGGTAAAAGGGCGTCAGGTTTTTCACGCTGAATGATTTTTTCTACAAATTCAGGAGTAATTGGCTCGATATAGGTTCTAGGAGCCGTTTCCGGGTCGGTCATGATGGTCGCAGGATTGGAGTTCACCAATACTACTTCATAACCTTCCTCTCTAAGAGCCTTACAAGCTTGTGTTCCCGAATAATCAAATTCACAGCCTTGTCCAATAACAATTGGTCCAGAGCCGATCACCAAAATTTTCTTAATAGAGGTGTTTTTAGGCATAAAGATTTGAGGGGCGTTCGCACGTGGTTAATCGTGCGATCATTGGTTGTGTGCGCGGACGCGGGGCGAGATTAGGATATGTCAAAGAGAAAAGGAATCTTTTTTTGGAGAATGACACGGATTAGGTATTTTTCATTGCCTAAATCGTTGTTTTTGTGTTTGTAAGGCTAAGATTTTTACTTACGTTTCTGTAATAATTTATCACATAAATGAGATGGGTTGAAAGCAGGGTTGTAGATGTGCTGTATGAGAAACAAACGAATGAGGTGGTGTCGACCGATGATGTTTTTTAAGGGCTTATTTTCGGGGGGATGGGTTTGTTTGCGTATAGGGATACGGAATGAGGGGGTGTGCGCTTATATGGCTATATAAATGCTTGCGTTATGAAAAAAGCCGTATAGTATATTTAGGTTATGTCCGACGAGTCACAAGAACCCAATAAGGAGACAATTTCAACTGGAGCTCCCCAAGAATATGGTGCAGCGCAGATTGATAAACTGGAAGGTCTTGAGGCGGTAAGAAAGCGCCCGGGTATGTATATCGGTGACCCCGATGAGCGTGGTTTGCACCATTGCGTTTTTGAAGTTTTAGATAACTCAATTGACGAACACTTAGCAGGTTATTGTGCTAAAATCGACATTGTTATCCATGTGGATGGTTCGATTTCCATTGTAGATAATGGCCGTGGTATTCCGGTAGATATACACCCTAAATTTGGTATTCCTGCCGTTGAGTTGGTACTAACGAACCTACACGCAGGTGGTAAGTTTGGCCAAGGTGCTTATAAGTACTCCGGTGGTCTTCACGGTGTGGGCGCCAAGTGTGTGAATGCCCTTTCCGATTGGTTTAAAGCCGAGGTTCGTCGTGACGGTAAGCGTTATCAGATTCGATTTGAGCGTGGTAAGACGATTGATGGTTTACGTGTGGTGGGTGATGCACCTGCCAATGTAACCGGTACGACTATCACATTCTTCCCTGATGCTACGATTTTTAATGATACTATTGAGTTTAAGTTCGAGAGACTTGCTACACGTTTGCGTGAATTGGCATTCTTGAATCCGGGTTTGATTATTGAATTGCGCGATGAGCGTATCAGCCCTGAGCGTAAAGAGATATTCCTCTATAAAGAAGGTATCATTGAGTTTGTTCGCCAGTTAGGTGAAAACAAAGACTTAATCAACGAACAGCCTATTTCCGTTTCCGGTGTTCGTAAAATCGAAGTTGAGTATGATGGTAAAAAGATGGTTGATGATGTAATCGTCGATGTCGTCTTACAATACAATAGTACTTATGCCGATCAGATTCTTTGCTTTGCCAACTCTATTTATAATGGTGATGGCGGTACTCACTTATCAGGTTTCCGCGGTGCGTTGACTCGTGCCATTAATGCCTACGCCAAAGGTAATGGTCTTTTGAAAGATAAAGATCCTTCTTTGAGCGGTGATGATGTTCGCGAAGGCTTGGTGGCTGTTATTTCCATTAAGATGCCAAACCCACGATTCAGTTCTCAAACCAAGGATAAATTGGTTAATACCGAAATCGAAGGTGTAGTAGGTAACGTTGTTTATGAAGAGTTGAAGCAAGTATTTGAAGAAAACCCTGCTTTAGCTAAGAAAATCATTGAGAAGAGTATCAATGCCGCTCGCGCTCGTGAAGCTGCTCGTAAAGCTCGCGAAACCGTTCGTAAGAGTGCTTTATCCGTAGGTGGTTTGCCCGGTAAATTAGCTGACTGTTCCGATAGAGATCCTAGTCGCTGCGAATTGTTTATTGTCGAAGGTGACTCCGCCGGTGGCTCTGCCAAACAAGGTAGAGATCGTCGTACTCAAGCCATCCTTCCTCTGCGTGGTAAAGTGTTGAACGTGGAAAAAGCGAGACTTGATAAGGCTTTATCAAACCGTGAAATCCAATCGATGATTACGGCAATCGGTGCCGGTATCGGTGATGGAGACCAAGAAGGTTCCTTTAACCTTGATAAAGTTCGCTATCACAAGATCATCATCATGACCGATGCTGACGTGGACGGTGCTCACATTCGTACCTTGTTGTTGACGTTCTTCTGTCGTCATATGCCTCAGTTAGTGAAAGCAGGGTATCTTTATATTGCTCAGCCTCCTCTTTATTTGGTATCTCGCCGTAAGCAAGAAGACTATGTGCAGGATGATTTGGAATTGAAGCGTAAATTGATTGATTTAGGCGCTAATGATGTTGTGCTTCGCATGGCTGACGGTTCTAGAAGTTACAGCGCAGATGAATTGCGCAGCATTTTGGAGACCTTGATCAATTTACAGCGTTATATTGATTCCGTGGGTGTACATGGCGGTTCCTTTGAAGACATGATGTCTCATCGTGGCGACCGTGGTGATTTCCCTGAATATTTGGTGCGTATTCGTTGCGGTAACGATGAAGAGATCGTTTACTTCCACAATATGGAAGAATTGACCCAATTCTCCGATGAAAATCGTGATTTGTTTATATTTGGCGAACCTAGCGAAGAAGAACTATTAGCCAATCCTATTCCGGTACGTGAAGGTCCTTCTCGTCGTGCCCTCTTGCATGAATTGCATGAAGCTCACGCCTTTACCCGCTTAATTAAGCGTTTGGGTGAATTAGGTATCCCTGATAACAAAATCTTATCAAAAGAGGAGCCTTTATTTGAGTTGCTTGAAAGCGAAGGTAGCGCAAAGGAAAACATCATTAAGTTATACTCCGTATTGGACATTATGAATGGTATCTTATCCATCGGTGAGCGTGGGGTTGACATTAAACGATTCAAAGGTTTGGGTGAAATGAACGCCAAACAGCTTTATAGTACGACAATGGATCCTGAAACACGGGAATTGTTGCGTGTGAAATTGGATGAAAGCAACGCAGTGGAAGCTGATAAGATGTTTACCATTCTCATGGGTGATATTGTTGAGCCTCGCAAGCGTTTCATTGAAGACAATGCCCTTAACGTTCGTAATTTGGACGTCTAACCTTACCTGAATATAGATCATGGATTCTTCTATTAAAGCCATTAACGTAGCAGACGAACTTTCCAAGTCTTTCTTGGATTATTCGATGTCCGTTATTATTTCCCGTGCATTGCCTGACGTAAGAGACGGTTTGAAACCTTCTCAACGTCGTATTTTGTACGCAATGCGCGAATTGAACCTTACGCCTAACAAGCCTACTCGTAAGTGTGCTAAGATTGTCGGTGACACTTCCGGTAACTATCACCCTCACGGTGACCAAGCGATTTATGGTACCTTAGTGAACATGGGGCAAACCTGGTCGATGCGTGATATCCTCGTGGAAGGCCAAGGTAACTTTGGTTCTCCAGAAGGTGACCCACCGGCAGCGATGCGTTACACCGAAGCACGTTTGTCTGCTCCGGGTGTCGCCATGATGGATGACTTGGATAAGGATACGGTTGATTTTGCACCTAACTATGATGCGACAACGACTGAGCCTACTGTTTTTCCTTCTGCCTTTCCTAACTTATTAGTAAATGGTGGTACGGGTATCGCCGTTGGTATGGCTACCAATTTGCCTCCACACAATTTGGGTGAGGTAGTAGATGGTATTTGTGCCACGATTGATAATCCTTTAATCACTATTGATGAATTAAAGCGTTATATCAAAGGCCCCGACTTCCCGACTGCAGGGGAGATCCGTGGTTTTAGCGGCATTGATAATTATTTCCGCACCGGTAAGGGTTCCGTTAAAATGCGTGGTAAAATCGACGTGGAAGAGACCGAAACAGGTCGCTCCGTGTTGGTTATTCGTGAAGTGCCTTATGGTGTGAACCGTGCGACCTTGCAAGAAAGAATTGCCGAGTTACACCAAGAAAAGATTTTGACCGATATTTCGGGCATGCGTGATTTGTCTGATGAAGAAACACGCATTGAAATCGAATTGAAACGTGACGCACGTCCTCAAGTGGTGGTCAACCAATTGTTCAAGTTGACTTCTTTAGAGACCAGCTTTGCGGTAAATATGCTCGCCATTCATGAACAACGTCCAAAGATGTTGACCATGAAGGATGCGATCAATTTCTATATTGAGCACCGTCGTGAAGTTGTGATGCGCCGTACTCGTTTCTTGCTTCGTAAGGCTGAAGAACGTGCCGAAGTATTGGAAGCTTATCTCCTTGCTTTAGGTCACATGGATGATTTCATCAAGATGATTCGTGATTCTAAGAATCGTGAAGAGGCTCGTTCTAAATTACAAGCCTACACCTTTAGTGCGGCTACGGCTCAAAGTGTAGGCATTTTGATTCGTTCTCAAGCATCTGTGCAAGGTGATCGTTATATCTTTACCGAACGTCAAGTGAACTCCATTTTAGAATTGAGATTGTATCAATTGACTGCATTGGAAAATGATAAGATCAGTAATGATTATGGTTCTCTTCTTGAAGATATTAAGGACTATTTGGATATTTTATCCAACGAAGTACGCGTACTTGATATTGTTAAGAATGAATTGCTCACTATTAAAGAACGTTACGCCACTCCTCGCTTGTCTCGCATTGTTCCTGACGAGGGAGAAATGGCTATCGAAGATTTGATTCCTAATGAAACGGTGATGGTAACCATTACACATAGTGGTTATATCAAACGTACTCTTGCTAGCGAATATCGCACTCAAGCACGTGGTGGTAAAGGTGTGAAAGCAGCCTCAGTGAAGGGCGGTAAGAGCAAAGAAGCCGATCAAGACTTTGTGCAACACTTATTTGCCGGTCAAAACCATGATTACCTCATGTTCTTTACGAATACGGGTCGTGTTTATGTAGAGCGTATGTATGAGATTCCTGAAGGAGCTCGCAATGCTCAAGGCCGTGGAATTAAGAACCTATTGAATCTTCAAGCTGATGAGAAAATCTCCGCATTGTTGCGTTTGGAGCGCCGCTTAGATGAGAAGGGTAATGATATTACCTTTGGTGAAGATGCAGGTAATGTAGTCTTTGCAACGAAGGATGGCACCATTAAGAAAACCAGTATCCACGATTTCCGTAACTATCGTAAGGACGGTATTATCGCCATTAATTTGGAAGAGGGTAATCAGTTGATTAACGTGGCTCAAACCTCCGGTACGGATCATATTATCTTGATTACGCATAACGGACAAAGTATTCGCTTTGATGAGTCCGACGCTCGTACCCAAGGCCGTAACACGATCGGTGTGCGTGGTATTCGTCTGAAAGATGAGGACTATGTCGTAGCTCTCGTCGTGGTGCAAGAAGGTGCTTCCTTATTGGTGACATCCGAAAATGGCTTGGGTAAACGCTCATCCTTTGATGAATATCGCATCCAGTCTCGTGGAGGTTCCGGTATTAAGACCATGAAGTGTACCGATCGTACCGGTAAGGTCGTTTCTGCCGAAATGGTGACGGATGAAGATGAATTGATGTTGATGACCTCTAAAGGACAGTCCGTACGTATCAGTATGAAAAATATCCGCGATACGGGACGTGCTACTCAAGGGGTGAAACTCATGACATTAAGTGGTGATGAAAAGATTCAGGATATTGCAAAAGTGATCCCTGATGATGAAGAAGAAGTGATTGGTGACGAAAATACCGAACTTGATTCTGAACATTCTGAGGAAGATGTGCTCTCATAATATATGAGCACTAATCCTGATGATAAATTACCACCAAAACCGGAATCTGATTTTAAGCGTCCTTTAGATGACCTAGTCAATACTGAATGGGTTTCTGACGAAGGCGTGGAGCAAACCGATGAGGTTAGAGATAATGTAGATTATGATGCTCATGGGAAGGCTATGCCACCCCGTGACATCAAAAAAAAGAGTGAGTGATGATTTAGAACAGGTGGCTTAGCCCCTTTAATTATCCTCACAAAATGATAGATTCTCCCAATTTGGGAGAATCTTTTTTTATTCATCCTACTTGATTTGTTGAAGTAACATCGTTGGCTTGACTATGAGCGTATGGCATTTTAGGCTCGCCGCGTGAGCAATATTGAAATCATGGCCCCGGCCGGTTCGTTTGAGTCTTTGTCTGCTGCCCTAAAAGGTGGAGCTGATTCCGTCTATTTTGGAGTAGGTAAATTGAATATGCGATCACGTGCAACGGTAAACTTTACGGTAGATGATATGCCGGAAATTGTTGCTAGGTGTCATGAGTTTGGAGCTAAAGCTTATTTAACCTTAAATATCATCGTTTATGATGATGAATTGGCAGAGGTAAAAGAACTATGTTCCGCAGCTAAGGCTGCCGGTATTGATGCTGTGATCGCCTCCGATATTTCCGTAATCCTTCATGCCCATTCCATCGGTTTAGAAGTGCACATGTCAGTACAGGCGAATGTTTGTAATTTGGATGCGGTCAAATTCTATGCTCAATTTGCAGATGTAGTCGTTTTGGCTAGAGAAGTGACTTTAGGGCAGATCCGTGGAATTATCGAAGGCATCAAAAGCGACAACATTTGCGGGCCTTCCGGTAAGTTGGTGCGTGTGGAAATCTTTGCTCATGGAGCTTTGTGTGTAGCGGTGTCCGGTAAGTGTCACATGAGTTTGGCTGCTTACAATTCTTCTGCCAATCGTGGTGCTTGTTTCCAAAATTGCCGTCGTGCCTATCGAGTGATTGATGAAGAGACCGGTAATGAATTGGTCATCGATAATAAATATGTGATGTCTCCTAAGGATTTATGCACCGTCCAAGTGTTGGATCAAATTTTAGATGCCGGAGTATCGGTATTGAAACTTGAAGGTAGAGGTCGTGCTTCCGATTATGTACGTAAAGTCACTTCCGTTTATCGTTCTGCCGCTACAGCTTGGGAGAATGCTTGCTTTACCCCGGATAAAGTGGGGAGTTGGCTGGAATCACTTGGTGAAGTCTTTAACCGTGGTTTCTGGGAAGGTGGTTATTATCTGGGCTCTAAATGGGGTGAATGGAGTGGCTCGGCTCACAGTCGTGCCAATCGATTGAAAATTCATTTAGGCAAGGTGACTAACTTTTTCAGAAAATCAGGTGTTGCTGAAATTTATTTAGAAGCCGGTAGCCTATCTGTGGGTAATCAAATCTTATTTACCGGACCGACAACCGGTGCTTTGGAATCTTCCGTAGAAGAAATCCGTTTTGATCTCGATGGCGACATCATTTCCCTCACGGAAGCGGAAAAAGGTCAAAAAGTGTTGGTGAAAGTTTCAGAAAAGGTGAGACGCAACGATAAAGTTTACCTCATTCGCCCTAAAACCTTGGAGGACTCTAAGGCTAGCAAAGGTTAATGTGATCTTTTGAATAATATTAAAGAGGAAGAGCGACTTATGTTGCCCTTCCTCTTTGGGGTATATTGGTGTAGATGCTTGCTTAATTAAACACAATCATTTGTTTTTGAATTTTTTCGATTTTGAGTTTTGTCTCTTCATCGAGCATTTTGAGTTTTTTGAAGGCATCTGTTACATCAAAATTGAAACTGATCGGTTTGTTCATATCATCCTTGATGCAGGTGACGACTTGTATTTCACGATTCTTGTCTAAAACATATAGGCTGAAAAGAATCCTATATCCGGTATGTTTATCTTCGATCGTTTTAACTTGAATCTTTTCTAAATCGTCAAAAGATTTAACGGCCTCGTTTTCGATGGCAATAATGTTGCTCAATCTTCCTGTCAGTTTTTTTGGAAGGCTTGGTGCTGTTGAAGATTGATTTGGTGCTTCCGACGCATCATTGCCGGAAACCATAAAACCACAAGAAAGTGCGAGAATAAGTGAAAATAACGTAGTTTTCATATTATCAGTGATAATTGTTAATACTTAGATTGTATTTTTTGTATTCTATTGTCAATAGTGTTTATTTTCGGATCAAATAAAGGGGAAGCGTGTTATGATGCACGCTTCCCCTTTAGTATTGGTAGAATGATTGAGCTTTTTAAAAAGCTTCTTCGATGTTTTCTTCCAATTCTTGAGATGACATTTCGCCGGAAGTACGATGCAATGTGCCATCCGGTGATAGGAATACAAATGTCGGGAATCCTGAAATATTAAATAGGTCTGCCAATTCGGGATAGTCCTCCATTTCGATGCGATAAAAGTCGATATCCGAGTGTAATTGGCTTACTTTCTCAAATCGGGGTCTCATGGCTTGGCAATGTGGACACCAAGTAACCCAAAACTCAATTACGGTGTTTTGGGGGATGAGAAGCGGGGCATCTTCGCCCTCTTCATAATTGAATATTTTCTTTTTGAATGTTTCGTCTGTTAGGTCTTTAATCATAACGTTGTTTCTATATAAAATAATTGAGATTTGATTTTCTTGCACATTCGATCATTGTGGCTACTCCCCCAAACTCAATACCGTCGATTAAATCTTCGGGTTTGAGTTCCAGTACGGACATGGACATCTGGCATGCAATGAAACGTACGCCGTCAAATTTAGCCAAATGGACCATGAAGTTGACGGAAGGGATATTATTTTCTTTCATGATATGTTCCATCATCATTCTACCTAGTCCGAGAGTATTCCAATGCGAAAGGGGAAGGTTTTTGTCCGTGTCTAGCAGCATTTTAGATAACAATGATTCGGAGTGTTTCTCTTCATGTTGAGTGCCGTCGTCTGTTTTTTTTAGTAAGCTTAGCCCCCAAAATGTGAAAAATATTTGAACTTTTAATCCCATCGCCAATGCTCCCAAAGCAATATTGAATGCCGCAATGGCTTTATCCATTTCGCAACTAAACATCACGATGGTCAGACTATCTTCCTTGTTCGGAGTGATTTGATCCTCGGTGTCGATTTTTTTGATCACAAGCGCCTTAATGATTCCCTCATCTTCCGTTAAGCTAGCTAATTCATTGCCGGTTACATGGCACCACGCTACGACATCTTGCTTAAAGCCAGGATCAGTCACTTCTATAAGAATTTGCTGACCTTTAGTGGCCGTTTTAACTCCTTCTTGCAACACCATAATGGGACCGGGGCATTGGGATCCCTTAGCCTCTAAACGTATCGTGTTATCAGAGGGGGGGTGCTCTTTATCCAGTGGCTGTTCCTTGAATTTTGGCATCGTATTCTTCCTCTATTAAGACAAATGGACTTGCAGTCTCATTATTGCAAGAACCTTAATGGAAGAATCTTTTTGCCTTTGATTTGTTCAAAACTATTACGACATTTCCCCTATCGGAGATAAATAGGGAATGATGCGTGGTAAATACGATCGCTTATGAGTTGCAGTGGAAAAATCCACCTGCATCGGGTGTGACGTATCCTTGAATTTGCAGTTGAGCTAATTTTCCGGTCACAAGGTGTGCGGGAGCACCTAAAGCGGTGCAAAGTCCGTCAATAGTGTTAAAGCCTTGTTTGATGGTTTTTAAAATTTGAGAATCTTCATCCGTAATCGGCGGTTTACCGATTTTTGATGATGAAGGAGGAGTAAACAAGGGTAAATCGTCTGTTTTACAGCCCCAGTGCATATCTTCAATGATATCAAATGGTCTGGTGACAAGAGTAGCTCCATCTCGAATGAGATCGTGGCAACCATCAGAGGAGTGTCTATCGATAGGTCCTGGGATCGCATAAACAGACTTACCCATTTCTGCTGCCATACGTGCAGTAATAAGAGCGCCACTTTTATTCGGTGCTTCCACGACGAGCGTTGCCTGAGCCCAGCCGCTTACGATGCGATTGCGCATGGGGAATGTCGTTTTAGACGGTGGTTGGTTCATAGGGAACTCTGAAAGGACCGCCCCGTGTCCATCTGCAATAAGATTGGCAAGGTCTTTGTTTTCCTGTGGATAAAGCCGATTGAGACCCGCGCCGATGATGGCTATCGTGCGACCTTGTGCTTCAATAGCACTGTGGTGTGCCTCGGTATCGATGCCTCTTGCTAGACCCGAGATGATCGTGCAACCGGCTTCTGCTAAGTGGTAGCTAAATTGTTTAGTGCATAATCTACCATAATGAGTTGCCATACGTGAACCGACAACGGCGACTGAATTTTTCTGATCTCGGTCGATCCAATTTCCCCATGAATACAGAACAATAGGTGGATCACTCATGTGCCGTAATGCCTCGGGGTAATCTTCATCAAAAAGTGTGGTCACTTTAGCATGGGATAAATTGGCTAACTCCAATTCCTTTTCAGCATTAGTGATGTTTCGCCAATTGGTGATGTTATAGGCTAAATCGGGACCGATTTGAGGAATAAGAACCAAAGTTTCAGCCGGAGCTTCGAGAACAAGCTCGGCTGAGCCGAAAAATTCCATCAAACGCTTAATTTTGACGGGGCCTAAGCCCGGGATGAGATTAAGTGTGATGGCAGCTAGTTGAGGAGTCATGTTATCGAAGGAGTTCTTGATAAACCTTGATATGGGCATCGATCATATCGGTCATTTTATAGGGAGATGGAATAGTTTGAGGAATCTGAGGCGGGTTATGATACCAATCGGCTAATTGCTTTGCCATAGCGGTGGTATCCTCCACCGGGATATTTCCTTCGGGAAGGAAGCTGTGTAATTGTTCTGCGACACCACCGTGAGCGAATCCCGCAACAGGGCGACCTAAAGCGAGTGCTTCCAAGGTGGTCTTGCCAAATGATTCAGGTGAGGTCGATAAGGAAATTGTTACATCACAAGCTGCGAGCACTTTACGCAAGTCAGTGCGATGCCCTAACCAAGTGACGTGTTCGGATAAGCCGTTTTCTTTCAATCGTCTGATGATTTCTTCTTTGTAAGCTTCTTTTCCCTTTTTTGCTTCTCCTACCAATAAGATGTGAGCCGGTACGCCGGCTTCAATGAGGTCTTTAAGTATTGGGATGATCAGAAGCTGCCCTTTTAAGCGAGTGAGTCGGCCCGGTAAACAAATAGTCCATTTCCCTTTTAATTCGGGGTAAGTGACTAAAAGACCGTTAATCCATTCGGCTGAGGGACGATAGTTAGGATTGTATAATTCGGGGTCGATAGCATTAGGAATGACTCGTATCTTGTCTTGAGAAGTGTCAGGATAAGAACGTAGAATGTAGTCTTTAATGCAGTTCGAGACGGCTACGACTCGTTGACCTTTGGTCATGATGGCAGACCATTTATTGATTGAGTAAAAACCATGCACTGTAGATACCAACCCGGGGCGTTTATCTTTAGGTAGAGTTTTCCATGCCAGATAGGCAGCCCAAGCCGGAACTCGTGAATGGAGATGGATGATATCGGGTTTTTCCTCAAGAAATAATTTTCTGAGAGCCGTTATTTTAAGGAGTGTGCTAGGTGACTTTTTGCCAATATTCATTTTGATATGGCGTGAGCCTTCCGAGATAAGTTGATCGACTAAGCGACCGGAATCCGAAATCACAACGTTTTCGATGCCTTGCTCAGATAAGCCTTTGCCTAGTTCAAGCACGACTTGTTCCACGCCACCGGATTGCATGGAAGGTAATAAATGGAAAACTTTCATGGAAGATTAAAGGGAAGAAGAGTCTTTAGGGAAAAAAGTTTTAAGGACGAACTCCGCAGCTCTCTTTGATTCAAGAAGCGGTGTTTGTTGAGGTGTCAGGAAATAATTTTGCTTTTGCCAATGATCAAAAAGAGTCACGCGATCTTCTTCAATGAGCATTTGTAAGCCTCGAAAAACTCGGGATGATTTGTCTGATTTCTTGGGGGTTTCAAGGATGCCGACAGGGGCTCCTGAACCCAATGCTTCATAAACCATCGAAACGCTATCCATACTTACCCACACGGCTTTTGCCATGCTAAGATGATCGGTTACCCAACCCGATTGGGTTTCCTCTACCGGTACGACTGTGATTCCCGGGACTTCTTCTTTGATTTTTGATGCGAAGTCATCGGGCGTACGGCGTGATGTCGTTAAGACAATCTCACCCTCGGTTTGCTCTCTGATCGTTTTTAATTGTCCAAGTATTAAATCATTCTTCCATCCAAACTCCTTACTAGGGCCACCAATTAAGATAAGAGTGATAGTCTTTGGTTTGTCAGGGTCAGGATAAATCGGGTGAATGGCACCGACTGTAGAAAAGACTCGTTTGGGTGTTGGGTGCGATTGGGACAAAAGATCGTGTCTAGGGACGATACATAGATCAAATAAAGAATAGGGTAAACTTGGCTTCATGCATAATACCGTCTTAGCTTTTGTCAATAAGCCTGCAATAATAAGTGGTACATGAGTTGAGTGACCTGCTGAAATAATCAAATCCGGTTTGGATAGTTTAGACTCTTTATAAACAGTCCTCAGTTTTTGAAAGATATTCTGGTCGGCCAATGAAATGGTGTGGATCGTACCGGTTCGTTCTTGAACGATTGCATTTGCCAGACCGATGGATTGATTGAGATGGCCTTGTTTTCCGTCGCTTAGAATCCATATATCCATATCCTTAGTATGACCGTATAGTTAGTCGTAGGCAATCAATTTTAGAAAAATCATAAAAAAACCTTGGTGAGACAATAAGAATGCTTCATGATTTGTGAGGCATGGATCCTTCAATAATCAAGTCGTCAGTTTGTGAGATTGCCCGCGATATGGGGTTCTCAGATTGTAGGATAGCTGCGTCTAAACAAGCATCCTCATCAGAGCACTATATTAAATGGCTTGATCAAGGGATGAATGCAGGGATGGAGTGGATGGCTCGAAATGTTGAACGCCGTTGTAATCCGGATCTAGTTTTAGACGGATGTAAATCCGTGATTTGTTTGTCCTTTCCTTATGGAAGTAGATCAAGCCGAGATGCTGGTGAAGGTAGTATAGCTCTCTATGCTCATGGAGGGGATTATCATTCGCTATTGGAATCGAAATTGAATGATCTATGTGAAATTCTTTCGAATTATGGAGGAGAACACCGTTTTTATGTCGATGCCGGTCCTGTGATGGAGCGTGATTTTGCCGTTGATGCGGGCATCGGTTGGCGTGGTAAAAGCGGATTAGTGGTGAGAGAAGTGGGTGGATCACGATTTTTTCTAGGCGTTATTTTGACGACATTGGAATTGCCCGTTGATATACCGGTGCGTAATCGTTGCGGATTTTGTCAGCGATGTGTGCAATCTTGTCCGACAAATGCAATCCTTTCCGATGGATCTGTGGATGCGCGTAGATGCTTATCATATTGGACGATTGAGCATAGAGGGGTGATTCCTGAAGAATGGCGTAAAGCGATAGGGGATCGTCTCTATGGTTGCGATACCTGCTCAAAAGGCTGCCCCTGGACGCGTAAAACGCAGGTGCCTTTTGATAATTACTTTAGTTTACCTAAACAATTACGTGACATCAGTCTTGAAAAAGTTTTGAGCCTGTCCGAAGAGGAATTTCGAGACCTATTTAGGAACTCTCCTATCAAAAGAGTGAAGTGGCAGGGTTTAATTCGCAATGCCTGCATTGTTGCCGGGAATTCGGGTAATTCGCTTTACATAAGAGCACTGACTTCTTTGTTGAATGGCGATGATGTGATTTCGGAGCATGCTCAATGGGCTTTGGGGCAAATTCATCAAAAAGATGCCCCAAAAAGGGGAGAATCATGACGAATGATGGAAAAAATGCAAAAAAATAGCGATTTGCTCTTGTCAAAAGTTCAAATTGTGTTATTCATTTTGCCCCAAGCAAGATAATCTACGCGACGTAGAGAAATTAACAGCTAGCAAATCCAATCCATTATGGCACGCCTTTTCGGTACAGAAATACCCAACGAGAAGCGCATCGAAGCTTCACTTCCGTACATTTACGGAATCGGTCGCTCGACTTCTAAGAGAATCCTGGAACAAGCAGGTATTAACCCAGATATTCGCACTGGTCAACTTACAGACGAACAACTCACCAAGATTGTACAAGTCATCACTTCTGATGGTATCTTGATTGAAGGTGATCTTCGTCGTGATAAGCAAGCAGTCCTTAAGCGTTTGTCTGCAATCAGTTGTTATCGCGGTCTCCGTCACCGCCGTGGCCTCCCAGTTCGTGGCCAACGTACACGCACAAACTCTCGTACTCGTAAGGGTAAGAAGAAGACTGTTGGTGCACAGGCTAAGAAAAAATAAACCTTAACCTGAAGTAATATAGAATAAAGCTTTCCTATGGCTAGCGAAGAAATCACGAATGAAGTTATTGAAGAAACAGTTGCTGTAGAGGCTCCTGTTACTCCTTCCGCTCCTGCCCCAGAAGAAACCAAGAAACCCGAAGCCAGAAAAGACATCTTTGCAGAACTTGGTCTTGCTGGTGACGACGACAAGCCTAAGATTCTTAAGGCTAAAGGTAGTAAGAATATTTCTGCCGGTATCGTACACGTTTCCTCCACCTTTAATAATACCGTTGTAAGCGTAACTGATACTCGCGGTAATGTTATCGGCTGGTCTTCAGCAGGTAAAATGGGCTTTAAGGGTTCTCGTAAGAGCACCGCTTATGCAGGTCAAGTAGTTTGCCAAGATGCATGTCGCCAGGCCATGGGCCACGGCTTGCGTGAGGCTGAAGTACGCGTTAAAGGTCCGGGTTCCGGCCGTGAATCCGCTGTACGTGCCGTGCAAACCATCGGTATCGAGATTACCTCCATCAAGGATGTAACTCCAATTCCTCACAACGGTTGCCGCCCTCCAAAGGCTCGCCGCGTATAATTGAACTTTTACACACTAAGATTTAAAATATCATGGCTCGTTATACTGGTCCACGCGATAAAGTGTCCCGCCGTTTCGGTGTAGCTCTTTTCGGTTCCACTAAGGCTCTTGAAAAGCGCCCATTCCCACCTGGCCAACACGGCTTGCGTGCAGGTCACAAGAAAAAATCCGATTATGGTGTGATGCTTGCTGAAAAGCAAAAGCTTCGTTTCCAATACGGTGTGCTTGAAGGTCAATTCCGTAAATATTATGCAGAAGCTGCTCGCCGTCGTGGTATCACCGGTGACATCTTGTTGCAAATCTTGGAACTCCGTCTCGATAACGTTGTTTACCGTTTAGGTTTCAGCAACACTCGTGCAGGAGCTCGTCAGATCGTTGCTCACGGTCACATCACTGTGAACGGCAAAAAGACCAACATTGCTTCTTACGCTTGCCGCCCTGGCGACGTAATCGCAGTTGGCTCTAAGAAGTCTTCCCAAGAACTCGTTACCCGCAATCTTGACTTAACTCAAGCTGCAGTAACTCCAGATTGGTTGGAAGCTGATCGTGACAAGCTTTCCGGTAAGGTAGCTCGCGTTCCTGCTAAGGACGAAATCGCTCCTATCGTGAACGAACAGCTTATCGTGGAATTCTATTCCCGTTAATTTTAATCCTTAACTGGATTTGCTTCAAAGCCTCGACTGTTTTACGGTCGAGGCTTTGGGCTTTTTATAGACTGTCGATTTTTGCGATTAATCGAGAGATTCGTATTTTGTAGTCTTGAGTTTTCATGAGATTTTGCTACCTTTCCTGCAAATGGAAGTAGGAACAAAACAGATAGCTTTATTTGATTTAGATGGAACCCTTCTTCCTTGGGATACCCAATGCTTGTTTTCCAATTTTGTGCTTCGCAAGCAAGGTTGGAGACGTTTGCTGTTTTTATTTTATATAGCTCTTCTTCCTTTATACATCTTAAGATTAATAAGTGAAACCACGATGAAACGAGCTTATCTCGTCTATTTGTGGGGTTTAAAAGATTCGCTCATCCAATCTTATGCAAAGGAGTTTGCTCAAGAAGTAGTTCAAGATTGGTCCTATGAAGAGATGAGAAAACGGGTTGAGGCACATTTGAGCCGTGGAGATGAAACCTGGTTGGTGACTGCTTCGCCCTCAGTTTATGCAAAAGAAATAGCAAACGCCTTTGGTTTTACTAAGGTGCTATGTACGGAAGTCGCTCAATTTTCGAGCTTCCCTCTTATGCCGAACTTGACTTTTGGTAATAATAAAGGTTCCGTGAAAGTCGACCGCTTGAATGACATGAAGGTGATAGGGCAAAATGATGAGATTCCGGTTTCGGCCTATTCCGACAGCATGGCAGACATGCCGATGTTACTTATTGCCGATCATAAAGTTTTGGTCAATCCCTCAGAACGTTTGGTAACTAGCTGCGGAGAAGGGGATGTGGAGGTGTTAAGATTTGAACGTCCATGGAATACACCTGCGCAAAAACTTTGTTTAATAGCCCTTTATTTCTTGGGTTTACGAAAAAAATAGATTTTTTTTCATTATTTTTCAATGTTTGCCGAGATTGAGTTGTCATATCTCTGTAATTCCCGATTTTGTGCTAGGTAGCATCAGTAATCGTGGGATTAAGAACCCCTAGTACATTTATTCTATGCAAACCAAATATATAATCGGAACAGCACTTGCGGTTGTTACATTAGCATCAACAGGTTTCTCAGGAACTCCTGTATGTCAGCCAACCCCTACTTGTGCTCCAGCAAAAGAATCTCCATGGAAAGTTTCATTGGAGAGTGGCTATCAATCAAATTACACCTATCGTGGCTTAGTTGCCTCCCATTCTATCTTTGAAGGTGATAGTGTAATCCCATCAAATATTGATGTTGAATATAAGTTGTGTGATATCAACTCAATCGTAGGTAATATTGGCTATACTGCTATTACTTCGGGACACCATTATTTCGGTGATCGCGATCTACCTGGCGCAAAGGATCAATCAAACTTCATGCTTGGTTGGCAGCGTAAAGATTGGGTGAAGGGTTTGAGCACCACATTGTCCTATAATATTACTCATGGCGGTTTTCCCGGCATGTGGGCAAAGTTAATGAATGGTAAATCTCATTCCTTAACTCAAGAGTTTGGTTTGGATATCAGATATAACTTATGCGAAAAATGGCATGCGGGTGTTTACACCAGCTACAGCTTTGAGGGTGTAACCGGATGGTGGTTTATGCCTTATGTTGGTTATAGTACAGCTGTTTGTCCTTATGCCGATCTGAATGTTACAGCCGGTATGTCTGCAACTGCAAGTTATTTCAATGGAAATCATCGCCGTAGTTCTTATAGCGAATTAATCAATGATCAACTCCAAACATGGGATGTTGTTGATCCACGTGGTTTCCAAAAGAATGGAGCCCAAGCTTACTGGATTAAGTTTGAGATGCCTATTAAATTCTGCAAAACAAATGATGCATGGAAGTTAACACCATTTGTTTCATTTAACTGGGCTGGAAATGCTGTTACTGACAACAACAAACGTATAGATAAGAGTGATCGTATTTATAAGAATTTTGGTGTAGTAGCAGGCGCTTCTATTAGCTATACATTCTAATCGTTTTTCAAATCGAAAACTATTATTTAAAGGGGCTGGTTCGTATGAATCAGCTCTTTTTTGCTTTAAAAATTCCTCTCAAAAAGCCCTTTTTTGCGATCGAAAAGTAGAAAATTTTGGTGAAATTTAGTGTTGGTAAAGCTCATCTGAATATTTTTTTCGTTTTTTGCTTAAAAAAATACGATGCTCCGTAATTTTATGAAATTAAGATCATTGTAAAGTTTTAAAATGTAAACAAATCGTCACTTTACTTGGTTAGTCGTTCGTATTTGCTTTACTAAATGTAGGTCTATGATAATACGAATTAAGAACCGGGTATTATCCAACATGATAAACTTGGTTAAATGAATCCTAACACATATATCACTATGCAATCTAAGCATTTATTAGGTGTTGCTTTAGCAATGGCCGCTTGCGCGGGTGCTGCAACAGCAGGAACAAAACCAGCATGCGTTGTGGCTCCTAAGCCATGTAATCAAGTAGTTGAATGTCCATTGAGCATGAAGCTCGAAACCGGATATGCTACTAACTATACCTATCGTGGTATCGTTGCTTCTCACTCCATCTTGGAAGGTGACAGCGTTATCCCTTCTTCCATTGATTTTGGATACAAAGTAAATGAAAAGAACTCCGTTGTAGGCGGTATTGGTTACACAGCTATTACTTCCGGTCACAAGTTCTTTGGTTTTGATGGCGTGCCTGAAATCCAAAATGAAGCTACTGCTAAGTTAGCTTGGCAAAATGTTTCCGCCAACTCTAAGTTGACCACAACTGCCGGTTGGGGTATCACTCATGGTGGTTTCTCCGGTATGTATGCTAAACTTTTTGAAGGCAAAGCACATTCCGTTACTCAAGAGTTCTTTGTTGATTTCAAATATGACATCTGCGAAAAATTCTTTGCAGGTTTGACCACTTCTTACAGCTTCCAAGGCATGACCGGATGGTGGTTCCAACCATACGTTGGTTATAAAACAGCAATCTGCCCACGCGTTGACCTCGAAGTCACCGCAGGTATGAGCGCAACAGCAGGATATTTTGGTGATCGCCAAATGAATGCAAATGGTGATCAAGCTTGGTTTATCAAGTTGACAGCTCCAATCAAAATGAACCAAAACGGTAACTGGAAACTTAATCCTTTTGTTTCCTTTAACTGGGCCGGTTCCGGTGCTCTTAAAGCCGATCGTGGTATGCCAAAAGAATGGAAAGCTTACAAAAACTTTGGCGTAGTAGCCGGAGCTAGCGTAAGCTACGAATTCTAAGAATCTTTTTGATTTTTACATAAATTTTAAGCCGATGAGAGATGTCTCCCATCGGCTTATATTTTTTATATAATTATCACAATGACATGAAAGTGAACAAAAGATTTACTTTCATACTCTGTACCTCTGTGTTAGTTTAGCAACACGCTCAGGCGTGTATGTTTTACATATCAAATTATAAAAATATGAAAGCTCCTATCACTGTAACTGTTACTGGCGCCGCCGGTCAGATTGCTTATTCCTTATTGTTCCGTATCGCTTCCGGTACGATGTTAGGTCCAGATCAGCCTGTAAATCTTCGTTTGTTGGAAATTGAGCCTGCAATGAAAGCATTGGAAGGCGTTGTTATGGAATTGCGTGACTGCGCATTTCCTTTGTTAAACGAAATCGTTCCAACTTGTGATCCTGATGTTGCTTTTGCCGGCGCTGAATGGTGTATGCTCGTAGGTTCCGTTCCTCGTAAGGCAGGTATGGAACGTAAAGATCTTTTAGACATCAATGGTAAAGTATTTATCGGACAAGGTCAGTCAATCGCTCGCGTAGCTGCTAAGAACGTTCGTGTATTTGTTGTTGGTAATCCATGCAACACCAATGCTTTGATCGCTATGAACAACGCATGCGGTATTCCTTCCGATCGTTTCTTCGCCATGACTCGTCTTGACGAAAACCGTGCTAAGAGCCAATTGGCTGAAAAAGCAGGTGTACACGTTACTGAAGTAACCAACATGACCATCTGGGGTAACCACTCCGCCACTCAATATCCTGATTTTACCAATGCTAAAATCGGTGGTAAGCCAGTGACCGAAGTTATTTCCGACAAAGAATGGTTGGCCAATGATTTCATTTCCATCGTGCAACAACGTGGTGCTGCTATCATTCAAGCACGTGGTGCTTCCTCCGCTGCTTCCGCTGCTTCCGCTGCTGTTGATACCGTACGTAGCTTGGTAACTCCTACTCCTGAAGGTGACTGGTACTCCGTAGCAGTTTGCTCTGACGGTTCTTATGGTGTTGAGCCCGGTTTGATCAGCTCCTTCCCAATTCGTACCAAGGCTGATGGTTCATGGGAAATCGTACAAGGTTTACCAATCGACGCTTTCTCTCAAGAGAAGATCGACATCACTGTAAATGAATTGAAGGAAGAGCGTGATGCTGTTTCTGAATTGATTGCTAAGTAATTAGTTATCTATCCATTTATTTCCCATCGGAGACGATCTCCGGTGGGATTTTTTATGTCAAAATCCGAAGATTTTTGATTCAAGTAAATTGGTTTGGGTGATTTAGTGAAAGAATATGTGAGACTTGCTTTATTAAGCATGTTATAATAAAAGCCATAAGGAGGTATCCTATGATGCTTGATGAGACTATTTTTGAAAATAAATCCTTTGCTTTACGTGCCAATGAAATGAAGCAATCTGATGGTTCAATTCATTTGATTGTGAAAGATTCTTTAGTTGAAGTCCAAACGAAAGATAAGCCTTTATCTTGGATTATCCCTGAAGAAATAGAGGGCTATCCTCTTTATCGTAGTGAGATTCCCGTATTGCAAGCCGCATATCGCTTAGCTGCTTCGGAAGCACATAAATTAAAAAGTAAAGAACAGCATTTCTCGACGGGTGATCATTGGAATACATTATGGACGAGAGATACTGCTTATGCGACACATTTAGGTCTTGGATTTTGGGATGTTGAGGCTTGTCGTGAAAGTTTAAAGATGAGAGTTGATCGTGGTGAAATTATTCAAGACACGGGAACCGGTGGATCTTGGCCTATCTCTTCAGATCGCATTGTTTGGGCGTTAGGTGCATGGGAGGTTTTCGTCTTAACTGAGGATAGAGAATGGCTAGAATGGTGTGTTGAAGTACTGGATCGCACCTGCGTGCGCGATGAGGCCATGATTATGGATGTTGCCGGCTTGATGAAAGGAGAAAGTTCTTTTTTGGATTGGCGTGAGCAAAGTTATCCTGCATGGATGACTCCCTCCGATATAGGTGATTCAGTTTCATTATCCACCATGGTCCTACATAGCCAATGTCGATTGATTTTGTCAAAAATGTATAAAGCCCTCGACGATGAGTCTATGGCTGTAGAATGGATGAAAAAATCAGATTGGCTTGCCGACTTGATTAATAAATTTTTTAAATGCTCTGAAAGCGACCTTTTTGGGCAATATCTCTATGGTAGAGGGTATCCCATTTTATCGCCGAAAATTGATGTATTGGCCAATTTACTTTGTTTGAAAGATCATCGTTTGGCTCCCAAGCATAAGGGGAATCATATGTTGAGCCAATTGCCTCACTGTGACTATGGGGTTCCTTGTTTTTATCCTCAAATAAGTTCAAATAAAGAGTGGTATCACAATTGTGCAACTTGGCCATTTGTAGAAGCCTATTATTTACAGGCTGCATCAATGGTAGAAAATGAAGAGGCATTTATGGCATCTATGTCTTGCCTCGTTCGTGGTGCCCTTGTTTGTGGTACCAATAAAGAGAATTTGTCACTCCAAGCAGGGCTACCAAATGGGTTGGTCTCTAGTTCAGACAGCCAATTGTGGAGTGTTTCGGGTATGTTGGGGGCGTTTTATAAGGGGCTTTTCGGATTACAGGCGGATGAACATTCTTTAATGTTGTGGCCTTTTGTACCAAAAGCCTTAGAAGGCTCTCATCGTTTAATTGGATTGTCTTATAAAAACACCACATTGGATATTACCCTGAAAGGGTATGGTAATCAGATTTCATGTTGTTTAGTGGATGGGAAGCCTGTGGCTCCTGTTATTTCCGAGCATATGAGTGGACATCATACGATCGAAATCGAGTTGATACAAAGTGAGTGTTTATGTTCAGGTGTTAATTGGGTGGCATCAGATGACTTTGATCTGGATTACCCTAAATGGGAAATTGATCAGGACGGTCTTGCTTGGGGATCGGTAGAGGGTGCTGATTATTATCGCGTTTATAAAAATGGTATTCCTATAGCACAGACGGAAATGCTTAAATATAAACCTATTTTCAACTCAGCTAATGCTCAGTATCAAGTAATGGCTGTTTCATTGAGTGGTAAAGAATCTTATTTGAATGCCCCCAATGAATATATGAATCATTCAGGTCGGACAGAAACTCGCCCCTGTGGGTTGATCGGCGATGATGTTTGGATATCTCGAGCCTCATCTTCTCCTAATGCTTTATGTTACGATGTAAATATTGTTTATGATGGCATGTATCGTATTGATGCTTGGTATTCTAATGGTACCTATGATTTGGCTAATGGGAATACGTGTGCTATTCGCAGTATTTATTTAAATGGTCAACGAGTTGGAGCAATTGCTTTTCCTCATTGTTCCGAACATTCCGATTGGCAATATTTTAATTATTCGACTTCTTTAGAGGTTCCTTTGGTTGCCGGTATTTATCAGGTCGAAATTATTAAAGATATTTATGATGATAATATGAATTATGAGGTGAATGACATGATGCTAAAACATGTAAGATTTACTCGTATTTAAGTTATGATACACTGTCTGACAATGCGAATTCGATGTCTTCAGTATTTTCTAAGCTTTTGTTTAGTTTGTTGCTTGATAAGCCAATCCTTGCTTTCTGCTGAAGAACCGATTTCTTGGAATGAAGAGAAAACCGCTCGTTTACAACCTAAATGGAAGGATGGAGACGTTGATGTGAGTTCCAATGTAAAATCATGGAGCATATTAGATTCTTATTTGCAGACTCGACCATCAAAAGACAAATATCTACATATTTTCTATGTTACTTTTAAGGATCGACCCGCTTTGGATGATTATCAGGAAAGATATCATTATATCTTGAGCAACATCCAAGCCTTTTATGCCGATCAGATGAAAGCCAACGGATTTCCTCCTTTGACTTTCGCCCTTGAAAAAAACGATAAAGGAAAGCTTAACATTAATGAGATATTCATTGATCAAGAGTCCGGTAAATTAAATAAGGGCGAGATCAAAAATAAGGCTTATGAAATTGCCAAGAAGATATTAAGTGACAAGGGACTCAATTTTAAAAACGAACATATCGTTATTATTTATCAATTACCCAATTCACTTAGCCCCTATGATGGTAAAGGGAATGCCATTCAAGGTGTTGTTTGGGTTTGTGATGCGGAAACGCTAGCTCCTTGGTATTTGGACAAAAAAGATAAAATGCCCCAAGATCAAAAACGTTCGTTAGGAGATAATAGTTCTTTATACATGGGGGGGCTTGCCCAAGAGATTGGGTCTTCATTAGGATTGCTTCATACTCGAGAAAATTTTCAATTTTCACCATTTGGTTCGGCTTTGATGAATTTAGGCAATTATCATTACGGTGAAGAATTGAGACACGAGGGTAAAGGTACTTTTTTGATGCCCGTTGATGCCTTGATGTTGGCTTCATCTCCTTTATTCAACCAAAAAGAAAGTTCAATACTGGATAATGTCGCTCCACTTGATTTGGCTGAATTGAAAGTGTCACGTAGTGATGAAGGCACAAGAATTAATGGGAAAATTGTTTCTGAAAAGCCATACTATGGTTTATCTGTTCATTTGAGTCCTTTAAAAGATTCGACATTTTATTCTTTGGGGACAGGTGCGTTTGTTGATGAGAATGGAAATTTCGATGTTCTGGTTCCAAGAAAGCAAACTCGCCCTCTTGAAGATCTGCATCTAAGTTTATTACATTTGGATGGTTCAAAAAGCAGTATCGACATACCTATTTGGACTCGTGAAAATCAAATTGAATCACCACATATTGCCAATCAAACATTGATGAAGCCTGTTTATAAGGCTTGGCAAGCCGGAGAAATTGATGAATGTCGTCGAATACTTGGCGAAATGCTTGAGAAAAAAGATAACCCGGAAATGATTTACTGGGCGAATTTGTGGTTGCGTAAATTGAATTCTCTTAATGAGCAACGCACCAAAACTCCGGCAGAATTAACTGAAAAAAAATTGATTAGTTTGGTCGATGCTAAACCGGAATTGGCTCAAGTAGGGTGGGGTGTACCCTTGTGGGATAATACCTTAGGTCCTGAAAGAATTGTCTTTCCTTATTTAATGGGATATGGCGTGCCAAATCGTTATATCTTTTTACATGCCCCTGCGACGATTACTTTTACTCTAGATCAAAAATGGGATCTTTTAACCGCTCGAGTTGGAATGATGAATGATAAAAAGGGTACTATAACGTTTAGCTTTCTTTTGGATGGTAAAAAAGTGCATGAAACCCCTGTGCTGTCAGATGGAGCTTCCGTACCTATAAAATTAAATGTTAAAGGGGCTTCAGTGCTAAGTATCCAAGTTGGAAATGCAGGAGATGGGAATGCAAATGATTGGGGGATTATTGGCGATCCGGAATTGAAATGTGAGTAATTTCATCTAATCTTATAATTAGCTTGTTTTTTTTCTATGAACGTAGTGATCTATTGATGTATGCCTGATATCCGTGAGACAATGAAAAAGATTGCCCTAATGGTTGCTTCTTTTAGTGTTTTATCTTTTGCTCAAGAGCCGAAAAGTGAAGATTCAACCGGATTTACAGGAAATTTGGTGCCCGAGTTGCCTGATAAAGTAACGATTCATAATGATGGTACATTTGAGCTCTTGCCTGAAAAGAAGCTCATGATTTATAAAGGGGCCCCTCGTTTAACGATGAAAACCGATAACGGTATCGAAGTGTTTGCCGATGATGCTGTCGTTGATTGGGATAATAATAAGGTTACGTTAAGCGGTGATATATTGATTTATAATTCCGATTCGTTGACTAAAGGGTCACAAACCACTTATTTTTGGGAATCAGAAGAGTTTGTCACAAAAGACATTCGTACTAAGGTGAAGAGCATGGTCTTACGTAGTGGCGAGTTTTCTTATGTAGAGGATAAAAATAAGAAAAAGTATTTGGAAGGGATCAATGCCTCCGTTACGACTGAAGATACGAAAACTCCTTCTACTTGGATATCTACTAAAAAACTTAAGGTTTATCCGGGAGATCGATTGACCTTCACTGATCTGACTCTTTATTACAAAGATATCCCATTTTTCTATTTTCCATATTTTTCACATTCTTTGAATCCTAAGGTAGGATATTTACCTATTCCTGGGGTAAGATCTTATTGGGGAGCGTATTTGCTTAATAATTACGGCTTTTTGATGGGAAATAAGCGAGTGGAAGGTGGAATGCCTACCGCTGATTACTTAGGCGTATCACATATCGATTATCGTACACGCCGTGGCCTAGGTCTTGGTTTGGATATCGAGAATATTAAAAAGCAGGATTTGTATCCGGATATGACCGGATTATCCATGTATTATATTCATGATATTGGTTCGGATATTTCCTATAACAATGAGCAAAGAGGTTATGTCGATCCGAATAGATGGCGTATAGCCTTACAGCAAATGTGGCCAGTTATGAAGGCCTTGGATATGGACTGGAGGCTCAAAGCAAATATTAATGCTTTGAGTGATCAGTACATGTTACGTGATTTTTATCCCGATATTTATCAAAATAACTCCACTCCTGATAATACGATAGCTTTTGTAGGTTCCGGTAAGACCGAAATGGCAATGCTTTTACAGCGTTTTGTGCCAAATGATTTTTACATCGCCGATCAGAGAACTGAGTTAAGCTATGATCGTACCAGGGCTAATATCCTTAAATCGCCTATTGTGTACGAGAGCCAAAACAGCTTTTCTGTGATGCGTCAATATGTGCCGGCTACGATGCGTAATCAAGTTCGCGCTATTATAGACGGCTATCGTGAAGGCTTTGACCAATATACTAAAGATTATTGGACTCAATTATTAAATGCAGACTCTTTTTCTCGTTTTCATAGTTTTCACGAATTTTCTTATTCCAAACGAGTTGCCGGATTTTTAAATGTGACGCCTAAATTGGGCGGTGGCTATACCGGATATTATAACCCGGGTGAGCAATCTTCACTGAATCAGGCTATTTTCTATGCAGGTGCGGACGTGGATTTTAAATTTTCGCGTCGTTATAATTCAGTGAATAGTGATTTATTGGGCTTAAACGGTATTAATCACATTATTCAGCCTCATTTTACCTTGGCCTATACTGATGTAAGCCATGAGAATACTACGTTTCCGTCTATTGATGGCAATTCGCCAACGACGAACCCAATGGCTTTAAGTTTAGGTCGATATACGGAGTTTGATTCGATCTCCACTTCCTGCATTCTTCGATATGGTTTAAAGAATATTTTGATGACCAACCGTGACTCCGGTTCATGGCGCTGGCTCTCTTGGGATGTATTTATGGATTCCTATTTATATGACCCTAAATTGGAACGTGATTTCTCCAATTTGTATTCGATAATGAGATGGGATCCTGTTCCTTGGATGAGTTATTCATCTGAAATGCAATTCCCTTTGTTAGGTAAGGATCGTGAGTGGGGATGTAAGGAATATAATAATTATTTAACCTTCATGCCTCATCGATCATTAGATATTTATTTGGGTCACCGTTATTTGAATCAGCATATGATTGTGCAAGATGGTAGCCAATTAGATCTTAGATTGCTTTACCGAATCAATGAAAGCTTGGCTATTAGTGGGTCATGGCGTTGGGAGCTTTTACAAAATAAATTAGACATCCAAGAATATAACCTTTATCGAAATATGGGTTCATGGTATTTAGGTATGAGTGTTTTCATGCGTCAAAATGGTGGACGTAATGAATTCGGTGCTGGTTTTTCCTTCACGATCAAGGAAAGCGGTTCCTATCTACCCCTTAAATTCTTTTAAAAATCAGATTAACATGAATGCAAATGAAGTATTAGAATCATTAGAGTGGCGCTATGCTACTAAAGTATTTGATGCAAACAAACAAATCCCATTAGACAAATGGCATGTGTTGCAAGAATCTTTGCATCTGAGCCCATCCTCTCTTGGCCTTCAAATGTGGAAGTTTATCGAAGTAGATTGTTCTCAATTGCGCCAAGAATTACGTGGGGCGTCATGGGATCAGTCTCAAGTTACTGATGCATCTAAACTAGTCGTATTTTGTGCCAGAAAATCCTTCACCCATGAGGATGTGATGGATCATCTTAACCGTATTGCCCAAGTGCGCGGTGTGGCAATAGAATCATTAGATGTTTATAAGTCACGCATTTTGGATTTGGTGGAATCGAAATCTCCGGAAGTTTTGAAAGCTTGGCTTGAGCGTCAAGTGTATATCGCTCTAGGCTTTATGATGTCATCGGCTGCCATGTTGCGCGTGGATACTTGTGCGCTAGAAGGTATAGATCCAAGTGCTTATGATCGTATTTTAGGCTTAGAAGATTCTCCTTACTACACTTTATGCGCCTTAGCTTTGGGTTATAGAGCTGAATCTGATTCTTATGCCACTATGCAGAAAGTTCGTTTCGACATTAAAAAAGTAATTGAAGCTCGATAAACTTCTTTTAAATGTTTTTTTCGGGAATCGGGTAATTTACTCGATTCCTTTTTTTGTAATCAAGTGTGTATCTAAAAACGATTGGATGTCTTTAGGTAAACCGATTTCTAAAGTAATGGTTTCCTCTTCGTAAGGGAATGATAATTTATAAGCGTGTAAGGCTTGTCGTCTTAATATAAGGGCCGACTCCATTTCTGCGGACCATCCATGCTGAATAAAATCGAGATAATGATTTTCATTTGGTCCGTAAATTTTATCACCGACGATAGGATGACCCAGTTCAGCTAGATGTACTCGTATTTGGTGCATTCTGCCGGTAATAGGTTGGCATTTAATCAAACTAAATAAACCTTTAGTCGTGTCAAAAGATTGCAAACGGGTAAATTTCGTATGGCAAGGTTTACCTTGAGTATGGACAATCTGTTTTACGTAAATATCGGAATGGGTTATTTCGCCCTTTCTTATAATCGGTAGCTGACAATCGTACTCAAGCCAGTCAGGAGAACCATAAACTAATGAGTAATACTGTTTGTGGATTTCATGGCGTTGCATGGCTTTACCCAACTCTCTTGCCATAGAAACATTTTTAGCCACTAATGAAAGCCCACTTGTTTCTCGATCGAGTCGATTGATCAACCCTAACATTCCTCCCGTTGACATTTCAAAACACAGAAGAGAACCTACTCCCTCTAACAGATTAGGTTCATTTTTGTTATTGGCAGGGTGCACAATAAGCGGAGCCGGTTTATCAACGACTATCCAATCATCAGATTCGGCAACCACATCAAAATCAGCCGTGCATTCTATCGGTTCCGGTGAAATTGTTATCCACATATAATTACTAAATAGGTTCTATCATGCTTAAACTTTAAGGTAAACTGTCAAATATGTACAAGGGATAACTAATCAAGGACGATTTACTCTTGCCCAAGCCATCTAAATATAGATTATATAGAGCTATGAAAAAGATAACACTTTTTTCTTTTGGTGTAGTTGTCGTATGCGCCTTATCTTCTATGACTTTTGCTCAAAAACCTTCTGTTGAAGAAAAATCTGTTTCTGCCACAAATTTGGAAAAAACTACTGTGGCTAAACAATTTGAGGGTAAAACCGAAGTAGCGACAGACGGTATATATGCCCCGGGTGAAGTAAAGCCAAATGCAAAATATTATTTGATTCTAAGCTCTGCCAGCAGATGTGCCCCTTGCCGTGCAGAAATGCCTTCTATCGTGAAAGAATACGAAAAAATTTCCAAGAATCCTGATCTTGAGTTAATTTTGGTAAGTGATGATCATAATAAATCTGCTGCCGAGAAATGGGCTAAGGAAACTCAAATAAGCTTCCCTACTGTTCTTCCCGGTAAAGGTGTAGATATCAAAGTACTTAAGTTGCGCACAAACAAAGGCATTCCTAGCTTAATGATCGTCGATGCGGAAGGTAAAGTCGTCGCTGAGCATCATCCGGGTATCTTGATGAAAAAATACGAACAAACCATCAAGGATTATCAAGATAAGAAAGATCAGTAATTCTCGATAAAATTGAAATGTTAATGCGCTTGGATGCCTGCACCCAAGCGTGTTTTATTTTTAAATATCCTTAGGATTACACAAGAGAATCTGTTGCCTTTAAAAGATCAAGTGTGTTTACCATTACGTGTTTATCTGGTGATGTAATCGTCTTAAAATTAGTCATTTATTTTATTTGTTTAGGTGGGATGATAACCCGCATGTAATTATTGGCGAGATACTATTGTGCTTAAATTTTAATGTAATCTGTCAAAATATGGACAATGGATGACAAATCAGGCAAGGTTTACCCTTGCCCAAGTAGACTAAATATAGATTATATAGAGCTATGAAAAAGATGACTCTTCTTTCTTTTGGTGTGGCTGCCGTATGCGCCGTATCTTCTATGACTTTTGCTCAAACAGCTCCTGCTGAAGTAAAAGCTGCTCCTGCTGCAAAAGTAGATATGACTGCTGTTGCAAAACAATTTGAAGGTAAAACGGAAGTAGCTAAAGACGGTAAATATTCTCCGGCTGAGGTGAAGCCAAATGCTAAGTATTATTTGATTTTGAGCTCTGCCAGCTGGTGTGGTCCATGCCGTGCTGAAATGCCTTCTATTGTCAAGGAATATGAAAAAATTGCAAAGAATGCCGATCTTGAACTCATTTTAGTTAGTGCTGACCGTGATCAAGCTGCTGCTGAAAAGTGGGCTAAAGATACACAAATGAATTTCCCAACCGTTCTTCCTAATAAAGGTAATGATATCGAAGTTCTCAAATTACGTACCAGCAGAGGTATTCCTAGTTTGATGATTGTCGATGCGGAAGGTAAAGTTGTAGCTGAGCAGCATCCTGCTATCTTGATGAAAAAATACGAACAAACCATCAAGGAATATCAAGATAAGAAAGCTCAGTAATTTTCTTAATCAGTGAAATTTTAAATGCGCTTGGATGTTTTCATCCAAGCGCATTATCTTTTTAAAGTTCGTTAGGATCAAAGGCGACCCATTCTCCCGGTTCGAGCTCAAGGCTTTCGATTGTAAGATTGCCAATTTGAGGTCGATGTAGTTTGACTACCGGAGCTCCGACTGCGGCAAACATTCGTCTCACTTGATGATATTTCCCCTCCGTTAAGATGATTCGAGCATGTAGGGCATCAGTAATAATCAATTCGGCAGGTCGGCAAACTTGTCTTTCCCCTTCGAGCTGTAAAGTACCCGAAGCAAATAGTTCTACCGCTTCTGCCGGGATTGGGTTTTCTGTTTCGACCTCATAAATTTTTGGGATATGTTTTTTAGGAGAGGTCATACGATGGATAAATTTACCGTCGTCCGTGATGAATAAGAGACCCGACGTATCCTTATCTAATCGACCAACTGAGCTGATAGCCGGATTACGGTGACGCCATTGATAAGGTAAAAGATCATAGATAATGTCTCCTTCCTCTTCGTCATGGGAACAAATATAGCCAACGGGCTTATAAAGAGCTACATAAATACCATTAGGGAACTCCACATGTTCTCCATCGATAATGGTTTCTTCATGAGTCACTTTTTGAGAAGGCGAAGTACATAATTCACCTTTATAAGTGATGGTGTGGCGTTTGATCCATGAGATTGCTTCACGTCTGGAGCAATATCCGAATCGGGATAGAAGAGCATCTAATCTCATAAAGCTAGTTTTTCCTAAAATCGGCAAAAAACAAGATTGAAATACCGAAAAAATCATGGTATCTATGTTTCATTATGAATCGTTCATCTTTTTATGGGTGAACGAGATTTTCTTTATTATTTTTACGTAAAACGAAAATATGATCCAGTTGATTACGGAAGCAGAATTGACACCTCAACAGATTGAGTTTTGGAAAAAGGCTCGTCAGGCTGTTGATATGAACAATCTTAGCTATGCGGTAAGTCTTTTGAAAGCCTTGGTAAAACAAGTTCCCGGTTTCTTAGAAGGACGTAAAGTTCTTCGTGCCTGTGAAATTAAGCTAAATCCTGAGCCAAAGAAAAAGAGCTTGTTTGGTGGTATGAAATTGACCACAACCAAGCGTGATCCGATTTCCGCTATTTCTTCCGTTGAAGATGAATTGGAAAATGATCCATTTAGCATCCCTTCTAACGAGCAATTGTACAATGCTGCAATGGAATTAAACTTGCCTGATATTGCTGCTTTTGCTTTAGAAACCATTCGTCAGGGACACCCGACGAACAAGAAAATGCTTCACATGCTTGGTTCTCACTATATGACACGTGAGCAATCCGCCGAAGCAGCAGAAGTATATCGCGATATCGTTAAAATCGATCCTTCCGATAGTGTAGCAGTTAAGAATGAAAAAGACTGCATGGCTCGTGCTACCATGAAGCAAGCAAATTGGGAAAATGCCCAATCTTTCAAGGACGTAATGAAGGGCAAAGATGAGACAAGTTCTCTTGATAAGAGTGATAAAAAAGGTCTTACTCGTGCTGAAATGGAAGAACGCCTTGCCTTGCTTTCCGGTAAATATGCCCAAAACCAACAAGATTTGGCAACTGTGCGTGATATCGCCGGTGTGTATGAGCAAATGGAAGACTGGGCGAATGCTCAAGCTTTTTATAGCTACGCCTTTTCCTTGAGTGCTAATGACGTATCCTTGCAAAACAAGGCAGCCGAAATGGCTGAAACCGCTCGTCGTGTGTACATGGACGACTTGAAGCGTCGTGCTGCAGCTGAACCTGATAATGCCGAATTGCAAGCTCAACTTAAAGAAGCGATGTTGCAAATTGCAAATCAGCAAGTGGATGCCGCACGTCAACGTGTAGAGCAAAACCCAACAGACCCTCAGCTCCGTTTCGACCTCGGTCAAGCTTTGTTTGAAACAGGTGAATATACTGATGCCATCCCTGAACTTCAACGTGCTCGTAACAACCCATACTTACGTACACGCGCTATGTTGATGCTCGGTAAATGTTATGAGGCCAAAAACATGAACGATATGGCTCTCAAGCAATTGGATGAAGCAAATAAAGAATTGATCGTTATGGATGATACCAAGATGGAAGTTCTCTATCTCATGGGTACATTGAATGAGAAGTTGGGCAACAAGCAAGGTGCCTTGGACTGCTTCAAGCAAATCTACGATTCCAATTACGGATATCGTGACGTAGCTAAGAGAGTAGAATCTTCTTATAGTTAAGATTTCACATTTTTCTTAAAACCAAAGCCCCCTTACCTTGATTATTTAGGTAAGGGGGCTGTTCGTATTTGGGATGGAAAATATTTACTTAACTGAAATCGGTAAATTAAGTTTGATCTCCGGCTCCTTATCTTTCTCCCATGGTCGTTGATAAGTCATGGTTAACGTTGTAGTTCCTTCCTTTACTCCGGTGATGGTCACAGTCAAAGGAGAAGGTGCTCCCATGAGCTTTTCGTCAGGTTTTTGAGTAGATGTTTCAACTTTGACGATTTTCGAATCTGTATTTTTGATATCCCAAGAATAGCCGGTAGTCGGGTTATTGGGTAAGTGGATCGTAATGCTAGTGCCGACAGGGAGTGTGATGGCAGGTGTTGCCGGTTCCTCAGCCATGGCTACGCATGCCGGTATAGTTAATAATAAACTGAAAATTGATTTCATTGTTTTTTATGAATTATTTATCCAATTAATAACACCGATCGAACCCCGTGCAAATATATTTTTATCGATGTATGTATCAAAGTGAATGAACGTAAAATACTCAAAGTAGGTCATTAATTCATCGGCTATTAGGCTGCAAATTGCTTCGAATCATCAAATACGGGAGACACAATGAAAAATATTTTTGTAATTAATGGGCATGAGTATTATCCATACGCTCAAGGAGAGCTGAATAAAACATTATTCCAAACCATTGTTGAGAACTTGGCCGATGATTATGAAGTACATGCCACCATTATTCAAGAAGGCTATGATATTGAAGAAGAACAGCAAAAATTTTTAAATGCTGATGCCGTCATCTATCAATTTCCTATTAATTGGATGGGTATGCCTTTTAGTATGAAAAAATACGTCGATCATATATTTGCTCATGGAGTATTTTTTGGCAATGCTGATCAATATGGCACAGGCGGTTTATTGCTTAATAAAAAATATATGCTTTCCACCACGTGGAATGCGCCTAAAGAAGCATTTGACGATGTAACAACGTTTTTCGGTGGCAGGAGTGTAGATGATGTATTGCTTCCCATTCATAAATCGATGGAATATGTGGGAATGAAAGCGTTACCCGGATTCTCTTGTCACGACGTAGTTAAAAATCCGCAGGTAGATCAATATCTGGAAGATCTAAAAATGCACATAAAATCAGTATTTCATACGAAGTGATTTTTAGCGGTACATTTGTCTATCTTATTGTGTATGACCATCGATGATGATAGAATCCTTAATTAAAGGAATAGGCGAATGAATTGGGTTATATCACATTGGTTGAAGTTAAGTATTGCCGCATTAATCATTGTGATTATATGGCTTGCATATATTATTTTTACTCCTCGAGTGATTCGAAATGATGAAGATGTGATGGAGGTTTTTGATGAAAAGGCTGAATTTGTACGTAGTTTAGACCCCGAGACGGGATACATGTTAAAAAAGCTTAAACCTGACGCAGCCTTAGCATTGAAAAAAGGTCGCTCTAAAGTTTCACAGAGTGATGTCGTTTTCGCCACTGCGGCGATCGGATCTGTAGAGATTGCTAAGTATTTAGTTAATAAGGGATTTGATTTTAAATCGGAGAGACCACTTAAATACGCAGCCTTTGCCGGACATGAAGATATGTGTCGCTATTTGTTGGATTTAGGTGCTCCTGTAAAACCATCTTTAATGTTTCATGCCGTTAGTAGCGGTAATAAAAATGTGTGTGAGTTGGTTGCTCAAACCGGAGTAAAATATGATCCTACCAAAATATTGGCTCGATTATGTCGATTGAGCGATAAAGAGTATCAATATAATCATTTTTTATATCAATCATCCCGTGAAGAAAAAATCGATCTGAATAAATGGAAAAAATCTATGGTGAGTACAGCTAAATTTTTGATAGAAAATGGAGCTAATCCAAATGATTCCACCGTGCAAAAGGCATTAAAAGATAGTGGAAATCCATTTTTGGTCGAATATATTCGATCCGTCGGGAAATAAAAATCCTCGCAGATAAACTACGAGGATTCAGGGGATAAAATGTTATAAGTTTTTTAATATTTGCCGGCTGGAATAATTTCGATCCAATAGCCATCCGGGTCATTGATGAAATAAATACCCATTTCCGTATTTTCATAGCAGATACATTCCATTTCGGTATGTAAAGCATGAGCTGCCTTCATGTCATCGGTTTCCAAAGCTAAATGGAACTCGTTATCGCCCAAATTATATGGTTCCTCTTGATCTCTCAACCAAGTTAATTCCAATTTATGAGGGGATGTGCCATCACCTAAATAAGCTAATTTAAAACTACCGTCTTCAGGTTCGTAAGTGCGAACAACTTTTAAACCTAATGCTTTATCGTAAAAGGCAATCGACTTTTCCAAATCGAGCACATTAAAATTATTGTGAGCAAATGTAAATTTCATGAGATCACCTGTTTTATACTCTGTAAACGGCCGCGAAAGAAGATTTTTTTGTGCTTTTTTTAGAAAAAGGAAAACCCTTACAGCAACTAAGCTGTAAGGGTTTATTGATGGTGTGCGATAGAGGGTTCGAACCTCCGACCCCCACCGTGTCAAGGTGGTGCTCTACCACTGAGCTAACCGCACATCGTATAGGACGTGAGATTGTTTACACGAAAACTCAGTGAAATGCAATTCTTTTTGAGCTAATATCCGTTTTTTGTCAAATAGGTCGCTTGATTTAGTCCTTACTCTTGTTGGGGGATAGTCCTTGATCTTTTAAGAATTGAAATAGGGGTTGGCTCTCGGGGGTGGGGCTGTCACTTTTTTGCTCTATCAATATATCAAGCAAATTGGATCCTTCCGAATCGGTCGCTTTTAAATCAATATTTAACTTCAAACAGGTTTCGAGAGATTTGAGGATATGCTCATATGATTTCTTGTCGATATCATTTGGAATTAGTACCCATTCCAACCAAAAATGTATTAATGGGCGCTGTACATGTTCGCGTATATGATATCTATAATCGGTGATTTTTTTGTCGAGATTGGCACCATACTTATGTAAAGTTTCGATTAGACCTGGAGCCTTGTCCGAGTCTAATCGTATATGTGCAAGATAGTATTCATCGCATGGAGGGTTTGCGTTTGCCCCATTTTCTAATAGATAATTGATAGCTTCTAAATTTTCGGACATAAGTGCCGGTCTTAGAGGAGATAAATTATGTTCAAATTGACTTAATTCCTTTTCAGGTTCGATCAGCTGTTTGTAGATATACGTTTGTACTGTGTGAGTATTAGTTTGACGAAAGTCTGTTACGGTAAGGAATAATGGATGGAAATTTTCCGGACCTGAATATGTCAATTCTCCTTTTTTTAAATTGAGTGCCTTAATCGACTCTATAATTGTATCGTCAGATTTGACTAAGTTAAAATTATCGCCATTACGTGCTATCGCTAGAGAAATTGGTGTATCGCCCAATCTTCTATAGAGCTTGTACCACGGGTAGGTAGAGAAATGGCTGTTTGATGGTTTTTGGTCAATATGTAGTCTTGTGTTAGCTCCTAAATGGACAAGTTTACGAATTAAATGAACCTTTCCTCTAGCTGCCGCGAGATGTAAAGCTGTGGTGTTGTCAGTACACTGTACATGAGGATTAGCTGTTGCAATGGTTTCTTGGAGCATTAATTTTGCCTCTCGAGTCTTGTTCGCTAGATTGACGTACAATGAAGGATTGTTTAATAAAAAATTCCATTTGAGACCTGGTTTTATATCGAGTGAGATCTTCTCAGGCGTTTTCCAATCCAATTCTATCCTCGTTATCTGAGAATTGTCCCATAAATGATTGGCCGGCATGAGACGAATATGCAGATCATCATAAAATTTACGTTGAGAAATGTATTGTAGGAGTTCGGTGAGTTCCCTTTGTTCATCAGGAGACCATGATGGGTGGAATTTGATAGAAGATGGGGTGGTTGTATCTTGCAAATCTTCATTTTTGGTAGCGCCTAAAACAGAAGGCACGAAAAAACAGATGAATAGGATGTTTATCAGTTGCATTTTTCTCATAGCGGAAGTTTTTCGTTAATTGATATTTGTAAATGACTAATAATTATTATGAGCTGATTTGGTAACTGTGTCAAATAAGCGAATTGATTTAGTCCTCAGTCTCGGTGGGAGATAGCCCTTGGTCCTTTAAGAATTGTAATATGGGGATGCTCTCAGGGTTGGGGATGTCGCCCTTTTGTTCTATAAATATATCAAGTATGTTGCGACCTTGGGTGTCAGTCGCATGAAGATCGATATTCAGCTGTAAGCAAGTTTTGAGTGATCTTAGGATGTAATCGTATGGTTCCTTATTAACTTGATTTGAGAATAGAGAGTGTTCCAGCCAAATATGAATTAATGGTCGTTGTTTGTTGAGTTTAGGGTGTAAGATGTCATCGATGGTAGCATTCAAATCAACTCCATAATGATGGAGACATTGAATGATGCCTGCTGACTTATCACTGTTTAATTTCAATGTAGAAAGATAGTCTTTATCGTATGTTGGATTAGGGTCAGCTCCTTTGCTGAGTAAATCGTTAATCAGTTCCAAATTGTTAGTAAAGATTGCCGGTCTTACCGGAGACTTCAGAGTGCTCAAATGGGGTAATGGTTGTGCCGGATCAATGAAATTTTCGTAGAGATACGTTTGTACAGTATTTGTTTCGGACAATGGGGGCATATTATAGCCCATGGCATTGAGGAAAATCGGATGGAAATTTTGCGGACCTGAGTAATTAAGTGCATCTCTGTCTAAATTGAGCGCTTTAATCGATTCAATAATCGTATCATCGGTTTTATAGCAACTTAGGTTATCTCCATAGCGCCATATGGCTAAAGAGATAGGAGTGTCCCCCCATTTTATGAAGGGGATGTACCATGATACCCAACGTAGATCGTTGAAAAAAGGATCGCTTATAATATGCAATCGTTTATCGGCTCCTAGCTGAATGAGTTTGCGAATTAGATGTACTTTGCCTCTGGCTGCAGCGAAATGTAATGCAGTGGCGTGATCTGGTGTTTGAGCATGAGGGTTTGCTGTCTTGATGGTTTCTTCGATCATTGCTTTGTCCTCTCTCATGTGTCGTTGTAGTTTTGCTAATAAGAGTGGATCTTTTAGTAGGCAAAACCACTTGAGAGGTATGTTGCTATGAACAAAATCGCACTCAGGTTGTCTCCAATCCAACATAATTTTGTTATCCAAGGCAGATGGATTGGATGATGAGAAATGAAAAAGACCACATACATACAAATCATCGAATAATTTGTGGCGAGTAATATATTTGTGAAGCTCAGAGAGTTCTCTTTTCTCGTTATTCGACCATGATGGATGGAATTCTAACGCAGCTGTCTTGTTGCTGCTTGCCTGAGTATCATTAATAGGAACGGCAATAGCAGGGGTGAGTAAAAAACAGGCAAAAAGGATTTTTAGTAGTTGATAATAGCTCATAATAGGAAGCTTTTCCCCGATTATATTTATAAATGACTATCAGTAAATGATTATTTTGTTTTCAAGGGGTGTCTTTTGGAAATTTTATAGGGTGGAAAAGGATTCTGAAATAGGCGCTCAAATCAGCAAAATACGAAAAAATCACACAATTTGCGAAAAGTTGAAAAATTTTCATCATGCATAACGTATTGGAATTGATGAAGTTTTCAAGGTGTTGAGAAAAAATGCAAATTTTTTC
>DKPP01000005.1 GCA_002471255.1 Akkermansiaceae bacterium UBA7331 | reverse complement strand
CAACAAAATAAGGATCAACAAAACAAAAACCAACAGAATCAACAGCAAGGTAAGGAACCGGAAGAAGATAAACAAATAAAGAACGTGGGCGAAAACAAGAATCAGGAAGAAAAAATGCCTGAAGAAAAACCTCGTCCCGGAGAGCAAAAAACAGCCCAACCTCAAGAAGCAGGACAATTATCCGAAGCAGAAGTACGCGCAGCTAAAGAAGCCAAGGAAAAGAAAGACGCCAAAGAAATTCTCTTCAAATACCGAGATAATGAAGCAGGTTGCCCTGTGCCTCAACGAATTGAACCATACGTTCCTGAAAAAGATTATTAATCAACTAGAAATTTGACACCATCATGAAAAAAACAATTTACGCACTATTATTGAGCTTGTTCATGGTCATGCCGGCATTCTCTGAAGTCATTACCCAATGGCTGTCAAATGCTGTGTTGCCGGGAGAAAACACCAAATTATTTATCATTCTGACAGATGGTCAACGCGCAACTCCCGGAGCATTGCCTAGGGTCCGAGGTGCTAATTTACGCTGGGCTGAGCCTAAAGCTATTTATTGGCCGGGTTCTCCCCGACAAACCGCTTATCTTTTGGTAGTGGATGTCACGGCAGATGCCCCAGGCAATCTGACCATTCCTTCTATCCATTTAACGACAAATACGGGGCAAAATATCGTTACACAGCCACAATCACTCACTGTTTATCCTTTTGATGCGGTTATTTGGAAAGAAGTAAAAATCGACCAAACAGATTTTCAATATGGTGTTTTATGGCATGTTGATAATAAAACTCCTTATGTGAATGAGCCGGTCGAAACCGAATTAAAAATCTATGCACCTAATACATTCACCAAGTATTCTCTACCTCAGCTTACCACCAGCAATCTTGCCTCATGGAGATTTGAGCCTGCTTTAATGGAATTGGGTGGCTCACCTCAAGGTAGTGCCTTATGTAAAGGTGGCAGGAAGCAAGTAATTACATTTAAGAGTATGATTTTCCCTTTAAAAGAGGGATTAGTTACCGCCGGTGGTTCGATTGAAGTAAACGCTTTAGCCGGTTCCTATGTGGATCCTGTTTGGGGAATGACCGTTAACAATGAAATACCGATCAAACTCGAATTACCTGAATTAAAATTGGATGCAAAAGCTTTGCCTCCCGGTGCTCCTGCCGATTTTCATAATGCAGTAGGTGACTTTTCCATTCATGCTAAAACAGATGCTCGCGATCTTAGTGCCAATGATCCGGTTTCCGTTACTATTACGGTCAAAGGTACCGGCAACATCAATATGATTTCTTGCCCAGGGTTAGAAGAAGCCAATAATTGGAAATTATACCCTGCCAATAAATTAAATCCTGATCAAAATGCCCGTTCCATCACCGGTACCGTACAGTTCCAACAACTTTTACGCCCTATTGCACAAACGGGGGCCATTCCATCCTTTAAAATGTCTTTCTTTGATCCGAAGAGTGAGACATATAAAAGCGTATCAACCAATCCGATTCCCCTACCATGGAAGGCTTCTAGCATTATTACCGGTAATCCGGTGAGCAATCCTGCATTAGAGCCACCACCCGCCGGTGTCGTACCGGTTGCCAAGATGACGGACATCTACGCTCCTATTCCTGACGAATCGGTACAAGCACTCAAACCATATAAACATTGGTCTTGGTATAGCTTTGCATATTTACCTGCTCTAGCTTTGTTTGGTTATGCACTGATTCAATACATTAAAAAGAATCGTCAACAAAGTTTGGCTTCACGCCAACGTAGCAAGGCCTACTCCGAGTTAAAGTCTGCTATGAGCGAGCCGACAAATACATTTTTGCGTCAAATTGGAGCTTATGTTGAAACCTACATTCCAGCTCAGGATCAAAATGAGGACATTAAGAAAATCCTCACCATACGCGATGAATTGGCTTTCACACCATCTACTGAAGATAATGCGCTTACTAAACAAGAAAAAGATCATATGCTTCATTCTGTAAAAAAAATCATCAATAAATTACCTCTGATTTTGTTAAGTGTGATGTGCATTGGTGCGTTATTCGGAAGCAATACCAACGCTCAAACAGCTACGGATTTTTACAATCAAGGAGAATATGGTAAGGCTATTAATCTTTACCAAGAAAATCTCAAACAGGCTACTATCCCTGCGGAAAAGGCAAATATATACTATAACATGGGCGATACCTATTATCGCCTTAATGAACCGGGGAAGGCTGCCTTTAATTACCGCAAAGCCCTATTGATTGTACCAAATTTCACCGAAGCACAGGCAAATCTAGAATTTATTGAGCGAAAAGAAGGAGCCATTCTTCCCAATTTATCTACGGAAAAGCAATGGCTCACCTACGTGCACCCAAAATTGTTACCTCCTATCATCGTGTTATCAAGCGCAGCTATGTTATTCTTCATTAGCGTCATGTGCGTTTATCATAAAAAAACGATTTTATGGGTATTCTTAACCGTTTTAAGTGGATTGATTATGGTAGCGGGTATTCTCAATTATTCCCTATACCCAACAGCTCCTCATACTTTGGATGCTGAAAAGCTACTCATCATCACCAAATCTACTCCCGGTTATACATCGGCAGATATTCGTAGCGCACCGGTAATTACCTTACCACCATCTACTCCGCTTATTTTTAAGGCAAAACGTGGCTCATGGTACTATGCTGAAACATTTACTTCAGTACCGGCATGGATCCCTGAAAAAAGTGCGGCACTTTTAAATGAATAAATGATTTAAATTGAGCCACCCTTCAATCAACAAAAAGATGAAAGTTATCAAGCTTTCATCTTTTTGTAATTTTAAACTAACGCATATAAATATTGTCTACACTTAATGCCTTTGAATTTTGAAACATATTAAAATTGACTACGATTTATTTAGTATGTAATTATCTAATAATCTGAAAAACTTCATTATGAAAACGTTATTTATAGCCGCCATGGGCATAAGCCTTTTAGGCAATTGTTATGCAACGAATCAACCAATCAGAACTCCGAACGCTGTCGATCATGACATTGCTACTCCTCCGAAAAACATTATTGGTCGTGAGCTTGTTATCAAAACAGACGATGCAAAAAAAATACAATTTGACCCATCTCTAAACGAAGATTTTGATGGAGCCTACATTAATAAAGGTGCTATTATGTATTATTACGATGTACATTCAAAAAGCCCTAACGTCATTTCGGTTCCATACGATACCAAGGTACTGTTTGATAAAGATCAATGGACGAGAGGAAACGAATCGGGCCCATATACTTATAAAAAAATTGATTCTACAGTAGCAAGAATAGACCTAAATACGCTTAAAGATGGCAAAACAACCACTATTGACCAATACTTCCTATTTTTTAATGGATCGGCCAATGGTTTTGGCTGTTATCTGCATGGAAAAGATCTATTAGGTGGCATGCCTTTCACTTTAAAGATATTTAAAGAAATCGATGTCCCTGAAACGGATGAACATACACAGTCTGCCGAGCTTAAGAAGAAACAGGAGGAACTTAATCGTTCCAAGCAAATTGTTGCCATCCCTAAATCTCTTGATGGCTATGATCTTCTTTTAGCCGGTCATGATTCTAAGCAAATACATTTTGGCATGTTTAGCCAAAGTTTATATGATTGTGCATTTTTTGATAATGGACTCATTACGGAATATTATGAAAATGGGAAAAATTCAGACAATGCACAAAAAGTCCCTCATTATGAAACAATAGAATTTTCCAAGAAAACATGGAAAAGGACAAGTTTCATTCACATAAAATTCTGGACTCCGTCATTTGTATCATTTAGCTCAGGTAAATATTCATGCCAAACAATGGGTAAAAATATTTTACGAATCAAATTAGTAACCGTTGAAAAAGGAAGCACGGATTGGTGGGAATATTTATTCCTCCGCTTTGACACACCTGATTCCGGCACAGCTTACTTTTTCTGGCAAGATGAATCATTATGTGGAGGTATTCCATTTACATTGAAGAAAGATAGCAACGATAAATAAGCATTCTAATTCTCTATCTGATTGAGCCCCTTGCAGAGTATCTACAAGGGGCTCATTTTTGTCATGATGAGAATTGAAGATTATTTTTCAGCTTTCTCATAAACACGAACATAATCAATAAGGTATTGTCTAGGGAAATCATCTCCGCTGACGGGACCACCCCAACTACCACCCAATGCAAAATTGAGCAACAAGTAAAAAGGCTTACGAAAAGCATTGCTACCATCAGACAAATCAGCATCCTTTAAATTGATCGATCCATAAGGTTTGCCGTCTAAAGTAAATTTGATCATCTTTTCATCCCATTCCATCCCATACACATGGAAGTCTGAAACAAGTGTCGTATTTTTAGTCTTTGTGCCTTTACTTTTATGCTTGGATGCCTCGGGCCACCAATGCAAGGTTGCATGACTGGTATTTGGCTCGCTGGTAACATATTCCATAATGTCGATTTCACCACATTTAGGCCATCCAACTTGAGGTCTATTGGTACCTAGCATCCAAATGGCGGGCCATGAGCCTTTACCGGACGGTAATTTAGCGCGAACTTCAATTTTCCCATATTTCATTGCCATTCGACCCTCCGTAGTAAGAGATGCGGATGAATAATCGGAAAATTCGCGTGATTTTTTCCAATCAGATTTTTTAGCCGAAGCATCATAGTCGGGATTTTTAACCTTTTCCTTACGCGCCTCTATGATAAGAACCCCATCTTCCACCCTAGCATTGTTTCTTGAATTATTCACATAATGCTGTGATTCGTTATTACGCACTAGACCTTCTTCATAGGTCCATTTTTTAGGATCCGGCTCCCCGAGCTTCTCAAATTCATCATTCCACACCATTTTCCAACCATCTTGGGCTGGTATATCTTTTGGAGTTTCCTCGGCCCATAATAATGGCAAAAATAAGGCACATCCGCATATAATAGCTGATTTCATAATTATTGATACGTAATCAAGTGGTAAAAAACTACATTAAAATCATGCGAACCTAGTTTTTCAACAACTTTCTTGCAGGACCACAACACATTTGATAGAGTGTCCCATCAAATTTTTCCATTCCTGCCCAAATTATGAAAATTTTATCAATTGCTTTTGTTGCTTGTAGCTTAGGTGCTTATTTTTATTATCAAGATAAGATTTCCACCGATTCTCAACAATCTATAGCTGAGGTAGAACAACAAAGTGAAGATAAACTTACTCGTTTACTACTTGAAAAAAAGAATAATTGGAATGAGCAAAAAAAAGTGAATGCTCAATTGGCTTCTATTAAAGCGCAACAAATTGCGCAAATGGATAAAAATCAAGAGATGCATTCCTTGCAATCGGATATTGTAGGCAATCAGTCAAAAGATATGGGTACATTGAAAGATCAGCGTTCCACGATCGAAAAAGAACTTGCACGATTAAAACAATCTGTAGCGAACACCGACTCCAAATTGAAAAACATCACGAACAATTTAGAGTCTAAAGCCCAAGAAGAAATCGCTAAGATCAATCAAGATTTAAAATTTACCATCAACAATCTTAATAACGATTTGCAATCAGCCTTAAACGTAAGAGGTCTTACCGGTGCTTCCGGTGAAGCGAAAAAAGAACAATTACGTGAAGCTCATGGACAAAAATGCCGCCAATTAACCATTGCCGCTCAAAACAAAATTGCGAGTGTCAACAACAAGACGGAAGAAGAAATCCTCACCAATAGACAACAGGCAGAATCATTAAAATTGAAGCTCAATTCCAAAATCGATCAGCAATTGGCTAAAATGCGTGCTGTAAGTGGCGACATTCAATCTGAAGCAAATAGCCTGCAAAATAAAGAAAACCAAGTATCGACGAGGCATAATTCCTTATTAACGAAAAACGGCTATACTAAAAAATTGGCAGAATTAACCGGCAAACAATCCGAGTTAACCATACAATATGCCCAATTAAATAAGCATATTGCTCAAATTAAGCAAAATAATGAGCAAACACGTTTATCCGTAGGTGAGAAACAAAAAGAAAACAAGAAAACGCTTACGATTACATGTTCCATTTCGGCGTTTTTATTTGGCATGATTTTCCTCTCTACTCTTCGTCGCGAAAAATAAACTTTTTCGGTTTACAAAATTAGGGCTATTCTCTTATTGATTGAGCTTGATTGAAGCGGGGATGAAGTATAAAGTCCCCCCGTCATGACCGAACGTAAAAAACCGTATCCATTTGATGTTTTCGAACCTAAATGGCAAGCCATTTGGGATGATCAAAAAACATTCAAAACACCTAATCCGGGTGATGCCAATTTTGATGCATCCAAACCAAAATATTATGTTTTGGATATGTTCCCCTATCCAAGTGGAGCCGGTTTACATGTCGGTCACCCGGAAGGATATACGGCAACTGACATTGTTGCCCGTTATAAAAGAATGAAGGGGTTCAACGTCTTGCATCCTATGGGATGGGACTCATTCGGTTTGCCTGCTGAACAATACGCAATCAAAACCGGACAACATCCGGCTATTACCACCTTCCAAAATATCGATAATTTCCGCCGTCAGCTGAAAATGCTTGGCTTTTCCTATGATTGGGATCGAGAAATCGCCACGACAGATCATGACTATGTTCGTTGGACTCAATGGATTTTCCTTCAACTTTATCATTCTTACTACAATACCGACCTTAAAAAGGCACGCCCAATTTCCGAATTGGAAGCACAAGGTTTATCTCGTGATGAAATCGATGCTAAGCGCTTAGCCTATGTGGCAGAAGTAGCCGTTAACTGGTCTCCTGACTTGGGCACGGTGTTAGCCAACGAAGAAGTTGAAGAATGGAAGTCTAAGGGCCATACCGTAGAGCGCCGGCCATTACGTCAATGGATGTTACGCATTACCGATTACGCAGAGCGTTTAATTGATGAATTGGAACCGCTTGATTGGCCGGAATCCATCAAATTACTTCAACGTAACTGGATCGGCAAATCTGAAGGTGCTGAAGTACAATTCACCATTAACGGAGAAGAAATCACCGTTTACACCACTCGTCCTGACACCTTATTCGGTGCTACTTACATGGTACTCTGCCCTGAGCATCCATTGGTAGATACCATATGCAGCGATGAACAAAAAGCAGCCGTAGCCGCCTATCGTGAAGAATGTGCTTCTAAGAGCGATTTGGAACGTACCGATTTAGCTAAAGACAAATCCGGCGTATTCACTGGTGCTTATGCAATCAACCCTGTCAACGGCAACCAAATCCCGGTTTGGATCGCCGACTATGTATTGATGGGCTATGGCACAGGTGCTATCATGGCGGTACCTGCGCATGACGAGCGTGACTTTGAATTTGCTCAAAAGTTTAATTTACCTATCACCCAAGTAGTTCAACCTCCATCAGAAGATATTAACTGGCAAGGTTACTGCGGATATGAAGGTACAAGCATCAATTCCGATTTCCTTACAGGCTTACCTACTCCGGAAGCAAAAGCAACCATGATTCAATGGTTGGAAGAAAAAGGCAAAGGCAACAAAAAGGTAAACTACAAATTGCGTGATTGGTTATTCTCTCGTCAACGCTACTGGGGCGAACCATTCCCAATCGTGTGGGAAGATGGTCATCACAAGGCTATTGACGAATCCGAATTACCATTACTTCAACCGGAATTGGACGATTTTGCTCCTACCGGCGACCCACGTGGTCCGTTAGTAAAAGCTACCGATTGGATTAGCTACAGCGAAACAGCTCAAAGAGAAACCAATACCATGCCTCAGTGGGCAGGTTCATGCTGGTATTACTTACGCTATCTTGATCCTCATAACGAATATAGATTTGTGGATCAGGCAGTCGAAGAATACTGGATGGGATCATCCAAGCAAGCTGGCGGCGTTGATTTGTATGTAGGTGGCACGGAACATGCCGTTTTACACTTACTCTATGCTCGATTCTGGCATAAGGTATTATTTGACCTCGGTCATTTGACCACCAATGAACCATTCCATAAATTAGTCAACCAAGGATTGATTTTGGGTGAAGACGGCCAAAAAATGTCTAAATCCCGCGGCAACGTTGTTAACCCTGATGATATCGTTTTGGAATACGGTGCAGACTCCTTGCGCCTCTATGAAATGTTCATGGGTCCATTAAAGGATGTGAAACCATGGGCAACCAAGGGTGTAGAAGGTATTTCTCGCTTCTTAGCACGCGTATGGCGTGTGGCTTTCCGTGAAAATCAAGAAGGCAAATGGGAACTTAACCCTAAATTGGTATCCGGTGATTCCGCAGAAGAAAGCAAAATCCTTCCATCACGTAAGGAATTGCACAAATCCATCAAAAAAGTTACTCAAGACATTGAAGATATGTCCTTTAACACAGCCATATCTAAGATGATGGAATGCACGAACACCATGACATCCGCCGAACAAGTTGACGTCACGGATTATGCAACCCTTTTGAGCTTGCTCAATCCATTCGCACCACACCTTACGGAAGAAATCTATTCTCAATTAAGAGACATTTTCCCTCAATTACCTGAGGGGCAACTTTGCCAACACACATGGGCAGTAGCCGAAGAAAAATACTTAATCGAAAGTAGTGTCACCGTAGTGGTACAGATCAATGGTAAATTGAGAGACAAGATGGAAGTACCGGTTAATACATCTAAGGAGGAAATCGAGCAATTAGCTCTGAACTCTGAGCGTGTACAGTCATTCATCGAAGGTTTAACCATTCGCAAAGTAATCGTCGTACCGGGTAAACTCGTTAACATCGTAGCAAACTAATAATAGTAACTATATGACGCTTATAGCACCATCTCTATTAGCTGCTGATTTTGCAAAAATCGGTGAAGAATCACGTCGTGCCTTTGATTGTGGCGCAGATTGGCTTCATTTGGATATCATGGACGGACATTTCGTCGATAATATCTCCTTTGGTCCTGCCATTTGTGCTGCGGTTAGAAAAGCCGTAGGCCCTGATAAATATCTTGATGCTCACTTGATGATCGAACGTCCCGATCATTATTTTGATCGCTTTGTTAAAGCCGGAGTGAACTTGATTAGCATTCATGTCGAATTGGCTGATGAATACTATTTACACGACACTTTACGCCGCATTCGCGATGCAGGTGTACAAAATGGCTTAGTAATCAATCCTGCCACACCATTTGAAAAGGTTTTACCTTTCTTAGGTGAGATTGATCTACTCCTCGTCATGTCTGTCGTACCTGGCTTTGGTGGACAATCATTCATGCCGGAAGTACTTGAAAAAGTGAGCAAAGCAGCCGAATGGAGAGCCAACCACAATGCCTCATACCTCATTCAAGTAGATGGTGGCATTGGAGAATCAAATGCATCTCTTTGCACGAAAGCAGGAGCTGACGTGTTAGTAGCAGGTTCCTCTACTTTTAATGCTCCGGATATGGCTCAAGCCATCGCCGCTATGAAGAACTAAAGTTCATTTTTATCTTTAAAATCCATTTGGAGCTCAATCGATGAGAGCCAAATGGATTTTTTTATATTCGGAAGTGTGCTTTATGCACAAATATTGACATTTACAGCAAGCATAATTAGATGTAACGTTTGGCTTCGTTCCCCAAACGCACAATTACAATCATGAAGAAAATCCTTATTCCCACAAAGCTAGAGAAACTCTCTGCAGATATCTTGCAAGGTGCCGGTTATACGGTTATACAAGATTCCGAGACTTCCCTTATGGAGCAGGCAGCACAACATCCCGATTGCTCGGCCATGATTGTTCGCAGCGAAAAGATTACTCCCGAAGTTATTGATGCTCTTCCGGAATTAAAATTGATCGTAAGAGCTGGAGCCGGCTTTGATACGATTGATATTGCCTATGCCAGACAAAAAGGCATTGATGTAATGAATACCCCCGGTGCCAACGCTAATGCCGTGGCAGAAGAAGTGGTGACCATGGTATTATCTCACTACCGTCACATCGTGCAAGGTGATAACACTACGCGCGCAGGACAGTGGGAAAAGAAAAACCTCATGGGTCGTGAATTAACCAATAAAACATTTGGTATCATTGGTCTAGGTAACATTGGACGATTGGTTGCCAAAAGAATCGAAGGTTTCGATCCGGTCATTCTCGGTTACGATCCAATTTTAGCACCTCAAAAAGCCAGAGAAATCGGCATTGAACCTTGCTCATTGCAAGAAATTTTCAGCAAATCCGACATCATCACCATCCACGTACCCGGTGGTCCTGATACGAAAAACATGATTGATCGTGAATTGCTTAGTCTTATGAAAGACGAAGCTACTTTGATCAATTGTGCCAGATACGGAGTAGTAAACGAACAAACTTTGAGAGAACTCAAGGCTGAGGGCAAATCCATCCATTACCTCACAGACGTTTATCCGGAAGACAAAGCCGGTGACAAAGAGGTCGCAGATGTTGCTTCCATCATGTTACCTCACTTAGGAGCAAGCACGATCGAAGCCAACTTGACCGCGGCCCGCCGTGCAGCGGAACAGGCAATCGCTTATTTTGAGCATAATAGCACCTCCTTCGTCGTCAATAAAGGCACTCCGGACGGATTGGATCCATCTTACCAACGCCTTGCATGGATGCTCTCTTCCGTAGCTCGCAAATGGACAAAAGGAACTCCGGTTCGTCAAATTGATTGCACGTTTTATGGTGACCTCAATGCTTATGGCAAATGGTTCTGGGCTCCGATTTTGTCCGGTTTATCACCAAACGTCGATCGTGGCATCATGCCATCCGACGCAGCCAAACTACTTCAAAATCAAGGTATCACCATTATTGAAAGAGAGCCTTCCGAACAAAAAATCTATGGCAACTCTATGACCATTGATTTGATTACCGAAACAAAAGGCTCTATTCAATCCTTGAGTGTTCGTGGCACATTAACTGAAGGTATGCCAATGATTGCGCGTCTAGGAGCGTTTGAAAGTTTATATTTCAATATGCAAGGTCACAGCATTTTCATGCATTACAAAGACCGTCCGGGCGTGATTGCTTCCATCGCCGCCATTTTGGCGGAAAAAGGCATCAATATTGAAAATATTACAGCCCCTCGCAACGCACAAATTGAAGAATCTTTGGCAGTATTAAAAGTCGATCAACCTGTTTCCGACGAAATTATTGCTGAAATTTCCAAAGCGATTGACGCCATCCACGGATTTTACGTTGGATTTTAATCATCAAACTCTTTTATATCATTGCGTCCTATCGATAAATTCGTCGGTAGGACGCAATTAAATGAAAGAAGAGTCTGTAAAATGCAAAAAAATCTTTGAAATCATTCTCAACTTGTGTAAGCTACCCCTCAGAAAGTCTTTTAATCAACCTTTATTTTTATGGTCACTAAAGAACTCACCATCACGAACAAACTAGGTATTCACGCTCGTCCTGCGGCTCAATTTGTCAAATTGGCAAGCCAGTATGATGCAGACATACTTGTGGAGAGTGATAGTGAAGAAGTTGATGGCAAAAGCATCATGGGCTTAATGATGTTGGCCGTAGGTCACGGTTCCAAGATCATTGTTACCGCTGAAGGGCCTCAAGAAGTTGAGGCATTAGCTGCCATTGAAGACTTGATTACTCGCAAATTTGAAGAGGAGTAATCACTGATCAGGTTCGGTATCCCGACCTAATCAGCTTGCGAATTTAAGCACAATGACATCGTTATCCTCCAATCATCGGGAATTGAGATTGCAGGGAATCCCCGCCTCGCCCGGCATTGCTATGGGGAAAATTAAGGTACGCCTTCAAGGAGACGATGCCCCTTTTGCCTACGACATCGAGGCATCCGATATCGTCGGTGAGCTCGAACGTTTTCACATTGCCTTAGCTCAGACTGAAGACCAACTAAACGAGCTAAAAACTCACATGCTGGAGATTTCCGGCGAAAAAAATGCAGCCATCTTTGACGCTCACATTCTCTTATTAAAAGATAAGACGATGCTCAATCAGGTAGAAAAGGAGCTTAAAATACGTTTACAAAACGTAGAGCACATTTTCTACATTGTGATGCAGAGCTATATGGAAATGCTTCGTCGTGTAGATGATCCCTACTTGAGAGCGCGCACCAATGACATGGAAGATGTCATGAAGCGAGTTATTTCCAACCTCACTAAAGCGGAAGCTTTGGAAGAGGAAGAAGAAGAGGAAATCGATGGCGACCAAATTTTAATCTCTTACGACCTGACACCATCCGACACGGCGACGATGGATGTTAATCAATTTTTAGGCTTTGCCACGGAAGTCGGCTCTACGGTATCCCACACGGCTATTTTAGCACGCTCTATGGGAATACCTGCCGTAGTCGCTATTGACGGAGCTTTATTTAAGGTAACCAGTCACGCATTTTGCATCTTAGACGGGTATCAAGGTTTATTGATACTCAACCCTATTCCGGAAACTATCGCTTATTATCAACGTCTCCAAATCAAAAAAGACGAAGATTATAAGCAACTGGAAGAAATGCGCGATTTACCGGCAGTCACCCAAGACGGTAAACGCATCGTTTTATCGGCCAACGTCGAGTTTCCTTATGAATACCCAAGCTTAAAAGCAGTGGGGGCAGAAGGTGTAGGACTATTCCGTACCGAGTTTTGTCTTTTAGGCAATCCGGCAGGGATGCCTGATGAAGAAGAACAAACCGAGTTCTACACAAAATTGGCTCAAGGCTGTTCTCCGGCCCCGGTTATTTTCCGTACTTTAGATTCAGGCGGCGATAAGCTCCCTTGCGAAAAACTTGATTCTCCGGAACCAAATCCATTTTTAGGATGGCGAGGCATCCGTGTCTCATTAAGTCGCATTCCTCTTTTCAAAGATCAATTAAAAGCCATCTTACGAGCTTGTGCCGAGTATCCGGGCTGTGGCGTCATGTTCCCCATGGTGTCAGGATTGATCGAAATACGCCAAGCCAAGGCAATTCTGCAAGAGTGCCGAGAAGAACTGGAACAAGCCGGCATACCTTACGCTAAAGATTTAAAAGTAGGCGTCATGATAGAAGTGCCTAGCGCAGCTCTCATGGCAGATGCCATTGCAAAAGAGGTAGATTTCTTTTCCATCGGCACCAATGACCTTACACAATACACCATTGCTGTAGATAGAGTTAATTCCAGAGTAGCTCACATGTTTCGCTCTACTCACCCAAGCGTCATCCGTATGATCGATATGACCATCAAGGCTGGGCAACAGGAACATATTACCACGTCTATCTGTGGTGAAATGGCCGGAGATGTCATCCTACTACCTCTACTCATAGGTTTGGGGGCTGATGTCGTATCCGTAGGGGTACACCTTATCCCTGTCATTCGTTATGCGATCAGACATCTTGATTATCAAGAATGCCGCGCTCTGGCAGACAAAGCACTCCAATCGGAATGCAGTGCCGAAATCTTGGAATTATCTACCGAATTAGCAAAAAAATCATACCCCAAATTATTTGAGGTATGATTCCAAAATTAATCTTACATTTGTTAGATTAAGAAATATCCGGTTCCACTACTTGCTTATTCCATCCGATCTCGGGAGTACCCCACTCTACCTCGTCACCAGCACGCAGATACCCCGGCTCGCTCATACCCATGGCGACACCCGAAGGAGTACCGGTAGAAATCAAATCGCCAGGCATTAAAGTCATAAATTGCGAAATATAAGCGACTAAACGAGGTACGGACCAAATTAAATCACTGGTATTTCCCATTTGTCGTAATTCGCCATTAACCTTTAGTTCCAATGGAATACCTGAACCATCCCCTAATTCATCAATAGTCACCAAAGAAGGACCAACCGGAGCAAAAGAATCATAACTCTTACCCTTAGTCCATTGACCACCACGCTTTAATTGATACTCTCGCTCAGAATAATCACACAATAAAGTATAACCGGCAATAGCCATAGCCGCCTCATCCACAGAGGCATTCTTTAATCGTTTTTTAATCACCAGAGCCAATTCAATCTCATAATCCAAGTGGGTAGAACCTTTAGGACAAAGCACCGGATCTGCCGATGAACACAAGGCCGATATAGCCTTTAAAAAGATAGCCGGTTCCACCACTTCGCTATGATCAAACTCCTTAGCATGATCCGCATAACTCACTCCCAAGCAAACAATCTTACTAGGAGACAAAGATAAAGGAACATCTCTCTTCCATTCATCCTCATCAATAGGCTCACGACTAGCTTCCTTAATCAACTCGGCAGACACATCCTTAGTCACAGGATCATCGCCATAAACAGCCTCCTTAATTTTGTTCTCAATATTTGAAGCATCCACATAACACCCCAATGCCTCATTCCACAAAGAACAAACACGATCCCCTACATTATTAATATAATAACGAATCTTCATACTAAAATACTACGCTCACACCACAGATGAGTAAAGCCCTCTTATAGTCAACCCACATATCCTATTAGCAAATTCAAAAGTGGTTTTTCATTATATCTATCAAAAGTACGAATCTAGATAGATTAAATTAATTTGTGTTACGCTTTTTCAAGAATCGACAGTCAAATTTACCAATGATCATATCTGATAACCACTACAAAATATTTGTTCGTTTTAAAATTACTCCAGCAACGACTACCGCTACAAAACTGCTATTATTAACCACTTTTTCATTGTTTATTCTTTTTATGGTTGCACGCAGATTTGAGAAATGGGAGAGTTAAAAGTTCTATTCTTTATTGTCTCTTTAGTAAATCCGAAATTTTTTATGTATCTTCCCCACAGAATCGGTGTTTTCATTTCAAGGTGCAAAATGGTGTAGGGGCTGGGGAAACAAGGTTTTACTGAAGAATACTATTTGTAATGAAATGAAAAGATAGAGATTGTGATGCAAATAGCTCGGCTATTTTATGTTGTTTGTCTATCAAGAATCAGTAAACCTTTGCAACTGATACTAAATAGCGACCCAAAATTAACGCACTCGGAATGCACACAGAGCGAAGGGACTTGATAAAATGTAGGAAATGATAGTTATAAATACCATCTACAATTATTGACAGATATTATTGATTATTTTCAAAGAATTATGATAATATGAATTTACAGCTAGAAATTAACATCCTATCTTCAGACAACACAACATTCTAATATAGTATACATTATCGATTTTATGATAAAATAATTTATTGGTAACACTCAATCAAACCATTTCAAAATAATAAAATGTACTTAGCTAAAATAAAAATTGAAAATTATAAAGGTATTGAACTAGTAGAAACAGAGTTTGATCCTAAACTAAACATAATTATTGGAGAAAATGGGTGTGGAAAGTCTGCAGTGATTGATGCGATTAGACTATTGTATAACGTAGGAGAACCTATTAGAGAATTGTCGGTCTCTTCTGATGACTTTCATAAAAAAGAAGTTGACAATGCAGGAACAAAAATTATTCAAAAAGCTACTCTAATAACCATCACTTATACATTCAAAGGATTGTCTACCTCACAAAAAGGTGCTTTCTATGAATATATGGTTATTTCACCCACAGAAAAAGAAGAAGACTACGCTAAAGTCTCTATTTCTTATGAGGAGAAGGGCGGAAAATACCCCTGTTTTTCTTATAATACAGGTAGTATAAATGGGCAAAAAGCCGATTACAAAACCTTTGAATTATTTCAACATTACTATTTAGGTGCGTTAAGAGATAGTACTCGAGATTTATTAAGCACCAGAAACAGTATCCTCGGAAAAGTGATAAGAAGATTTGTAAAAAGAGAAAATTCAGAAGAAGACATTGAAAAAATAATAAAAGATGCAAATTCTAAATTATTGAGTCGTGACGAAGTAAAAAATACAAGAGATGGAGTAAACACTAACCTTGAAAATATATTTAAGAAAGTCATTGATAATAAAATTGGGCTTCGTATAGAAGATGCAAAAACAGAATATATAGTCAATGCAATAAAACCATATCTTCCTCACGATAGAACAACTCTAATTGATGATGGCTTTCATTTATGGCAAAATAGCTTAGGGTTTAATAATTTGATATATATTGCTGTTGTATTAGGCGACATAAAGGAGCAAATTAAAGACAATGGACTCCCTCATTTTGCATTGTTAATTGAAGAACCTGAATCACATCTTCACCCTCAATTACAACTCAGCTTATACAACTTCCTTAATAATGCTAACGCTACAGAAAACAGCCAATTATTCATAACAACCCATTCGCCCACTTTAACATCTAAAGTACCTCTTAAAAATCTTATTTTATTAGATTACGGCAAAGCTATAAAGCTTGATAAGCAATTTCAAAATCGAGAATCTGAAAAAATAATTGAAGACACAACTAAACAAAAAGAATTACTTGCTGCTGATTTTGGAACTAGGATGAAGAAATTACAGAGATATATAGATGTAACAAAATCTCAACTTTTATTCGCTAAATCTATTTTATTCATAGAGGGGATTTCTGAAGAATTACTAGTTTCAGCTTTTACACAATTGGAAGATTATAGGCTAGAAGATTATAGAACTGAAATTGTAAATGTTAGAGGGACATCATTTTATCCATTTTTATATTTGTTTAATAACAAAAATCCAAGAGAAAGAATAAACAAACAAATATCTGTAATTACCGATGACGACAGGTTTACAGATTCTAAAAAATCAGATTACAGCTTTGACAAATTAATAGATGATAATTCAATTCTTGATTTTTTATATGACTCTATACAAAATGGTCATGCTGTTTCAAGAATCAAAAATTTAAACTCAGTCAAAAATTGTGCTAATAACATTGAGATTTTTAAATCATTTAAAACACTTGAATATGAAGTGGCATTGCACAATGTGAATAATGATCGAAGAAAATTTAACGAAAGCTTTCTTGTGCAATATATTAACTCAATTAACAATGATAAAATAACTAAGATCATTGCCTATATGACAACCTTTACAAATGATATTATAACAGATGAAGAAAGAAGCAAAGTAGCAATTCTATTATGGAAAAGTTTTCCAGCGAAAGCAGAATTTGCTCAAGATTTTTCAATTCACTTGCTTGAAAATTTAGAAGATGCAAAAGCGTCTTTTAAAGTCCCTGAATATATACTAAGAGCTTTTAATCATTTAAAAAAAGGATTGTAATGTATTTTGAAAATGATGAAAGATTAGCTTATTTAGGGGCAAGAGGAAAAGTAATTTTAAATGCTTGCCCTGGTAGTGGAAAAACGACGACTATTGCAAAGAAGATTTTAAATTTAGAAAATCTGAATGAGATTGGAGGTCATTCAGGTGTAGCTTGCTTATCGTTCACAAACTCTGCTAAAGACGAAATTAATGAAGTGTATAGAAAATTGAGTGGTAAATCGCTTCAATTTCCTAATCACGTATCAACAATTGATAGTTTTATCAATAAATTCATTACGCTACCATTTTACAATTTGTTTAGGGACGGATCTAACCGACCAAAGATACTTGACCAGACAAATATCTTGAATAGTATGTGGGAAACAACGTATGTTGACCTAAATGGGAAAATGCGAGATGGTTTAAAAAAACCATTGAACAATCCAGAATATAAAGCAAAAAACAACAGAAGCATATTTCATCTATACCCACCTAGCGAAATAAGAATTGAGCCTAGTAATAGATTTTCAATCAACGGAAATCAACCATCTGCTGATAAAGTAGACATGGCAAATTTTGACAAGTATTGTCGTCTTATTAAAAACGAACAATTTAAAAAAGGACTTATATCAACAAATGATTCTGCATACATTGCACTTCATTTACTAAAGAATAATCCAAAGATAAGTAAATGGCTTAGCTTGAGATTCCCTTTTATAATCATAGATGAAGCTCAAGATAATTCGATAATGCAACACGCCATATTCGAAGAACTAACAAATCAAGGCTTAAACAATATTGAACTAATTGGCGATCCTTATCAAAGTTTATATGAATGGAGAGATGCAAGTCCACTTGAATTTTTAAAAAAGTATGACGAAAACGACACGTGGCAATCATTCGATTTAACAGATAATAGACGTTCTCCGCAAACTATTGTTGATGCTTTCTCAAAAATGAGAAGGCTAGAAGATTCAAAAATCAACAGCGTGAGTTGTCAAGAATTAGAAGAATCAATTATTGTTTACAAATACACAGCAAATAATCATCAATTGATAATAAAACATTACGTTGATTTTTGCTCAAAAAACAAATATGTTAACAACCGTATTGTTGTACGAGGAAATTCCTTAAAAGATTCGCTGTTAGGAAAAAAATCAGAACAAAGACCTTGGCGTTCTGAATTACCAAAAAGCATAATTTATGCTAAGAACTTATATTTGAGCGGTGATATAAAAAACGCAATCAAAGAAATACGAACAATTTGTATTCATTTAATTCATGTTAATCATACTGACTACCATATCTTAAAAGAAATTGAAAAAGAAAAGAGTATAGACCCTTTATTCAATTCTCTTATGATAACTATTCTTGATGAATTACCTAGTTTTTCTTTATCTGTTAGTGATTGGACAACAAAAACTCAAGTATTTTTAAAAGAACAACTGAATTTAAATTACGATGTAAACTTCGAATTAAAGAATAGAAAATCAAAATTTTTAGAAAAGACTACATTGAATGAAAGTATTGAAATCCATTTCAAACAATCTTATTCAGTCTTTAATATTCCCATAACAACAATACATCAAGTAAAAGGTCAGACATTAGATTCGATACTTGTTCTCTTTAGTGAGAAGAAACATAAAGATAATATCACTTTTGGGGATATTTCAAATACTGAAAATACATTTCCAGATGAAACAAAAAGATTAATCTATGTCGCTTTATCTAGACCAAAATATTTATTAGCAATGGCGTTCCCAGAATCAATAACAAACAGCGAGCTTATAAATAAATTCGGTGTAAAAATTAGAATCATAGAAGAAAATGAATTATAAAAACACTACTGTTAACTAACACAACTATTAAACAACACTCAGAATTTAATGTTTTTCCAAAGAAAATATAATATATCAACTTCAAATAAAGATTTTTTAAAGCCTAATTGCTTTTACTCAAAAATCGAAGGCTTATATCAAATAAAATAAACGAATTGATAAACAAGGTGTAGGACAAATCATTAAAATATCCATGTGTACGTTGTTATTATTAAACTTGCAATGAAAAGCAATTTCAGGAAGTACAAGGGGATTGAACCATCAGTGAAACTTTCTCGCATTTCCAACTGATGCAATCTCATCAAAAGGCTATTCATAACTTGCCAAAGAAAGCCCAAAAAAGCCCATTTATCCATCAAGCATTACAAACATGACAAACAATTCACGGAGCTACAACAATGTTGAAAAAACTCCAAAACATGTTTAAAAACGTTATAAGATCTATTCTGACTCATTGACAAACAAATGAGCTTTCAATGCAAACTAAACGCATAGTTGAATTATTACAATTTATTCTCAATAAAAACATAAACCCCAAAAACAAGATTTATTCATTACATCATTTAATGTTCATTGCACCAGTAACGTCCCCCTACGCGTTATGAATTTGGGAGTAAAGTAAGTGTTACTATCACATCGAAAGGAATCTGAATTTTAGCCTATTTTGTATTAGAAGGCAATTCATACAATGGGTACACTTTAGAAGAGATACTCAATTAAGTAAAAGACCTGAGTGAAAGCTATCCTCTTCAGACGTTTGTGGATCGTGGCTATAGAAGACATGGCTGTGATAAATCCATCATACATATAGATAAGTCAAAAGAAGAAATTTAGCATAGCTTTGCTCAGCGGCTTTTTGATACCATTCAGCTGCTTTTTCATAAGATTGAGGTACTCCCTTACCTGTTTCGTAGCATGATGCCAATTCATCTTGAGCTTGGGCATTACCTTGCGCTGCTTGTTGCTGTAAGCTTTCTATATCTAATAAATCACTATGTTGGGCAGACTCTTCTTTTGATGGATCACATCCTACTAGTAGGCAAAGAGGCAGAGACAAAATCAAACACGACAATAATAAATGAACGGGTGTTTTCATGGTTGAAATTGTTTTTTAAGAATTAGAAATAGCAGTTAAAAGTATTCGTACAAAGTGTATTAAATTAATTCGTATTACGCTTTTTCAGGTATTCTTTCGCCTCGATCGACCCATTTTGTGCTGCTGTTTGAATTAACTCCAATCCCTTTGTTTGGGACTTTTCCACACCTAAACCATTCAAATAAAGGACACCTAAACTATATTGTGCTGGGGCATAACCTTGTTCCGCAGATTTTTGCCACCAATCGCTTGCTTTTTCATAGGATTTTGGGACACCTACTCCATTAGCATAACAAACACCTAAATTATATTGTGCCTGGACATGTCCTTGTTCTGCTGCTTTTTGATACCATGCAATCGCCTTTTCATAAGATTGTGGTACTCCTTGTCCACTATAATAAGAACCGCCTAAATTAAATTGAGCTTTCGCATAGCCCTGTTCCGCTGCTTTTTGATACCATTCAACAGCCTTTTTATACGATTGAGGTGCACCAAGACCCTGTGCATAACAATTACCTAAATTAGATTGAGCTATATCATAACCTTGCTGCGCTGCTTTTTGATACCACTCAAATGCCTTTTCAACAGACTTAGGCACGCCTCGTCCACTATCATAACAAACTCCTAAATTATTTTGAGCCGGAACATAGCCTTGCTCCGCTGATTTCCGGAACCATTCGGCAGCCTGTTTATCGGATTGAGTCACACCTTGACCTTTTGAATAACAAATACCTAAAGTATACTGAGCTGGGGAATAACCTTGTTCCGATGCTTTTTGATACCACTCAACCGCCTTTTTGTATGATTGAGGCACTCCTTGCCCATTAGCATAACAAACACCTAAATTATATTGCGCCGGAGTATAGTCTCGCTTAGCTGCCTTGAGGTACCACTCAATTGCCTTTTCATAAGATTGAGGTACTCCTTGCCCCCTAGCATAACAAGCACCTAATTCAAATTGAGCGAAAACATAGCCTTGTTCTGCTGATTGTTGAAACAATTCTGCTGCCTTTTCATAGGATTGGGGAACTCCTTTTCCATCAGCATAACAAGTACCTAAATTATTCTGGGCTTGTTCATCACCTTGTTCCACTGCTTTTTGATACCATTCAACAGCCTTTTCAGCAGATTGAGGCACTCCTTGTCCATCAGCATAACAAACGCCTAAATTATATTGAGCTTTAGCGTAGCCTTGTTTCGCAGCTTTTTGATACCACTCGGCAGCCTTTTTATCGGATTGGGGCACTCCTTGTCCAATATCATAACAAATACCTAAATTACATTGAGCCGGTGCATAGTCTTGGTCCGCGGCTTTGCGATACCACTCAACTGCCTTTTCATGAGATTTCGGTACCCCTTGAGCATTAAAATAGCAAATACCTAAATTATTTTGGGCCTTAGCATAGCCTTGTTCCGCGGCTTTTTTATACCATTCAGCTGCTTTCTCATAAGATTGAGGCACGCCTTTACCTGTTTCGTAGCATGATGCCAATTCATCTTGAGCTTGAGCATTACCTTTCTCTGCCTGTTGCTGTAAGCTTTCTATATCTGATAAATCACTATGTTGGGCAGACTCTTCTTTTGATGAGTCACATCCTACTAGTACGCAAAAAGGGAGAGATAAACTCAAACACGACAATAATAAATGAGCGGGTGTTTTCATGGTTGAAAATATTTTTCTAAACATGAAAGCTATCATTTATTTACATACAATGCAACTTGTTCTATCAAAATAGGCTCTGATTTATAATCATCGCATAAAGCTTAGCTTTATGGGGCTCAAAAAATCTATAGATACTATCTATTTAGGCAATAGATCAATCGAGCCGGATAATTATGGGAAGGTTCTTACCAAAGAACTTATTTGATTTCATCGATGAGACGATAAAAGATCCGAATTTCGATTTGCTATTGCAATTAAATCATGTTATACACAGCTTCGTCGTCATGAACCAAGAATTCTTTTCCGTACTTATTCAAAGCATTGCCGCCGTTGGTTTGGCTGGTATCATTCTAGGCTTGAGCGTGTTATTAGGTAAACGAGCCAAACATCGCGAACCGGCTGATATGCCTTATGAATGTGGTGCATTACCAATCGGTAGTGGTTCTCCGATGTTTTCCGTTAAGTTCTACATGGTTGCCATGTTGTTCGTGATTTTTGACCTTGAAGTTGTTTTCCTTTATCCTTGGGCTGTTAACTTCCGCGACTTTATTGCTAACAACTCCGAATCTTTCATTGCCGTAAGCATTTTCATTGGCATCTTGTTCTTCGCTTACCTTTATGCCTTAGGCAAGGGTGCTTTAAACTGGCACAATAACCCAACTCCTGCCAAACGATAATTTTCTTAACATTCATTTAAAAAGCCATGAGATTATCTCATGGCTTTTTTTGTGTTTTCATTCGCTCAAATTGAATGCTTAAAAAGCCGTTACCGAATTGTATTTCCGGTAACGGCTTTTTAATAATTTTTTCCAAAGAAGTTTTGGAATGGTGGATGGTTAATCAGCCACTTCTTCCACTTCCTCTACTTCCGTGACTTGTTCTACAAGATCAATGTCGGTCTTATCTGCAAATTTATTAAGTGCCTTTTTCAGTTCAGGGCTTAACAATTTAGCTTTATCAAGGCGTCCACAATCTTCTAGAATTTTAGTTACGGTACCTTGAGCTCCATCTATTAACTTGGAAATCTCAACTGCTTGTTCAGGTGTTAAAGTAACGTTTTTCATTGCCTTATCCAACTTCTTAGCTTTGGCAATCAAATCGGTCAACTTAGTTACGGCTTCTTTTGCTGTCGCATCATCCTTAACACCGGCCAACACGGTCTGAGCTTCACCTACAAGCGCTATCGTATCTTTAGCTACACTTACAGGATCGGTTTCAGCGGCAAAGGAAGGAGCTACACAGGCAACTGCCACCACAGGAACAATGAATTTTGTTGTAAACATAATATCTAAATATGGTTTAAACTAATGAAGCCAATCATTGGCTTGAACGAAGGGTTAGACTAAGAAAACCCTTCCCTACGTTCAAAGATACTATGTCGTATATGTCATAGCTCCGAGAAGCTATGAAACAAATTGTTTCTTCATGTATTGATGCAAAAACGTATCATCTATGGCACTTTTTAAACGAGGATTTGCCGCATAGTTCCATTCTGACCAAAAACTTTGTTCATTGGATAGGATTCGAACTATTTGTCGATCGGTAAAACGCTTATACTGAGACCAAATTTTCTCCAAAAACTTTTGTTCTTCTTCCTCAGCTAACCATTCGGGCTGTCTGCGACTGGGAAATTCTATCATTTCATTCCATTTATCTTTGTATTCATGATAATGGGTGGCAAACATAGGACCATTTGCCCAAGTTTCAAGAGATTCGGTAACGAGGCTGGTGTTATGATGATAAATCGACCACAAATGTGTCTGAATAAGATAATATAACAGTTTTGTTGGCGTAATGGCGTGATTTTGGTTCAAAGAGTGCTGAATAAACCAATAGGAAAGCTTAGGGATGGAAATAGGATCAATCATAAGTGTCGGGATAAACCTAAGAAGTAATCTGACGCTTCAAACCTCATACGTCAATAGGTCTGTATGAGATGACAATGTTTTTAGGCTCGGAATGATCAATCTTATCAGGAATCGCCATCCGAGTCCGATTCTTGTTCATCTTTTTGAAGCCGTAGGGCATTGATTTTTTCAACAGTTTGAGATTCATTTTGGTCGCCGACAAAATCTAAAACGATAAAATTTGCTTGTTTGTTATACATTTTTTCTAATTGCTCAAGACGTTGAAGTATCTGAGATTCCTTATTGAGTAGTTTTGAGCACTCAGGCGAAGGCAACGGATTGGTTACGAAATGGTTCACAATAAACAAAGGATTTTCCTTTTTTCCTCTCCTTAATTGATCTTTCATTTTTGTCACATCATCATTAGCCCAATCAGTCTCGACGGCGTGATCCCACAAATACAAAAAATACTTCGTTTCGCGATCGGAAAATATGATCAATCTCTGCCCTAATTCGCTCATTTCACCTAAAGTAAGCATTTTGGAGAAATTTTCTTCATTCATCACATAATTTTCCAGTTCCGCTTTTACTACGTTATCCCATAGGACCTCATCTTTAACATGAGATTCGAGAATTAAGGTGATAATAGCTTGGCGATTGGCATCCAAGTACGATTTAACCGTTTTTAAAGCATCCTCAAAATTCGTATATTGAGGGATAAAAATGGTGCCATTACCATGTCTCAAGCAAGCTTTACCATCTAAATCCCATACGTCCCACATTTGGGCATGCACTCCACGCTTCAATTGATTTGCAATGGTATATAATTGATTAGGAAACAACCATGCGTCTTCAAGATTGCTCATAGCATTATGACTGCAAAGCCATAATTTCTGATGATAAGGGATAGCAGACTCATCCTTAACAGCTATTTCTTTAGCAGCAGAAAAGCAAAGAAGTCCGTAGTTCCCGAAAATCGTTAGATATATCAATCGTAAAATATTCGCCATTTTATCTAAGTATCATACTGTCCTAACTAAAAAGTGCGAACGAGCGAAACATTTGTCATGACGATAAACATGAACATAAGAGGGTAAAATCTCTTGATTTTGACGAGATGCAAGGTAGTTTTTCTTTGTGACTGAATCGACACTTCATCCATCCATCAAACCCTGGCCAAACAAAGTAAAATGGTACATTGCAGGAGGTCTTGTCCTGATTATCGGAGGCTTGCAACTTGGCACTTATTATCTAGGTCGAAGCGAGGGTTATGAGGAAGGTTATGCCGAGGGAAAACGATTCACCCCGGAATATGTCATTCAGCAAAGTGATGAGAAGGCACTAAACCTCCTTGCCGAATTTATGGCAGATACGGCAAAATCTCCCGAATCCTTAGCCACCTTATTGCAGAACAGAAAGGAACGCTTGGATTGGGTACGTGATGAGCAACTCAAAAGGGAAGTTTCCTGGGGCTTAGCTAGAGAGCTGATGCAACGTGGCGGTTTTAATTTAGCATCAGCATCAATACTCGAAGTATTAAATGATGGCTTACTATCATCACCGAATAAAACATGGGCCAATCGCGCTTATTCCGTTGCCAAAGAATTACAGTCACATGGTAATACGGAAGATGCACTCCTCTACTTAAATAAGGCAGCCGATTTATATGGCAAAGAGGAAATGATCCAAGAACAGATGGCAATGTTTAATGTAGGAGCATCAATTTTACTAATCCGCGGAGAAGAAGCCAAAGCGATGAAATACATGGATCAGGCGGTGCTTCTTTGTGACAAACTCCCGAAAGAATTAAAAGATCTCGAAAAGCCGAGAATATTGGCGATGAAAGGTCGCGTTGCTCGTTTAAGCGGCCAGACGGAAGTTTCTAGAGAACATTTCCAAAAAGCTCTGAGCCTCTGCCCCGATCTATCTAAGTTTGGACAAGTGGAAGGATTAGCGACCGCTTGCTTAGGCATGGGGGAAGCGATGCTTGAAGCAAAACGATTTGACGAAGCCAACACGTTTTTCCAACGTAGTATTGATCTCATCAAGCAATCTAATGGCGACATCAAAGAAAGCGTCAACGCATTACGAGGTTTAGCATTGATTGCAGCCATCAACCATCAAGAGGCCTTAGCAAAATCTTATTTAGATCAAGCTCAAGGTATTGCTTTGATTTCAATCGAAAAGAATGATGCCATGTGGCCCAATTTATACGATCAACGTGGATGGATCTCATTACGCCAGCAAAATCACGAATTAGCTAAGCAAGATTTTAAAAAATCCTTATCACATGATTCAGCATCCCTTTTGGTAAAAACGCAATCTTTAGAAGGCTTAGGTCAGACTTCATTTGAACTTAGTCAGCCTAAAGAAGCGGTAGAACTCTTAAATCAAGCATTGGAGAACCGACTCAGTTCATTTAAAGAAGATCAATCAGCCATTGCTCAAGTGGCTAAAAAGCTCGGCATGGCATACGATATGTTAGGGGAAACCCAAAAAGCATGGGATGCATACGCCATAGCAGTAAAATACGCATCTGAATTAAAGACGGAAACAGGGCGCACCTTGCTCATTCCGGCATTGCTAGCAAAAGCATACGCCTCGATGGAGCTTAAAAAATGGGCTGAAGCTTCCGAATGTTTTGAAACAGTCATTCCATTACTCACCGGCGAGCAAAAGTCAGAAACATACAAGCAATTGGCAAAATGTTATGATGAGCAAAATCTGCGTAGTAAAGGTGATGAATGTTGGAGGCTCTCGGGCTTTCCTCGCGTCAAATCCGGCAAGTAGCCTGTTTATTTTAAGACGTCATCATCATTTAATATCGCGCGTTCGGCGCTTATTTGCTTGATTTAATAGCTTTTTTTGGCTCAATAGGTTCCGCATGAGTTCAGATAGACAATTTGCTCCCAGATCCTTTTACTCAATTAGTAGAAAACGTAAATCCATATTACGACCCATCGTAGCCGGTGTGATCGTGATAGGGGCAGGGGTGGCTTGTTATGTGGAGTTTTGGCCAGCTATCTCAAAGTGGTTTGAACCCAAAGTTGAAATCATCCACAGCCAAGACGAAGCTCTTAAAAAGCTTCAAAGCTTGCTCACGACGTGGGATGGCGATACTCAAAAATTGATCGAAGTCTCCAAAGACGTCAAATCTCATATCAATTGGATCGAATCTGACCAAGCACAAGAATCCGTCGAATGGCTCATTGCTACGGAATTGGATAGAAGAGGGGCACATCAGGCATCCGAACCTCTCATCATTACCGTTTTAGGCAAGAAGCTAGTTGCCCTACCCGACCTAATCGATACGGATAAACAGCAATTACTCAATAACGGATTTATTTGGGCGGAAGAGTTCCAGTCTCGCGGTCATTCCCAATCGGCAGAAACCTTATACCGCACACTTTTAAATAAATTGCCGGAAAACAGGCAAGATCTACGATTAAAGAGCCTTATTGCACTTGCGACCCTTTCTAATAATCGTGCCGGATTTAAGGATATGATCGCTTACATGGAGCAAATCAATGACCCTAAATTACTAGATTCATTATCCTCTTCTAAAGATGTTAAATCCATTGTTAATCTTTTGATCCAGCAAGATACGATTAAATCGAAAGAGACCAACCAACTTCACACAGAGGGAACGGCTTTAGCCAAAAGTTTGCTTGAAAAGCATCGTATGAGCAATAGTGCCGAAATGGGAAAAATCATCCTTAACGGACTAAAAAGCCCATTATCATCCAAGCAACAATTTAAGGCAAACGAACTCAAGGAAATGGCAACTCAGCTCGAAGCTGCACTCATTTGCTTCCGTGCCACAAATAGTGATATGGAATACACGCCTGAGACTTTACTCGCACTTGCACAAATCAAACGTGATTTAGGCCAGTTAAAAGAAGCCGAAAAATTGCTATCTCAAGCTGAAGGATCTGCCATGACCCTAGGTGTCGATGCGCCTAGAATCTTAGAAGGCTCAAGCATTTCCGATCAAATCAAAACACAAAGGGCTCGTTTGGAAAATGTATCAAACGTCGAAGCCTTAGTGAAAAAGGCCTATATCGATGCCCGATTAGCCGATTCGTTTGTTAAAGCGAAAAATTGGGAAGAGGCTACCAAATATTATAATCAAGCTCTCGATGTAGCGAAGAATAATACGAAGTTTCAGCAAGCATTACTTCCGATTCTTTACGGTATCGAAGCAAACATGTTTACCCAACAGGAGAAATATCCGGAATCCGAAGGTAGATATAGCTACATCATCGATACATGGGACAAACTTTCCGAAGAAGATAAAGCAATCTTAGCTCAAAATCTTCAAGTGCTCAAAGCCCCTGATTTATATCAAATCATTCACCGTGCTTGGGCTGATACATGCTTAAAACAAAATCGTACCACCGAGGCAAAACGTGTTTTAGCCAAAATCAACGAGGAATTACCAAAAGAAGAACCTAAATCCAACTCTTCTCGCCGTAATAACTCACGTAGAAATAGGTAATTATTCTTAACATTTTTTCATTTCTTCGCCACACAATCAGTTTGGATTGCACTACACCTCTTGTTAAAAACTCGAGTGGATTAATTTTCAGATAAATATTTGTGACTCTTTTTGCTAGGATATGATTTATATGTTATCACATTTTCTCTAAACAAATATGCTTCCGATGAACCCAAATCAACCATTTGGTTTAAAATCCACATATAATCTTCAATTAAACTTTTATCTTTCTTAATTTTAGAAATATGGTTGTAAAAAAGTCGTTTAATCATTCTTTCTGCTGAAGGACACAGTAAAGAGGTAGCATTGGCAACATCAAACTTGAATATTTCCACCAACCAACTTATTGAATCAGGTAAAAATGTTTTTTCGCCTATTGTTGAAAAAACATTAATAATAGAAACTGGTTTATACCTCCCTAAATCTTTTACCATTGATTGATAAACCTCTCTTCTATTTTCAAGTGGCACCCAATGAGAGGAGGTCTCTTTCCACTTAACGTCAAGAAAAAGCGTTGATAAGAAATATGATTTACCGCTTATTCTTATTTTATCAAAGAAATGTTGCCATAACGTCCAAAAATTTGTAATTAGTCTTTTATTCAAAGCTTCATCACAAAACTTAGTAATAATATTATCCAATTTATAAATTACATTTTCGAGAATTCGGGAAGCAAAATTAAATAAATCATCCCATTCTGTAAAACAATCCCATTCAAGTTGATAAATAGGATCGACGGTTAAATCTAAAACCGATTTTGCAAAATCACTATTTGAATTTAAAAGAAACTCGGCTAAATAATCTTCAATATATAAAACTGATCTAAAATCAATTTGTCTTCTATTTTTATAGTAATTGTATCTATAATCTTCATCATGTTGTAAATCTGCAACCAATAAAGGAACAAAGCACTTAATAAAAGCTTCAAAGTCTTTATCAGTTGTATTGCATGGCATAATTGTCAATGATCTAGCGAGTAAATACCCTTCGTTCTTTTCAAAATTTATATCTGAAAAGTCTAATTCCAAATTTTGATCTAGTAAAATTTCCTTTATCTCCCTCAATCTGTCAGAATCATGATCATCATAGAAATACGGATTGGATTTTCTATAACTGGAATACTTGATTAATCCAAGCCAAACTCTTTTTGCTTCACCAGGATTATATCTAAAAAATATTTCTCTAATATATTTAATAATATCACGAATTTCATAATCAGCAAAAGGAGCCGACAACATATCAATCACTAAGACAATTATTCTATTTTTATCTTCTTCGCTATTAATATTTTGCATCAACAAGTGAAATGAAGATAGAGCTATTTCTTTTTCTATACAGTTATAACTCTTGCCTAATTCATAATTTCTAGTAAATGTGTCTTCTAGAATATTGGTGATAGACTGTAAAAGAGTATCTAGACACCAATTCTTTTGCTCAACGGAAATATTGTCTGAAAAATCGTTTAGTCCAATAATAGCGAGTGTTACAGGTCTATTATAAAATAAGTCTAATCCATTATCTTCAAAGTAATAATTGAAACACTCCACCCATTTTTCATACCCAATTATTTCTTTTTTCTCGTAAGCTTTTGATATTAATCCTGAATATTCAAGAGATACGTTTTGTGCTTCACAATTATTTTGATATGGTATCAAAAAATCCAGAATTTCTTTTTCATATTTTGGTTGAATAACAATTCCGCCCAGTTTTTCATCATATGGTTGAGCTTCCCATTTTCGAATGTCTATTTCATTTAATTGCTTCTTCCAAAACATATCATCATCTTTGTACTTTGTTTGAAGTTTATCAAAAATGTTATGAATTTGCACATTAATTTCTCGTATATTAAACTGATAATCAATAATAAAATCAATTAATCCTCGTTGATATTTCTTTCTGTGAGGTAATTGATTTGACTTCGAACGTTCTTCCTGTGCAAATGAAATACGATTATCCATTGGTGAGAGTGTCGAGCGTTCTCGAAGTGCTCGCTCTAAATCCCATTTGAAAAATTCTCGAACAGTCAAAATAGGTAGCATCGCTTCCCCAACTTCTTCAGGATAAGCAATTGATACACTCGCTAAAACAGCTATCGGGGCAACATTATTACTGTTTTTAAGAACATAATCAAATATTTGTTTGAGATTGCTTTTGCTTATATCTTTACTGTTAGCAATTTCTAATAGAAATTTTTCAAGACTCATTAACAATGACTCTAATGCGTAGCTAGTAACACTTAAACCTCTGTATGCTGCCCATAACTCCCAGGCCGCCCATTGTTTTACCTCTGTTCCATCATTTAATTCAATTTTAACCCACGAAATCTGATGTTTATATTCACAATCAGCATTTACATAAAAATTGACTGAATAATTTATAAAATCAATGATGAATTTTAACCCAATAAAGGGATGAATGCGAAGTAAGTTGTAAGATGGTGTTTTGAAAATTCCTGAAGGAGAAAAAGAATGCCGATCCTTTATGCCCCAACATTCTTCAGTTTTTAAAGAATGTCTTGCATAAAATATACCACCGTCGGAAAAATCTGTTTCTATTGAAGGAACATATTTCCAATTTTTCCAAGCTATTTCGACAATCAGTTCGGGCAATTCTTCTATTAAACGCAGATGTCCGACCCCTGAAAGGCACTTGTCAATCACACTTTTATAGAATGAATTTAATCTCCAAAATTTTGTGTCTATTTCATTTGCAAAAGATTTTGCAACAAGTTGTTTTATTTCTTCTTTCGAGATTTCGGCTAAATCTAATAGGATATCAACCAAATATTCTGACTTATTGTAAGTATTTTTCTCTTTCCAAAATTCCTGTCCATTTTCAATTTCTGTTACGTAATGAAGGACTATGGCTTTCGCTGCCTCCAGTTCCTCTTTTTGAATAACATTATATTGAAATATCAATCGGTAATACCAATCTGCTAAAAAATTGATTACTGAAAATCTGATTGCATCCAATTTCTCTATATGCTTTTGTATAAAACGCAATGCTTCTGTCCAACCTGAACCAATAGGCAACAGCAAATTGATACTGTTGACTTTTTGATCACTTTCCTTACAACATGTTCTAAGAATATGTAGGCATCTGTTAAAAAAAGTAGCATTGTTATCAAGAAGCTCCACTTCAAAAGCAGAAAAAAATGCATTGCTACTTTCTGATTTGAAAATTGCAACCAACAGCTCATCTGCCCAATATTTATCAATTGTTTTATCTGAAATAGCGGCTTTAATCAATCCATTAATTTTATTACTTTTTTCAATTAAATAATCCTCCACCCAAAGACGAAAGGCACGTCTAATGGCAGGTTCATTTCCCAAATGACTAAATAAATCTTTTGGTCTTGGATGTTCATCAAAAATTGATGAAATATATTTTACTAAGGCCCAATCTTCTAAAATGTCATGAGTGGGTGAATAATATCTATTTTGATTTTCTTGAAAAATAATTTCGTCTGCTTCCAAGCACATTATTGCTTCAGGATCAGATTTGTCAGCTTTCGTAAAAAGTTTCATTTCTCTGGCTCTCTTCAGAGCTATTTCCATAAATGCAACTTCCCGTTTTATTGGAAGTGCATTTTTTGTATTAGAAGAATCCACTACCAATGAATTCCAAAGTTGATTTTTAAATTCTATTACTGAAACATTAGCATAATCATCGTTTGTCCTACTAATAGCTGAAATTGAAAAGTCAAGATATTTTGGGCTTTGGAGTAATTTTTTTACTTTAGCATTTTTCAAAATTCCATTTAATTGCGGAAATTTCTGAGCTACAATGTTTAATTCCGATTCAACTAGTGTATCAATATTAATTACTTTAACATTATCCTTATCTATTCCAAATTTTAACACAATTAAATCAATAGCATATTTTCGTGATGCCGTAACGACTCTAATTTCAGGGTGTTCCCTAAGCAAAGATAATAATTGTTTAAAAGCGCACTCAGGATCTGCTTCCAATAATTTTTCCAAACTATCAATAAAAATAAGTTTTTCAGGAATAAGAGAAATACAAGAAAAGATGTCGTGTATTGTTTCGTTCACACCTTGACATGCAAAAACATTTGCCATTGTAGGTTTATTAAATTGATCTGCTCTGAAAACAAAGACACTTGCATTAGGAAAATCTTTCTGAAGAACTTCTTTGACTTCTGCGGATTTTCCTACGCCAGGCTTTCCTGTTACAATTGTCAACTAACAATTGCTTATAGAGTCCAATATTTTCTCTCTTGCTTCGGTTCGTGGTATGTGAAACTCATTCTTTCCTTTGCCAATTACAGTTTTTATTGGTCGCAAAATTTCTATACTATCTGATTGCAATTTTACAACTGCCTTGAAATATGGGTTTAATCGTATAATGTCAAAATGAGAAAAGAAATCTTTATTCTTAATACTCTCAAGCGTCACACTTCCACCATCTTTATTAAGAATCGCAACATAAGAGAAAATACTATCCCAAATTTCTTTATCTGTAGATGTCGATTCTTTGTTTTTACTAAGTTTAATTAAATTTAAAAAATAAACAAGGTCAGCACTTCCCTCATCAAGAAAATCATATTCCAAAACATCTACACATTTTAAGAACTCCCATATTTCTTCATCACTCAAAGCTGTGTTGTTATTTGCTTCTTGTATCACCTCGCGAAAAATATCTAACCGTTCTTTTTTAGCTTTAATTCTATTTACTTCTGATATAAAATCCTTTGATGTTGCGTGATTTACAGCCCAATTAAAAATCGATTTAAGATGGTTCCTCTCATCTTTCGTCAAGCCTTTTTTAGCGATTATCAATTTATCTTTTGTTTTATCAAAAATTTGAGAGTTATTAAAATCCTTCCAAAAAGCATTTATAACTTCTTTAAAAATTTTATTTCCTACAGTAAATGAAATGTCATGTTTTGCTTGAATTAGTAATCTGTGCTCACCTTTTACTGACTTTGCAATAGCCAGTATATCATCTGTTTGATAACCTCTATTAGTAACCTGAAAGGCAACTTCAATTAGTTCGCTTGAAGGTACACAAGGAACATTGCCACGTATAATAAGCGTAGTTAAAAATGCAGTTTGAATACATTGTTCAAAATTCGACCCGCCACCACCTTTTTGAAATACACTTCCTTGATCTGACATAACATATAGTTGATAGTTTTTTTATCACAAATAGACACTAGACACGTTTCTTAAGTACGATTTTTATAAGTTCTTCCTTAAGAACTGTCTCTCAAACCGCAGGCGATTAATTTACTATAGTTTTATATTAATTACTGTTTTCAATCTAGCCTTATTTTTTAACATTAGAAAAATTTTACAATCATTTCCGGTACAAATGAGTCTATGAATGTGTACGATGATTATTCTTGAAACAATTAGAAAATAAGTTCAAGATTATCCTAATTCTAAAGACTCCTTTATATGACGACAGAACCACGTTTAGCAGGTGTTGTGACGCCTATGTTTTCTCTACGACGAGAAAATGACCATGGGATTGGAGACATTACCGCCTTAAGAGAATGGATTGATTGGGCAGCGGATGCACATGTCGGCTTTTTACAGCTTCTCCCCATCAACGCATTAGGCGAAGACGAAACGCCATCACCCTACTCATCTATCAGTTCTGTAGCATTGGAACCTCTTTATTTATCTTTAGAACCATGGGCATTGGCGGGTTTAAGCGATCCGATTAAATATGAAGCAGATGTTTCGAGACCATGGCAGGAACCTAGCGGTCCTAATTTGGTCGATTATCCCAAAGTAAGAGAATGGAAATATAGCGTCTTACGTCTGATTTGGTTTCAATTTAAAACTCGAACGGATAATGTCGAATTAAAAAAAGTTTTTAACCAATGGGTAGCTGAGCAAGATGAATGGTTAGAGGATTTTGCTTCTTTTAAAATTCTCATGCACCTATTCGGAACAAGTACTTGGTGGCAATGGCCGGAGCAAGACCCCACCAGATGTAGAAAAATCACAGAGGAATATGAGGAAGAAAAAAACTTTCAGCGTTGGCTACAGTGGCTTTGCTTTAGACAATGGGAGTTTATCCAATCTTACGCTTCGGAACGTGGAGTGCTATTGATGGGCGACATTCCGATCGGTGTTTCAATGGCAAGTTCCGACGTATTTTTTCAAAGACATTTATTTGATACGAATTGGTGCGGAGGCGCCCCCGCCGAAGGAAATTATGCGGCAGATCCTTTTACTGCAAAATGGGGTCAGAACTGGGGTATACCACTTTATAAATGGGATATTATGTCTCAAGATGATTTCGCATGGTGGCGACGCAGAGTTCGCTATACGGTAAAGATTTTTAGAATGTACCGTATTGATCATATTCTAGGTTTTTATCGCATTTATGCTTTCCCTTGGAAGCCTACGGACAATGATATTTTCCTAAACTTGACTCCGCAAGAGGCAGAAAGAATAACCGGAGGTAAACTACCCGGCTTTAAGCCCCACCCTGATAATGAGCTATGGCAAAGACAAGAAAACCTCACTCATGGTGACCACTATTTACGCATCCTATTAGCCGCAGCCCCTCAAGCCATTGTCATAGGTGAAGATCTGGGCTGTGTACCGGATTATGTGAGACCCGACTTACGCCAACTTAATATCGCAGGCTTTAAAATTCCACATTGGGAAATTAAGGAAGACGGTAACATCACCTTAGGAAATGAATACAATCCATGCTCATTTGCAGCGTATTCAACTCATGATTTTGAGACGATGATCCAAACTTGGAATACGGCTTATAATAAAATTCAACGGGTTAAGAATATAGGTATTTGGAATAAGGGGGAATGCCTGGAAACCAACAATAAAGATCATGCCAACTTATGTCGAGAAGCACAAGACGCACAGAGATTATTGAAATGGTTTGCCGATTATTCCAATATGCCGGATGATCTATGGCAAAATTATTGGAACATCAACATTAAAACCGCATTATTCCGGGCTTTATTCAATTCAAAATCAGATTATGCGGCCTTATTATGGACCGAATTATTTGATATAAACGAAAGGCTCAATACACCGGGGACCGTAGGTGGCACAAATTGGCGAGAGCGTATGCCGTTCACTGCTGCAGAAGCAACAAAAATGCCCGAAACAGACTGGTTAAGAGTGCAAATCGATGCTTCCGGCAGACAGGCTCCTCAAGGTGAAGAAGCCATTTCCGCCCTTAAATCGGCTACTCAAAAGGCTCTTCAAGATATTCCGGTACAACGTCCGGCTCTAGAAACCTACTTGAATAATATCTATGGTATGTAACAGACCTTGACCACCATCTAGAAATAACGCAGAGTAGCGACATAAGCATTATTTAAATTATGTGGAGTTGGTCAAAAACAGTAAGTAAAGAGCAAGAAGAGGCATGGAATGAAAAAATTCAAGGTAATCCAAATGCCGCCATTATTCAAAACAAAGGGGGCAAAACCGTACAGGTAGTCGTTTATTGCGATACTCAAGACGATGCGGAAACCTTAAAAGCATGCTTTGGAGGTAAAGCTGAAGAAGTCGTCACTACCGATTGGGTAGCCGCGCAAAATCGTGAGGTAAGAGCTCCTTTAAAAATTCGTGACCAAATCATCATCACAGAACAAATCGATCAGGCGTTTTTACAAAAATTAGCGGAAGAATATCCAAAACGCCATATCTTAACCGTGCCGGCTGAAATGGCTTTTGGTACAGGTGATCATGCCACTACGTCCACATGCTTACGTTTGATTTGCGATTATGCCAAGGCTCATAAACAAGACAAATGGGCTTTGACCGATATCGGTTGCGGTACGGCATTGCTAGCGATCGCTGGTTTGATGTTAGGGGCGACTCATGCCACTGCATTCGACTTTGATCCATTGGCAATCGAAGTAGCTCAGACAAATTTAATACGCAATCATGTCGAGCCGACATCCATCGAGTTATTCACAGCCGATGTGTTTACATGGAAGCCTACCGATAAGCAAAAAGGCGATCTAGTCGTAGCGAATTTATTCTCTACCGTTTTGCAAAAAGCATTCCCACATATCGTTGAATCCATGAATCCGGGAGCAACTTTGATCATTTCGGGAATCTTGGCATCCCAATGGGAAGAAACGAAAAAAGCCGGAGAAAAAAATGGTCTCGTTTTTGAGCGCATGATTAAAAAAGGCAAATGGGTGACAGCCCAAGCACATTATTTCGCCTAATAAACAAATTACCCTCTGATGAGCGTCTCACCGAGGGTAATAAAGTAATTCTAAGCATCCTTTTCAATAGAGGGATGCTTTTTTATTTTAACCAAGTGGCAATAACTTCGGCACATCTCCAGCCATCTAAAGCGGCAGATGCAATACCACCGGCATAACCGGCTCCCTCGCCACAAGGGAAAAGACCTGATAAAGAAGGGCTTTGCAATGTTTCGCTATCGCGAGGAACACGCACGGGAGAACTGGTTCTCGTTTCACATCCGATCAATTGAGCATGAGACCCTGCGTAACCGCGCCATTTTTTCTCAAAAAACCTTAATCCTTCTTGCATACGCCATACAACATCACGAGGTAGAAGCTCATGCAGCGGATAAGACGTTAAGCCAGGGAAATAGGTGGTATCGAGCAAAGATGAAGAAACGCGTTGGTTAAGAAAATCACCAACTTTTTGAGCCGGAGCTTTTTGTTTACCACCACCGGCTATAGATGTAGCCTGCTCTAAAGTCTTTTGATAAGCAACCCCTGCGAGTACGCCATGTTCATTCTCGAATTTTTTGGTATCCTTAGGATGCACGCTCACAACAAAGCCGGAATTGGCAAATGGAGAATCACGTTTCGATAAGGACATACCATTGACGACTACTTCATCATTTTCAGTTGCCGCAGGCACAATAAACCCTCCGGGGCACATACAAAATGAATGTACACCCCTATCTTGAATAGTAGTCGTGACAGAATATCGTGCAGCAGGAAGCTGGTCGGGACGTTTTTCGCCAGGGCGTAAATGATATTGGCGTTGGTCGATGAATGATTGTGGATGTTCAATACGCACACCCACGGCAAAAGATTTTTGCTCTAACTCAACACCCTGATGTAACAACATGGAATACACATCGCGAGCACTATGCCCTGTTGCCAAAATCACCGCATCAGCACGGAATTCTTCACCTGTGGCACAAACGGCACCTTCGATGCGCAAACGAGTCTCGTCAATCAATAGTCTCACCACTTTGGCTCCGAAATGGACTTCACCACCGGCGGAAATGATCGATTCACGCATGCTCTTAACCACATTTGGCAATAGATTGGAGCCAATATGAGGGTGTGCTTCGGTTAAAATTTCTTTAGGTGCGCCATGAGCGACGAAAGTTTCATACACTTCTCTCACAGGGCCACGCTTGGTAGATCTCGTATATAACTTACCATCAGAGAAAGTACCTGCACCTCCTTCACCAAAGCAATAATTGGAATCTTCAATGATGATGCCTTGTCGCATAATGGGTGCCAAATCAAAACGACGGGAGGATACATCTTTACCACGTTCAACGATAATAGGCTTTAATCCTAACTCGATACAGCGCAACGCAGCAAATAGTCCTGCAGGTCCACAGCCCACGATTAACACTCTTTTTGCCTGATCCGAAACAGGCTGATAATTGCGAGTCAAAGGCACTTCTGCAGGCAAATCCATGCCCACGCCAACCTCAAAACGTAATTGAAATCGGATGAGTTTTTGGCGAGCGTCGATCGATTCTTTCTGCAACCTAAAATCGGTAATCTCATCAACAGCAATCCCCAATTTACCGGCAATTGCTAATTTTTGCTCATCAGGGTTGTGTGCCTTGTCCATAGGCAAAACCACATCCACCAACATAGGAGTATCACTTAGCATGAGCATCCTCCATTAAAACGAGGCTGTTGTTGAGTAATGCAATGAATGGCTCCACCTTCTAAAACCAGTTTGCGAGCATCTACTCCTACCACGGAATGTTTCGGGAAACATTCTCTAAGAATGCCTAAGGCCCTGTCATCATTCTTTGCTTGATCAAAGATAGGAACAATCACCCCACCATTCACAATCAAGAAATTTGCATAACTGGCAGGTAATTGCTCTAATCGCCAATCACTAGCAACCAAAGGATCAGGCATAGGCAATGGAACAATCTCTACTTTTGAGCCATCTAAACAGCGTAAATCTTGCAAGCGTTCGTTATTCTCAGCCAAAGCACGATAATGAGGCGAAGAAGAATCATTCTCAACGATCGAAACAACAGCATCTCTCTTAACAAAACGGACCATATCGTCAATATGACCATCCGTATCATCCCCCTCAATGCCGGAACCCAACCAGAAAATAGAAGAAACGCCTAACATCTTTTTGATTTCGGCTTCAATCTCTGCTTTTGACCAATTAACATTACGGTTGGGGTTCAGTAATACCGATTCGGTGGTAATCAACACACCTTCGCCATTACCTTCAATAGCACCACCTTCCAAAATCATCGAAGAAGATAACATAGGACAATTCAATGCCTTGGAAATCTGCTTAGGTATCTGGTTATCTAAATCCCATGGAGCGAACTTACCACCCCACGCATTAAACTCCCAATCAGTGAGATTTAATTCGCCGGTAGTAAGGTTTTGTACAAAAATAGGGCCATGATCACGACACCACACATCATTTGTCGGGTGATCGTATAATTGATAAGCACCCGGTTTCAATCCACGAGCTTGTAAAACTTGTTCGATGCGAGGTTGTAAAACCTTAGCGGCATTAATTCGCACTTGGGCAAAAGGAGCAATTGCTTGAGCAACATTACCAAATACTTGATCCAATTCATTTAAACCACCTTGCCACAAATCTGCTCTGTGTGGCCAAGACAACCACACGGCATCCATTTCCTCCCATTCGGCAGGCCACCGAAGGTCATCTTTATTTACCATGATTTTTGTTTTATTTAGTGGATAAACCTACTTCCTCATCAGATACCTCAAATGGTTCTGTGAGAATTTTTTTAAGACTTTTGCATCTAAAATCGGCAAGAGAATCACCATCTTGCTTAGAGAACACCTCTTCTTCGATTAGAAGAAAGACCATTTCACCCACATTGATGCCGGTATGAATACCCCATTCATCTAGTACGGTGTAGGCCATTGGACCAAACTGATCGATAGAAAAGTCACAAAAACCTTGAAGCAACTCCTGACCTGAAACATGAGAGTTTTCCCTCTCAGTTTTTTGTTCGGCTATGCGGCGCACAGTCCAGTCAAGAGCTGCATTTAAAAAAGAATAAGCTCTTACATCAAAACGATCGTCTCGCTCTACGATCTTTTTAACAGCTTCATCAAAAGATATGCTATTCATATCAAATCATTAACAAAATTAAGAACATTGACATTTAATGAGCTTCTGTATCTCTTCCAAAGAGAGAATATGCTCGATTTGGCAAGCAACGACATCGGCTCTTTCCGAATCTAAACCAAGTTTCTTCTCAAAAAACTCTTGTAAAATATGGTGGCTTTTCATAACACGCTGAGCCAATTGCATTCCCTTTTTAGTCAACAACACAGGAGAATACGGTTTATACTCAACCAGCCCCATATCGGATAATTGTCTAACAGAAACAGTAACGGACGGCATTTTCACCTTCATTTTTTCCGCAATATCACGTACTTGGGCTTGTCCATGTTCCTCGACAAGCTCACAAATAGCCTCCAAATAATCCTCGTTACTCTTTGTTAATTCCATATTCATCCTAAACGTTTCCGCATTATACCAGAGCACTTAATCATGCCAACAAATTTTCAGTAAAATCTTAGCCATTTTCGGATTATTGTACCGTCAATGTCTCAGATATCAATTTACGAAGTCGAGCTTCCGATACATTACCGACCATAGTACGCAAGTTCATCCCCTCAACATACAAGATGGTAGTAGGCGTGGCTTCCACATTATAACGCTTAGCCATATCAGGATAAACATCAGCATCGATAAAGACTGCTAAAGATTTACCCTTCTCAGAATTAGCGTATTGCTTCATCGCCTCAATGTAAGCCAAACTATGAGGACACCATGAAGCATAAAAAACTAAAAAAACCTTCCTACCGGATAATCCGGTAATCTGAATCATATCCTCCCCATTATACATCAACCAAGAAGGCTTAACCCTATCCTTCTTCTTTGATTCGGATGGAAAATTAGTAGCCATAGGAGTAACGGGACGCTCCATAGGAGCCGGTGGCGGCTTTTTCTCTGAATAACGATTCCGTCTTTCTTCCGTATCATCACAAGAAGAAAATAAGGGAACAATACTCAATAAGCTTATCATTGAAGCTAGCCGACACGTCATGAATACAAACTATGCCTAAGTAATTCTGTTTTGCAAGCCATGAGAAGCAAGCAGACGTACTTTGCTTCTTTCTATAAAACAACTCTCTTATCAGAATGAGAAATTAGAATCTAAACGAGAAATAATCCAAAATTATAATTCTAAGTCAGAAAACAACAAAATAGTAAAATCTAGTTATTATAAATCATATTCATAATAACTAGATTGGATGTCAGCTAATTAAGCTCTTCGACGACGAAGCATTAAAACTCCAATACCTAACATACTAAGCAAACTTGTCGTTGGCTCGGGAATTGGATCAACATTTGCAGGCTTGATACCCGAAATAACCATAGAACCGGGGCCTGTATGATAGGTATCATTCGGATTATAATTAATCGTTACTTTAGCTTCACTAAGATCATAATCCGTGCCGGAATAATTAATGATAGCACTATTCAAAGTCTTATACATCGTAGCCATCGTATCAGGTACTATCGGACCTTCTTCGGTATATATGTAATCATAAGCTTGAGAAAGAGCATTATATTCAAATACAGTAACGACGCCATCAACGGCTGAAGCAAGAAGACTATCAGCTAAAGACACGGAAGTTAATTTATCATACACAGTGATCGTATCAACTGAAATAGTTCCACCAATTGTTAAGTTACATGCAGAAGCTCCTCTTTCATGCCCAAATATAAAATCTGATGTCGTATTACCGTTAATTTTACCTACATTAAGGTTACCTCCGTTAAATACTAACAAATTTCTGCCCAGATCACCTGCTACACCAAGATTCAACGTATTAATATTGGCAGTTCCTCCGCTAATCCTCAAATATGTATCTGAACTGTTATTTTCATCAATATACCTATGCTCACTACTCAAAGTAATGGTATCGGAGATTAATGTACCCGATGCAACAATTAAGGAACACTGGTTATAATGAGTAGTGTTTGTTAATGAAATATTTTTTGATTCAAATTTACCACCCTGCACAGTTAAAATAGTCGTATTATTTGTAGCATTAAGTCGAAAATCATCATAAGAATAATTTCCATTAATATTTAACGATTGATCATTAAAAGGATTGGAAATATCGGACTCACCTGATGATGGGGTTGTAGCATATGTAGGCATAGATGACAGTACGATGCCAGCAAATGCCAAAATGCGTCTTATTTGCAATGTTGTTTTCATTAGTTAATTCTATTTGTTGATAGAATTTTTTATGCCATGCCTACTTCTATCGCAAAATAACCTATAGATCATTACGGTAATAATATGGCATAAAAAATTCTGTAATAAGAATACGACAATTGTGTAACACGTCTCATTCAAAAAATTGTTCAAAACATACACTAGGAAATATTTTACGACAGCAACAAAATAACTCATCCAAGCCTTCTCAAAACTACTAAAAGATCAGTAAATATTTTTTATAATCAAATGAAAATGAACAATCTATATAAAACAATAAGAACGACTGTAAATAGCTACACTCATTTAAGTGATACACAACGTGAGTTTATCATGATTGCTCTTCACCAATCCCATAATATTTCTCATATTGCACGACTTGTGGAGTAATAAATCAACTCTCTCCAGAGAGATTCAACGTTACGGTATGATTTCTGAATCTATATAGATCGCCTTAAATCCTTATTAAAACGTTCTGTCTTCAAACACGAATCGATCTCTATATGGATATAAGGGCAGCCAAATACGATAACTTTGCGATATTTTGCGATATTTATACATTAGATAGATATAATGCAGCTCTAGAAATTCGTTATAGAGTTATTTTATCATTTGCATTCAAGAAGTCATAAGCTAAAATTATTTCAATTCGCTTCACGCACGATTTCTAACCATTCAGTATTTCATTGAATTATCATGCACTTCACACCCATAAGACCCATTCTTATTTCATTATGTATTTTCAATCAAATGAGTTACGGTGAAATTTGGACAAGTGCTACGGGTAAGCAATTCGAAGCTGAGTTCCAAGAAAAAGATAAAAATAATCTTATTTTTAAAATGCCCAATGGGCTTATCATTTCTTTCAAATCCACTCAACTTGACGCTGACTCACAAGATAGAGTAAAAAACATTTTGAAGTATGGTAAAGAGAATCAGGGAAATGCTTCTCGCTTACCCCCGTTTCATTATACACCTATTCTCTTAGAAAAACAGCAAAGTGATCCGGTTGAGAAGATTGATATTCAAGAGAACGATGATTCTTCTTCAAATTCTGCAAAGAATAAAGGCACCTTTTACTCTCACCATAAAATTAAAATTTTCGCACGTAAAGCAGTTGCAAATAAAATATATGTGAACGAGGCAACTCAGTTTATTTCGGATATAAATACCATCTATAATGCTCTTTATAAGATAAATCGCGAATTGGGTTTATTTTATGAATCTGTGCAAGGAGAATTTGACTTTGATAGTCGATCAAGTAATACGACTCTATGTTCGTATAACGATAAACAATCAATCCCTGTTTTTAACATAGCCAATTACGCATCAACGAATAAGAGAGGAAAGGAATTGGCTATTACACAAACATTGGTACAAGATATCTTAACAAAAAATGACGTATCAAAAGGGTGGGTTTATTATGGATTACAAAGTTATTTCAATGACTTTTTTACACTTCTTGATAATCCGGCGTCGTTACAAGCTAGCCTGAAACCTAAAGCACAGGTTGTCACTTACAAAGTGCCATCTATGGCTAGATTATTTGCACCAAACCCTGCGAAAAACATCTTTGATGAACAAGGCAAGCTGTTAGCAAAATATGTAGTATTTTATTGCTTGCACATGAAGGATAAGCAAGGGATTGCTCAATTTAAAAACTATATTTACAATAAATGCTTGCGATTAAGCGACCTTTTCCCAAGAGGCACAAATTGTTTAGAGTTGGAATCTCAAATCAACAAAGCATTTGAGCCATACGGTATTCAATTTAATTTTGAGCCGACTCCGCCAAATCAACAGTTGATCATTAAATAGGCGTTAATCATATCGGGCGGCCGACAATCGGGCTTGGCGCAGTTTTTCGCGTTGCTCATGAGCCCATTTACCTAAATCGGAGTTAGCGTCCATATCTCTCGCTTGTTCGAGGGATGAGATCGCATCAAGGAACGCTTCTTCAGACTTGGCATTATGCCCTTCATCATAATGAAGAGTTTCTAATTTAACATAGGCCGGAAAAATCACATTGACCAATAAGCTTTGTTTAGTTGGAACGTCGTTTTCTGCCGACGAGCCAAGCTTCTTTTGTGCTTTTTCAATGAAATCATTGAGTTCACGTACATTATCTACTTTACGTAAAGTCTCGATTAAGGATTTCAATTCCATTTGATTTTCAAAGTTCCGCACATCGGATTTTACATTTAAAAATCTAGGATCATCAGAATGATTGGAATTTAGTTTTTTCCATAATTTAGGATAATCTTCTTTCCAAGCTAATGATGGTAATGGCTCCAATATGTCACACAGTTGCTTGCTCTCGTCCTTTGCATCCAAATTTTGAGCGAGCACACGATTAGCCTTTTCTAAAAGGCTAGATTCGCCTGATTTTTTAAAAAAAGATTCGAGTTTTTTTTCAGCAGATGAAGGATGCACTGCGCCACCATAATCAATAAATAAAACTCGATTTTTATGATCAGTCAAAACAGTCGCAGGCAAAGCAGCTAAACCATATTTAAGCGCAAGTTTTTCACCGGGACTTAAAGGATTAGATAACTCCTTATTTAGAACAACAGTTTCTACGGTAAAATATGGTGACGATTTTTGAATAATTTCAGGATTTTGCAAATAATCCTTCCAGATTGACTGAAAAGAAAAATCCTTATCAGATATAAACAAAATCAATTTACCCGGATTTTTTGGAAAAGGTAATTGATCTTGGAGAGAACATGAATTAGGAAAAGTCGGTCCATCATTAGGCTGTGTTTGGGCAGAAGCTGTTGCAATCGGAATCAACAACATTACCCCACTCATTTTAAACCATGAGGAAACCGACTTCCTATTAATGTTCATTAGTTTTGCTTTTTAATCGTAATACGTTTGTATCGAGCTGTACCCTCTTCGGATTCCGTTAAAATGCCTTGAATCTCTTGAAGCTTGTTATGCACAAGGCGACGATGATAAGCATTTAAAGGATTTAAACGTAAAGGCTTGCCTGTTTCCAAAACTTTATTAGCCAATTTGACAGCCTTTTCGAGCAATCTAGCTTCAGTTCTCTCGCGATAGGAGTCACAGTCAACTTTAACGCGCTCTGCGTCAGGACATTCCTTTTGGATCATTCTGTTTATCAAATATTGCACGTCATCCAGACGGCTGCCATCGTCACCAATAATATAAGAGGCATCAGATGATTCGATATCCACACATATTAGATCAGCTTCTTCACGCACGGTTACGGTGCGATCAAAGCCCATCGAATCCAACAAGGCTTCAGCAGATTGCTTAGCCAATTCTTTGATGTTAGACATATAAAAAATTAATTATTAATAGCTCTGCTCGTTTCTTGGGCAGCTTCATTTACCTTCGAGCCTAATTGTTCAACGTCACGCCCCATACCACCAATCGTATTACAGGAACTTAAAGCCACAGCGCTCGTGAACAAGCAGATCACACTCAAAATTTTCATTATTCTTCTAGGTTAATTTTACAGTTAAAGGATGTGATATAACAATATCTTTAGTTATTGATAATAGATAGTTCATTTAAATAGTCCATCATTTTTTATGCCACGGTATGATTCGGGTTTTTTGAAATTGTAATCCTTTTCTTCCATGAGTTGAAGATATTCATTCATTCTTTTTTGGAACTCTTCATAATCAGAATTCTTATCATTACCTACCCAAGCACGCTCGGCTAAGGCAATACCTCTAGGCCAGATCATGTAAGAAACGTGCGACCAATCTTTCATATATTCCGTCCAAGTGTTTCCTTGCATTCCCAATACGGTGGACTTGTCATCTCCATCGGGAATGGTAAAACGATAAACTTGCTCTAATGGGATATATCCGCCAATGGCTTTAGGCTCCGTTTGAGGATCGGCTTGGTAATAATCAAAATAAAGATCGGAACATGGGCTAAGAACTACTTTTTTATTTTGAGATTTTGCTTTTGCCATGAGCTTTTTATCACGCCAAATCATTACATCGACGTCATCCAATGGTTTCATTTCTAAACATTCATCCCAAACCATAGGGCGATAACCATGACCTTTCACGTAATTACACAATTCCTGTAGCCAAACGGATTGCAAATCCTTTTCACTGCTCAGATTATGACGTTTCATCATGTCTTGGCAATGCTTACAGGTTTTCCAAGTGGTGGGAGCTACTTCATCACCACCGAGATGAATCGTACTACCTTTTGGCAATACGGACATAAGCTCATCTAAGGCAGCCTGCACCATTTTAAGGCTTTCCGGACGCCCCACGCATAGTGCATCCTGACCTTTTTGACCTTTGTTTTCAAAATCATTAGGCTCGCAACGTAATTCAGGATAAGCAAGCATTGCGGCAAAGGAGTGACCGGGGACATCAATTTCAGGAACAATTTTAATTCCACGTTGATCGGCGTAGGATAATAATTCACGTAAATCCTTTTTTGTATAAAAACCGCCATAATTGGCTCCTTGCTCACCTAATTTTTTAGGAAATTTTAATCCTTGCCAATTCCATTCACCTTGATCAGGATAACGCCATGCACCTAATTCGGTAAGTAATGGATATTTTTCGACTTCAAATCGCCAGCCGGGGCCATCGGTAAGATGAAGGTGTAAAACATTCAATTTAAAAAGAGCCATGGCGTCTAATAATTTTTTTACTTCATCTACTCTAAAAAAATGTCTTGAGACATCAAGCATCACACCCCTCCAATCCAATGCCGGCGCATCTTGTATAATGGTATCATACATTTTACCACCATTATCTTGAGCCTCTTTGATCAATTTCAAAAAGCTCAACATACCGTACAAGCCACCTGCATAATCGCCATACTCTAGCGTAACAATAGGTGATTTGTCGGAAGAGTCTACAACCAACATATAAGACTCTTTAGACATATTCGGCTTATATCTCAATCGGAAGTTAGGATTAGGGCTATTGCATGATTGAAAAAATCGAATCGAATCATCCCATTGCGACAATACTTCTTGAAATTGCTCAAAATCATCCTTTCTCTCCGGTGAAATAGTTACGTTCCATTCACTAGGTAATAAACTATCATTATTTTTGTCTATAGTAAGATTGGTTGGTCGGGGTATGATACCGGCTTTTGTCTCAAAAGCCGACAAAGAGATGACACTCAATACTCCCAATAAACATAACTTTGATTTCACGAAAACACTCTACCTAATCAGCAAACATAACCAAGAAAAATAGGATTATGTATCAAGAAAGCAAGAAAATGTAAGGTTGATCGGCATCATCAAAATTACGTAGAAATCAAAAACAAAGCTTTCCGTGGCAATTATATTATGCTAATTACATCCTTTGAAACCCATTCCTTGGGATGAGCCCAAGCCCATTAAAGAAACGTCACCCCACGATATATATGAACTTCTTTACAGCATTAGGACTTTCACTTGCTTGCTTGACTACATTTAACGTCGCCGCTTTAGCACAAGAGTCTGCCCCAGCAACACCATCCGGCACACAACAAGCCAAAGCCCAAAACGGTATTCGTTTTATTACTAAAAAACCGGGCATGACCATCGAATCAGAAGTTTACATGCCTACTGAAAAAGGAAAGATTGAAAAAGTCCAAATTAATAAAGGGCTTCCTGGTGCAAGAGTGTTCTTCCCTAAAGGCATGAAAGTTATCTCACTCTACACCGGTGTAGATGATAAGGGCAAACCTACAGGTCTTTTAATCCAAAAAGAACTTCCGGCCAACATCAGTAATAGAACATTAGCTATCGTTGATAAATTAGCTAATGGCAAATGGGATATCATGTTTATTAATGAGGCAGAAATACCTTATGGTGCGGTCAATTTTTACAACTTAACCAATAAAACATTCGTTATCAAATTAACTAACCCACCAACCGGCGAACAACCTCAAATTATTCTCCCTAGTCTTGGAACTTACGTGTTTGGTAAAAGTAACAAATTAGAATCATCATCTACTACGACACCGGCCGTCCTCATGGATGAGAAAAAATTACCTAATGGTAAAAAACAATGGTTCAAAGAACGCGGTTTTATGATTACTACCTACAAGCAACGCAAAGTAATCATGCTTATCACTCCTGACCCATCAGGTCGTACCGTAGAACTCAGTGAAATCATGTTGTTCATGGAAAGCTCCACATCCGGTGCTGCAAATAAAGAGAAATAAAAAACTTTTTAATACAAATTTTAAATGCCTTTCCAAACATCTTGGAAAGGCATTTTTTATACTATCAATTTGATTAAGTTAATCTTTTTTAACTCGGCGTCTCAATAGCACAAACGACAAGCCCAATAAGCCTAATGTAGCAGTAGATGGTTCTGGGATAAGTTTTCCTTCGCATAACTGAATAGTAACAATAGGTGCATAATGGCTGGCATCGACATTATAGTTCTCATTTGACTTACCAATGCCAACTAAAGATTCACTACCGGGAGTTTGCCCCCAATCACCTACAAGAGAACCTCCCGCTTGTACGATATGGGTATCATCGAAATGTGTACCGATCGTTATATTATTGGTATTTGAAAAAACAAAATAATTATGATCGCTTGTATCAATCGTAGCTATGGAATTATTAAAGGTCCATGTAGATGTACCCAATGTCGAAATCCCATTATCTGACACAGCTAAAACTTTGCCGTCTCGGGTCGTTTGAATCAAATATACAGGAGCATTATGTTGCGCTAAAGCGCCAACATTAGTCGTTACGCTACAATATTGAGCCTTATCATAATCATAAATACTGGGAGATGTCGGTGTAATATCAAACCTTTTAGTATGCTCATTACTACTGATATTTAATCGGAAGCCGTAATAAAATTTATTTGTAGCTAATGTATGAGTACCAGGTTGATTAGACTCAATCGTCCAAGTATCATCATGATCTAATGCCAATACAGGAGATAAACTTAACAATGATATAGCCAAAAGGCATAGGGATTTCTTTTTCATATATGTTAATTAGGATATGAGTTATACGTTGTAACAAAAAATGTTTACGTTATTGTGATAAGATTTTCTCAGAATTTGATCAAATACTGTCACATTTTGTTTACTAAAAAAATAGGCCCAAGGTCTTACCTTGAGCCTATAATAAGGAATAATCAGATGGCTATTATTCGGGAATTATTGTTATTTCAGCCACATTAGCCCATGGATGGCTACCATTAACCGGCTTTAATGCATCAAATTTGAAGAATCTAGCTTTAACCGGCTTATCGAATTCAATACGCTGAATAGAAGGAGCATTACTATTACCGTAATCAAAGTTACCTTCTTTAACCTTCTTCCAAGTTTTACCATCTTGTGAGATGGAAAACTCATAAGATTTGATCAACCCGTTATTCAAATCCATTCTTGGAGTGTAAATGAATCCTTTAAATGAAATGTTTTTACCCATATCGACAGCTATAGAGTGTGGATAGTTAGGCAAGGCATTGGTATAAGCGGTATGCCAGAAGGTGTTTGGTTTACCATCGATAGCAAAGTTAGCTAATCCGGTATTAGGTTCTTCCGATGATGCATTAGCTATCTTCCATTGCTTGGTTTCAGCTTTTTTATCAAACGTTTCTTCTGCAGGAGGCGTACCAATAAAACCATGAGCAGGAATAACCTTAGCAATCAATTTAGTACCGCTAAAATCAAATGGTCCATTGTATGTTTTAGGCTCACCACCGGGTACCATATAGACTAAATTGGCCGTTGGTGTTGCAGAGATCAACTCTACTTTATTGTCGGCATTTCTTACCATAATCGGAGCAGATACCACTCTCTGAGCATTACCCAAAAATGGTTTAATACAGAAATTAAACGCAGTAGGCTTACTAAATGTTTGATACTGAGTCAAAGGACGAGGTCCACAAGAAGAACCGCCCAAGCCCATTTGGAATACATCAAGATTTACCACTACCTTATCTTTAGCCGGCAATTTGTCTAAAGAACGCGCTTTATCCAATTCTTGAGCCGTATAACGATTCACAGAAGCTTCCATTACTTGGGAATTACTACCGGAAGTAAAGTACACAGGCTGTTTACCATTACTCAAGGCTAACCATGAAACATCGGTACGGTTGCCCATTTCCTGAGGGCGACTATAAGCAAAGAACATTTTGTCAACATCGGTTTTAAAGATACCCTTCCATGATGCTGTCTTTCTATCGATGTAATTGTCCATAGGACCATTGCCTAAATATTCAACCTGATCAAATGATTTTGGCAAAGACATTGTAAAGCCCATACGAGGTAAAGTAGATTCCCCGGAGATCGGATATATTAAAGTAGAAGCATCAATTTGACCTGACACATTCACCGTCCATACAACACGATAGCGGAATTGCACGGCTGAATTGGTCGTCTTCATCATGGAAACCACTTGAATGGTCGATGGATTCACCTTAACCAATTTCATTGATTCGCAAGTTGACTTCAGATTTTGCAATTGCTTACCTTGCCATTCACCACGTATCCAAGCGTCATTATCCACGTAAGCGCGCATAACTTGGAATTGTACAGGCGAAGTTAAAATCGTCTCATCTCCATAGGTGAGATTGGACAACATACCATCGGTAAATGATGCTTTAAATCCATTCTGACCCTTTACGGAAATAATATTGTTATTATCCGCCACTTCAATGGTTCCCGATGCTTTCACTAATGGGTAATCAATGGAATTATCGAATGGGAAGAATTGATGCGCATTGGAATCTTCAATTTTTTGTTCCAAATTATCCGGAGTCCAAGCCTTTTTACTTGGAGATTCATCTACTATAAGCAATACACCCGATGCTTTCTTTAGATTACGTTCAATCACGGGAATATCTCCTACATATTTGGCCCCCGGTGCAATCTCAGGTAAGGCAATCGTGCCATATTCCATTTTCACCCCTTTTTCATTAGGAATCACTACCCAATGCAATACAGCATTTTTAAGTGGCTTATGAAAATATTTATTACTAATTTGAATCTTACCTGTTTTGTGATAATCGAAGTTTACATATTGGTAAACTTTTTTCATTTCTTGCAATTTAGCCGTAGAACTACGATCACCTAAAATCACACCATTATCGCAGAAATTGGCTTGAGTCGGTTTATCGCCAAACATACCACCATATGCTAAGGTCTTAGATTTAAATGGAGCTACTTTGTATTTTCCATTTTCACCTTCAACAGCATGCAACGATTGATCTACCCAGTCCCAAATACAACCACCAATTAAACGAGGATGTTCTTCAAAGGCATCCATATATTCTTGGAAATTACCAAGAGCATTACCCATGGCGTGTGCAAATTCACAAACAAAATAAGGACGATTGTTATTTTGGGCTCCTTTACCATTCAAACCATCCACAGATGGGTACATGATAGAATCCATATCTACTGATGGATGCCCTTCTCTAAACTCGCAGTAATGAAGTAGACGGGAATTATCATAAGCTTTAATCGCGGCTGCAGCTGCTTCAAAGTTTTTACCGTTACCTGATTCATTACCTAATGACCAGAAGATAATGGATGGGTGATTTTTAGAACGATGCACCATAGCCATGTTTCGTTCAACGTGGGCTTTCTCCCACGATGGCACATGAGAAATATCTTTATCCGTACCACGTATAGCATGAGCTTCACAGTTCGCCTCATCTACAACATACATACCATATTTATCAGCTAAATCATACCAATAAGGATGATTTGGATAGTGAGAATTACGCACGGTATTAACGTTATTCTTCTTCATGATTTGTATGTCCTGCTCCATGATCTCTTTAGTAATGGCACGACCAAGATCCGGATGAGTTTCATGACGATTCACACCTTTTAAAATCACTGATTTACCATTGACCAACAATTGACCTTTAGGACCTACCTCAATAGTGCGGAAGCCTATATTAAAGGTTCTAGCATCTTGATTATTATAGGTATAAGTTACCGGGTAGAGATTAGGAGTTTCAGCGGTCCAAGGTTTTACGTTGGGATACTGAGCTTTCCAATTCACGGTCACGTCTTTGCCGGCAGGGATGGAAGGCACATCCAAAACCTTATCACCCAAACCTTGAATAGTTACTTGAAGCTTAGCCGGAGCTGCTTCTTTATCAGAATAATTATGAATAATAAAATCCGCATTTAAATCACCTGTCGTATAAGCGGGTTTAGCTAATGATGCACGGAAGAATACATCACGCACGGCTACTTTAGGTGTGGCAAAAAGAGTGACGTCACGAAAAATGCCTGAAAGGCGGAAAAAATCTTGCCCTTCTAGATAGGAGCCATCACTCCAACGATAAACTTCAACTGAAATCGTATTTTTTCCCGGCTTTAGATATTTCGTAATATCAAACTCGGCAGCCGTGTAGGAATCTTCTGAGAAACCAACTTTTTCGCCGTTAATCCATAAATAAAAGGCAGACTCAACACCATCAAATCTAACAAATACTTCTTTTTTCTTCCAATCATTCGGTAAAACAAAATCACGGCGATAGGAGCCTACGGAATTTCTTTCCTCAAAAGACGGCCAATCACGGGGTGGCTCGGAAGTCACGCGAGGAGGATCAATTTTAAACGGATAACCCACATTTGTATAAATGGGTGTACCATATCCAGCAAGCTGCCAATTTGATGGCACCTTAATCGTATCCCAGTTCGATAAATCGGCGTTATTTTTATAAAAATCCTGCGGTCTATCTTCAGGTTTCATGGAAAACTTAAATTTCCAATCACCATTTAAAGATAAAGTCATTTTCCCTAAAGGCATAACAGAAGACCTAGGTGCTTCTTTATTGATTTGGGTAATGGTTTCATTCTCCCATTCCGGTGCAGCTAACGAATAATTCATCGTTAACGCTACACAAGTAGCAATAGGAAATATATGCTTAGTCATGGAGGTGCTCATAAGATATAAAGATCTACTATAAGGCTCAAAGTTAAATATTGAAAAAGAACCCTAACACTTTTACTACATTGATTCAGTGAATCTTTCATTATGTTGCGTCATGACAAATATATCATGGCTCGACATTTGAGCTATATTCCATTATTTCCTATTACATGGAATTATTATTAGGTCTTATGCTTGGAATTGGATTAAGCGCTGCCTGTGGGTTTAGAGTTTTCGTACCGGCTTTGATCGTTGCCCTTGCTTCCAAATACGATTTAATCACGTTATCGGATAATTTTCTTTGGATTGAAAGTCCAATCGCCATCTCCATATTAGCCAGTGCAACCGCAATCGAGGTATTAGCCTATTTCATACCGTGGGTTGATAATATATTAGATACCATTATGGGACCGGCCGCTATTATTGCAGCGACAATCCTAACTTCTTCCATGCTGGTAGAAATAAACCCTGCATTACAATGGACTTTAGCTCTGATTATGGGAGGAGGAACTGCTGCAGCTATCCATACAGGCACCATGGCATTAAGAGCCACCAGCACAGCTACAACCGGAGGCGTGGCAAATAGTTCATTTTCTCTTTTTGAATTACTAAGCTCTATAGCTACAAGTTTACTTGCTATTATCTTCCCTTATCTCATGGGTTTGTTGGCTATTATTGGGGTGATTCTTTGCATTTGGCTCATCATTACCATTAAACGTAAATTACGTTCATCAGGGAAAAGCACCATTTTGGTCAAATAAATGTAGAATCATACAACAATTTTGTACACTCGTTCAGAGATTATTAGACAAAATGTTAAAAAAAATCCTTTCTGCATAAGGATTTAATAAGTGTTATGACAAAAGCTAAATAAAAATCTCTTGAACGCTTGTCCAGTTTATTATATATCTATCTCTGCAGACACTGCTTCATGATGAAGAATTTGAGAGCTTCATTAATGATGAGGGTAGTAACTGTTTTCATAGGTAGTTAGTTGAGTCCCTGTAGCGATTTATCGTTACAGGGTTTCCTATTTTCTAAGATTGTATAAAAATGAAGACCATGTATAACATGGTCTTAACAAAGGCATTTGTGAATAAAACTTTTACCAAGGAGTTACGTACACTAGCTTTCTACTCGTCTTATGCTCATATGGAGTTGAAAAAACATCTGCTATATTTTTCGCCCATTGATCAATATTTGTACGATGATGTGCATAATGCTCATAATCTTTTGCATCAATACCTAAAACAGATGAATGATCTTTTTCATAATCAGCAAATTCCATATACATCTTACCATTTCGATCGGTAACTCTACCGGCCATCACAATATGACCTTTAGACAATGCCGGTTTTACAAGAAAGCCTAATTTAACAAAACCTAAAACGGTTTTTGCAATTCCGGCAGATGTTTTAGTAGGAGCTACGCTAATAATAGCTACCTGCATCACTGCTGTTTGTTTATTTTTTTTATTCAAAACAACAAAGTTAGGATTTTTCTTCGCCGCTTGATTCATATAAAAGGCTAAACGCTCATTAAAATAATCTCCCAATTTTTTCAAATTTTCCTGATTAACATGCTTTAATGTATCGGCGTCCACATGGGAAATGTCAACCGGTGCTAAATAAACATACTGTTTTTTCCCATTCACGCCATTAATGCGATCGTTCCATTCTTTAGGATGGTCATAGCCGACTAAAGCATCAAAGGGCACTAAGGAGTTAGTATTTTTTTCACATTTGTCAATAAAACCTGTTTTAGGAATCTTATCAAAATCAGACGAACAAGATGTGAAAAGGATTGATAAAAAGCCCAATCCGATACTTAGATATAGACCCGATATTTGCTTAGCTGAGTATTTCATGATTTAATGTTAAAACAAATTTCTATAATGCAATCAATGCTTTTCAGTGAAAATCCGCCGTATTTGACCACGCTTCTTTGGGAACAACTCGCTTTACTGAAAGTTTTATTTGAGAGAATCGTAGTAATATGTATGAGATTGCATCGGTCATACAGTTTATTCACCTTAGTTTGCATGGTATTAGGTTCAACTAGTTTTGCTGAAACGCCACTTCTTAGCATCAAAGAATTACCTAAACATCAAAGTGAATGTACTCGCATAGCAAATCGACAAATAGAAGTGACGACCGATCCTGATTTTTTAGTAGAGGTCTATACGACATTGTCCCCTATTCTTCAGGGAAGCAAATCGCCTGAAGAGGTTAAAAAGCCATTAGCACAACTTTTACAATGTGAAGAAAAGTTTCTCCCAAAAGAAATCAATGAAGAAACGCTCAACACATTAGAAAAACGGATAGCTCAAGCAGTCTATCTAAAACAATTAAAACTACTAGCAACTCATTATGATTACGATGCTATGGAGCGCTCTATTGAGCATTTGAAACAAAATTACGGTTCAAAATATCCACAGGGTAACCAGTTCTTAAAAATCTTAAATAACCTTAAATCCAAATACCCAAATCCTAATGAATGGATAACACAAGCAAAGATACAGGATATCCCGGAATTGGAAAAATTGGTTAATTTCCGCAAAAATGCAATCATTACATCAAACCCCGGTATTGATTTTGACTCATGGATAAGTATTCGTCGCTTTTCTGATAAAGGCAAAGCATCTCGACGACAAGATCGTCCGGCAAACTGGCAAGGTTTGACGAGCTTAAGCGGTGCAGGCAGACAATACCATAGCCAAATAATTAAGTTTCCTAACATCAAATCAAGTAAATCGCCGGATATCATTAAATCACATGATAAATGGATGGGAATGCTTACCATGGATTTCGATGGAAAGACAGTCATGGTAACATCCAATCATATCTCTGAGGCAAAAGGACGCAAATCATGGGATGTTTATGAGATTTCACTTAAAGGTGATCAGATAAAAAATCTCAGCAGTCATATGCCGGATGATACCGACAGTTATGATTCCTGTTATTTACCTGATGGAAGGTTGCTATTCATGAATACATCGGGAATGCAAGGGGTGCCTTGTGTAACCGGCAGTGATTATGTCGGAAATATGCATATTATGAATAAAGATGGTAGCGCTGTCCGACGCATCACCGCGGACCAAGACAATAACTGGTCACCTACTCTTTTACATAATGGCCGCATCATGTTTTTAAGATGGGAATATACGGAAAGCGCTCACTATTTCAGTCGTATCCTTATGCACATGAACCCCGATGGTACCGATCAAAAAGAATTTTATGGTTCCAACTCTTATTGGCCCAACAGCTTATTTGATGCCAAACCCATCCCTAATAAACCGGGGCAATTTATCGGGGTAGTTTCTGGACACCATGGACAAAACAGAGTGGGAGAATTAGTAAAATTCGATGTTAATCTTGGCAGAAAAGGAACAGAAGGAGCTGTACAAAAAATCCCGGGATTTGGTAAAAAGGTAGAAGATATAACGAAAGATCAACTGGTCGATAATATCAAGACGCCCTACTTCGCCGAACCTTACCCGATCAATGATACTTATTATCTATCTGCGAGCTCCATCACGCCTGATAGACAAAATATGAATATCGTATTTTGTGATGCATTTGATAATATTATTCCTATTACAGCCTCGGATTACTACATTTATGCAGAACCGAATCCTGTTAAAACTAAAACCAAGCCGCCAATTATACCGGACCGAGTTAAGCTAGATTCACCTACATCTATCGCATATATATCCAATGTTTATATTGGTAAACCAATGGAGGGAGTACCTCATGGTGAGGCTAAATCACTAAGAGTATTTACTTCCGAATACAGCCCCAGAAATACAGGCAGTCATTACGCTATGGGTATGGAAAGCAACTGGGATTTGAAAGTACTCTATGGTACCGTACCTATCAACGAAGATGGTTCAGCTATTTTTGAAATTCCGGCTAATGCCCCGGTAACGCTGCAAGTTTTAGACAAAGAAGGTAAGGCTATCGCACTCATGCGAAGTTGGTTTACGGCTATGCCGGGCGAAATGCTTAGCTGCATCGGTTGCCATGAAAATCAAAACATGACCCCACCGGTTAAAAGAACCATGGCATCACGACAAGCTCCAAAGAAAATAGAACCATTTCAAGGGCCGGTGCGCACCTTATCTTTCATGAATGAGATCCAGCCTATTTTGGATAAAAATTGTATTTCCTGTCACAATAAGGAATCAAATTATGCAAAATCCTCGGGAGACAAGAGATTTCCTGATTTTAACGATCGTTCCCACCCACAAGGAGCCCCGGCGCCAGGCTCCAAATCTTATTGGGCACTACATCCCTATGTAAGAAGAAATGGCCCTGAAGGTAATTATCTAGGTTTACATCCGGGAGAATTTAGTGCAGACACATCTGAATTAGTACAGCTTCTCAAAAAAGGACACTATAATGTGAAATTATCCGATGCAGACTGGCGCAGTCTTTATACATGGATCGATATGAATGTCCCCTATCTAGGAGAATGGCCGGGACAGCATAACGAAAAAGTATTAAAACGCCGTCAAGAGCTCAATAATCAATACTTCCCATATAAAATGGATTATGTATTGATGAATGATGCTAAGTACAAGGAGCCTCAATCCATACCACCTACGCCACAGATCAGAAGCATGGTAAAACCAAGTAAAATCAATGTAGGCGAAGATAAAGGAGCCATCACGACGATGAATCTTGATTTGGGCAATGGCAAAACGATCAAACTCAATCAAATTCCATGCAAGAAACCATTCTATATCGGTCAAACTGAGGTTACTTTGGAGCAATATCGCCAATTTGATCCTACTTATCAAAATGGTTATTACGATATGCATTACAAAGATCAGGTTAATCCCGGCTATAATATGGATGCCAATCCTCAATATCCGGTAATTCGTGTACCATGGACTAAAGCTATGGAATTTTGTGCTTGGTTAAGTCAAAAAACAGGTAAAAAGGTATCATTACCAACCGAAGAACAATGGGAAATTGCCGCAAGGGGCGGAAAAACAACTCCATTCTATTTTGGGAATATCGGAGATGATTTTTCAACTTACGCTAACTTAGCTGACCAAACGATTAAAGAGTTGGCTGTCATGGGGGTGGACCCTAAACCCATCAAAAATCCTAACAGATTTTTCGATTTCGTTCCACGAGACGAACATTTTAACGACAAAGTCTTACATTTGGCTCCGGTAGCACAATATCAACCAAATCAATACGGACTTTACGATATGGTCGGTAATGTAGCCGAATGGACAAAAACTAAATTTAGCCTACAGTCTGACAAAGCAGATCACTCGATCAAACCGAACTTAAATAATGAAAAACTGCAAGAAAGAACGGTAAAAGGAGGCTCATGGAGAGATAGACCGGCTCAAGCAACTATTTCCTCTAAATGGGGCTACCCTGCATGGAGACCGGTCTATAACGTTGGGTTTAGAATTATCATTGAAGATTAATCATGTTTTTGAAATCCATTTTCACCTTATTATCAATAATAGGCATCTCTTTTTCGTGGGCGGACAATATGTCCGCCCCGACAGGGTTAGAACCCTATCAGTCAGATATCGTCAGCGTAACGAAAAACTCGAAGAAGCTACAAATACTCGATATTAAAAACAAAAAAGTCAAATCGGAGATACTGCTACCGCAAGGAGCAAATGGACTAGCAATCAAAGGTGATATTGCTTATGTACTTTGCGGAGAAGCTCAAGGTGAGCTTGTTGTTATCGATCTAAAAGATCATCGAATTTTGCACAAAATCCCCGTTGGACATTACCCATTAGCCCCACTTATTGTGGGTAATCAACTTTATATTGCCAACAGATTTGCCAATACGATTAAGGTCATCAATTTAGAACATTTCAATATTGAACATACATATAGCGTAGCAAGAGAGCCTTTTGCCATGACTGCTACCAAAGATGGCAAAGAATTATGGATAGCTCATTTATTACCTGATATGAAGGCAAATGGCGAAATGATTGCCGCATCTATCACTAAAATTGATTTACCATCCGGATGTATCAACAATTATCCATTAACTAATGGCACACAAACCATCCGAGATATTCAACTTAGTCCTGATGAAAACCATTTGGTTGTTTCGCATTTATTAAGTCGATATGAAGTGCCCACATCACAAGTTGATCGAGGGTGGATCAATACGAATGCCATTACAATTATTCCAAGAGCTACACCGGAATCTAATTATCCGATTATTTTAGATGATGCGGAAATGGGAGCAGCCAACCCTTGGGGAATACGCTTTTCTCAAGATGGTAAAAACTTACTCGTCCTTCATGCCGGCACACAAGAAATTAGCATCATACCTTGGGATCAATTAGGAGAAAAGATCCAAAAAAAGCTCTCCAACAAGGAAACTACCGATGAATTGGGATTTATTTCTTCAATAAGGCAGCGCATCGAATTACCGCTAAATGGTCCTAGATCACTTTTTGTAGACAAGCTAGGTAATGCTTACGTTAGTGGTTATTATTCAGGAAATGTGATCTCATTTAATATCAATCAACCTATTACATCTCAAGATTTTCAAATTATCACATTGGAGCCAGATGAAAAACTAGATATTGGTTTTGAAGGAGAACGATATTTTAATGATGCCTCGCAATGTTTTCAGAAGTGGCAAAGTTGTATCAGTTGCCATCCTGACGCACGAGTCGATGCCCTCAACTGGGATATGCTCAATGATGGATTGGGAAACCCAAAAAACACACGTAGCATGTTTTTAAGCCATCAATTACCTCCGGTCATGACTTTAGGGGTAAGAAAAGATGCTGAAACAGCCGTACGAGCCGGATTTAGACATATTCAATTCATGGTTCCGGATCAGGATATTTGTAATAAAGTTGATTATTACCTATCACATTTACAAGCCATGCCAAGCCCTAAACTAAATCAAGCACAACTAGAAAATTTAGAATTAGATCAAGCAAGCTGTAATCAATGCCATGATCCACAATTAAAACGGGGAATATTAAGTGATAATGCAAAACTTGGTAAAAAAATATTTAAAAAAGCCGGTTGTTCAGAATGTCATCCTCACCCTTATTTCACGAATAAAAAAATGGTCGATGTAGGAACATTAACAGGGCTAGATACCGGAAAAAAAATACAAGTTCCCACATTGATGGAATCATGGAGAACAGCTCCCTATTTTCATGATGGACGAGCAGCAACTATTAGAGAAGTCATTCTTGAACATAATCCGAATGATAAACGAGGAAACACTAGCCAATTAAAACAAAAAGAACTCGATCAATTAATCGAGTATGTCGAATCTTTATAAAAGAACTCTATATAAGATATACAACTTGACAGAACCTTAAAAACATGAAAAATGCATGACCATAATGGCTCAAATAGTACTTGAGCCTGAGAGCACTCAAAATTGCATCATCTATTTTACTCATTTAATTATGCGACATACGTTACCTTTATTATTATTAACGTCTAGCACTGTGTGTATTACATGCGCGCAGAGCCAGCATCCCGATGAAAACAGCATTTATGGTCGTTTTGCACCCGATGGCGTACCTTTTACCATTAAAGAAAATGGTTGGAATCCTGATGCCCAAGGCAATCACCGTGTTGTTATTAAGGTAAATAACGCCAGCGATGCCGTACAAGCGAAGTTGGTGTGGAGACGCCCTGATCTTAATCCGGAAAGCAAACGCCTTGTTATCAAACATGCTCCAAGTGGAAAATTTGTAAAAAATTATTTCCTTGAATCCATTGACAGTGAAAGCGGTCATGTAGTATTTGAGCCTGAATCCGGAGCCGGTGAATATTATGTTTATTATTTGCCTTATAAATTTAGACCAAAATGGGATGATGCTCGATACTCTGTTTGGAATGACTATTATCCGGCCGAAATGACAGCTGATGAGGCTTGGATGTCTAAAGCTAAATCCAATCTTAAGCAATTACCAAAGGCTAAAGTTTTACGTTACGAATCTCGTTCACGCTTTGACGCTTTTACTCCGATGGGATTAATTGCAACAAAGGCAGAACAAGAAAAAATACTTAAAGACCATCCGGAAAACCCAATTATCTTCACTGAAGACCGCGCCTTTCCAACTCGATTATTTGATCGATTGCCGGCGTTTTGGGCAAAAAATGGTAAATATGATTCTTTCAAAGGCGGAGCAAACCGTAATGAATATTATGTGTGGCAAATCGTGCCTTGGGCAGCAAGAGAGGCTTTAGAAAATCTTAAATTAGAGTTTTCATCATTAAGCGACGGGAAAACTACCATACCGGCAAAAGACCTCACTTGTTTTAACTTGGAAGGCATCAACTGGAATGGTGAAAAAATGACATTTGATGTCAATGTACCAAAAGGCAAATTACAACCATTATGGTGTGGTGTACAAATCCCTAAAAACGCCACGCCGGGCGTTTACACAGGTAAAGTGACCTTTAGTGCTAAAGGTGTAGCTCCTCGTACGATCCCTATCAGCATCGAGGTTAATGAAAAGGTACTAGCCGATCAAGGTGACGGAGAAACTTGGCGTCATTCTCGCCTACGTTGGCTCAACTCCACCATTGGCATGGATGATAAACCTTCAGGTAACTACAAGGCGATCAAACACCAAGGTGCTATTTTCGAAGCCACGGGCAAGAAAATCGACTTAGGTAAAAATGGTTTACCTCAAACGATCACCATCAATAAAAAAGAAGTCTTTAGCTCCCCTGTTAACTTTGTTGTTGATACCGGCAAAGGAACTTTGAATTTTGATGCAAAGAACTTCAAAGTAACGAAAAATACCGAAGGGAAAGTAAGCTGGACGTCTTCTTCTACCCAAGAGGGTATCCATTTCACATGTAATGCCTCTTTAGAATACGACGGTTACATGCGTTACAATATGATCTTGTCAGCTGACAAGGACATCCAAGTAAACAATGTTAAATTGGTGACGGATTATTCCGACTATGCTTCCAAATACTTCATGGGTATTGGTCACTCCGGTGGAGCTCGTCCAAGTACTTGGGATTGGAAATGGAATGGTCCTTATGACAGCTTCTGGATGGGTAATGCCAAGGCAGGTATGCATACGGAATTCCGTGGCGGTGCCTATCATGGTCCTCTACTTTCCGATTACAAACCAGCCCCTCCTAAATCTTGGAGTAATGGTGGCGCCGGTGGTGTAGCCGTTTCCTCTCCTGATGCCTCTAAACCGGATCAAGCACAGGTAACTGCATACACAGGTCCAATGACTATTAGCTCAAAGCCTGTAGATTTTGAGTGGTCATTCCTTATTACACCTGTTAAGCCGGTTGATACGGCAGGTCATTTCACGCAACGTTATTTCCATGCCGATAGTCCTCAATTCGATGGTGCGGCAAAAGAAGGAGCCAACATTGCGAACATTCACCATGCGCGTAGTCTCAACCCTGTAATCAATTATCCGTTTATTGTCAGAAAGCCACTTATTGATTTCATCAATAAACAGCATAAGCAAAATCGTAAGGTCAAACTTTACTATACAGTACGTGAAGTCAGCAATTACGTCTCAGAAATTTATGCTTTGAAGAGCCTCGGTCATGAAATTTTCAAATCGGGTCCAGGTCATGGCACACCATGGCATATGGAGCATCTCATTTCTGATTATCAGCCTGCATGGTACACGGAGCTACCGGATCATCACGCCGACGCTGCCTTGGTATTGTCAGGATTCTCACGCTGGATCAATTACTATCTTGAAGGCCTTCGCTGGATGTATGAAAATTACAAACTCGATGGTATCTACATGGATGACGTATCCTTTGACCGCAACGTGTTAAAGAGAATCAGCAAAATCAATGACCAATATCGTCCTGGTGCGTTAATTGATTTACACTCTAACACCAATTACTCAAAAGGCCCTGCTAACCAATACACGGACTTTTTCCCATATATCCAACGTCTATGGTTTGGTGAACACTTCTGGTACGACAAAATGAATCCTGATGAATGGTTTGTTACCTTCTCCGGCATTCCATTTGGCATGACTAGTGAAATGTTACAAGGCGGTGGTAACCGTTGGTTAGGTATGGTCTATGGCACAACAAGCCGTCACTCCTATCAACCGGATCCAAATCCTGTATTTAACCCTGCTCCGGTATGGGCTTTATGGGATAGCTTCGGAATTAAAGATGCGAAAATGTTAGGTTATTGGGATGAGAATGTTCCGGTAAGCACAGACAAAGATATGGTCAAAGCAACCGCATACGTGAAAAAAGGAAAAACCCTTATTTCCGTAGGTAACTTCTCCGATAAAGATGAAGATGTAATGATCAATGTTGATTGGAAGTCTTTAGGAATTCCGGCTAATGGTGCAAGAGTTACTCTTCCTGCAGTCAAGGACTTCCAAGACGCTCGCAATATCGACCTTAGCAAACCATTAACGGTCCCTGCGAAGAAAGGTTTCCTCATCCTAATCTCTAAATAATCTTTAAAGGAATATCTATCCTCTATTTTTATGAAAACCCAACATCTTTTAGCGATGGTGTTTACGGGGCTCAACCTCTGCTGCTATGCTGCAGAGGACGCCACGTTTAGAGAAAAACAAGTAAGTATGCCTACTTACCCATTCTCTGACCCAAACCCTGTAGCTAATCCGACAAGTCTTTGTTATCCCTACTTTACTTTTGAAGGCTACGCAGACAAATCCACTCCTAAAGAGTGGAAAGTAGTCGAGCTTGAAAATGATTATATTAAATTAAGCATTTTCCCCGAAGTAGGTGGTAAGATTTGGGGAGCAGTCGAAAAGTCCACCGGCAATGAATTTATTTACCATAATCATGCGGTAAAATTCCGACAAGTTGCCATGCGTGGACCATGGACATCCGGTGGTATTGAGTTTAACTTTGGTATTATCGGGCATACGCCGACGACATCATCACCTGTTGATTATCAATTACAGAAAAACCCAGATGGTAGCGTTAGTTGCTTCGTAGGGGCTACCGACTTGATTACCGGTGGTAATTGGTGTGTAGAGATCAAATTGGAAAAAGACAAAGCTTATTTCGTCACTCGCGTTCTTTGGGATAATCCGACAGGCTTACAGCAACCTTATTATCATTGGATGAATGCAGGATATGCAGCCAAAGACGACCTAAAGTTTTTCTTCCCCGGATCTCATTGGGTAGATCACGAAGGTGGTGTATTCCCTTGGTCTAAAGATAATGGTAAAAATTTGGATCATTATGCGGAAAACGATTTTGGCGGCCCTAAATTCTATCACGTAACCGGTCGATTAAGCGATTACTACGGTGCCTATTATGATAACCAGAAATTTGGATCAGTCCATGCTTCCGATTTCAACGATAAATTGGGCATGAAAATTTGGATATGGGGACTTTCCAGACAAGGTATGATTTGGGAAGACTTGTTGACAGATAAAGATGGCCAATACGTAGAATTACAATCAGGTCGTGTCTTTAATCAGCCAATTGAAGGTAGCTCATTCTCATCCTATCGTCAGCCTACATTTGAACCATACGACACCAATCGTTGGAATGAATACTGGTATCCGGTTATCGGAACCGAGGGAATGGTAAAAGCCAACCGTTATGGTGCCCTAAACGTCCAAAAAAAAGGTGATCACATTAAGTTGCTCTTTTCACCGATGCAAAAACTTGATGAAGACATTATCGTCAAAGCTGATAATAAAATCATCTATGAAGGTAAATTGCAAGGTGACGTCTTGAAGCTTTGGACCAAAGACATCCCAGTTAAAGTAACAGATAATACAAAGGTTTCTGTAAAAATTGGAGATGATCTACTCAATTATCAAGAAGATGATGCTGACGATCAAATCTCAGCACCTCCTTACATGGCGCCGGAAGAAGCCACCAAAACGTTTTATGGTCAATATATGATTGGCCGTCAGCGTATGAATACCAAAAAGTACGAGGAAGCGGCACGCATTTTTGAAGAATGTTTGCAAAAAGACCCTTACTTTGCTCCGGCTTTAGTTGATTTGGCAGAGATTCAATATCGCCAAGGTCATTATGATAAATCGATCGAAACGGTTACTCGAGCACGCAATTTTGATGCATATAATGCCGGTGCTAACTTCGTATTTGGCTTATCAAGTGCAGCTCTAGGCAAGACCGGAGACGCGAAATATGGTTTTTCCGTAGCTTCCACATCACCGGCTTATCGTAGTGCAGCTTACACCGAACTAGCTAAGGAATTTGTTAAGGATCAAAACTGGAACAAATCTGAGTACTATCTTAAAAAAGCACTGGAAACCAATCAATTTAACGCACAAGCAGCACAAGTGCTTTGCACTGTAGCACGCAAACGCGGAAATCAGGATGCGACAGGCACCCTTCGTGGTAAATTATTGACGGATAATCCTCTCAATCACATCGCAAGATTTGAAGAAGCCTTGGCAAAAGGTGGCGACCAAAAATCATTAGATGAGTTCATCAAAGGCATTCGAGCTGAACTACCATACGAGGTTATCTTAAATGTAGCCGATTGGTACGAAAGCATGAATGATTATGATGATGCTTTAGCTGTGCTCTCTTTAGAAAAAGCATATCCTATTGCTTTCTATCGTGCAGCTAACATTTTGCACAAAATGGGCAAAGATGATGCAGCAAAGGCAAAATTAGCAGAAGCTAAAGCCTTATCACCGGACCTTGTCATGCCGCACGGTCAGTATACATTGAATGCTTTACGTTGGGCAAACACGCAAGATAAAGGATGGCCTACATCCTATTATACCGGTGTTGCCGAATGGAGCTCAGCCAATAGCGATAAAGCTAGCAAACTATTCGATGAATGTGGCAATGATGTGAATTATGCACCATTCTACATGTGCCGTGCTCAGCTAAAAGAAGGTCAGGCACAGCTAGATGACCTCAATCGTGCTGAAAAGCTCGAAGAGTCATGGCGTGTAGGTATTCGATTGATCCAATACTATTATGATCAACATATGAATGACAAGGCTTACGCCTATGCCAAGAAATATGCTGAAAAATATCCTAAAAAAAATAGTATCACTCTCAAGTACGCTCAAACGATGGTACAACAAGGCAAATACCTTGAAGCTCTCGATTATTTAGCTACCCAAGAGGTGCTACCTAATGAGGGATCATTGTTGAGTCGCATTGTTTATCGTGATTCTTGCCTCTTACAAGCAATTGAAATGATCAAAAAAGATGATTACAAAAAAGCATTGGAATGGGTGGAAAAATCTAAGGAATGGCCTGAAAACCTCGGTGTGGGTAAACCATACGATGCCGATATCGATTATCGTATGGAAGACTATATAGCAGCCTACTGCTATGAAAAACTGGGTGATCAAGCCAAGGCAAACAAACTCTATCAGCAAGTAATCGACTCCAAGCAATTGTTATCTCCGAATTCCTTATTAAAAGGTCTTGCCCTCAATAAATTGGGTAAGAAGGATGAAGGAACGAAATGGATTGATGAATACGCTAAACAAGGCACCCCACTTGGTCCTTATGTTAAGGCAGCCTACGAAGGTGATATGCCAAAGGCAAATGAAGCACTTAAATCGGTGCCAGCCATTACCGTAGGTGACTGGGTTGAGAAATCAGAACGTAGCTCAGACCTCACTACGGTTAAAGCCGTCGCTGATTTACTTAACAAGAAGTAATAGTACTTAAATCAATGATCATCATTGATGGTCTAACAAATAAAAAAGGAGACTCCGACCGAGTCTCCTTTTTTTGGTCGTCATTTAGTTTCTACGGCGTCGTTTCCATAACAACGAACCTACTCCTATCAACATCAAAATAGAAGAAGATGGTTCAGGTATCGACACCACGAACAACTGATTGTTGTAGTACAAAATACGATCATTTTTTGAAAATTGATTAGGAATTCCTTGATCGGTAAATATATCACCTACGGAAATAGAAGAACCATCATTCAATAGTACTCCATCCACATAGAGATCTCCTACATTTTCAAACCACACATCATTAAGTTTGGAGTTCTCCAATAAAAAGGCAAAATCCTTTAGAAATAGATCATTCCCATTCAATGATACTGCTTGTTGTAAAGAAATTGATTGAGCTAAAGTCAAATCTAGATGGGAATCTATGGTGATTCCTCGATTAGTGGATAAAACTGCTAATACATCAGAGCTGTCGATAAAGGAACATAGATTACCTGTAATCTGCAATCTAAAATCTAGATCATTTCCAATATAAGAGATATGGGACCCTGAAAATAAATCTAGATTCCCGATACTTGCCGAGTCGGCTTTAAGCTTTAATTCAGCTCCATTGATAATCAATGAAGACAAGGAATGCATTATAAAACTTCCCGTATCGATTAAACTATTACCATTTATTATTACCCGAGCTGAGTCATCGGTTACGATTGATTGTGATATCCAAACCGAACCGGATTCTAGATAAACATTACCTTTTTTCCATTGCGTCGAGGTAGCAAATACTTCCACATTGGAAAAGGTTGCAGAGGAAACACCATCTTTAACAAAGCTATCAGTATTTATTTTATTTACAGAATGATCCTGAGACCCTTGAAACTTATATTCTACCACTTCATTATGGACATTCACCTCAGCAGCGGTCACTTGTTCCTGAACCTCGATATTTTGAATAAGCCCTACATCTTTTGCGCTATCGTTAAATTCAATCATTCGTGATGGGTCGTAATAAGCATCATAATAAGATGCATAGTCAGATCCTGTACCCGCATAAATTTGCCAACCTGTTGTTGTATCAGGTAATTCATCATAGGTATGATTTCGCTCAAAACCCCACGTCTGTTTTTGCCCAGACCACACAATAGCATTGTTTGTAGCCTTATACTCTTTGAGCATATTTTGGAGTACTTCAGGAGTATCAATGTATGTTAGTGATCTTAAATACCATGAATTATTGGAATAAGTCCACTTGGTCGTTAAATTTTCATCTACATAAAGAACATAGTTCCCATTTTCATGCTTAACAAACAACTCAATTAACCCATAATTCATATCGTCGGAGTTGGTACAGAGAATGGACTTTAGAGAGCCATCGCTATTGAGATTCATTCCATAGCAAGTAAGCGCATGACCATTTGAATCACCACCGGATCCAATACTTAAATAGCTGATTCGTCCTTCTACTTCCGTAGAAACACTTAAATCGTCATGAATTTTCATGCCTAATCCTGTAGCAAATGAAGTAGCTAAGGATCTGGTATTACTTGCGTTGCTTAGGGTAATATTGGCATCAGCCGATATATTGGTAAAATAATCCTTAAAATATCCTCCCGTGTTCGTCCCATTATAAGCACCATTATCTGCTACATTTCCTGAAAAATACCAACGAAATGATCCTCTAGCGGAAGCACCAACATTCTTATGTGCCTGGCGATATACCTCGGAAACACTTAATGATTGAGTACCGCCAAATTCTTGCAAGTATTGTTTATCATAAGTATATCCATAAGCTAAATCACCTTTCTCTTGAGCTTTATTGTAAAAAACACCATAGCTATTGAGCCAATATTGCACAACATTACTAGATGTATAAGCCCAACACATTTGATCATCACCGGTTAAATTATATAATCCGATTATGGCTAAAGTTTCATTGGTGTTCGTGTTGTAATCTGTAATGAAAGAGGCCAGTTCGCCCATAAAAGATACATCACCTTGTCCTGTTTCAGTATTAAAATGTTTTTTGTATTCTTCGAAATAGGCAGAACCAGGTTTTCCAACCCCTTTGTTTTGCCAATAAAAACCTTTACCTGAATCATAAAATCGCGTGGATTCGAGCAATGATTGATTATTCACACCATTCACAACACATGATATATCTGCAGAAGAAACAGAAATAAAGGCTATTAACAATGCTGTATGTAACAGTTTTTCATAACGCATAAAAATAGAAATAAGTTACCTAACAATCTAGTCTCAGAATCTTATCGTGTCAATTTATAACGATTATAAAATCAATAAATCGTTTAGTAATTTTTACGACGATAATAAATAAAATCGCCTCGATTTGCTCATCGAGGCGATTAAATAAACAAGTATTTTATAATATACTAAATAGCACCACAATAGTGGGCACATGACCACATCGCACGTGGATGGTGGAAGAAAGATTTCCAAAGACTACCCTTTAAAGTATTGGCTTTAGAGCCATCTTTATTCAAGTAACCATACCATTCGCCTGCTTCTTGATCTTGGAAATGAGCAAAAGACCAATCACGCACCATATCGTGCCATTTGGCATAACGCTCTTCTCCGGTAAGCTTGTAAGCAAGCACCATAGCGATTAAGGCTTCATCATGAGGCCACCAGAACTTCATGTTGTGCCAGTATTCTTGCACAGGTTTGCCATGTACGTCGGTGAAATAGAGTAAACCTCCATTTTCTTGATCCCAACCACGAGCAAAAGCCCAGTCAATCATATCGCAACCCATTTTGATGAGTTCTTGATCGTTACCACGATGACGAGCTTCTTCCAAAATAAACCAGCCACCTTCGATCGTGTGGCCAGGGTTAAGGGTACGCTCATTGAAATGGTCGATGATCGAGCCATCAGGGCTTACTACTTCCATCACAGCCTTGATATCAGGCTTCATAAAGAGATTACGGATGTCAGCAATGCAGCGATCAATCCATTGAGTGAAAAAGCCGGTTTCATCACCAAGGCATTTTCTCATTTCTTGAGCTGTAACAATAGTGATCATACGTGGACCTAAACCTTCACTTGGACGAGCGTCAGTGAATTTAGGAGCCATCTTACCAGGCGTAAAGTTCATCTCAGTAAAGATATTGAACCAATTTCTGGCAGCTACGGCAGACTTTTCATCACCGGTAGCTTGATAATGAGCAGCAAAGGCAATTGCGGCAAAAGATTCACTAAACGCATAACGACGCTTGCGAATTGGAGTACCGTCAGCGGCAACGTGAAAATACATTCTGCCGTCTTTGTTATCGACACATTTTTCCGTAAGAAAGTTAAGGGCACTTTCAGCCCATTTGAGCCAATCAGCATTTTTTTCAATGCTGTTATACATGGTCAAAAGCATCCAGGCCATACGACCTTGAGCCCATACGGACTTGTCTGAATCTACTAAAGAACCGTCTTGATCGAAGCAATGAAAAAGGCCTCCATTCTTCTCGTCATAAGCACGAGGAAACCAGAATGGAAGCACATTTTCTAACAATTGCTTGCGATAAAACTGCCCTAAAGACTGTAAATCTAAAGTTGCAGCCATATGCAATTTCTAATATTGATTAGTTAAGAGCCCAATTGAAGAAACCGATTTCTTCAAGTTCTGAACGCAAGGCGCTGATTGTTGATTCGCTTGGATTCATTTGTGGCAAACGAGCAGGACCTAAGTCCACACCGTGCCAACCCATTACTACCTTAGCGCAACCCATGTAACCCTTAGCAGCCAAGATGTTGATCATCTTAACGGAAAGTAATTGCAATTCGCGAGCTTTTTCCATATCGCCTTCGTTGAAAGCTTTAATCAAGTTTTGGTATAAAGCAGGAGCAAAGTTAAAGGAGCTACCTACAGCACCTTTAGCGCCTGTTGCTAATGCACCTAAGAACCATTCGTCAACACCCCATGGCATGTCTAACTCTTTATCAAAGTTCATAGCATCACAGTACAAAGCCAAATCCGGATTTGTAAACTTAAGACCTGCAAAGTTAGGGATACGCTCTTTGGCAAGTTTGATGATTTCGGTTGGGCGGAAAGATACGCCAGTCAAAGGAGGAATGTCATAGTAGTAGTATGGCAATTCAGGAGCGCCTGAAGCTGCTTTTGCGCAACATTCAACCAATGCTTCTACAGAACCTGGCTTGAAGTAAGAAGGAGCAACGGAGCTAGTAGCCAAAAAGCCACATTCTTGAGCTAAGGCAGCCAATTCTTGAGCATCCCAAACACTATTGGAACCGGTATGAGCAATAACACCAACGTTATGTTTAACTCCTGCTTCTTTCCAAGCAAGGTAGCACTCTTTACGCTCAGCTAACTGCATAGAAGAAGATTCACCTGTAGAACCGGTCATGAAAACAAACTTCACACCTTGTGAAGCGAGGAATTCAGCCTGCTTGTCGATACCCCCTGCATTTAAGGAACCGTCAGCATGAAATGGAGTATGAGTAGCGGCCACAAGACCTGTCAATTTCAATGTATTTTTCATATAACAATTTGAATGGTGTTAATGGAAATCATCTTATATAGACTTCATCGTAATGCAATGAGATTTATTTGGTACAAAAAGCATATACCAAGGAGCGCATTAATACATCAAAACTCATTAATCTAAAGCGTTTTCCATCACTTGGCTATCATGCGCTATGTTGGTATCAAAAGTATGGCCCATTCCTTCCATTTCCTTTTTCACCGCTTTTTGAGATTCATCAGTAATGACGTACTCACGTAATAAGCGACCTAAATCAGCTGCATTATGCGTATAGAGATCTTGATTTTTTTCATCTTTACGAACAAGCATATTATGGGAATTAAAATAGTAATCACGCGTCGTAACGTTCCCATTCTTACCGCCGGCAACCAAGTTTAATCCCATCACGGGGATCATCCCTACCATGTTGCTTTTAGCCGGACGATACCAGTATCTCCACATTAAGTCCGATGTCGACTCATGTTTGACAATAGAAGGTTGTCCGAAGGTTTTATACACATCTTCCTTTGTAGATTTACCTACAATCAGAGAATCACTTTTGGACTGGTTGACGAGCTCTTTATTACCGTAATGAAGAGTACAAGAGCTCAACGCTAAAACAAAAAGTATGCTCGTGAGAGCAGTCATAGAATACCTGCTTTTTTTCATGCGCAGAGACTAGTTTTCCCCCCCCCTTCTGTCAACCTCTTACTAGCTCATTTTACTTAACAAAATTTTATATTTTTTCTCAAAGATACTCAATACATTAGTCGACATCATGATCATTACAACCCAAATGAACCATCTGCTAATTAGAATTATTACAGATAAGCTAATAATATTCTCATTTTCATTATTATATATATTTTACTCAATAAGTTATTCACCGATTTTCAAGATTCTAACACCATTTAATTGACATATTATTCACAAAATGGTCGAATTAAACGTTATACGAGGAAGACTAAATCGTTCGAATAAAAATTTAATAAAAATTTACTATTTTTTCTTGCAACAGATACTCCGAAGGAATATCGTAACCGAACCGCAAGCTCCGAAGCAAAGGCGACGGATGACAACGCAGAAACCAGTTTTTCACTATGAATCCCATCACAGAAGAAGCCAACAAATTAGCAGATTTCGTTCTGATGACCCAGAGGTCATGTATCTTGAACTTATCCGCTGAGCTCAACGAAGGAAAAGTGTCGTATCCACAATTCTTTTTGCTCACCTATTTGGCTAGTGAGGATTTTTTAACTATGTCCAGCATTGCTCATAAAATGGGTCACACCACGGCTGCAGCAACAGGCATGGTAGATAAATTACAAGAAATGGGGTATTTAACCCGTACTGCAGCTGCCAATGATCGTCGAAAAATTATGGTAGCCATCACCACAGAAGGTAAAGAATTGATCGCACGTATGAAAAAGAATATCGTTCGCGATTTGGCTAGCATGATGGCAAGCGCCGGTGGCGATGAACAAGACGTTATCACCAACACGCGCAAGACAATCAGATCACGCAAATTAGGTCTCTAAAAGATCTAAAATCACTTTTTTCAACTCGAATCGGTACTTTTATGAGTTCGGTTCGAGTTTCTCTTTGCCCCATAAGATTAAAAATGATAAATACTTTGCCACGAGCTTACATTTATCATGATTGATTTAAACACGTATCTAAGAAATTTCCCAGATTCTAACGGTTACTTCGGTGAATATGGTGGTGCTATTTTACCTGAAGCTTTAGTGCCAGCTTTCAAAGAAGTATCTGACGCCTACCAAACCATTTGTCATTCCGCTCAATTCATTAACGAGCTTAGACGCATTCGCAAGCAATTCCAAGGACGCCCAACTCCTGTTTATCATTGTGAACGATTATCCCAAAAACTAGGTGCTTGCCAAATTTACCTTAAACGTGAAGATCTCAATCATACCGGCGCACATAAATTAAACCACTGCATGGGTGAAGGCTTATTGGCCAAATACATGGGTAAGAAGAAGCTGATTGCAGAAACAGGAGCCGGACAACATGGCGTAGCATTAGCCACTGCCGCCGCTTTCTTCGGTCTTGAATGTGAAATTCACATGGGTGCCGTTGATATCGCTAAGCAAGCGCCAAACGTCACTCGCATGAAGATTTTGGGGGCTAATGTAGTACCTGTTACTCATGGTTTACAAACTCTCAAAGAGGCAGTTGACTCGGCATTCCAATCTTATCTCAAAGATTACAAAGACTCTATTTACTGCATCGGTTCCGTACTTGGGCCACATCCATTCCCTGTAATGGTACGTGATTTCCAAATGTGCATTGGTGTAGAGGCCAGGGAACAATTTTTAGAAATGACCGGCTTACTTCCGGATGCCATTTGTGCTTCAGTAGGTGGTGGTAGTAATGCTATGGGATTATTCACCGCCTTCTTGGGTGATCCTGTGGACATTTATGGGGTTGAACCACTTGGTAAAGGCCCAACTCTCGGAGATCACTCCGCTTCTTTAACCTATGGTAAAAAAGGAATGATGCATGGCTTTGAAAGTATCATGTTAACTGACGAAAACGGCGAGCCGGCACCGGTACACTCCATTGCCAGTGGACTAGATTACCCTTCCGTAGGTCCTGAGCATGCTTATTTACGTGATATTAATCGTGTTAAATATGCTACGGCCAGTGATAAAGAAGCTGTGGACGCTTTCTTCAAACTTTCACGTTATGAGGGCATCATCCCGGCTCTCGAAAGCTCCCATGCTATTGCTTACGCCATGAAGTTGGCTAAAGAAATGAAGACCGGCTCCATTTTGGTCAATTGCTCCGGTCGTGGTGACAAAGATGTTGATTACGTAGTAGAAAATTACGGATTCGGCGAAGAATACGCCTTTTAGTTTTAAACTTACCTCATCCGTCTTTCATGATTAATCATCAGTTTCATGAAAGACGGATTATTTTTATCCTTTTATAGCACTATGGACGAGCTATTGAACTTTGTCTCTGAATACATTGGTCATCCGGTCTCTAGAGAAAGCACCAATGTAATCACACAAGGAGCCTCCGGACGTCAGATTATTCGTTTACGATTAGATGGTGTGTCGTATATAGCAGTTTCATGGGATAATCAACGAGCAGACAATCATTCTTTCGTACCTGTCGCTCAATATCTAAAGTCGCAAGGAATCAAAGTACCTGCTATTTTAGATTCCGTGTGCCATGCCAACGGATCCGGTTGCGCCCTAGTGGAAGATTTAGGAGACATCAATTTACTTTCTCTCAAAGGCACACCTTGGCAACAACGTAAAGAATACTATCAACAAGCACTCGTAGAGTTAAATAAATTACATCTCATTCCCATTCCAACGGAGTTTGATCTTCAACCGTCCTTTGATGAAAACTTATATCGTTGGGAACAAGAATATTTTGCAGAGCATTTTATTGGTACACATTTACATAAAACCTCTCAAACTTGGTTGGACCATCCATTTCTGACAAGCATCAACCAAACACTATCTCAACTACCACTCACTCCCATCCATCGAGATTTTCAATCTCAAAACATTCATATTCATCAAGGAAAAACATATCTCATCGATTTTCAAGGAATGAGATTAGGTTTACCCGAATATGATTTGGCTTCAATACTCTATGATGCATATGCGGAATTAGATCAAACTCAAATTAATGAACTGATTGAGTTTTGGATTAGTATCACAGATAAGGAATTTAATAATGAGCATTTCAAGCTTTGCGCTATGCAGCGTTTGATGCAAGCTCTAGGAGCCTTTGCCAACATTGGACATAATAGACATAATGAATGGTATCTGAAACAAATAGATCCGGCTTTGGCTCATTTAATCAATATCTGCCGTGAATCTGAGCTTGAAGCCCCTTTAAAGAATTTGTTAACCTAATTTATTCATGAAATTGATCAATGCTCGAAATATTATCATATTAGCTTTAACTCAAATAGGTTTAGGCTTAGGATTCCTTTTTGAGCCATTTAGCAACCCTCTTATTGAAGCATTTTATGCGCCTTTAGCAGCAAACAAGCAATTGACAGCGACTCATGCTCTTTTCGATCAAATCAATGAAAATAACGAACTAGTCATTCAACCCTACGGATACTCCAAAGCAGATCAGGGTAAATCAATTCCGGTATTATCTCTACACGAATCATCCAGCCAGAATAGCTTTGTTGCCTATCCACCGGCACCTATGGATTATACGGTACTTTTTCGACATCTCTATGAACAAGGTGCTGAAAAAGTCTATGTGTTATCCCCTCTTATATGGTCTGATACCCCCGACCCAATTATTCAAGAGGCTATTGGCTATGAATTGGATCGTTTCCCATTCAAAGGCATCGGACAAGCCCTTATTGAATCAAACCGCCAAGAATCTTTACCGGAATATTTAAAAGAATACGCTATTTTACCGGAACAAATCATAGGGGATACTTCTAAATTACCATTAGCGAGCCGTTGGCATGGGGGAAATCCACAAATTATCACCAAAGCAAAGATTTACCCTACGTTTGTGGAAAATAGTGATGTTGATGATAATGCTACTGATAAATCTATGCCTTTATTCGTCAAGTGGGATAAGCACATTGTGCCTACCCTACCTTTAATAGCCGTGATGAATCGTCTTGGCTTAAAAGGTAAAGATATCAAGGCTCATTTAAATGGTAAATTATATCTTGGAAGTCAACGTACCGTTGAGATAGATAATTATGCTCGTGTTGATACTTTGGAATCATTACCGCCTACAATGATCAGTACCGAATCTATCATCATCCCCAACATTCCGGGCATGGTGAAAGAGGATAACCAGGCACTCAAAACTATTTTAAACGAAGCGGATGCCATTATCGTATCCGAACCATCAAAACCGTCCAATAGCCCTGATGATAACGCGATAATCATGGCTAAAACGATTCACACATTAATGGCAGGTATTGCGCCCTTACCTCAAGTTACCTATTCGGCAATTCCTACGTGGGCTTTATGGGTTGTTTTACTAGATCTTTTAATTCTTACTCTCTGGTCGATCAAATTTAGTCCTAAAAATCGTAATTTGACACTATTAGCACAAATTGTAGGTGTCATGATTTTTTCCTATATTTTCTTTGTGTACCTTGATTTATGGTTCCAATTTACTATTCCTATTACGATGATCGTCGTCATAACGATCGGAAGCTATTTTTTACCACAAAAAGTCGTATTTGAAGAAATTGATAAACCGGCTAAAAACTATAAAAACGAACCACCGGCCCCTGATACATTAGTAATTGAACAAGAGCCTATTTTTCAAGAACCTAGTGCTATTCCCATCCCTAAAAAAGCAGAATAATTGATCATGATCGCACCATCAGCACCTTATATCCTTTTTGTTTGCACCGGTAATACCTGTCGTAGTCCGATGGCTGAAGGTCTATGTCGACATTTTTGGCCACAAGACTTAGACTGTAGAATAGAATCAGCAGGTACATCCGCATGGGACGGCGATCCGATTAGTAAAGAATCTTTCAATGAGTTAGCTTCTTTAGGAATTGATGCCTCATCTCATCGAAGTAAGGCCATCACGGAAGAAATGATTCATGAAGCTACGCACATTTACACCATGACTCGTGGACACCGTGATATCTTACTGAATTACTTTCCGGAATATGAGTCAAAAATACAATTAGTTACCTGCTTTACATCAAACAAAGACATTTCCGATCCTATTGGTTGCGGGCAAAAAGCTTATCATCAAGTCTGTGAAGAATTAATTCCTGCTTTGCATGAAATATTGAAAGCATTAGGCTATGAGATTAGTGACGCAAATCATTAATTATGTTCGATCTATATCCTCGACTCTTTTAGGCACAATCCTTCTTTGCGTTGCTGCCATTACTTTTACGGTATATCTCATGAGCCGCCATTCACATATCGAGATCAATTTGACTGATCAGCATTTACACTTATATAATGAGTATGGACAACTTTGCTTTGAATGCCCGATCTCTAGTGGCATAGGAGGGATTGGTTCGGAGGAAAATTCAGCGAAAACGCCCACAGGAAATTTTATTATTGCTGAACGTTTCGGTGACGGTCTGCCAGATTCTACCATTTTTAAAGCAAGACGAGCTATTGGTAATTATCCTAACGCTATTCCTTCCGAAATGAATGAGGATTCTGATTTTATCTTAACCAGAATTTTATGGCTTGATGGCACCGACTCACATAATGCCAATACCAAAAATCGTTACATTTACATACATGGCACAAATCGAGAAGATCTGCTCGGATCTGCCGTGTCTCATGGTTGCATCCGTGTCTCACCGGAAAATATGATTACCCTTTTCAATTCAACGGATTTAAACACGACTGTAATTATTTTTGAAAAAAAATAATATATTTTTGAACACATTCCTATCCAACCTGTCCAACCAATATCAGTAATGAACCCAAGTTCATCAATTGATGAACTGGTAGAGGTAGTTCTGATTTTCATAGGTAATATAGTTGGATAAATATGACTGGCTTGGTCCGTTGTGAAACGACACCAAGCCAGTCATAATTTTTAGCACTTGGCTCACTTTTTTAAAAGGCGCACAACAAACGGCGTCAGTTTTGAACATTCACATCATTTTTTTTATCTACCAAGTATCAGATATAGGCGTGCGTAGCATGTTTGATTTTCGAACATTGACTGGTTTTGCCGGTTCTGATTTTCATAGGTAATATAGTTGGATAAATGTGGTTGCCTTGGCACGTTGAGATAACGAGCCAAGGCAATTTCATCTTACAAGAATATGGGTAAAAATTTGATATCTTTACTCTAATATGATAGAAAAGAACCAATGACCAGTAGTGCTTCTAATAGATTGTTCATTCTGGACGGTATGGCATTAGCATATCGCTCACATTTTGCTTTTATTACCAATCCCATTCGTACATCTAAAGGTGAAGTCACATCTGCCATTTTCGGGTTCGCCAATACTTTATTAAGTATTTTAGAAAGCGAAAAGCCAACTCATATTGTCGCTTGCTTCGATACGTCTGCACCAACAAGCAGGCATGAAATGTATCCCGAATATAAAGCCAATCGACAAGCTATGCCTGAAGATTTGAGGGCACAGATTCCACAGATTTTTCGATTATTAGAAGCTTTTAACATTCCTATTCTTCGTTATGATGGATATGAAGCTGACGACACCATAGGCACCTTAACTCAAATGGCAGATGAAGACGGTCATTATGATAGCTATATGGTTTCGCTGGACAAAGATTTGGGACAATTGATTTCCGAACACACTTTTTTATGGAAACCGGGCAAACGAAATGCTGACCATGAGGTCGTTACGCTACCCATACTTCTTGAAAATTGGGGTATAGAAAAAGCTTCGCAGGTCATCGATATTTTAGCGCTCATGGGTGATGCGTCCGATAACATACCGGGGATACCGGGGGTAGGTGAAAAAACAGCTAAAACACTTATCGAACAATTTCATTCAGTAGAAAATCTCCTCGCAAATACCGATCAATTAAAAGGCAAGCGACGTATTACCGTAGAAGAAAATGCCGATAAGGCCATTTTGTCAAAAAAATTGGCTACCATCGATCGCCAAGTACCGCTAACTATTTCTCTAGAGGAATTAAAAGCTAAGCCTTATCATCAAAATGATTTGCTAAACATTTTGGATGAGTTTGAATTAAGAACAATTAAATCACGTTTATTTGGTAAAAATGCTCCATTGCAGACTTCTTCATTAGGAGAACTTTTCGAACCAAAAGCATCAGCAGCACAGGAGATGCCTCCCGTAACTCCTATTATTAAAGAGGGAGAGGCACAAATGGAATTATTTGCCGAACCGGATCTCAAATGCATCCGTGATATCAAGCATCAATATCACATTGTAACTAATGAATCCCAGCAACAACAGCTACTAGATGAGTTAACTAAAGCCAATGAATGGTGTTTTGATACCGAGACAACAGGGCTAGATCCCCTTACTGATGAGTTATTGGGTATAGCCTTCTCTATCAAACCTCACGAGGCATGGTATGTACCGGTAACAGCAAAACAGGATTTGGCTTGGTTGGCTCCCGTCTTTAGTTCGGCTGCTAATAAAATCGGACACAATCTCAAATTTGACATTCAAGTCATCAGAGCAAGAGGTTTAGAAATTAATGGCCCGTTTAGCGATACGATGGTAGCTCATGCACTCATTGCACCGGGTCTCAAACATGGCATGGATGTTTTAGCCGAAAATCTGCTGAATTATACAACCATAAAACTTCTTGATTTAATCCCAGGAGCCAAGAAAAAGGATCAGCTTGATATGAAAGCTATCCCTATGGAAATCTTAGGAGAATATTCAGCGGAAGACGCCGATATCACATTACAACTTTACCATTATTTGACACCAAAGCTTAAAGAAAGCGGAATGGAAAAAGTCTGGTCAGATATTGAACAACCACTACTTCCCGTGTTAGCAGACATGGAGTTTGAAGGGATTAATGTAGATTTGGCAACATTAAGTGAAGCCTCTGAAACATTGGAAAAAACAATCCAATCCATCAAAGCCTCTATCGAGGAGCAGGCTCATGGAGATATCAATCTCAATTCTCCAAAGCAATTAGGTGAATTCTTGTTTAATGATCTCAAATTGGTCGAAAAACCGAAAAAAACTAAGACCGGACAATACGTCACTGATGAAGAAACTTTGAGATCTTTAGCTCATTTGCACCCTATTGTGCAAAGCATCCTTGATTATCGAGAAAACTCTAAACTTAAGAGCACTTATGTAGATGCACTGCCTCGATACATTTCTCCTGCTGACGGTCGCATCCATACAAAGTTTATGCAGGTGCTGACGGCAACAGGTCGATTGGCATCTCAAGATCCTAATTTACAAAATATACCAATTAGGACGGAACAAGGCAGAGCCATTCGTGCCGCCTTTATCCCACGCAATGAGCATTATTCGATTTTATCTGCCGACTATTCACAAATTGAGTTACGCATCATGGCGGCTTTATCCGGAGACGAAGGTATGTGCTTAGCTTTTAAAGAAGGCAGAGACATTCACCAAGAAACTGCATCTAGAATCTATGGAGTGCCTCGTGAAGAGGTGACACAAGAAATGCGCCGTGGTGCAAAAACCGTTAATTTCGGTATTATTTATGGCATATCGGCATTTGGGCTTTCGCAAAGATTAAATTGTCCAAGGGCGCTAGCTTCCGACTTAATTAAGAATTATTTTAGCGAGTTCCCCGGCATCAAACGTTATATGGACAGCCTGATCGAAGAGGCAACCGAAAAGGGATATGCAGAAACTCTTTGCGGTAGAAGAAGATATTTACCGGATCTACATTCAGCTAATAAAAACATCCGATCAGCAGCAGAACGCACGGCTATCAATACACCGATACAAGGGACGGCTGCAGATATGATTAAATTAGCCATGAATAAGGTACATGATTTATTGAAAGGAACTAAATCACGACTTATTTTGCAAATTCACGATGAATTGCTTGTAGATTTGCACGAAGAGGAACATTATTTAACCGATAAAATTAAACAATGCATGGTAGACGCTCTACCTTTGCCTCATGATGTACCAATCCTTGTCGAAGCTCAAACCGGACATAATTGGCTAGAAGCTCATTAAACCAATCATTTTTCATTCACCCTATTTTTATATTATGAATACACCTCCTTTTTCCGATTGTGTTGCAAAATTAGGTATTTCAAATCAACACATTCTCCCATACGGACATAATAAAGCAAAAGTCGATCTCAAGGCTCTAGATTCTCCCGGTAAAAATGGCAAGTTGATTCTTGTATCTGCCATCACTCCTACCCCATCAGGTGAGGGTAAAACAACCGTCTCTATTGGTTTAGCTCAGGGACTTAAAGCGATAGGTAAAGATGCCTGTTTAGCTTTAAGACAGCCATCTATGGGTCCTGTTTTTGGTCGTAAGGGTGGTGCTACCGGAGGAGGTAAAAGCACCTTAACTCCGTCGAATGAAATCAACTTACATTTTACAGGCGACTTTCACGCCATTACCTCCGCACATAACCTAATCAGTGCGGTTATTGATAATGCGCTTTATTTCCGCACTTTAGATTTAGATGAACGTAAGGTGAGCTGGAAGCGAGTAATGGATATGAATGACCGATCTTTACGCTCTATCATGGTAGGCCTAAATAAACAAGGCTTTCCTAGAGAATCATCCTTTGACATTACGCCCGCCTCGGAAATCATGGCATGTTTATGCCTAGCGTCATCGTATAAAGATCTCGAAAAACGCATTAACAAAATCATCATCGGTTTTAGAAAAAATGATGAACCCGTTTATGCGGAAGAGCTTAATATCACCGGCTCGGTAATGGCCATCCTAAAGGATGCGTTGATGCCTAACCTCGTGCAATCTGTCGAAGGTGTACCTTGCTTCTTACATGGTGGACCATTTGCCAATATCGCTCATGGGTGCAACTCCGTATTAGCCACCAAAATGGCGATGCATTTTGGAGACTATGCCGTCACAGAGGCAGGATTTGCCTTCGATCTTGGCGCAGAAAAGTTCTTAGACATCAAATGCCGTCAGGCTCAAATCGCACCTGATGCCATTGTGATCGTTGCCACAACGAGAGCTCTTAAAATGCATGGTGGAGTCGCTTTACCTGATATCACCATCACCAATATCCCTGCTTTAACTAAAGGTCTGGAAAACTTGGCCGCTCACATTAGTGCTGCTCAAAAATACAATCGTCCTATAGTTGTAGCCATTAACAAATTCTTAGGTGATGATGAGACAGAATTACAAACCATTCGTGATTTTTGCCAAAACCAAGGCGTGCAATGTGCTGTAGCAGACATTTTTGCACAAGGAGGACAAGGCGGTAAAGAATTGGCTCAAGTCGTCGTAGAAGCAACTGCTCAAAAATCTCCACAATTTAAGCCACTTTATGAAGTTTCGGCTCCTGTAGAAAAGAAAATTCTTACTATCGCTCAAGAGATTTATGGAGCTTCAAACGTCGAGTTTACTCCACTTGCTAAGAAAAAATTGGCACAATATTCGGCATTAGGATTAACGGAGTTGCCAATCTGCATGGCAAAAACTCAAAACTCATTATCGGACAATGGCAAACTTTTCGGGAGACCTACTAATTTCAACATTACCGTACGTGATTTTGAATTAGCTAACGGAGCCGGATTTTTAGTAGCCTTGTGCGGTGAGATTATGAGAATGCCGGCATTACCTAAAGTGCCTAATGCATGCCATATTTATCTGAACGCAGAGGGCGAAATCGAAGGTCTTTAATATACACACACCATTACTTAAAATGAAAATTGCCATTTTAGGAGCAGGAGCACTCGGGTGCTATTATGGAGCCAGATTACAAGAAGCCGGCAACGATGTTGCATACATTGTTCGCTCCGAATATGATTATCTCAAGGAACATGGTCTCGAAGTCAAGAGCATCAATGGTGACATACAATTGCCCCATATCAAAGTTTATACCAACGCCGATCAGGTCGGGCCGGTAGATTTGATCTTAGTAGCATTAAAAAGCACAGCCAATGATCAGCTCACTAAAGCCATTCCCCCAATGATGGGACCAAATACCATCGTAGCCACCTTACAAAATGGCATGGGTAATGCGGAAAAATTAGCTGAAATCATTCCTGCAGAAAAAATTTACGTAGGGCTTTGTTTCATCTGCGCCATGAGAGACGAGCCCGGTCATATCAAACATTTGGAAGGGGGCAATATACAATTTGCGCCATTTATTCCTTCTCCTCAAGGATCCCAACAAGCTCAAGAATTGGCTACTCTATTTAAACAAGCCCATGTACCGGCTAAAGGCTTTGATATTGCCGAGCAAATCCAATGGTATAAGCTCGTTTGGAATATCCCATTTAACGGACTTTGCCTCGCGCTAGGTGGCATCAGCATCGCAGAGCTATATAAACGTCCGGACCAAGTGCAACGTGCAAAGGCAATCATGGAAGAAGTGGTCGCCTCAGCCGCAGCTCGTGGTTACAAATTGCCGACAGATCTGGTGAGCTTTCACCTTGAGCGCACGGAAAAAATGGGAGAATTTATTCCATCCAGCGCCGTTGATTACAATGAAGGTCGTCCGATTGAATATCATGCCATTTGGGAAGCCCCTTTAGCAAAAGCAAGACAAGCAGGTGCATCCATTCCAAATTGGGAACAACTTGACTTAGATATTCGTCAAAGAATTCAGATCAAATAAGAATCACACCAAAATGACTCTTTCACCAAAAATTAAAACTTATTCCGTTACATTTATAGCCATCGCTCTCTTTGGCTTGGTGAAATTGCCATTCCAAAATCACATTCTTACCCAAGAACATAAGGCAAATCTCTTAACTGAAACCACTTATTTAGGTGTCGAAGATCAATTGGAACAACAATTGGCTCTCGTCACCTTGGGTGGGCTGCGTAGCCTTGTCGCCGCCATGCTAAGCGTCGATGCCTTTGAGCAATTTATGTCTAATAATTGGACGTATCTGGAAAAACGCTATAAACAAATGACCTCTCTCGTACCCAACAATAATTATTATTGGGAAACCGGAGCCTGGCACATGGCATATAACGCCTCTTCTCAAGTGAAGTCTGACCCCAATCTAACCCCGATCGAACAGAAAGAAGGATTCTTGCAATGGATCAAGAAAGGTCGCCATTTCATGCAAAAAAGCATCGAAAAAAATCCCGACGTCTGGATTCTACAGTCAAAATATGGGGATATGCTCAGTGATATTTACCGCCACCCCGATTTTGAAAAAGCGGCCCAGGCCTATCATGCTGCAGTCGAATTAGGAGCTCCGGAATTAACACAACGTAAAGAATTCTATGCACTGGCACGTGTACCATCTCAATCTAGGGAAGCACTTACCCTAGGTCTCAAGCTTTTTAAAGACCCGACAAACCACGTCCCAAGCGTTACGTGTAACATCTTTGCCTTAGAAAACAAACTCGATATACCGGAAAAAGATCGCATTCCTTTTAACGTACTTTTCCCCGATAAAGAGCAAGCCATCGCTCAATTAACAAACCAACTCTACGGTAACATGAGATTCCCTACCAACGGAGTACGTGCTAAATTAGATGAGTTGGAAAAAGAGGCAAAACTCAACGAACAAAAAATGATACCCTCACAGATCAAAAGATTACTACCAACAAATGAAACCAAACAGCCACAAAAGTAACTTGGCAAATACTACATCATCAACTAGCATAGCTTACCAGCATTAAACTATGAGCAGAACTGCTATTATAAGTGACATTCACGCAAATCAGCCCGCACTAGAGGCCGTATTAAGAGATATAGAACATTTACAATGCAATCAAATTGCATGTCTAGGGGACATTGTAGGTTATAATGCCAATCCCTCAGAATGTTTGGAAATCATTAAGTCTCTTAATTGCCCGATTATCAAAGGCAACCATGACGAAGAAGCCGCCAGTGATTCCAACCCAAAGGGCATGAATCCTATCGCTTATCAGGCCCTCATGTGGACTAGACAACAGTTATCCGAAGAACAGAAAGAATGGCTTAGAAGATTGCGAATGGTGCGGAATGTACCGCCCTTTACTATCGTGCATGCTACCCTAGACCAACCTGCTCTTTGGCACTACATCGTCAATAAATTTGATGCCACTTCGAATTTCAATTTCCAATTCACCAATATGTGCTTCCATGGACATACCCATGTGCCTAAAATTTTCATTTTCGAGCAAGGAAGCGCTCAAGAATATCTCGCTACTGATTTTTGCCCCGATCCGGCACAAAAATACTTTATCAACGTAGGCTCGGTAGGTCAGCCAAGAGACAACGACTGGCGCGCTGCTTATGCAGTCTATGACTCCGACACGAATGCCGTGTACTTTCGCCGAGTCGAATACGATTTACAAGAAGCACAGAAGAGAATTATCGATGCAGGCCTTCCTGTTGCGCTAGCCGAACGCCTAGCTAAAGGAGTTTAAAAGTCAGAAAAGATTCCGAGCGAAAAACTCTATTCGATAAGATACTCTCGGCAAATAACTTAAGAAATATCGTAAAAATAATCCAAAAAATTACGATAAAAACATCAAAAAGTTCTTGCCAAAAATAAAAAAATCACTATACTTCGTTGCACGCAGACGCCACCAGGCCGAAGCAAACAACGAATAAAGCGGATGTAGCTCAGGGGTAGAGCGCAACCTTGCCAAGGTTGATGTCGTGGGTTCGAATCCCATCATCCGCTCCAATTTGTTTAAGCAGCACTCATTTGAGTGCTTTTTTTGTTTATTTGTATAATTTTGTTTATTTTTTTAAATCGTTAGTTTTGTTTTGTTTTCCGATGAAATGGATAGACTTTTCGATATTGACTATCTATTGCAAACATGTATATTTTAAGATAATTACAAAGTTTATGGAAAAAATCTTTTTTATCAAAAATGTTATTTTTTGTACTATATTTACTTTAGCCTCATCATTGCTACGTTTTGATATTCAAAATATCACCATATATGATGTTATTATATCATTATTTATTATTGGTATAATCTTCTATTTTGCAATGTGGTTGTCTATGAAAATAAATAAAAAACGTAGCGACCTTAGAAATATTTTTCTTTTTTTACAAATCTTACATCGTCAAAATAAAATTAAAAAAGCAACGGATCTTATTTCAATAGTGAGAACAAATTCTCTTGCTTCAGATGGAGAATATCAAATAACGGTTCAAGACGGAAATGGTACGTCTACTTATACATCCCACACATGTACTACATGGTTTTCGGTTAAAGAGTTTTGGGTTGTTTGTGCATTATTTGGAGGCGTTGCCCTATATATTTTATTCTCCGAGATGTATCCACAAATACCTAAAACGTTATATATCGCCCCGGCTTTGATACTTTTTACTTTATCTGAGGGACTTTTTTTTATTGGAAAAATACAAAAGAAATATTTACCAAAAGATTTACGCGAAAAAGGGATATCTATAGTTAATATCATTCGAAATGATCATGCCGACATGACTACTCCATATAAAGGTGAATATACTAATAAAAATGAATATTTTAGCTGTTCATGGAATAAACATCCTTTGCGCACTAATATCTTTTTGAAACAGAAATTATAATCAGTATTCCCAAAATAATGTATAGCGACAGGCCTTTTTGTCGCTGTAAGAGTCGCAAAGGGACAGGCTACGGTGTCTAGATAACCATTATCCTATTGTAAATTTTTCATTAATCATCAGAATCCGACATTTTCATCTTTGTTTTACTCACAACCAAAGACACCGGACTATCGCCTTCTTTATCCTTTAAATTGATGTTTGAAGCATTGCGGATTAACAGCTTCATCATCGGCATATTATTATATATAATTGCCTTATGTAAAGCTGTACGCCCAAAAGTGTTTTGAACATTAACATCGATTCCGGCATCGATCAAAATCTGAGCTAGCGCCAATTGATTTTGCACGGCTGCCTCATATAATTCAGGAGACTCATTGCCACAGAAACGATTAAATGAATTATTCCAGTATACAACCATATAATGTAATAAAGTTTCATTATCACCGAGCTGTACATTGATATCGGCTCCCTTTTCTATTAACAATTTTGCCACTGCGGTTGAACCTGGTTTTATTGTGCACACCAATGGGGTTGTTATGCCAAAAATACCGGCATTGATATTTGCACCATGATCAAGTAGCAAATTAACTATATCTACATTACCACGATAAGCAGCTTTGTGCAGGGCTGTTTCACCCCATTTTGATGCACTATGCACATCCGCACCACGCTCTATCAATAGATTAACCATCTCTATATCTTGATTATCAACAGCAAGCTTTAAAGGGGTTCCACCCATCGCCGTACACCCATTCACATCAGCACCATTGTCTAATAAGGCATTAGCAAAACCAATACAACCACCATCAACCGCATAGGCCAAAGGAGTATTCCCTCGATGATTTTTCAAGTTAGGATCTGCACCTAGCATAATAAAATATCGGGTACTGATGCCTTGCATAAATTTTGGCAAAATATCTAATTGGGTCAGTACCTTATAGTCGTTTCCCCACAACCAAATAAGACCAAAAAGAATCAAGGCAATCGATGCGTAAATAGCCCTTAAGGTATATTGATAAACATGATACCTAACTCTATAGTTTGTTGGTTTTTTAACCCGTACACCACGCTTACGCAACTTCTTATATGTCTTAAAATCAAGAGATATTCCATGTTCTTGCAATAATTGCGCCCCCTCATTACTAGAGACATCATCATAGTAATCATAAGATGTATCGAAAGAACCATCCTGTAATATACGTTGCACCTCAATCAAATTATTACCGCGTAAAGCACAACTCAAAGGAGAGAGGGCTTCGCCATAATTATTCTTAGGCGCAGAACCTTTAGGAAATTTCATTTTGGCAGTCATAGGAACTTTAATTAAGCCAAAAATAACAAAACCCTATAAGAATACAAATCATTAAATTGGGGATCACTAAAACGTGATAGTTTTTACGAGAAAATAAATACGGCAAGCAGGAATATCCGCTTGCCGTATTGTTTATTCAAAAAGAATGTCAGATAAGATTACTTACCTTGTTGTTGCTGTTGAGCTTCGAGCATTTGTTGAAGTTGCTCTGGGCTGATTTGCATTGGGGAACCGGATGGTTCAGGTGCTTCTTTGATACCTTCCAACTCGATTTCGAAAATCAAAGCGTTGTTAGGTTGAATTGGAGCTCCTGGGGAGTTTTCACCGTAAGCTAATTCGGCAGGAATGAATACTTCCCACTTAGCACCTACAGGCATGGTTTTTAAAGCTTCAGCAAAACCGGGGATCACTTGTAATGGCATGTCAATAGCCTCGCCCTTGGTTTCGTCAAATACGGTACCGTCAGGTAAAGTACCTTTGTACTTGATGGTGAACATTGGTTCTTTGTTCTTAGCGGCATCATACTTGGTGTCGCCACCCTTATTGATTACCTTATACTGTAAACCGGATGGAGTTGTTACAACACCTTCCTTCTTACCGTTTTCTTCCATGAACTTTTTGCTAGCTTCCAAGTTTACCTTGCCTTGTTCAGCAATACGCTGGTCGATCAATTTCTGGAATGCGGCCAAAGAGGCTTGAAGAGCTTCTTGCTCTTTAGCTGGTTTGTTTACCATACCATCTTTGATGCCTTTCATAAAGTTTTCTGCATCGATATCATCAATGGTCAAGGTAGGGATTTGGCCCATTTGACGACCATTTTGGAAGCCAAGGAAATAGCTGATATCGGATTTCATTTCTTCTGGAGACACGTTTTTAGTTTCTTCTTTAGGTTGAGGGCTCTCGGCAGGTTTGTCTGCATCTTGAGCGAACACCGCACCAGCCACCATAGCTGAAGCGGCAATAATAGCGAAAGATGGGTTTATCTTCATAATTATAGAGTCTTTCTATTCGACTAAGACATCTTTATACTGCAAATTGTTCGAACGACAAGAAAAGTCGATTTCGATATTGTCATATAAAAACATCTAAATTACGAAAGATGATTAAACTAACTCGTTTAGGACTTTTTTAATTATCGCAGGATATAAAAGATGCTCTTGCACTTGAATACGAGCATGCAAAGATTCGGCGGTATCATCAGGTAATACTGGCACTACAGCTTGCCCTAAAATAGGTCCGGTATCCATACCGGCATCGACATAATGAACGGTACAGCCACTTTCTAAAGCTTTGGCTTCTACAGCTTGTGCCCATGCGTGTAATCCGGGGAAATTCGGTAATAAAGAAGGATGAATATTTAAGATACGATCAGGATAAGCATTTAATAATGGTTGTTTAACAAGTCGCATAAATCCTGCTAAGCAAATAAGATCTACCCCATACTCTTTCATTCGAGCACCTACTGCCGCTTGGCATTCCTCAGGAAACTTTGTCTTGAATCCATCACAATTAATTACTTCAACCGGGACTCCCCATGCTTTAGCTCGTTCCAAAATATAAGCATCCGGATTATCGGACATCACAACAGCTATTTCAGCCTGTAGTTCTCCCGATTGAATCGCATCATAAATAGATTGGCAATTTGAACCTGAGCCTGAGCCCATAATCCCTAGTTTCGGCAATTTAGACATAAAGAGAAAGAATCATAATTTTTACGTTGTGGCAAGCCTGTGACTTGACAAACTCTATTGAAAAAAGGCCTAATAAGCCTATGAGAGATCCAAGGTTTCATTCACTGGCAAAACAACTTATCGAATATTCGACCCAATTAAAACCAAATGAAAAAATCTTGATCGAATTAACTGATGTGCCCGAAGAAATGGGTATCGCACTTCTTCGCCAAGTTAGAAGCATCGGCGCTATTCCTTTTTTACGTTTGAATTCTAACAAACTTCAACGCGAAATGCTCTCTGGGGCTACTGATGCTCAATATGAAATCATCTCACAGCATTTAATGAAAGAAATGCAGGATATGGATGCTTATATTGCCATAAGAGGTGGTTCCAATGCCTTTGAATCATCCTCGGTGCCTGCTAAAAACATGGAATTAGCCATGCGCCATTTATCTCCCGTATTGCAACAACGTGTGAATCATACCCGTTGGTGCGGTCTTCGCTGGCCTAGTGAAGGTTTAGCACAGCAAGCAGGCATGAGTACCGAAGAATACGAAGATTTTTATTTCGATGTATGTCTCATGGATTATGGTGCATTGAAGCCTGCTATGGAAAAATTAAAGGTGATGATGGAAAATACGGATATCGTGCATATCGTAGATGATCACACAGACATTCAATTTTCAATCAAAGGTATGCCGGCCATTCCTTGTGCAGGTGAATACAACATTCCGGATGGTGAAGTCTTTACAGCACCTCATAAAGAGAGTGTAAATGGCTATATTACATATAATTGCCCGACTGTTTATCAAGGTATTCCTTTTGATAATGTATCATTCGTCGTTAAAAATGGAAAAATAGTAGAAGCTCAAGCAGGCAATCAAACTGAGCAATTAAATACCATTTTAGATAGTGACGAAGGTGCTCGCTACTTTGGCGAATTTGCTATCGGAGTGAATCCCATTATCAACAAGCCTATCCGCAACATTCTTTTTGACGAAAAAATTGGTGGATCATTCCATTTAACTCCCGGACAAGCCTACTCGGTTGTACCGAACGGCAATAATTCTCAAGTACATTGGGATCTCGTACATATCCAAACTGAAGCATTTGGTGGTGGTAAAATCTTCTTTGATGGCAAACTCATCCGTGAAAATGGACTTTTCTTGGATGAAGAATTAGCCATCCTTAATCCCCAGCACTAAATATTCAAGTTCATCGACATTGTACTTTCCCATGCATTCTGTTTTTTCTTTTATCCGACGAAATAAGGTATTTACCATAATTTTAGCCATTCTGTTTCTAACGGGAGCCGGTCTGATGATCAATTCTCGCTACGAATGTCTCTATCCACGCCTTGTGGAAGAACATATAAAGCAAGAAGGTATGGAATCGGCTAAAGGTTTGCGTGTGCTACACCTCACCGACATCCACAACAATATGGATGCTCTGGAGCGAGCTGTAGAAAAAGCTAAAAACATTGATTATGATATAGTTATTTTTACGGGTGATCTGTATTCGGCGATGGATCGAATGCGTTATTCAGGAGACATGATCAGACTTTTATCGCAGTTGTCATCTAAGGCTCCCGCTTATGCTTGCCTTGGCAATCACGACACTGAGAGACTGGATAATACACTGCGCATTTTAAAACAGGCAGGTTTCCAAGTTTTAAGAAATGAGACGACCTTTGTTAACATACCCAGATTAAACCTTAATCTTAAATTGGTCGGTTTGGGCGACTTCCGAGAGGCAGATTTCTTCCCCGAAAATTGCATGTTACTCAAAACCGATATTAAATCGGATATGCCAACTATCGTTCTCAGCCATGAACCGGAAACGGCACATTTATTAAACGATTATGCATGGGATTTTATGTTTTCAGGGCATACCCATGGTGGTCAAATCATCATTCCTTTCATGAAACCTCTTATGCTAGGAAAAGATGAAACGATGAATAAGGGATATTATGCTTTACCCAACCAGCGAGGTGTGTTTTTAAGCCCCGGATTAGGCTACTCCAATTTACCAAGATTCCGTAGTCCTGGAGAAATCAATCTTATCACGTTTGAATAAATAGCTATGTTACCTTATTTCTTAGCGGCATCGGATCCTAACGCAGCACCTCCTTTTTTCACCCTGCTGTCCTTAGTGTTCATGGGTGTCATTATCATTGCTTTGATCCTTGCCAAATTTAAACAATCCCTCATGGCGGGATATTTTATTTGCGGCATAATTTTGGCAAATAGCGGCGTTCTTTTCCATATTCCTGATGCACAAACGAGTATCCATGCTCTTTCAGAGGTGGGCATTATTTTGCTCATGTTTACATTAGGTCTGGAGTTTTCTCTAGATGAGCTTAAGCACCTTCGGAAAATAGCCGTAGTCGGCGGGGGCGTACAAATGAGTATATGTACGGTTTGTTTTGCGTTAGGTTTGCATTTTTTGGCAGGCTTAGACCTCAATCATTCCGTAGTATTAGGATGTATCGTAGGTCTATCATCTACAGCCGTCTCGATTAAATCATTCCAAGAATTTGGTTTAAGTGGTACATCCGGTGCAAAAATGGCATTGGGCATCGCTTTATTTCAAGATATTACCGCCATTATGTTGGTAGCCATGATGCCTCAGATTTTCTCTGAATCAGCCGGGGCATGGGAGACCACAATCAATATTGGTACATCTGTAGCAAAGGGCGGATTTTTCCTCATCATTGCTTGGTTAATAGGCAAATATTTATTACCGGGGCTTATGCAAGCCGTTTCCGTCACAAAAAGCCGTGAGCTTTTCACCTTAATGGTTTTTGCCATTTGCTCCGGAATTGCCATGCTAGCCACAGTAATGGGCTTGAGCATAGCATTAGGAGCTTTTGTAGCCGGTTTGGTGGTAAGTAGTTCTTATTATAGCCACCGAGTATTAAGTGAGGTTTTACCATTCAAAGATTTATTTTTAACGGTGTTCTTTGTTTCTGCCGGCTTACTGATTGATTTAGGAGTCGTGGCGGATGAATGGATTTGGCTCACAAGCTTAACGATTATCGTCTTAATCGTTAAATTCTTTGCCTGCATTATGGCGGCCAAGGCATTACGTATTTCGGGCAAAATGGGCTTATTTGCCACGACTTCATTAACCAACGTCGGGGAATTTTCATTAGTATTGATTCCGTTTATGAAGCAGGTGACTCCCGTACCTGATAACGTCAGTACCAATGTTTATGCCATCGCAGCTATTTCAATGGGATTAACGCCATTATTCATGAAGGCCGCTAGCAAACTCACTAGTAAATACCAGCATATCCCCGGTCTAAAATCCAAGAACGAACAAATTACTGTCGAAAGTCTAGATAATCAATTAACCAATATTCACGATCATGCCATTATTTGCGGCTATGGTCCCGTAGGCAGACATTTGCATGAACAACTTAGTCTTTATGGTATTCCGTGTATCATCGTTGATCTAAACGCAGAAACCATTAAATCTTTATATAAACAAGGTCAATTAGGGATATTAGGTGACATTCAACACCAAATCACGATGGAACTAGCCGGCGTTTCTCGTGCCAGGCTAATCGCTTTTACCTTCCCTGATCCAAATCCGGCTTTATCAGCCTATTTACAAATCAAATCTTTAAATCCGACCATCACGGTCATGGCTCGAGCCAAATTTAAAACAGAGGCAGAAAGGCTTCGCCATATTGGGATTAAATATGTTATTCATGATGAAGTAGAAAGCGGTATGGCAGCTATGAAAGTAGCGATGAGAAGCTTTGATTTAGTCAACATCGACGATACGATTTTATGTGAGCTTGCACCACATTCCCATGAACAAGCCTGATATTCATTATACGGATGCACACACACATGTGCCGGTAAGTGACACATGTGCCAAGTGTATCGTATGCTCTACCCAACCGCAAGATTGGGGCAACATCATCGCTTTATCGAAACAACACCCTAACATTATCCCTGCCATAGGGTTACATCCATGGTATCAGCAAGATCAACATTCAGATAGATGGGATCAATTAGAGGACATATTACAGGAACATCCCCAGTGCTTAATCGGTGAAGCCGGTCTGGATAAATGCCGTCAAGGTATTTCGCCGATCATGGAGCAACAAAAGGCATTAAATAAGCAACTGGAATTAGCAGAAAAATATCATCGCCCCATTGTTTTACATTGTTGCCAAGCATGGGGCAAACTACTAGAAACTATTAAAAATCACTCTCATTTAACCTATCTTTTGCACGGCTGGAATGGGTCTGAAGAAATGATTGGCGATTATCTGAAATACTCAACCTACTTCTCTCTAGGTAGCTTGAGTAAACATTGGGATACAGCCATACGCCAAATACCAATTAATAGACTCTTAATCGAATCTGACGGTCGTAACGAAACCTTAATACCGATGTATGAAAAAATCGGCAAAGGACTTCATTTATCCTCTGCCGATTTAAATCAAATAATGATTAACAACTTAGATCAGTTGATCAATAATACTCTTTGAAAATTAAGGTTTCTTCTTTTTACCATCGATCCAATACTCAGCGTTAGGATCACCTTTTTGTTGATAAACTCTGATATAATCGATAAGAAACTTACGGGGATAATCTTTAGGGTCAGCTTTTTCAGCCCAACCGCCAATTGCTAAGTTCATAATGAAATGGAACGGCTGTCTAAAGGCATTATAGTCGCCATCTTGAGCTTTTGATAAATCCAAAGTATGGAACACTTTGCCATCAAAAGTTAATTCGAGCTTTTCAGGTGTCCAAATCATTCCATAAGTATGAAACTTATCCAATAAATCCGGTACGACAAAGTTCTTAGTATGTCCACCCCCTAGACTGGATGATTTACCCCAATGGAAAGTGCCGTGTACTTTTTGTTTATCTTGGCTGATATACTCTAAAATATCAATTTCGCCACAAGCAGGCCAACTCACCTTCTTAATGTTATCACCAATCAGCCACAAAGCAGGCCAAACACCTTTGCCATGTTCTAATTTAGCCTTAATCTCGACCTTTCCATACATAAATGAAAATTTCCCCTGCGAATTGACGGAACCCGAGGTATAATCAGCAAACTCTCGCGAAAATCTCCAATTATTACTTTTGGAGTCGAAATTTTTATTCTTTCTCTTTTCCGCCAATGCTTGTAGCACCAACATACCTCCGGCTTGTTTGATGTTTTTGGAATTGTCAGTATATAACTGTTGAGCATTTTCATTGCGAACAAACTCTTTTTCGATATTCCATTTTTTAGGATCAACTTTGCCGGATTTATTGAACTCATCTGACCAAATCAGTTTCCATTCCGATTTATTGGCAACGACATTATTATCGGTCGCTTTGGATGAGTTAGCTTCATCAGCGTACATGGTAGGTATTGCCACCATCAACGAAGCAAAAAGTAGAGGGATCATCTTCATTGTTTGAAACAATAGACATCTACCCATTTCGCCGCAAGATTAAAAAGCAGAGATGGTCAGACTTTCCTCTTGGCAAAATACGATGAAATCACATAATAAGTACATGGGACTATTTCAAGATCAAACCGACTCCTTATCAGAAATAAAAAGATTAGCTGCTTTAGTGAATAATCCGGCAAGGCGAGCGGAGATAGGTTCAGATCAATGGCCATTAGCCATTATTGCCTATGGACTATTAACAGCCAACATCCCTCAAGCTGACAAAAACGATAAAGAGGTTTATCAACAGTTCTTACAAGTATGCCCTGAAGAACGAAGATTACACGCTTTACATCAATGCCTCATGTTTATCAAACAGTCAAAAGGCAACGCATGGCAAATGCTCGATATTTTTTTAAAAGAAGATTCATCCCCTTCCATTCAGCTTCAAGCGGCATTTAACATTATGACTCTAGCCGCACCAAGTAACGAAGAACGATTCCCCGGGGTGCAGCACATTGTCGAGTTCATTCGTTCTTCTCAATCATCCATAGCATTAGGAGCATTACTCAGTTTGAGCGATTTACGATTCTTACCTTATGCTACGACTCTTATTGAAAAAGAGAGTGACCAAACCCTGCAGACTTCTATTAAAATGCTCGAGTCCGGTCCAAATGCCCTAAGTTGCGAATGGTTAGTTCAGTGTTTAGAAAAACACTCTAGCTTACATGCTGAAATTTATGCAATTTTGAAAAAAATGCCATTAAAGGGAGACTCCGTATTAGACGTTATTGTGCCTATCCCATCTTGGCAATTTAAGGCAGATGGCATTCAAGCCCTCCATTCATGGACTCTTCCTGAATATTATTTGAGAATGGAAGCTAGACTCACCCCATTTATTTCAAAAGAACAAATGGAAGACCTATCTGTAGCATGGGGCCATGCACCAAAAGATCAAATTTAATATCCCGCTTTAAACAAAGACATCATAAAAAAGGCTAGTTTCATCCTTTGAAAAGGTAAAACTAGCCTGATGTATCATATTCTCAAAATCAGTCTATCGTTGTAAAACAACATTATGATGATAATCCTCAAATTGAGAATATACGGAATCTTCCAATTTCTTACCGTAACTTAATACTAATAAAGGGAATGATTCACCATGGTCCGTATATGGCGGATGGATATAATCCAAATGCTCATTAGTTACGAAACCATATTTTTCATAAAAGGCTAAACGTTTACGAGAAATTTCGTCTTGAGGCGGATCAATTTCCAGAATCAAATCCTTACCTTGATGTTTTGTGATAAAATCCGATATCAACATACCGCCCAAACCATCTCCACGTTTTTCCTTTGCCACAGCCAAATATTCCAAATAGACGAACTCCGGACGTTCCCAAGCGCAACGTAATGCACAAATAGCCATATCAAAGTCAAGGAACACATCGAATCGAATGTCGGGATTACTAAATGCAACCTTGAAGTCATCTTTTGGCCTCTGTTCATAAATAGGGAATGAAGTATTGTAGATTTCAAATACTTCGTCAAACAGTGGATCGTCTATACTGTTTATTCTGTGTTTAACATAGGAATTTTGATACATCGAGCTATTAAACCAGAAAATAAAAACAAAACAAGGTAGTTTCAGTGCATACGAAATTCATACCAGTGGTATTTCCTTTTTAAAACTTAATTTTTCACTGAATTTAACATATATTCACGATGAAATTTCTTACGCTCTTTTTCAATCATTTCCTCAGTTGCACCGAATTCTTTTAACAAATATGAGGCCATTGATGATGCAACTTCAAATTCACCTGAAAAAGCCTTCACGTTCTTTAATTTATTAACGCTTAAAGCATCTCTTAAGTACCCTGTGTTAAGAATAACTTTAATTTTCGGCTCAAGTATATGTACCGCATCCACAATTTCATGTGCATGAGCTCCAGGTGCCGAAATAATCATACTTTCAGCGCAATCAATACCGGCAGCACGCAAAACCTCGCTTTGAGACGCATCACCATAAATGACAGAGATTCCTCTCTCCATCAACTCATTTACAGTATTGATATTCATTTCTATGACGACGACCCGAACATTATTCTGAGACAAAATATCATAGACCATTTTGCCAGCCGGTCCGAATCCCACCAAAATCACACAGCGACGACTATCATCTTCTTTCACCGTGCCAGTTATATCCACACTAGATGTAAAAAGGCTCCATTTTCTCATTTTGCCCAACATAAATGGAATGCGCCCATACAAAAACGAATTAAGTCCAATCGAAACAACCGATGAAACGATAAGTGCGTTACCGATATTCTCATCTATCAAGCCATATTGTTTACCAACATTGGCTAAAATAAATGTAAACTCACCAACCTGAGCCAAGGCAATGGCAACCGAAAGCGCCAATTTAATAGGCTTACCTAAAAGTTTGACCACAACAAAAGCAGCCAAGCTTTTTCCTATGAGAATAATCCCTAATGTGGCCAACACGAAAGGCCAATTCTTAACGAGTAAAGAAGGGTCAAACAACATCCCTACAGACACGAAAAACAACACGGCAAAGGCATCGCGCATCGGCAATGCCTCAGAGGCAGCACGTGCTGAAAACTTAGATTGCCCCACTACCATACCACTAAGGAAGGCACCCAATACCATTGAAGCATTAAATACCGTGCCGGCTAATAAGGCTATGCCTAAAGCTAAGACTAAAACCGCTAAAGTAAATAAATCTCTCGTACCCGTACGAGCAATCCATGATAAAAAGACCGAAATCAATTTTTTACCAAAGATCAGAATAAAAGCTATTAAACCGGCAATTTTAAGGAACGTAAGCCCCAATAATTGAAGAATTTCAGCCCAATTATTAGCTCCGCCATTCACGACATCCATAACAATGGGCAAAAGAACCATCACAAAAATGGTAAACAAATCCTCTACAATCAACCAACCAATGGCAGTGTGACCATTAGTTGTCTGTAAATCTTTATAATCTGATAAAATACGGGTCAAAACTACGGTAGAAGCTACGGAAATAGCCATACCATAAAGAATCCCCGTACCAATCGAAAAGCCGAATAAATAAGCTACTCCACAACCTAAACAAGTAGCAACAGTAATTTGAGTAAGAGCTCCGGGCAGAGCAACTCTTTGCACGGCAATTAAATCCTTCAAATTGAAATGCAACCCAACCCCAAACATTAACAAAACAACGCCAATCTCGGCAAACTCCTGAACAATAGACAAATCAATCTCAACCCCCGGAGTGTACGGACCAATTGCCATTCCAGCAACTAAGTAACCAACCAGAGGAGACAACTTTAATCGCTGAGAAATATAGCCAAACACTAGAGCGATCGATAAACCGACAACTAAAGCGATAATAATGGTGTAATGTCCCATAGAATTACCATAACTCTAAGATAATCTCTCTCATTTCGCAATAATTATTCGGCAAATGTTTTTACGATCTTCTCGTTCAAATAACAAGTGTAACAGTAGGCTTAAATAGATAAAAATGGGTAGCATTTCCCAGCTACACGAAGTGTGCATCAATTAATTTCCTTTAAAACATTATCCTATATTTTTTAGAAATTAATAGGCTACTCAATAATTAAAGCCTTATGAATATCATCAACGGTTTTAGTAAATTTATTCAAATTATTAAGATTTTCAAAAAACATTTTCAGACCCTTTTCATCCAAAGCAAACTCAGCTACCTTTTTTAAAATATTACCATCCCTATCTACACTACCCAATTCAATGATAACATAAGGTACGTAGACACCATCATATTTAATGACTTTAAAGCTCATCACTAATGCATCAACGTCATCAGGAAGCTGAACGTCAATATGTGGTAATCGTTTAGAAACTAGCCAACCATTTTTGGTAGCTAACTGACACCATTTTAAACAGGCGGCAAGCTCTTTTTTTAATTGTAAGGTTTGTAACATGGTAAGCTCTAATTTGGATTGATAATTTTCTGTCCAAATATCAAGAATCAACTTTCCTTTTTCACTTAGCTCCGTTCGTAAAGTATCGTCTGTGGGATCGGGTATAATTTGACGACCATCGTACAAAGCTTTCATTAATGGTACTGTCTCACCTACAGCTAAAGAGAACAATGAATCTTTTCTATACTCGGAAATCAAAGGAAGCATCATAAAGTACCAGTCTATGTTTGCATCCATCTTTTCCAATTGAGTTTTATTTACAGGTATCCGAATTTCATTGTTTCCTTGTTTTGTTGATACATAAAACATCATATCGGCCATTGGGTCTTTGTTGATACCATTAATGTCGATCTTCATCCCCAAATCAGTTCCAGACAAATATGGTGGTGAAAAAACACCTGATACAGACATCAACCGATGCGAGTTTAACCGTTTTAGAGCACCTTTTATAAACTCAGAATAAAGCTTAACCTCACTTTCATCTAACTTATATGAATAAGAATTCTTCCCTTTACCCAAATTTAAAAATAAATTACCAACGGTATCAACATCCAATCGCAAACTTACTTTTGAGTCCCCTTCTCCGGATATAATGATTGGCTCTAAAGCAGCACTATCTAGCTGCTCCATAGATAAAACATCAGGCTTTACAATGGATGGAGTACATGGAACGGATGCAAATCCCGAAATAGTACTTGAGAGAAGTAGTAAAGTAATAACTTTTTTCATTGTTAACATAATACCAAAGTCCACAAAGTCGGCAAGGAGAAATATTAACAACCGATCACGTGAGAATAAATTGTTTCAGCGATAACATTAACAATATAAGAAGCATGGCGTGCGCCTCAAATGTCTGTCTCCGTTTGGTTCCGGCTTATTTGTTCGTCCGTCGGGCATCTAATAACGTCTGTAAGTATGATTTGTTCGCCGATGGGGAATAAATCTCCCATCACTCACAAAATAATCATAATCACGGTTCTTCCACGGGTAGCGTCTTTCAGCCGCAACCCGAGGCTACTACTATCCTCTTTTGACAAACGAGGGTAACCCGCCAAAGGCGAGTAATGCATACTAGTAGATGCAAAGGAAAAATAGGTAGCCTAGTAGTTATCGTTTGTTTGAGGCATATTCAAACAGTCGAAGTCGAAAGATAAAGATAAACAGTTTTTTAGCATTATTACCGATTCATTTCATGCATTCACCTACAATAAAGGACCTTAAAGATCCATGTGATCACGCATTTTTCAAATCATGCATTCATGATCAATTAATACATACCAACATTGAAGATAACCGCGTGACTGATACATCCATCCACGATCCATGAATACAAGGCAATCTTTGGAATCACTCGCTCGTTTCATTCATGACCAAGAACTATGAACATATACCCGCTTTGCGGGTTACCCAAACTCGTTAGAGTTTGGATAATAGCCTCGGTGTTGCGACTGAAAGTCGCTACCCGTGGACAAAGCCCATAATAACAGAAGCCGGATGTTGGCTTCGAAGGTGTGTCGCCGTTTGGTTCCGGCTTGTTTGTTCGTCTCTCGGATATTCCGATGATCTACCTAGCTAAAAACTTCACTAGTTATAAAAACAGAAGAAGCCTCAGCAGG
>DKPP01000011.1:2921-514641 GCA_002471255.1 Akkermansiaceae bacterium UBA7331 | reverse complement strand
CGAGGTAATAGCCGAGAAGATGAAATTAAGGTAAACGAATCAAATCAATAAATAAACTTTTACCTCTATTTACAACCGATGTGATTAAATAACATTTTAATCACATCGGTTGTTTCGTTGTAATAAACTTGAATGAAAGCGTTCTAACCCTAAAGTGAAAAAATCATTCATATGAAAACAAAACGCCCATTCTCTTATTTAATAATATTATTATCTCTGTTTGGTATATTGGATGATTCCCTGGCACAAGATGACCAAACTAACCCTTATTGGTGCACGAATTTATACAATAACTACCTGATCGATGAATACGATCGAAATTATAGCGATGCTTGGCATCGTAAAATAATCACGGATACTCGGTCTTCTTTAATGGATGGAACAAGCAAGAATCCATCTATTGATTTACTAAATCATATTCAATCACTTGAAAAAACAAAGACCATGGATGACTTTGATTTTGAAGGGATTAAAAATGAAATTCTTCAACAATTCCCGACTTCCTCGGAACATCGATTTGCCATTGGATTAGCCTACTTTGAAATTCCATCCCATTACATAAACCCAGATAAAAAAGATAAATCACAAGGTATGTCCCATGAAGAAGCTATATTGGGATATCGTTACAAATGTATCATGGGAATGCGATATTTATACGAGGCATTTAATATGTCTATAAAGGAAGATAATAAAAAAAGAGCGTCTTTATATGCATTTGTATTAGCTAAAAAAATTATTAATACCAACCACGACATTTATGAAAATTTAAATTCTTTGACCGATTTAACAACTAATCCTAAAAATAAAATATCGCCTGTAGCACATAAAAAATCATACATATTTACACCCTTTTCCACACCTGATTCATGGGATAATGCCAAAAATGATGGAGAACGAGTTATGTGGCTACTACATACATCGAAAGAATTAGCTCCTGATTTAGCGACCCACTCCTGCAATTTACTATGGGGAAATTTCATACTTCCCATGTTTCACTCATCTAAAAGAACACTTGGTATGCAGATTGAGGACACACCGATAACACAGTGCCTAAGTCAACTCAAAGCCAATGAATACATATATGAACCGGATCAAAATGAAACAACAAACAGCCGGAAATCGCTCATTCGTATTACGACATTAACAGGCATTTATGATTACATCCATTCTTGTCAAATGGCACTAAAAGATAATCCGAGCAATGTAGAAGCAGCTCTTATTCTCGCAAATACGCTATGGTCTCGTTCCAAATATAAAGAAGCTGTGCAGGTACTGCAATCAACAGCTCAACACTCGGACAAATGCTCAAAAAAAGAGAAAGAACAACTTTTTTCCATTTTAAAGGCCCTGACTAATCCGACCATTATACCACAAACCGATCATGAGTTTTCTAAGATTATTTTTCAAATACCTAAAGAGGGGATTAAAATTCCGGTTTTATACCACACTAAGCCCTTACCTAATTGGGAAGTCATTAAAATCAATTATGCCGAACTCACTAGAAACCAAATGCAACAACTATCGAGGATACAAAACACCATCGATTTTAATAAAAAGAATAAAGAATTTATCCCCCATAACTTATACGAGTCCATATTGGCAAACGAACCATGGCTATCCGCCTATCTAAAAAAAACATCGATAGTGCATTCTGATTTACTGATCACCGAGCCCTATCGCAGATATACAGGTCATGTACATATTCCTATTAATGAACCGGGATTATATCTAGTAACAAATGAAAAAGCACCAAATGATTATCCTTTATTCATCCAAATAGAGCCCTTTTCCTATATGTTGAGTGAAGTGTTATCTGGGTATGAATGTATAGTCTTTGATAGTCAAACAGGTAAACCAATCTCAAAAGCTCAAGGAACATTTACTTTTTGGTATCTAAATGATCGTGATTCCATTGAAACAAAAACGATGGATCTCACTTCCGATAAAAATGGAATCTTCCATTTGGCCGGACTCTTCCCTCCTCGCTCAACGCAGAACGACTGCACGCCCTCAGTGTATATGGGTGCATTGATTATGCATAATCAGCATACATTAAGCATTTCTCCAAGACAACTAGATCATCACATATATAACAAAGCATTAAAATCTTCAGATGAAAAAAAATTGTTAGTAGATAACTCCGTTTCAGCTTTTTGCCTATTGAACCAACCAATCTATCAACCGGGTGATGAAGTACATGGTAAATTTGTCTTAGCACGTTACCAATTAAACAGCCCAAATGCAGGATCTTTTGCAGGACAGCCCATAAAAATGATTGTTAACACGCAACAAGGAAAGGAGATCTCGTTACCTAATGTTCAATATGTCATAGATGATTTTGGATCAATAAATTTTAGTTTCACTCTACCGAAGAATACGCCACTTGGGCAGTATTCCATTTCATTTCTATATCCTGATACAAATGATGATGAAAAGAAGCATACGCATCTATTTCAAGTAGAGCAATTCGTGAAACCTGATATTTATGCCAATGCTGATATTGTATATGATTTCACCCCTCCAAAAAAATCCATTAACATTGAAATAGACGCTCAATATTATGCGGGAGGACCAATCAAAAAAGGAATGGTCGAATATAATCTTTTTTCCGTTTCTAAGAACTACGCATCTACATCGCTAGATCAATGGTGGGAAAAACCTCATATATCATACAAATCAAACTACAACCCCATATCCATTCTACAAACAGGATTACTTATTTTAAATGAGGAAGGAAAATCATCGTTCACCTATGATTTAACGAACTATGATTTCGAAAGAAATACAGAATATTCCAAAGAGAAAAACTATCATTTATTAGCCACCATCACAGAAGAATCAGGAAAAACAATTACATTTCAAAAACGTTTCCCATTATTTCAATACCCCTTTAACGTCATATTAGATACGAACTTGCAATTTTTCCAACAAGATAAAGCATACGAAATACAATGGCGAGCGATGACGAAAGAGGGTAAGCCGGCACCATACGTCAAAGGCTCTATAAAATTGGTGAAAAAATCATCTATCGATTCACAAAGCACAAATAATCAGATCGAAGAAATCATATCCACGTGTAAGGTAGAATGTAACGAACAAGGAATCGCTAATTGGCTTTGGACCCCCAAAGTAGCCGGCGAATACGAACTACGTAGCACATGGACGAATCAGGCAGGAGAAATCTTTGAATCAATCGATACCATATTGATTGTAGGTAAAAATATTCAAACCCCATTCACACAAGATCTCATTCTTACCGATAAAAAGTCTTATTTACCTAACGAGCAAGTTCGTCTTCTTATTCTTTCCAAAAATCCTGAAAATTATGTTTTTCTGAAAATAAAAAGCACATGTACAAACCAAATTTCTCGGATAACAAAAACCACATCAGGCTATTCATTACTAAGTTTTGCGACAGACGAAAATGACCGCCCTAATTTTTCTATCGAAGCCCATTATCTGGGAGGTCATAACAAAAAGACTTTAACTTGTGAAGTACTCATTCCCCCTACGGACGTGCAATTAGATCTCATCATTTCGCCTAATAAAACTAAATATGAGCCTAATTCATCAGGTAGTGTAAAAATACAAGCAAAATTACCCTCCGGCAAACCGGCGATCAATTGCCAATTAACCTTAACTATTTTTGATGCATCCTTAGAGTATTTTTCGGAGTATCCGAATAATTCTCTTTTGGCTAACACATGGGGTAAATTCAATACCTTTCATAATAGTCAAATAGACTGCTTAAAACTCTGGCATGACACCCCATCCTATAACTTGATAAATCAAGCACTACTGCCCTCATATAGTTATGCTATATGTGGCACTTATGCACAAGGTTACACAGGAGATAGCAATGGATATTTCGATAATAATCCACACAATAGGCAAAGGGAAAATAATATTCGCCAATCTCTATATCTCCGAAAAAATTTCAAAAACAATATCAAATGGGAGGGAAGCATATTAACGGACAATAATGGTGAAGCTATTATTCCAATCCAAATTCCCGATAATACGACTACTTGGAAGATTCTCGCATGGGGTCGTACTTCAGACTTAAAAATAGGGCAAGCTGAAGCATCGTTTGTTTCCTCGAAAGATTTAGTGATGAATAATCATGTCCCTAGATTTATGGTGAAGGGAGATAGATCGTCAGCCTCGGTTATCATAAGAAATACCACGAAAGAGCCGATAAATGTACAAACTACTCTTGAATCAGAGAATTCATGTATTTCACTATTATCATCGAAAAATCAGAATATCATTATCCCGGCTAATGGGCAGAAACTTATATCTTGGGAACTGTACGCAGCCACAGAGGGAAAAGGACAAATAAACATCAAAGCAACTAGTGAACAATATAATGACTTTGTCGGCATCAGCATTCCCATTCTAACAAATAGAACAAAAATTGGTCATTTGAAAAGCACCATTCTCTACCCTCAACAAAAAGATGATACAATTGAAATCAATATACCTAAAAAGAAAAAGGATGAAGAAATCTTTATTAAAATACAAGCGTCAACCAGTTTAGCTCTCACTATGGTTGATGCCCTCCCCTATCTCATCAAATATCCTTATGAAAGTTCAGAACAAACAGCAGCTCGCATCGGCCCTTTTTTCCTAGTAGCCCATACCCTTAACACCTTAGGGCATGATGTTCAATCATGGCTTCATTACACGCTACCGGAATACGCCAACCAAGATCACAAAATCAAAAAAAATAAAACAGGGCAATATAACCTATTAGACATCAAAGAACTCCGTCTGATTGAAAAAACGGCAATGGAACAACTTAAAAAACTTCAAAATCCGGATGGCGGTTGGAGTTGGTATACAAGTAATACGGATTCGAATCTACTAAGCACATTATTTACGATGGAATCCTTATCATACATCAATGAACATGCCCAAGTTGATGAAATGCTTACCAAAGCACAAAGTTATCTACAAAAAGAAGTGGTGAAGTCTGTATTGACCTTAAATCAATGCGAAAAAGAAATCAATCCTGCCAATCCTTATAAAAACAACAACACGGAAGCTATCCTTTACAAATCGTTAAAAAACAAGCAAACAAAGGAGGCCATCGAGTTGGAACGACATCTATGGCTAAACCGATCACAGCTAGAGCTATTATCCCTATTATATTTAGCTCAAGCATATGCTCAAGAAGGAGAACAAACAAAGCTTCGTCACCTAAAAACGTTAATCAACCAATATATCAAACAAGACAGACGATCTCAACAAACATGGCTCCATGAGCCAAATGTGCAAACATTTAATTGGAACAATGATAAAATCCTCATCCAAGCAGAATATCTGTATTTATTAACTCAAACTGCTGTCACAGGTAGCCGAGAAGAAAAAATAATGGTACAAGTGGCCAAATGGCTCACTCAGAATCGTTCTTACGGTAATCAATTTACTATTTCTCAGGAACATCACCGCAAAAACTTAGCAAAGCTTATGAATGATTCTGATGCTTATTGGCAACCCCCCAGAGTGACGCAAAGGGTTTTAAATGCTTTGTGTACCTACTGTTTGCGCACAAAGGAAAGTAATGAGCCTACAATTCTCGAAATTTGGATGAATAACAAGTTACAAAAGACTATCTCTTTGAGCAAAGAAACATTATTTGCACATCATTTCACGATCAAATTAGACTCGAACAATAGCCAATCGGGTAAAAACCTTCTTCGTATTAAACGAAAAAAAGGCAAAAGCAATATCTACGCTTCCGCTCAATGGGAGTATTGTTCGTTAGAAGAACGCATTCCGGCTGCCGGCAATCAAGCCACAATTGAACGCAACTATTATCGTCTAACCAATTTAGGACCGCATACCGCCTCTAAAATGACACCATTAAAATGGGGCGATCAAGTCAATAAAGGGGATATAATAGAAGTAAATCTTATCGTTCGCACTAAGAATGATATGCCGTTTACTTTGATAAAAGACCCGGTACCATCAGGTTTTATCAATACGAAATCAGCCAGTGAAAAGGATGCATTATCTCACGCATATTGTGAAATAGCACTTGAGGAAACACGCTGGCTATATGAAATACTACCGCAAGGGGAGCATCAAATAAAATACCATATACAGGCACAACAAGCAGGCAAGTTTAAGGCTTTACCTGCCGTCATCGAAGCCATGTACGCCCCTCAATTACGAGGTAATAGCTGCGAGAACCAAATTAATGTAAGAAAAGAATAGGAACCATAACCTTAAAAGTTCTTTCTCATCATATTTACGGAATCGAAAAGAAACTTGATTCCATCTCATTCTTATTTACTATAAGCAAATCTCTTATGAATCCTTTAAATATATTTCTCTCTGCCTTATTTATAGGCTTAGGCATTTTCAGTATTACTCCTAGCCATGCTGTCATTATTGATGCGAGCGAGGCTTACTATGATCCTGACTTATTACCACCTTTGGATAATGATAGCGCCAATACCTTGGAGAATATGCAGAAGGAAGAAAATGAGCGGATAACGAAGGCTGAAAAAAAGGCCTCTGAATTATGGCAAATCATTATCAATAACCAAACGCAAGATATTCAATCTACTCTAGCAGAATATATTAACAGTTTACAAGAATGCATTAAAAAATCAGATATAGATTTTCAAGACAAGGAAAACAAAATTTTAAAGGCATTCCCTCATTCGCCGGAGCATCTTTGTGCAATAGCTGAAACTTATTTAATATTGCCCAATTTGTTTTGCATTGAAACCAGTCCATCAGAAGAAGGTGATTCCATAAAAACGATCTATGATCCTAGCTTTAACAACAAAAAATCACTAGACCGTTTCATCAAAGCATTTGATCTCGCTAAACAACAAAAAAAGAACAAATTAGCAGCCGATATTGCTCTTAGAATAGCCAATCGTTTAATTAAACCGGATTCATCAAAAGATCTGTCTCCTTCTATCATTTTTACGAATCAATTAACGCCTATTGAGGAAAACCCAACGTATCAACCTACATCCAAATATCCTTCAGTCTCCGAAAGATATTTTCAGATTTTTCAAATGCCTGAAAAATTTGAAACCTCAAAAAATGATGGAGAACGTATTCTTTGGCTTTTTCATGAGGCTAAAATGCTAGACCCCACACGCAAAAACGAAATTGACCTCATCTGGGCTAATTTAATGAAAGATTGGTTCGTGGAAGGTTGTGTAGAATTCCCCAATGACATTCCACCTAGTCAAGATTACGAAATCAGAAAAAAGCTCAAAAATAATGAATATTGGCTACCTATCAGTTCTATTGATGGATTGGATGTTAAGCCTAAACCGGGACGCATAGTGACCCTTAATGGGGCTAACGATTACATCCAAGTATATCGTAATATCTTACAAAGTGATCCTAAGCATTTGAGGGCGGCTTACGATCTCGCTACCGAGTTATGGAATCGAGGTCGCTTCTCTGAGGCAACAGAAATCATCGAAACATATCTGCAGCATGTTAAAGATGAGGATAAAAACCAACTTAACAAACAAATTTCATTTCTTGATCAAATAGGTAAGCCTTATCTTAAACTCTTTAATGATAAAAACCAAAACAAGCTTACCTTAGAATCCATGGCAAAAGATGGGGTCACGATTTCAGCACGACATTGGAATTCTCCCAGTACAGTCTTATCTATAGAAGAAATCAATTTCGAAAAAGTAATCAATGATATCTTTGATGAATTAGGTGCCATTACAGATAAGGATCAATTAGAAGAACAGTTTAGTGCCATAACAAATAAAAATATTTGGGAATATAGAATTAAGCCTAAAAGAGATGTTTATTGCACACCCTACGGTGAAGCAATGTTGAATTTACAAAGTCCCCGTCCTAATGAATGGTTCTTTTCTGAGGTACAACTACCCATTAAAAAAGAAGGCATGTATCTTGTTGAAGACAAGAAAAACAAACAAGAACCGCATCTCTTTGTCGAAATTCCATCTTTTATCTACTTCATAAGACCGACGATTAACGGTCACGAATGTCTATGTGTTGATCGAGAAACGGGTTCACCCCTCGCTCAAGCGAAAGGGGTTTTTCATATTGGTATACTATCCGACGAAAAATTCTACCACGAAATACTTCAATGCGAATCTAATGAAAAAGGCATATTCAAATTTGATATACCATTTAAAAACTTATCCTTAGATACAAATAAATTAGTTAAATTACTTATTGCAGGGAGTATTTCTAAAAATGATAAAATAAGCATCGTAGCTCCGGAAGGATTCTATATAAATTTAGTCAATAAAAATCAATTATCATTGAATAAAGAAAAAGAGGAACTATTAGGTTATTTTGAATTTGATAAACCAGCTTATGAAGCGGGTGATATTGTCCATGGTCAATATATCATAAAACCATATACAACTAATAAATTAATCTTCCCGAATATTAAAAATTTACTCATTAAATTATCAGCCTATATATTAAGAGATAACAAATCTATCAAGGCACCACAAAACCCAAACGATTTTGGCATTATTGATTTTCAATTTGAAATACCTAGAAACGAACAATTTAGCAACATCGATGTATCAGCTGATTTTGAAAACTCGCAAGGATATCAGATAATCAATCAAAAGAGTACTATTCCGGCAATAAATGAACAAATGGTTTCGCCACCTATCAACATCACACTCAAGAATTCCAAAATCGAATTAAATCGACCATTTACGATAGAATTTGCACCAACATCAAGCTCTTCGTTAACCATTCCGCAAGGCCATATTAAGTACTCTCTTATTTATCAAGAAGATTACTATGGATGGCTTACACACCCTGACTCACACTGGATGATCTATGAACCCATTAACCCTGCAGATGAATTTGATGTGGAAATACCAATAGATCTGATCGAAGGCGAGATAACTCTAGACAAGCAAGGAAAAGCATCATTCGAGTTTCATAATAATTTTCAACCGGCATGTTTCCAAAAAAACAAAAATCAAAATTCGATACCACGTTTTCGTAGTTATAGCTATCAAATTAAAGGGACCTACGTTGATCCGGATGGAGAATCTTTTCCTATTAAAAAAGTTTTTCATGCCTCTACTAATCCCCTTCTATTGGCAGATTATCCTTCCAACAATTTTGCAGAAGAAGGAAAACCTTTCCATATCACGTGGGAAGCGCATAGTGTTAACGGTACAAAAACAGAAGGAATCAAAGGCACCATCGAAATGGTTCGCTATAAAACTGAGTCGGACTATAAGAAGTCTTTCTTAGGAATTAGAAAGGATTATTGGGATGCTGCATCAGAAAATAACGCAGTTATTCAAACATGGCACATCACTTCAAATGATAAAGGTAAAGCAACTTTAGAATTTACACCTACCATAGCAGGATTATACGAGCTTAAAGGCACCTGGATTGATCAAGAAGGTGGTGTATCCTACACCAACACTCCTCTTTATATTGCAGGAGAGAACATCCAAAGCCCATTCGACTCAATACAAATCATTCCAAATAAAAGGGAATATAATCCTAATGAAGAAATAACGCTGCTTATCACAGCCCCGTCTTCCTCCGGCACTATTTGGCTTGATTCTCAATCAGGAATGGAACATGCCGTAACACAAACTTATCCTGTCAAAAATGGGTATGCCATTGTTCGTGTGAAACCTACAGATCAATATAGCCTTATTTTTTCTGTTAATGCCATTCATGCACATCATGATATGGTCTCCTCTCGACAAAAACACATCGTCATTCTTCCGGATTCTCAAATTCTTAATGTACAAACATCTATCGTCGATAACAAAAATAATCCTAAACTAGCAAATCTAGTAATTGATGTAACAGATAAAAATGGAAAACCGATTCCTAACGCCAGCTTATTTGTCAGCATATACGACGCCAACCTAGACAATGTTAATACGGAAAAAAAACTACATTCATTCTTTAAAGCACGTGATTGGAACAGCCCCTACCTGCATCGATTTCGTTCGAACAAAGCAACCCTCTCTTATCCAAAGCATCTTTACTATCAACCTATCACTTCAATTCGTTCATCATACTCAGGGCAAATGACTCGAGTACCTTCTTCAAGATGGGAACGCACAGAAATTTCATATTTTGGCATACATTACCCGAGCAAACCGGGGGATTATGACCAAAAACATCTTACTCCTGAACTATCTGATGAACTACACCACCCTCCTTACGAGTGGAGTTCCTCTTTACTCTTCTCGTCCGACCTTCAAACCGATTCACAAGGTAAGGTAAGCATCCCCTTTACTTTACCTGTAGAGTCCTCTTCTTGGCGTATTAAGGCAAAAGCTTGCACTAAAGATTTAAAAGAAGGCTATACACAAAAACTCTGGAACTTTGAAAAATCAAATTAGAATAAATAAATCAAAGTTCAAATACCGGAAATCCTAACATATCTTCCACATCATAGTTAAGAAATCAAAAAGAAACTTGATGCGCTCTTACCATAATTTACCATAAAAAGAATATCTTATGAATGTTCCAAATACATTTCTCTCCACATTATTGATAAACTCAAGCATATTCACCATTACCCCTATTCATGCTAGTTCCGTTGATGATATCGAATCCAATAATGTTAATGCTACATATTACGAAAGCGCTCATACTTGGAGAGAGCGTGAAGAACAACAAAAGTTAACAGCCGAACAAAAAGCCTCTGAACTGTGGCAGAGTCTTATCAATAACAAAACTCAAGATATTCAAAAAGCGCTATCGGAATATACTGAAAATGTACTAACATACACTTCACAAACAAATATCGATTTTCAAACACAGGAAGATGAACTCTTAAAAATATTCCCTCATTCTCCGGAGCACTTGCTGGCGATAGCTGAGACCTATTTAACCTTACCTGATGTTTTTAAAAATCCATTAGTCACTACTGAGGAAGACAATATTTTCGGCCCAAATGTAGATACAACTATTTACGATCCTACTTTTAACAAAAAAAAAGCTTTAGATCGTTTTGTCAAAGCATTTAATCTCTCTAAGCAACAGGAAAAAAATGAACTTGCCGCAACTATAGCCATTCGCATTGCAAATATTTTAAATGGAGATCTAAATGCATTTCATCATATTTCTTCAAATATTTTTTCCCAAGGTTTAACACCGATTGAAGAGGATCCTTGCCTTAAAGATCGACCTCGCACAAAAGAGCCGGCTATCTATCGCTTTCAAGTTTTTCAAACACCTCCAAGTTGGGAAGAGGCAAAAAGTGATGGAGAGCGTGTCCTTTGGCTTTTCCAAGAAGCAAAAAGCCTCAATCCCCAATGTAAAAACGAAGTTGATCGTATATGGGCAAATCTCATGAGAACTTGGTTTGCTCAATACAGTGCCGTATATTCAGGCGACATCGTGACAAACACAGATTATCAAATACGAAAAAAACTAAAGATCAATGAATATTATCTTCCTAACGAGATCCTTGGCATTTCAGAAGAAGAGTCTCAGCAAGGTCGTGTATTAACTCTGACCGGTGTTAATGATTTCATTCAAGTATATCGTAATTTATTGAAAGATGATCCGAAACAATCTGACGTAGCACATTATCTAGCTATGGAATTATGGAACAGAGGCATGTTCACCGAGGCAAAAGAAGTGATGGAGGAATGCCTTAAACACATATCTAATGAGGATAAAGAAAAATTATCACGAACATGCTTGTTTTTAAATGATATAAGTCGTCCTTGCATTAGACTCTACAATAAACATGATCACAATAAAATTTCGCAGGAGCCCCTTGCAAATAACGATATTCCCATATTAGCTCGATATTGTAATTCTCCCAAAGATATTTTGACGATTGATGAAATTGATCTAGTCCAAGTGTACAAAGATGCTTTTGATGAATTAAAAACCATTACAGATCCGAACGAACATACCAGAAAAATAGGAAATTTAACGTATGATTCACTTTGGGAATCAACGATAAAGCCACAAAAAGATCGCTATTGTAAGCAAATAACTGAAATATCGTCAAATTTCTCTACACCTCGACCAAATGAATGGTTCGACGAGGAAATAAAATTACCTATTAACAAAGAGGGGATATATGCTATTGAAGGTAAAAATAATACTGTCAAATATCCACTTTTCGTTCGAATCGATCCATTTAACTACCTAGTACGAAATACCATCGAGGGTTTTGAATGTATCGGCGCATATAGAGATACCGGCAAGCCTCTCGCTAAGGCTCAAGGGCTTTTTTATGTTTACATGGAAGCAAATGGCAAAATGCTTCAAAAAACAATTGAATGTGTTTCAGATGATATGGGTATCTTTAAGATAAAAATGCCCTTTGAAAATGTTCCTGACGATAATATAAATCAAAAATACGTTCATATAGCCGGCTTTATTTCTAAGGGAGATAAAAAAGGTGTGATCGAACCAGCTAGACTTGAGTGTATAACGAACAGTAACCAAAAACAATTATCTGAAAAAGACTCGGATAAAGCAAATAATCTACAATCGATATATTGCCAATTTGATCGACCGGTATATTTTCCGGGTGATACCATTAAAGGACAGGGCATCATCTCTAACTATGATAATAGCTTTACAGACGGTGCCTCATCAAAGGAGTTACTCATAGAAACATCGACTGAAAACTGGTTTGACCCTTTCGAAAAAATAAATCACAAAATTACTAAAACTCAAAATGAGTTTGGAATCATTGATTTTGAGATACCATTACCCAAAACATCTAAAAGTGAGTTTAACAAAAGAAGTCAATTAAGAGTTCAAATAATGGAAAAAGATTCGAATTACTTTGATAGTTTTAACATTGATGTTGAAAACGAAGAAATCGATAAATCGCCAATAAATATCACGATCAAAAATAATAAAATCGAATATGGCAAGCCAATCACTATTGGATTTGAGGCTTCAGAATCAAGCGACGAAATCCCTCAAGGCTCTATCAAATATATGCTTACGTGCCAAGAAGATGAGTATGAAAGCGACAAATCACCCATGGGTCATTGGATGCAACATGAATTAGGCACTGATGATTTTAATATGGAGAGAAGATCAACAACACTTGCTATGGATATATTATCCCTTGATGATGATGGACAGGCAACATTTAGCTATCACCATTTCTTCCCGCTTAAACCTAAGTCTACGAAACAATTTCGAAGTTTTTGCTATCAGATTACAGGCTCATATACTAATGAAGAGGATCAATCATTTACTATAGAAAAAACATATCGTATTTCCAATTATCCGCTTCTCCTCATCGACTATCCTTCCTCAACATTCGCCACTCAAGGTAAACCCTATCACATTACATGGGAAGCGCACAGCGTCATGGGTATAGACATTAACAAAGTCAAGGGAACCATTCAGCTAATACGTTCCATACCGAACCCTGAGGCCACACCTTGGTATCATTATTTTGTACCGGGAGACACTAATCAAGATCATACTATAGATGATATCATCCAAACTTGGACAGTAACTACTGATGTAAAAGGCAAAGCGACGCTAGATTTTACCCCAACCATCTCAGGTGAATATCATCTAAAGGGCACATGGATTGATCAAGATGGCGGTGTATCCTATACTGATACGCCCCTTTATATCGTTGGGGACAATATACAGAGCCCATTCCAGTCCCTTGAAATCATTCCAAGCAAAAGGGAATATGCCCCGAACGAAGAAATTGAGCTTCTTATAACGGCTCCTTCGGATGGCGGTACCATTTGGTTTGACATGAAAGCCGGTACAAAAAAGCAAACGACTCAAACATATTCGATAGATAAAGGATATAAAATCATTCGTATTAAACCGGATAAATCTGATTGGCCTAATTTCGAAGTGATGGCTGCACACGCCCATGAACGAATGAGATATACCCAACAAAAAAGCATATGGATATTACCCGATTTAAAAAATCTGGATATTGAGACATCTATAACTACCGATACGGACAATCCTCAAAAAGGGCATTTAAATGTTCAGGTGCAAGGTGAAAATGGAGAACCTATAGCTAATGCTCAGTTATTCATTAGCATCTATGATGCCAATTTAGACAAAGGCGAACCATCACGAAGTTTTAATGTGATGTTTCCCGTATGGGAGGAAGTAAACCGTGCATCTGACATAAAAACGATAACATCATATAGTCTGTTTAGTTTACGCACTTATATTCCAATATATTTCAAATCTCACCTAAATGATTCTTATTCATATGGTGGTGACATTAATAGAGATAAAAAATCAAAAATGCCTTACATTGGCAGACATTACCCTAGCAAACCAAGAAACTTTGATAAGCGAAATCTCACACCGGATCTACCTAATGCCCCCATATACCCACCCTATGACTGGGGATATTCCTTGCTCTTTTCTTCCGAGATTCAAACAGATGCACAAGGTAAAGCGTCCATTCCTTTTAATTTACCCTTAGAGTCTTCCTCATGGCGAATAAAAGTAAAAGCTCACACTAAAGATTTAAAAGAAGGCTATACACAAAAACTATGGAACTTTGAAAAATCAAATTAGAATAAATAAATCAAAGTTCAAATACCGAAATCCTAAAATGTCTTCTGCATCATAGTTAAGAAATCAAAAAAACTTGACCCCCTCTTACCATAATTTACTATAAAAAGAATATCTTATGAATTTTCCAAATACATTTCTCTCCACATTGTTGATAAGCTCAAGCATATTCACCATTTTTCCCCTTCATGCCATTAGTGATGATGATGAAGATACGTATTCCGAAACCACGGGTGATTGGAGAGAACGTGAAGAACAACAAAAGTTAAAAGCTTCTGAATTATGGCAAATTCTTATCAATAACAAAACTCAAGATATTCAAAAAACGCTATTGAAATATACCCAAAATGTACTGGCCTATACTCCGAAAGAATACATTGACTTTCAAACAAAAGAAGATGAACTTTTAAAAATATTCCCTCATTCCCCTGAGCACCTTTCAGCGATAGCTGAGACCTATTTGATCTTACCTGACGTTTTTTGTAATCCATTAGTTAATATTGATGAAGAAAGTGAATACGGACCAAATGAATATGCACGTGTTTACGATCCTACTTTTAACAAAAAAAAGGCCCTAGATCGTTTTGTCAAAGCATTTAATCTCGCTAAGCAGCAAAAGAAAAACAAACTTGCCGCAACTATAGCCATTCGAATTGCAAATATTTTAAATGGTGATTTGAATCAATTTCGTGATACTCCAACAAATGTTTTCAGCACAGGCTTAACACCTATTGAAGCCAATCCAATACTACAAACTCAACCTCAACCACCATCTCCAAATCCATCTCTAGATCAAGTAAAACAAATTGTTATCTATCGCTTTCAAGTTTTTCAAACACCTCCAAGTTGGGAAGAGGCAAAAAGTGATGGGGAACGCGTCCTTTGGCTTTTCCAAGAAGCAAAGAGGCTCAACCCCAAATGTAAAAACGAAGTCGATCTCAAATGGGCAAATCTTATGCGAATTTGGTTTGCACAACAATGTGTCCCTTACTCAAACGACATCGTACAAAATGAGGCTTATCACATACGAAGAAAACTAAAAGTCAATGAATATTATCTTCCGAGCGAAACCCTTGGCAGTTCAGAAGAAGAGTCTCAGAATGGTCGTGTATTAACTCTGACCGGCGCTAATGATTACATTCAAGTATATCGTAATATACTGAAAGACGATCCGAAACAATCTGACGTGTCTAATTATCTAGCTATGGAATTATGGAACAGGGGCATGTTCACCGAAGCAAAAAAAGTGATGGATGAATGTCTCAAGCACATATCTAATGAGGATAAGGAGAAATTATCACGACAATGCAGTTTTTTAAATGACATTGGGCATCCTTGTCTTAGACTCTACAATAAAACCGATCAAAATAAAATTTCTCAAGAGGCCCTTACAAATGATGGTATTTCCATATTAGCTCGGTATTGCAATTCTCCCAAAGATATTTTGACGATTGATGAAATTGATCTCGTCCAAGTGTACAAAGATGCTTTTGATGAATTAAAAACTATTACTGATCCGAACGAACATGCCAGAAAAATAGGAAAATTAACGTATGATTCACTTTGGGAGTCAACGATAAAGCCACAAAAAGATCGCTATTGTAAGCAAATAGCTGAAATATCATCAGATTTCTCTACATCACGATCAAATGAATGGTTCAATGAGGAAATAAAATTACCTATTAACAAAGAGGGGATATATGCTATTGAAGGTAAAAATAATACTGTCAAATATCCATGTTTTGTTCGAATCGACCCATTTAATTACCTACTACGAAATACCGTCAATGGTTTTGAATGCATCAGCGCATATAAAGATACCGGTAAACCTGTCGTCAAAGCCCAAGGGATTTTTTATGTCTATATGAGATCTAAGGACAAAATACTTCATGAGCAAATTGAATGCGTTTCAGATGAAATGGGGATCTTTAAGATAAAAACGCCCTTTGAAAATGTTATTGATGATAATGGGAATCGAGCAGACGTTTATATAGGCGGCATTATTTCTCAAGGAGACAAAAAAAGTGTTATCGAACCGACTAGGCTTGAGTGTATAACGGACAGTAACCAAAAACAATTATCTGAAAAAGACTCGAAAAAAGCAACTGATCTACAATCGATCTATTGCCAATTTGATCGACCGGTCTATTTTCCGGGTGATACCATTAAAGGTCAGTGTGTCATCTCTAACTATGATAATAGCTTTACAGATGCTACTCCGTCGAAGGAGTTACTGATAGAGACACAAGCTGAAAACTACCCTGACCCTTTTGAAAAAATAAATAACAAAATCATTAAGACCCCTAATGAGTTTGGAATCATCAATTTTGATATACCATTACCCAATACATCTAAAAGAGAGTCTAACCGTAGAAGTCAAATAAAAGTTCAAATAACGGAAAAAGATTCGAATTACGCTAATACTTTTAAGGTTGATATTGAAAACGAAGAGATCGATAAATCGCCTATAAACATCACGATCAAAAATAATAAAATCGAATATGGCAAACCGATCACTATGGGATTTGAGGCTTCAGAATCAAGCGACGTTCCGAAAGGCATAATCAAATACATACTTACTTACAAAGAGGATGAGTACGAAAAGAACCAATCATCCATGGATCATTGGATGCAACATGAATTTCGTACTGCTGATTTTAATATAGAGATCTGGCCGACAAGACTTCTCAACGATATTTTAACTCTTGATGATCATGGACAGGCTATATTTAGCTACAACCACTTATTCCCGATTAAGTTGGAGCCTACGAAACAATTTCAAAGTTTTTGCTATCAGATTAAAGGTCTATATATAAATGAAGAGGGGCAATCATTTCCCATAGAAAAAACATATCGTGTTTCCAATTATCCTCTTCTCCTCATCGACTATCCTTCTTCAACATTCGCCACTCAAGACAAACCCTATCACATTACATGGGAAGCCCACAGCGTCATGGGTACAGACATTAAACAAGTCAAAGGAAATATTCAGCTAATACGTAAAAATGAAAATGCCAAAGCCGTATCTACCTATGATTATTTAGTCTTTGAAGACACGAATCAAAATCCTACCACAGATGATATCATCCAATCTTGGACAGTAACTACTGACGAAAAAGGCAAGGCAAAGCTAGATTTTATCCCTACAATCGCAGGTGAGTATCGTCTTAAAGGCACATGGATTGACCAAGAGGGAGGCATATCCTACACAGATACGCCTCTTTGTATCGTGGGAGATAATATACAGAGCCCATTCCGGTCTATACAAATCATTCCAAGCAAAAGAGAATATGCTCCCAATGAGGAGGTTGAACTTCTTATAACAGCTCCTTCAGATGGCGGTACCATTTGGTTTGATATGAGAGCCGGCACACAAAAGCAAACTACTCAAACATATCCGATAGATAAGGGATATAAAATCATTCGCATTAAACCGGATAAATCTGATTGGTCTAATTTCGAGGTGATGGCTACACACGCCCATAATCAGATGAGTGCTACCAAGCAAAAAAGCATATGGATATTACCCGATTTAAAAAATCTGGATATTGTGACATCGATAACAACCGACATAGAGAATCCCAAAAAAGGACAATTAGATGTTCAGGTACAAGATGAAAATGGGGAACCTATAGCTAATGCTCTATTATTTGTCAGCATCTATGATGCCAATTTAGACAAAAACTCATCATCACGAAGGTTAAATGCGATGTTCCCCATATGGCCGAAAGTGAACTATGCATCCAAAATAAGCACTGGATCTTCATATCATCTATTCAGTTCAAGAAATTATAGAGCATTTTATATTAGTCCAAGATTCTATAATGGAAATGATGGTTGCGCCTTTAGTATCGTATCTAATAGGGATGAAAATTTAAAAACATCTTACATAGGCAGACATTACCCAAGTAAACCAAGAAACTTTGATAAGCGAAACCTCACACCGGATTTACCTAATGAACCAATACATCCGCCCTATGACTGGGGATATTCCTTGCTCTTTTCTTCCGATATTCAAACAGATGCACAGGGTAAAGCGTCTATTCCTTTTACTTTACCATTAGAGTCTTCCTCTTGGCGTATCAAAGTAAAGGCCCACACCAAAGATTTAAAAGAAGGTTATACACAAAAACTCTGGAATTTTGAAAAACCTAAAAACGACAACTAAAACAAACGATGAAAACTTACTCTTATTTAATATATTACGCGCTACTATCTCTTTCTCTAAATCTGGTCAAAGCAGACAATGATTCACAAGCTAAATCTGACGATACGACCATACAGGAAGATTATTTCAAAGATAATCAGTCAATCCATGAAGCATGGACTCAACTTCTACAAGGTAACCCAAAAACGGCAGACAAATTAGTGCCAGTCCTTATAAGTGGATTAATCAAAGAAAACAAATACAACAATAAAAATTTATATATCAATCTTTCTGACCAATTATTAAAAAAATTCCCTCATTCAGCAGAATACGCCTTGGCTTTAGGCCTCGGATATTTTCAGTTATTGGAAGACCCCAATTTTACAAAAAACCAGACCTTCCCCGATAAAAAACCATTTAGTATAAGAGGTCAAAAATTTTTATGGGAAGCATTTGCATTAGCAAAAAAACAAGACAAAAAAACTCTAGCAGCCCATTGTGCTTTAGATTTGGCTAATCATTGGTTAATAGACAGACAAGAATCATGGGAAAATCCAAGTCTCTATCGTCAATTACTGGAAAATCGTGATTTAAATGATATACCCAAAGACCAATATTATGGATGGAACCCTTGGGCCAAAGTAGATTTCTCTTTATTCAAAACGCCTAATTCTTGGGAATCATCCAAAAATGATGGGGAGCGCATCTTGTGGTTGCTAAATCAATGTAAAATATTAGATCCTAAACTTACGCTAGAGGCTGATTTAGCTTGGGCTAATATAGTCAGACGCGAATCAAGTTTATCCTATGCTCCCATCGGAAATGTCTTACCAAATGCGGAACATGTACAAATATTAAAAGGCTTAAAAGACGATCAATCCGTTTTTATTGCTCCATATGGTATTCTCCCTAATGACTCATCTCAACAAACTATTCATTTATCAGGTAGAGAAAATTATCTGGAAACATACCTTACCGCTTACAAAGAAAATCCCGAAAATTTTTCTATTGCCTTTAAGCTAGCGACAGAATTTTGGAATCGATCTCAATTTGATCGAGCGACAAATATCTTAAAAGAGCTAGAAAAAAATCAGGCAAACTTAACAGAGAAACAGAGAACGATACTAAAAGAAACCCTCACAGCCATCTCATCTCCCTGTATTATCGCTCAAACAGAATATTTGAATCTCCCTATCACGGATGCGCCGAACAATGTTGTTTCCGTACCTATTTTTTATCGTAATTCTCCAAAAGAAACATGGACGGTATCGCGACTTGATATGGCAAAACTTTCCGAAGAGAAAATAAAGGAACTCAGTAGCAAAAAAGAAAACCTTAACTACGAATCATTCAATTATAATGTTGATCCTCTTTTAAAAGCGATCGAAGATAATAGTGAGCCTCTACAAAAGTATTTAGAGCAACCCGTTTCCTTTACTATCGGAGCAGAAACGGCAAAACCATACCAATGGTATATAGGTAAAATGGATGTACCTATAGAAGAACCTGGCTATTATGTCGTGAAGTCATCAAATAAAGATAATCCACAAACGTTTCTGATACACTATTCTCCAATCGCTTATTTTATCAAACAAACGGATACAGGTGTATCTCTCTATTTTTATTCACGCAAAACGAGCAAACCTATCGAGGGGATCACCGGAACCCTTCACTTATTCTACCAAGACGGAGAAACAAAAACCGCATCAACATTTCATGTACGTACAGATAATCAAGGCAGTTGTGACATCATCATTAATCAACCCAAAACGGAGTTAAATCATACAGATGATAAGCTGGATGGGGTTGTATATTTTGAAAAAGAAGCCAACAGTCTTATCTATACGGGGAATTTTCAAGTCGAAGGAAAAAGATTCATCATCCCACCTTCGTATGAAACTATTGACTTGTTTGATAATAGAAACAAACCCCAAACGGATGATATGATCTTTGGATCGGTTATCTATGATCAACCTTTCTATTCAGAAGGAGACACAATCAAGGGAAAGGTGATTTGCGGTAAACCCAATATCAATAACCCGAATACACAAGGCATAGAAGGCACGAAAGTCAAATTAATTGCCACGACATATGACTATGAGAAAGATCGTATTTTTGAAAAAATATACACTTTAAACAAAAATGGCAGTTTTGAATTTCAATTACCTATTCCTCAAGATTTCAACAAAGGTAACATCTATATCACATTATTTGATCTTTCAAATGAGGACAAACCCTCATTGATTCTTACCTGCACCCAACCAATTTATGTCGCTGGTGTGAATAATGATAAATTCCCTTATCAAATTTCATGGCATCCGGGTAATGATGAAAATACACTTTCATTTAAAGCTGATAGTAAAAAAAATACATCACCATTGGATATACGTATTTCCACAAGATTGTCCCCTCGATACCCTTATACCTCAACTAATTCTTTACACAGTATCAATTTACTCATAAACAACAAGTTACACTTTAACTCAACCGATAAATCTTCTTATTCATTTATTTCCCCACATTATCCCAACGATAATCCTCAGTATCTAGGTTACGAATTTTATCGGGCTAATATTCATTATCTTGGTGAGACAATTAATCAACTTTTACCGGCACATTTTGAAAAATTCACGATTTCTGCACTTCCTAAACAAAATTTCGGGGCTGTCGGCATGCCTTATTCCATACAATGGACGGCGAAAAATTCAAATAATATCAATTATTCCAATGTTCGCGGCAAAATTAGTCTTGTAGCTAAAAACCAACAACAAACAGCCATTCAGTCATGGGATATTGAATTAAATGCATATGGCACAAATAAATGGGAATTTATTCCCACACTTTCGGGTGATTATCTTTTAATATCCGAGTGGAAGCATCCTAATGGGCAAAAAGCCAATTATACTTTGCCTATCTTCATTGCCGGAAATTCGGAAAAAACATCTTTTGATTCATTCAACGTCATCCCCGAATATCCTGGATATGAATTAGGACAACCCGTTAATATACTCATTACGACAGCTAAGGACTCACAATACGTCTGGTTATTTTTAAATCACGCAAATATCCGCAACTCCAAGCAATTAATAAAAACTTCAAATCATCAATACATATTAACCATACCCAAAGAACAAACGCTACAGTATCCATTATCCCTTTCAGCGGTGGAATTAAACTCTGCTGGGCCTCAAAAGGAAACTATTGATATCAATGATCCTCCGGCAAACCAATGTTTACTACTAACGCTCACTCCTAATAAAGAAGTATATAAAATCAAAGAAAAAGGCTCTGTTACGGTATCGGTCACTCATTTAAATGGTGAGCCTGTACCCAATGCCGAAGTTTGCATATCAATTTATGCTTCTCTATTTGACGATGCAATGACTTGGAGATTGCAAAATGAATCTCTTTTTCAACAAATGTGGGGCAATTCTTCGCATACCTTACTCAATAGAGAACTTAATATCCTCAGATGTTATAATGAAAATGATGATGAGATAAAAGTTGATGAGTCCTATCTTTTGAACCAAATACGAAATTCCCAACACAAATCGGAGCATTCCCTCTTTCTCTATCGAGATAACAGCGAACAACAATCTTCCTCATTGTTAAAAACATTTACCGCTTTCCCTCCGGGTAAAGATGCAAGACCATCAATATATGAACTTACAATGATCAATTCGGAAATGGATGGACCTATGCCTCAATACAATAAACCAATCGCTCAATTCAAATGGTACGGATCTATCAAAACTAATTCTAAAGGGCAAGCATCCATACCTTTTACCTTACCTGCAACTCCACAAGAGTGGACGATTAAAGCATGGGCCAACACAGAAACTATGCAGTATGGCAATAGCTCGATCAGAATAAAGGCCATAAACAAAAATATTAAAAAACATAAACCAAAAAACAAGCAGGTCAAATAGAGACCATGAAAAACTAATATCAATAATATCTTACAGTTTCGTCACACGAGCAAAGCGATTAAGTGTCAAATCATGCGGATGATGTTGGCACTTTTTCGTTCTTTTTTCTTTCCTTTTCTTGTGAAAACAGTCATTCTAGTCTTACCGGGTGTCTCAGGACATCATGCCCTTCTAAGTTTTTCACATTTAGCACAGTATTAACGCATGATTCGTCTCTATCGTCAAACTCCGGATGGTATCGAACGCACTACGGAAGTAGATGCGAACGTTCTAAATCTGGACTCCATCTTTTGGATTGACCTTTTAACGCCGGAACCGTCAGAAATCAGGTTCGTTGAACAGATTTGCGGGACCGAAATGCCAACCTATGATGAGATGCGAGAGATCGAGGCGACGAGTCGATTATATACCGAAGATGGCGCTCGCTTCATGACGACTACGGTTTTGAGCCGAGTGGACACGGAATCCCCCTCCTTATCGGAAATTACCTTCGTTTTGATGAAGGGAAAAATCATCACTATTCGACATTCCGACTCTTATTCATTCCGAGTTTTCTCGCACCAATTGTTACGCCAAAAACAAATCAATCGAGATCAAGTGTTTATCGGCTTGCTTGAAACCATTGTTGATCGTCAGGCAGACGTATTGGAACGATTTGGAGCCGAACTTGACCGATTATCCAAGAGTATTTTCCGACGCGAAGATCTTGACTCAAAAACAAAGAAAAAAACGCGCGTTTCAAATACACTACGCCTTACTTTACAAGACTTAGGTCGAGTGGGTGACTTATTGACCCGCCAGCGTGACTGTTTGGTCAACTTACTTCGCTTACTGACTTACGCAAGTAATGAAGAAGCATTAGATGAAAATAACTCGACACTCTACAGTCGCTTGAGACCTATCAGCCGAGACGTCACTTCCTTATCGGAATACGCTACGTTCCTTTCAGGCAACGTTAACTTTATGCTTGATGCCGTGTTAGGCTTAATCAATATTGAGCAAAACGAAATCGTTAAAATTTTCACGGTGGCATCTGTTATCTTCATGCCGGCAACTTTGATCGCCAGTATTTATGGTATGAACTTCCAAAACATGCCTGAAACGACGTTTGAATATGGTTATTACGGAGCGTTGATCGCCATTGCGATCTCTATCGTATTGCCGATTATCTTCTTTAAAATGCGCAGACTTATCTAATTTTCACACATTATCATCATTATGAATTCACAACTTCCTCAGTTGATCGAGAAGGCAGAAATCTTGGTAAACGCCCTTCCCTATTTGCAAGCCTATCGTGATAAAACGGTATTAATCAAATTTGGTGGTAGCGCTATGGATGACCCTGAATTGGTTAAAAAACTGATGCGCGACATCGTTTTACTCGAAGTCTTAGGCTTTAATCCGGTAGTCGTACATGGCGGTGGTAAGGCAATTTCAAAAGCTATGAACGAAGCAGGCCTTGAGGCTAAATTCGTCAATGGCCTACGTGTGACAACAAAAGAGGCTATCTCTATTGTTGAAAAAACTCTTTCAGGCACCATTAATCCGGGCTTAGCTCAAATGTTCCGTGATTTCGGCGGCAAAGCCATCGGCATTCCCGGTACGGAAGTTTTCGTTGGAGAAAAGATTCAAGAAAAAGATTCTGACGGCAATCCGATCGACATCGGTGAAGTAGGCTCGGTAATCGGCTGCCAAGCAAGCAAGATTCAAGAAGCGATTGAAATGCAAATCACACCAATCATTTCTCCTCTTGCAAAAGAGCTTGGCACTCACAATCCACTTAATGTAAATGCCGACTTAGCAGCAGCGGCTTTGGCTAAAGAAATCAAACCTGTCAAATTGGTGTATATTTCCGATGTACCGGGCATCATGCAAGACCCTTCTGACGAATCTAGCTTGATCAAATCGATCACCAGACAAGAAGCATTGGAGCTCATTGATGATGGAACCGTATCTGGCGGCATGATTCCTAAAATCAAGTCTGCAGTAGAAGCACTCAATGCAGGAGTACGCAAAGTACACTTCATCGACGGCCGAGTACCTCACTCTATCTTACTTGAAATCTTCACAAACGATGGCATTGGCACGGAAATTATCCGCGAACAACGCTAATTTATATAATATTTAGTTAATTACCGCTTTTTGGCAGTCTCCTTGCAACAAGGAACGCAAAGAGCGGTATTTTTTTGAACTAAGTTGCGGATCTTCATCCAAAATTTTGTTTGCCAAAAATTGGGCGCGTTGGATCAAGCGTATATCACCGATCCAATCACCGAAACTTACATCTTTTAAACCACTTTGGCTCGTTCCCAACACATCACCGGGACCTCGAATTTGTAAATCTTTTTCAGCCAAATCAAAGCCGTTGCGAGTTTCTTCCAATATCTTGAGCTTAGCCCATTCTTCACTCTCTTCATCACTAGCCGTTACCAATATACAGTAAGACGGGTGCTCACCACGGCCAATGCGTCCGCGTAATTGATGTAATTGAGCTAAGCCAAATCTCTCTGCATCATTAATAATCATCACGGTTGAGTTAGGAACATCTACACCGACTTCAACAACCGTCGTCGAAACAAGGATTTGAATGTTATTGGCTTTAAAGTCTCGCATCACTTGATCTTTATCCTCACTGCTCATTTTACCATGCAACAAGCCCACAGCATATTTAGGTAAAGCCTTTTGCCAATAAGCAAGATCCTCAGCCACACTTCTAGCCTTACTTTCACCTTCAATCATGGGGGATACGACATAAATTTGCCGCCCTTCATCGATCTGGCTCTTCACAAAACTCACTACCTTTTTCATTGCCGAATACGGACGCACAAAAGTAGTCATCTCCCCCCTGCCGGAAGGCATTTGCTCGAGCAATGATACATCTAAATCACCATAAACGGTCAGAGTCAGCGTCCTAGGAATCGGCGTGGCAGTCATCACCAAAACATCAGGACATAACTCTCCTCTATCGATTAAAGAAGCACGTTGATTAACTCCAAATTTATGTTGTTCATCGATGACTACTAAACCGACCTGATCTTCAATATCTTTAGCATATAACAAGGCATGAGTCCCAACAATAATACGCGGATCTGATTTAAAACCCACATGAGAGTCTAATCGTTTATCTCCCGTATAAAGAGACACATTGATGCCCAAAGGGGTCAATAAACGTAAAAATTGTTGATAGTGTTGCTCTGCTAAAATTTGAGTAGGCGCCATCATCATCGAGCTAAAACCATGCTCGACACAAAGCAACATTGCGCAAAGAGCAACCAAGGTTTTCCCTGAACCGACATCCCCTTGTAGCAAGCGGTTCATGACATGAGGTGAGCGCATATCATCAAAAATTTCTTTGATGCATTGTTTCTGTCCGGCTGTTAATTCAAATGGCAAAATCTCCGATAAATCTTTTAAAAGAGCCGTTTTACTAGCAGTTTTGAAACCATGTTTGGCTTGCACCATACGACGGCGAATACCAACATTTAGTTGAATCCCCAAACATTCTTCTAAAGCAAAGCGACGCTTCATTGATGCAGCTTGCTCCATGGAATCGGGAAAATGCAATAAGTTGAGCGCCTCTTTTTGGGTTTGTTCAGGCACAAATTCATACACATCAGATTCAGGAGAAAAATCTAACTTTTCAAAGATTCCCCAGATAATTTCGCGTAAACGTCGAATTGAAATCCCTAAACGACCTCCGTACACAGGAACAATCCTTTCTAAATGGATACTGTGATAGGCATCATCCTTCACCACTTCAAAGTCAGGGTGTAGCATGCATAAATTTTTACCAAACTTTTTCGCCGTCCCAAATAATACTAATTCATGACCGGCACACAACATTTTGCCGATCATTGGCATATTAAACCAAATACAAGAAAATCGGGTTTTTACCATCCCTTTTTCCTCCACGAGCACCTCGGTATATCTACGCTTAGCTCCGGCAAACTTAGTACGCGCATCAATAACATTAACGTGCAAGCAAACCGGTTTTTGCTGACCTAGAGCACCAAACTCATCAAATCGGCGCCTGTCCTCATATCGCTTGGGTAGATAAAACAATAAATCTCGTACGGTTAAAAAACCGGACTTCTCTAACAATTCACACTCCTTGCTTGAAATATGATGCACATCCTTCAAGCAAGTCGTGTAAGAAAATAAAGGAGTTATCTCCGTCACAAATCAATAATTTAAAGAGAACCCATCGGAGGTGGACCGATACGAGATGGTGTACCTGCCGGTCTGCCGTTATTTACAGCTACGGGCGCAGGCTTGGCATCAAGGCAACGTCTATAATAATCCACTCGAGAAATAAACCAGCTCCACTTGTATCCGGGGCGACCATTAGTCAATAAAGGAGCAGGGCAATTCTTGCCGGTCCAATAATAGTGAGGCACAACGTTTCTTAGTGGAATATTGTATCTCTTCATTAAAATGGCAGTCAACTTTGCAGCTCGAGCATATACGCGAGGACAATTTTGCCCTCTGACCTCACACATTTCAATGCCAATGGAGAAGCGATCCCCCGGACCACCTTTATCGGCATGACGGCCGGTCTCATTTAGCGGGATATGCTGCACAGCTAGATTTTCATCTGCAGTAAAGTGCCAATTTAAGCTACCTAAAGCGCCATTTTTCAAAGCTCTAGCGTGTTGCAAGGCATCTGCCGAACGATTAGCCGTACTATGAATGGTAATAAACTTTGGACTCATCGAGCTTGCTTTACGTCGAGGTCTGCTCGATTTGGACATAAAATCTTGCTTCACTCTCACCTCTGATCCCATTTGAGGTATACTACGTGGCACAACTGGAGTATCGGCGATTTTGAAGCTGATCGCCGGCGGACGCATAACGTCTGAACAAGATACCATTACGCATGCTACTCCGGTTAAAGCTAATTGATTAAAAAGCCACTTGAAAGACATAATTCTTAAATACACCTAACAAGTCAAACTATCAAGAACAATCCCGCAACCTCTCACTTAATCTGTCATACAAAAAATCACAAATATCTTAATACCAACAATAAACAAATCACTCCAATCAAAAACACCCTAGATTAGACAAACTAAGCTTGATATTCGTTGACTCGTTAAATAGTATCGCCTCACCATGAGTACCACTCACGAAGAAGCAAAAAAGTGGGTTGAGGAAATCGCCCAACTCTGCCAACCGGAATCCATCTATTGGTGCAATGGCTCACAAGAAGAAAATGATGAGCTTTGCAACATGATGGTTGAAAAAGGCACTTTTATCAAATTGAACCCTGAAAAGCGTCCAGGATGTTTCTTGGCTCGTTCTACTCCTTCCGACGTAGCTCGCGTTGAAGACCGTACCTTTATCTGCAGCGAATCAGAAGAAGACGCAGGTCCTACCAACCACTGGGCAGCCCCAGCTGAAATGAAGACCAAGCTTAATGGTCTTTTCGAAGGTTGCATGAAAGGCCGTACCATGTACGTTATTCCTTTCTGCATGGGTCCTATCGACTCCCCTCTTGCAAAAATCGGTATCGAAATCTCCGATTCCCCATACGTAGTAGTTAACATGCGCATCATGGCTAATATGGGTGCTCAAGTTCTCAAGCGTCTTGAAGACGAAGTAAACGGTGGTGGCAATCCTAAGCGTGACGGTTACGGTTCCTTCGTAAAATGTCTCCACACTGTTGGATCTCCTCTTGCAGCAGGTCAAGCTGACGTTACCTGGCCTTGTAACGAAGAAAAATACATCTGCCACTTCCCTGAAACTCAGGAAATCTGGTCCTTCGGTTCCGGTTACGGTGGTAACGCCCTTCTTGGTAAGAAGTGCTTAGCTTTGCGTATCGCTTCCGCTATCGCTCACAAGAACAAATGGATGGCTGAACACATGCTCCTTTTGGGCATCGAATCTCCAACCGGCGAAAAAGTTTATGTAGGTGGTGCATTCCCATCTGCTTGTGGTAAAACCAACCTCGCTATGCTTGTTCCACCAGCTTCCTACCGTGAAGCAGGCTGGAAAACTTCCATCATCGGTGACGACATCGCTTGGATCTGGCCTCACGAAGACGGTACCTTCCACGCCATCAACCCTGAAAACGGTTACTTCGGCGTAGCTCCTGGTACTTCTTACAAGACCAACCCAATCGCTATGGACACCATCAAGAAGAACGTTATCTTCACAAACGTTGGTCTTACCGACGACGGTGACGTTTGGTGGGAAGGCATGGACGGCGACGCCCCTGCACACGCAATCGACTGGCAAGGTAACGACTGGACTCCAGACTGTGGCCGTAACTGTGCACACCCAAATGCTCGCTTCACAGCTCCAGCAGCTCAGTGCCCAACAATCGACCCAGAATGGCAAAACCCAGAAGGTGTTTCCCTTTCCGCTATTCTCTTCGGTGGCCGCCGCGCTACCACCATGCCTCTCGTATTCCAATCCCGCAGCTGGGATCATGGTTGCTACGTAGGTGCTACCATGGGTTCTGAAATGACCGCAGCAGCATTTGGTGCTATCGGTCAAGTACGTCGTGACCCAATGGCTATGCTTCCATTCATCGGCTACAATGTAGGTGACTACTGGCAGCATTGGTTGGACATGGGCAAGACTGTTGCAAACCCACCGTTGATCTTCAACGTAAACTGGTTCCGCAAGTCCCCTGAAGGTAAGTTCATCTGGCCTGGTTTCGGCGACAACATGCGCGTTCTCGACTGGATTCTTCGCCGCGTTAAGGGTCAAGTAGAAGGCACACCAACTAAACTTGGTGTTTCCCCAACCTACGCCGAACTCGACAAGACCGGTCTTGAAGACTACACCGAAGCTGATTTCGAAATGAACATGGCTTTGACTCCATCCGAATGGCAAGCTGAATTGACCAGCCAAACCGAACTCTTCGACAAGGTTGGCAACAAGCTTCCTAAGGAAATGGAAGAACAACGCCAAAGCTTACTCAAGAGCTTCTCCTAATCCTTAAAGATTAGATATACTTCTTAAAAGAGGCCACCTTGCTCCATGCAAGGTGGCCTTCTTTATTTTCGACATTAAAAATTATACAGAAATCTTGTCGATAAATTTGCCGGTATACTAGTGATTAAATCATAGCAAACCGGCGTTAATAATGAGCAAAATTAATAAATCATTAAGAATGATAATATCGATACGGCTACCCATAAAATCACGCCTTGAATAAGAGGAGGCCAACCAACAGATTTCACGCGATCCCATGATAAAGTACTACCAATTAAAAGTAGTGTTAAAATGAGAAGCATTTTCGAAAAATCAACAATACTACCTGAAACAATTTCCGGAATCGGCAAATAACTATTCATCAATAACGCCCCTATGAAAAAGGCAATAAACCAAGGAATACTAGGCTTTGTATCCTTCGATTTAAATAACCATGCAGCTAAAATAGCTAAAGGAATAATCCACAAGGCACGTGCTAATTTCACTGTAGTAGCGATAGCCAAAGCTTCCCCACCGTAGGCACTTGCCGCACCCACCACAGAGCTAGTATCATGAATAGCAATCGCACACCAAAGACCAAATTGCTCTTGAGTCATTTGAAATAAATGGCCCAATGGCGGGAACACTACTAAAGCTACGGAATTAAGGGCAAACACTACCCCCAACGATACTGAAATGGATTTACCGTCAGCTTTAACAGCCGGAGCGACAGCAGCAATGGCACTACCCCCGCAAATAGCCGTACCCGAAGAAATCAAAAAGGACTCCTTAATAGGCATTTTCATCCATTTACCTAACCAGTATCCGGCCACTAAAACAAATATAATAGATCCAATCGTCAATCCGATACCCTTGCTCCCGGCATCAATAGCACTCTCCACATTCATGCCAAAACCTAGTCCGACAACACTAACTTTCAACAGTAAACTAATCCATTTACCGGGTTCGGATCCAAAAGGGAACCCCCATAAAGAACTAAAAACGATACCTAATACAAGCGCTAAAGGTGCATTCATCCATGGCGTGAAACAACTCAAGCATAATAATATATATACAAATTTTTTCATCCGCTTTCATCATAGGCTCTTTTATGCACACGTCCAGTCTATGATATGGCAACAAAAATAGACCAAGTTTAGATCATTGATTCGAAAGAAAAATTATCTAATATCGTAATAATCATGATGAAAAAATTACATTTGAGTTTTTTACCTGCGCTATGCACAACACTAGCGCTATCTTCATTGCAAGTGATTGCTCAAGAAGGGCCTCCGATCCATGGCATCGCTGACTTGTCTCATGAATTTTCATTTTATACAGACGGTAGATTCCAAAAACAATACCTTCCCCAGCAAAAAATTATTACCAATTGGGGTAATTTATATGACATAGATACAAAAAACATCAATTTGATACTTCTTTTAGGTTGCGACCCTCATCTAACATATAATGCAAAGGATATTAATTTCTTAAAAAATTATCTTAAGAATGGTGGGTGCGTCTTAATTGGTGGATCTAAAGGAAATAAAGGACAAAATGATTTAGCCAAAGCATTTGGAGCAAGTTTTGAAGGCAAAGCAACGGGTCCGTTTAAGGGAACTAAAGCCATCGGAATAGATTCTGAAATTGAAGGTGGTAATTTTGACTACTTAAAACTTAATGAACCCAAAAAATGGACTCCATTGGTACAAGGGTCTGAAGACCAAGTTATTTTAGCGGCCAAAAAAATAGGCAAAGGGGTTTTATTATTAGGATCTCGCAATTTATTCGGGAACAGACCTGATGCGTCTGACCCAATCAACAATAAATGGGTAACTCCTATACTCCAAAAAGCGGCAAGCACCAAAGAAGTAGATACCAAGGCGGCATTACCTCAACTTGGTTCCCAAAAAATGGGTAATGTAAAAGACATTAATGGTATTACATTCTATTACAGCGACTATATGGCACCATATTTCAATGATATGGTAAGAATTCAAGGTAAGACTACTCCTCTTATTGAAAAAAGAATGGGTGTGCCTCTATCCGAAGGTATGGGTTCTAAAATTGGTTTACTTAGCACAGGTGGGGGTGGTTTTTCTGCCGGTGGTTTTGTTGGTTTAGCTGTTTTTTGGGAAAACTTCCCTAAAGTAGAACACGGCATGATCGAGTTCCTCACTCATGAGTTTACTCACTCTTGGGTATTACCACATCCGGAAGTTTGGAATGAACCAATCGCCACCTATGTTGGTGACTTAGTCATGGGTGATGCAGGATATAAAGAAGAAGGCGATAAGAGAATCGCCCAAAACATTCAGCGTGCTTCAAGAATCGATCCTACGATGAAACTCTATGATATCAATGGTAATGCCACCGATTCAAGTGCGCCGGAACTCGACGCAGGAAAGAAAAATGAAATTCATTGGGGCAAAAGCTTCTGGGTATTTGAAGAATTGAAAAAATCCGAACCGGATTTCTTAGGCAAGTATTTCCGTGCCAAGCGCAAATTCGTTCCGGCCAAATTAGACCATCGCTATAACATGAACGATACCGTAGCTATCATCAGCATTGCTATGGGTAAAGATATGTTCCCTTGGTTCAATGAGCATGGAATGACGGTAGATCCAAACGACACCCAAATCCCATGGAAAGAAAATTTGAAATAAGTTTATCCAAATAATTATTTGAGAGAATCGGTGTGAGCCGGTTCTCTTTTTTTATCTCTTAATAAAGAAAAAACAAATGCCACCCTCAATGAAGAAGGTGGCATTTGAATAAATGTATTTAAGCGATTAGCTTAGTTTTCTTCGGATGGGCTCCATTCTTCGTTCTCGCGAGTAGCAAGATTGAAGGCTTGTTCGAGGCCAACCATATCGCTGCTAGGACGAAGAGCTTCGAAGGAAGCTGTTTCGCGGCGAAGTTGTTCGCTATCGTAGTTAACAGCCTTAATGGAAAGACCGATACGACGTTCTACGCTATCAACTTTGATTACGCGAGCAGTGATTTCATCACCTACCTTGATAACGTCCTTCACGCGTTCTACGTGATCTTCGCTCAATTGGGAGATGTGGATCAAGCCGTCAATGTCACCGTCCAAGTTGACGAATGCACCGAAGCTAGCGATCTTGGCCACTTGACCGGAAACCATGTCACCAACCTTGAAGCGGTCGTTGATGGATTCCCATGGATCGGATTCAAGCTGCTTGATACCGAGGGAAACACGTTGGTCTTCTTTCTTGATTTCCAAAACGATTGCTTCCACTTCGTCGCCCTTCTTGAGAACTTCGGATGGGTGGTTGATCTTGCGGGTCCAGCTCATGTCGGAAACGTGGATCATGCCGTCGATGCCTTCTTCCAAACCAACGAATGCTCCATATGGAGTAAGGTTGCGAACTTGGCCCTTGATAAGGGTACCAATTGGGAAGCGGGATTCGATATCGGCCCATGGGTTTTCTTCGAGTTGACGAACGCCCAAGGAGATTTTTTGTTCCTTAACGGAGATGGAAAGCACGATTGCTTCGATTTCTTGGTCAAGCTTAAGAACATCGCTCGGACGAGTGATGCGCTTGGTCCAGGAAAGTTCGGAAACGTGTACGAGACCTTCAACGCCTTTTTCCAATTCAACGAATGCGCCGTATGGAAGAAGCTTGGTAACACGACCGCTAACACGCAAGTTGATTGGGTATTTGCGTTCGATGTCGGCCCATGGGTTGTCGCTCATTTGCTTCAAGCCAAGAGATACACGTTCTTTGTCGCGGTCAACTTCCAAGATGATCACGTCGATTGCTTGACCGATGTGAAGCATTTCAGATGGGTGATTTACGCGGCCCCAGCTCATGTCGGTGATGTGGAGCAAGCCGTCCATACCACGGAGGTCGATGAATGCACCAAAGTCAGTGATGTTCTTAACGATACCTTCAACTTTGTTACCAACTTCAACAGTTTCAAGGAAACGTTGACGTTGATCGGCACGTTCAGCTTCAATCACTTCACGACGGGAAAGAACGATGTTCTTACGGTCGTCGTTAACTTTAACGATCTTGAATTCGTAAACTTTACCAACGTATTCGTTTAAATCACGTGGTGGGATGATGTCAACTTGAGAACCAGGTAAGAAGGCTTCTACACCTACGTTTACCATAAGACCGCCTTTAACAACGCTCTTAACTTTACCTTTCACAAGGCCACCGTCACGGAATACGCCAACGATTTTGTCCCAGTTTTGTTTGTGTGCGGCTTTTTCTTTAGAAAGAACAACGATACCTTCGTCGTTTTCAAGACGCTCAAGAAGAACTTCGATTTCGTCGCCTACTTCGATTTCTTCGTCTTCAAATTCAGAGGCAGGGATAACGCCTTCAGACTTGTAACCAATGTCCACCAAAACTACTTGTGGACGGATTGCTTGAATGACTCCATTCACGATGGAACCTTCGCGGAATTCGCGGAACTTGCTATCGATCAAGTCCGCCAGTTCAGTATTGCTCATTTAATATGGGTTGATGAGTTCGTAATGCCGATTTTTTGGTATGCCCCATTCATTCCGGTAGGCAATTGGGGCACCTTCCCCCACCGGACGAAAAATCGGTCGCTTTAAATAACATATCTACCATAAAACTCAAGGCTTTTTTCTTATTTACCCAATTTCTTTCATATAGTTTTCATTTTCTTAATTTCATTATTGACGAGATAGTGCTTTGTCTTTTTTTTCAGAGAAAATCTTTATCGCATGTCTTTTTCATACAAAAAATCATTAGGTTGCTTCGCTATAGCAGGCGCTGTTGCTGCATTGGTAGCCTGTGGCGGATCAGGTGAAACCCAAGGCGAAACTTTGAAGCCTTCGCAACAATTGGTGATGAACAATCTCAATCTAGGTGCTAACAATGGCTCTATGAAGCTTTCAGTGAAATATAAAGGCAATGGTTTGGGCTATTTCGAATTGGGCCCATTCACCTTAGCTTCAGGCAAAGATAATACTCCTGCATTAGCTACGGTTAACTATACCAGAACATCCACCGGAGCGTTTTTCCAAGGCAGTTGCACATTTTACACCAATACGACAGTTGAACCCGGTCCTGTAAATGTTGAATGGTTTGCTACAGCTTCATGGACGGCAGAGATCACTTACACCGACGAAAATGAAAATACAAATAGTGTAAATAACATCGTATCACAAGGTACGGCCAATGTTACTACTTCTATCACATCTGGTGCTAGCTCCATATTAAATGATGTAACAAACGCTGTTACAACAGATTGCCAAACCGTATTATACGCAAACAGCGGCAACAACTAATTTTTTCACAATAATTTTTAGGCGTAATCGTTATATTAATCGATTACGCCATATTTGTATATGAGCAGATTTTTATATAACTCAAGCATTGTCGTAGGTATTGGGTTACTATTTACTACGTATGCTCACGCAAATGCTGAGATTATCCCCCAAGCAGAAGAAATTGTTTCTCATCCGGAAACAAATCCGGCAGTTACTTGTTATCTAGGCGAATATCGAGCCAAAATCACCCCCGAACGCATCAGAACCTTTACGACCCCAGCTCAAGGTACCGTAGCAAACTGGATAACCGATCAAACTGAAGCAAAAACCGGCGAAATCATTGCTACGGTTAATAAAAAAGACATTGAGTTAGAAGAAATCGAACTCAATTTAAAAATCCGCAAAGAGCAAATAGCCAAAGAAGAAGAATTGGAAAAACTGGATAAACAGCTGAAAGAGCTAGACTTTTACAGCAAATTATCCAAAGAGGAAAAACAATGGGCGGCTAATAAGCAAGATCAAGATTTAGAAGCTCGAGAATCCATCATCAAAAAACGTGAAATCATTAAAGATGATTTGGCAACATTTGAAGAAAAACTAAGGCACGACTTTCAAAAGAAAAAAGAAACTTACATCTTAACAATGCCTTTTGACGGTATAGTGCAGTATCAATTCACGTTACCCAAAAAAGGAGAAGAAGAACTTTACATCGAATCTGGAAGTGTCATAGCAATTATTTGTGATACTTCTAATTATTACATCACTATCTCTATCGCAAACCCACAAATGACAGGGCTTCCCCCTGAATCACTGAGTCTAGAATTACCTCTTAATAACGGAAAAAGCATTAAAGGAACCTATTCTCACAAAAGAGTGGAAAAAAGCACCAGTACGGGAGGAGATATGTTGGCATATTTCTTTAAAATCGACCCGGAGCACCATGAGCGAGCTCATAATATGATTGGTTCCAACTTAGTAGCAAAGCTTTTCTTCGAAACATCCGGAGATATTAAAATTTTTGATAAAATTGATTTGGCACGCTCGCCTAAAGCTCAACTATTCTCGTCATGGAAGGATCTTTTACAACAATTGCATCCTGATTATGAATTATTGGTCGTAGGAGATACGCAAATTATTGCACGTAAAAAATGAGCCTAACCTGTCAGAACATTTGTTTTGGTTATAATCCGAAGCAGCTTATTTTCGATCAATACTCAAAAGAGTTCAAACCGGGAATCACCGTATTAAAGGGTTATTCCGGTTGCGGCAAAACTACTTTATTGAAAATCCTTGCAGGCTATCTGAAGATCAATAAAGGAAAAATCCTGACGCCAAATAATCGCAAAGTTACATCTACTCTTTATAGAAAGCGTGATGTAAGTTATATGTTTCAAGGCATCAACCTTCTACCGCTTGCTACGGTAGAAAGAAATTTGAGATTATGTGCAGAAATGGCAATGCTTCCTTCCAAAGAATGGAAAAGACGATCGGAAGAGTTAATCTACTTATTAGGATTAGAAACTTTTAAAAACAAAAAAGCGGGCACATTATCAGGCGGGCAGGCACAACGAGCTGCATTAGCTCGTACCTTGATGAAAAACTCTCCCATTCTCTTATTAGATGAACCGACATCCGGCCTAGATGACACCAATACGTCCATCATTAAAAATTTAATCGCCACGCAGACTTCCGATAAAATTTGTATCGTTAGCACTCACGATTCACGACTATTTAATATCGCTGATGAAATCATTGATTTTAACCATTTTGTATCTCTTTAAAGATACGATATATCGATGGAAGGAACGTCCTGCCAGCCCACTGGCACGGATTTTTGTCGCGTTTTTCTTGTCCTTGTGCGCTCTGTCATTTTTAGCAAATTACGTGCTACAAACCAAAATGATCCAAACGGAAATCAAAAAGACCGGAGGCGATTTGATTCTCATAAACGATTTTACCAGCGAGACAAATCCGGGCTATCACAATTTGATTAGCGAAATCATTCCTTCTATTTATGATTGCACCGTTTATTCCTTTAAAAACTCCCCTGCCACGGCAGCTCTAGTTAAAGGCAAAAGCATTAATATCTTGGAGTACGATATTAGAACATCAGGTCGTTTAAGCGACATTTTACCGCTCAAGGAACACCCTAAAATTTTAATTACGACAAAAGATACGCCAGCCGAAATCCAACCGGGACCAAACGAAATGGAAATCGCTGAAACGACTTTTGATATTTATGCTATGCAGGCACCTGAAGAAGGCCTGTTAAGCAAAGTACTCTTTTCAGGTGGAATTCTCATCCCGCTGAACTCCACAGACATTGTTTCTAATCGTGATAGTTGGCGCTACATTATTCAAGTACATGAAATGACCGCTGAGAATATACGAAATATCACGAATACTATTGCTAATTATATTCGTTTAGATAATAGCATTCCTTTTATTCAAAGTAGTTTATCAATTCTCAAAAAAATGGATTTACTCCTTAGCAATCAGGCGGAATGTCGAGCCGGATTTTCCATTGGCATCGCCTTTATCGTAGGTATTTTGCTCACAGCTCTAGCATCAATGGAATTCAGACAAAACGAATATGTTTACACCCTAATGAAGAGCTTTGGTGTACGCCCTATTTTCTTAGTACTTAGCTTTATTGCGGAAAATATCTTCCTTGTAGGTGCCGCCTTTGTTGGCGCCATTTATGCCTTTTTAGAATTACAAACAATTGTATTAGGCGAGTTCTTTAAATTGAAAGATGCAACTCTCACTTTCAATGAGATCCAAAGCGACATGACCTTGCTAGGTCTTTCTCTTCTAGTTTGCGTGTTGGTCTCGTCGATTCCAATCGCGTTTTCAGCATACCGCCCAATCGGCAAGGTACTAAAATAAAAGTTACGGTGCGTTTTATTTAGGTTCAGGCAGAATATCTACATAGATGCCCGGGCTACTACCTTCAATCGGCACAGCACCCACGGCCTTTGCATAAAACTCAGCAGGTCCTACACCACCAATGACGGCATAGGCATAACCATCGTCAAAAAGCGCCTTTAAAGCAGTTACGAGCAAAGCTTTCCCTAATCCACCAAGTCTATAAGACGATGACACGCCCATTGGCCCTAAAAAACCTTTAGCCGTTACATCATAGCAGGCGAAACCAATGACTTGATGTTCATAAGTGGCAATAAAGCAATTAATCGGCTGTCGGGAAAAAGCCACTTTCGTTTCACTCACCCATTTCGGAGAAAACTCACGCGATACCCAGTCACAGACCAAATGCCTCTCATAAGCTCCCGGGCGTCTAATCATAATACCCTGCGATTTTAATTCAGAAACTAGATCTGAAACATCAGGTAGATCATATAACCTCACAAGCATATCGAACATGATTGTGAAGATAACATAAAATGCCTTAAGAGAAAATCACAAAAATGATTTACCTAAATCAGAAAAGGCCTGCTTTATTTCTTTTTGGTTTCCTTAACCGGAACGACTTGATCCGGAGACTGGAACTGTATGGAGTCTCTCATTTCAAGCAATTGATAATGTTTTTTCATTAATATCATCGGATCAGGCATCAAAGAATGTCCGGTAGGTGCATATTCTGCTAAAAACACCTTAGGGTCGATTCGATTCCACGTAGTTGATCCATAAGCTGGTTTCCCGGCTTCTAATGTTAAAGATTGAGCTACCTCAAAATGCAAATGAGCATAATAATTACCACCGGCATCTCCCATTGTACCGATTTTCTCACCACGGGCGACAAGAGATCCCAGATATAAATCTTCAATTGAATCTAAATGAGCATAAATCGTTTGCACATAATTACCATTTGGTAATCGGTGAAGTAAGACAACTACTTTACCCCATGCAGGTGATGGCTCACCGGCATAAACTAATAAACCACGACCGGCTGCATAAATAGGTATTCCTTTATCCGTATTCTCTCCACCGATTCCATTTAAATCCGATCCGGAATGCATACCGCCCCTTTTCTCGTTCTTATCGCCAAAAGGTTGTGCATCATAAGAAAAAGCACCATATTCACTACCGACAGGAGATACAAATACATCGGAAGTAGGTGCCTGAGCCAATTCGTATGGAGAAAAAATCAATAAACGAGGATCCCAATTTTTGCCGCCGGAACGAGCTACATCTGCTTGATACAAATTTACAGACTCACGTACCGGTTTCGATTTTTCGCTGGCATTAAACCATGCATAGCCTAGCACAATGACACCTAAAAGTATTACTACTCCTAAAATGACTCGTCGTGTAAAAAGCACCTCACTTTTCATTTTCATATCCTAACAAATTCACTTGAGGGTGAAAGGAAATTTCTCTTTCCACTTTGCAAGAGCCAATTTAATGTCCGTATCTTTACATTGAGAAGATAGTTCCCACACATAAGGAATCCCCGTAGGAAAATATTTCAACAAACAATCAAAATCAACATCACCACCATAAAATGGAATCTGGTGATCTCGTAAAGGCCATTTGACATCATTAATGTGGGCACCACCTATACTTGATGCGACAGAAGCTATAAATTCTTCATGATGAGCCATCAATAAATTATGCTTGCGCTGTATATGCCCAAAATCATGCCAATAACGCACTAATGGTTCATCTTTAAATTCATCCATTAAACGAATAGCCTCATATTCATTGGGTACTTGATCAAAATGACTACGACCCTCTACTCCTAAAACCATCCCTAAATCCTTAGCCAACGGCAATAATTGATTTAAAGCAGCTTGGCAACGAGCAAAATACATCTCAGCCTTATTTTGACGCTTACGGATCCATTTACCTTTTAAATCAGCATATTCTCTCGTACCGATTTTGCCTGCCGAGACTACTTTTCGAAGTTCATCATGGGCTTTTTTGCTATCAATAGACTCTACGGTTCCCATGTGCAAAACAATGTAACGCGCACCTAAAGCAGCGCCTCGTTCCATCGATTTTTTCGTCAAATCAATAGCATGTCGACGGATTTCCGGTCGATCGGACGTAAATGGCTTACCATCGGGGGTATCTCCCATTTCATCAATAGGGGCAGGGAAATAATTATGCACACCGGCAACCTTGATAACACCCCTATCTACCGCTTCCATGATACCAGGAAGCATTGAGACCTTGAGTCCATGGGAAAGCTCTACATACTCAAACCCGAGATCGGCTATCTCTTCCAACATGGATAGCCCTTCTTGGTATTGACTCGAATTCCAGCAGGTAGAGAATACTAACATAAATAATTATCTATTTTTTGGGCTCGGTATAAACATCCTCTACCCAGCTACGCACGGCTTGGGACATCACTTCCGCTACGTTTGCCTTAGGTTTCACAAAACCGGGCACAAACCAAGGGAACGCACCCACTACATCATGGATAACCACGACATCACCGTCACAAGTATGCTTACCTGAACCAATACCTAACGTTGGTACCGTGGACAATGAAGTCAATTTTTCCGCCACTTTGGGAGTGACTCCCTCTAAAACGATGGCACTCACACCAGCCAATTCGACGGCCTTTAAATCAGCTTCTAAGGAAATGGCTTCCGCTTCGGTTTTTCCTTTTATTTTATAACCACCTTCTTCAAGTACGCTTTGAGGTAAAAGGCCTAAATGACCGATAACCGGAATACCGGCTTCAACAATAGCACGTATTTTATCAGCTTGCGATACCCCACCTTCTAATTTTACAGCATCGGCACCCGCTTCAAAAAGTTGTCGAGCAGACTCTACTGCTTGCTCCACCGTATCATATGAATGGATGGGTAAATCACCTAATACTAAGGCGCGTTTTACTCCACGTGCCGTAGCACTTACGTGGTGAATCATGTGATCCATCGTCACATGGGTGGTATCAGGAAAGCCTAGCATCACCATACCAACCGAATCACCTACTAAAATAATGTCTATACCTAATTCATCTAAAAGACGACCGGTTGGGTAATCGTAACCTGTTACCAAAGTAACGTGCTTATTTCCCTTTGCTAAAGCTATATCATGAGCTTTCTGCTGAGATTTATTCATATGCTTCACCATTCAGTTTGATAAAGAAAAGGATCCGGTTCATCAGAATCCAATGATTCAAGCAATTCCTGTACGGTTTGCTTTTGACCCGGCAATACTAAATCAGGTCTGATATCGGATAAAGGCTTAAGTACGAATTTTCTCAAATGAGCACGCGGATGGGGCACGATCAAATGGGGAGAATGAATGATTTTATCGCCCACATAGATCAAATCGACATCGGCAGTCCTAGGTTCACATCGAACATGAGTCCTCACTCGACCTAATTCCCTTTCGATCCATTGGCAATGTAGCAACAAATCTTCAGCCGTCCCTGCCCACATTAATTCGACGACAGCATTTAAATAAGGTTGAGAGCCATCAGGACAACCTAAAGGTTCGGTAGAATATAAGGAAGATTGTAAAAATGGCTCACCGGCAAGATTCATCTCCTTCAGATATTCTCTTGCCGAACACAAAAGCTCGCGACGATCTCCTAAATTTGATCCTAATGCGATTCCGACTCGATTCATAAGACTCCTTGATAAAAGCAAACAAGCTCCGCCGAAACGGAGCTTGTAAAATAGTTAATTCAAAAATTACAACTCGGCAAATCCAAGGACGTCTTGCATATTATACAATCCGGCCTCTTTACCTTGCAACCATAATGCGGCACGTACGGAACCATTAGCAAAAGTCATGCGACTAGATGCTTTATGGGATAACTCTACGCGTTCGCCATCTGCGGCGAAGACAACAGTGTGATCACCAACGACATCACCACCACGCAATGCATGCATGCCAATCTGGCGATGAGGACGAGCACCTACGATGCCTTCACGACCGTGAGCCACATCATTTTCATAAGATAAGCCCGTTTCCTCACATAAGATTTCAGCTAATGTTTTAGCCGTTCCGGAAGGAGCATCAATTTTATGACGATGGTGCATTTCCACTACTTCGATATCGGAAGATTCCTTCAAAATAGAAGCAGCTTTTTTGGTCAACCAAAACAAAGTATTCACACCCACTGAATAATTAGAAGCATAGACAATAGGTATTTCTTTGGCAGCGGCGGTGATCAAGTCTCTTTCTTCATCACTATGCCCTGTCGTGCCGATAACCACCGGGATCTTATTTTTGATCGCTTCTGCCAACAATGTCGGAGTAAACGAATGATGTGAAAAATCAATAATCACATCACAAGAAGAAATAGCCGGATACAATTCTTGACCTTGATCATGTGTAGCTCCGACGCAAGTAGCATCGTTACCTGTGACAGCAGCATTTACTGCTTGTCCCATGCGGCCGCTAATTCCCGTAACCAGTACAGAATACATAAAAAATTAATTAAATAAGGTTAAAGGAATGCATTAAGTCTTTCAACTTTGCTTGCGCAGTCTCAGTCAAAGGAGCCATAGGAAGGCGTACTTCATCAGTGATCAATCCTTTCAAGGCTAAGGATGCTTTAATTGGCACAGGATTAGTATCCAAGCTCATCAAGCCCTTCATCAAAGGATATAATTTCTTTTGCAAAGTTAAACCGGAAACAAAATCGCCTTTTTGGCAAGTTGTTACCAATTCATTCATTTCGGCAGGAATCAAATTAGAAGTAACGGAAACCAAACCGACAGCACCGCAGGACATGAAAGGAAGGGCTAAGCCATCATCACCGCAAAGTACGGTAAAATGTTCAGGCAGCACTTGTACTAACTGATTAACGCGATCAACACTACCTCCGGCTTCTTTAATAGAAATAATGTGAGGACAATCTTCCGCTAAGCGAGCAACTGTTTCGATAGCAATCTCAATACCACAACGACCAGGAATGCTATAAAGCATAATAGGCAAATTGGTATGTGATGCAATCGCTTTAAAATGACGATACACACCTTCTTGGGAAGGTTTATTGTAGTATGGACAAACTTGCAATGTTCCATCAACGCCCATTTTTTCCGCGGCCAAAGTCATTTCTATGGCCTCGTCTGTGCAATTGGCCCCAGTACCGGCAATCACTTGCACACGTTTATTCACGCATTTGACAGCTAGCTCGATCACACGTAAGTGTTCTTCCACCGAAAGTGTTGGAGATTCGCCGGTTGTACCCATTGGAACGATACCGGCAACACCGGCTTCCACTTGGGCCTCAATTAATTGAGCAAAGGCTTCCTCGTCCACACGACCATCCTTAAAAGGAGTTACAATAGCTGTATATAGACCTTGGAACTTCATAACGTTACCAAGAGTGTAGCTCTTAAATCAAAAATGTCACGACTGAATTTGTGCATCTTAACAACAATTCAATGAATCAAAAAAACTCCATTCATTTACATAAAATAGCTATCCCTAAACTATTAAATAACCAGTCGAACTCTATAACTTGACTTGGAAAGTAAAGAATTTATATTACAAGCATGATGTTGATTAAAAATTGGGTCATATCACTTGGTTGTGCTTTGTTTATGCAAGGGTCCCTTTCCCATGCCGTAGTGGATTTACCTTATTACTGGAAACCATTCCCATATGGCAAACAAATACATGGTGAAAATTTAACTGCAGACGACTTACACGGTAAAGTTGTATTATTAGAATACTGGGGAATTATGTGCGCTCCATGTAGAGCAACTTTTCCGCATCTTGAAGAAATTCATAAAAAAAATAAGAATAATAACCTTCAAGTAATGGCCATCCATTATCAACCCAACATCAATAAAGCAGCCGAAAATTTTCTTAAATCAAAAAAAATCACTTTCCCTGTTTTTCATGAGTTATACCTTCCGGAGTTACCGATGGATGGATTACCATGTACATATTTAATTGGAGAAAATGGATATGTTGTTCGACGGATAGCAGGATCTACTCCTGAACTCCAAAAGTTATATAAAAGCATCCCTAAAGAATTCGGCAAATTAGAAAAAGGTTACCCCATTTTAAGACGAGAAAATATTAAAAAGTACGAAAAGGAAAAGAAGAATTTACTCTCGTCAACACCTAATCTTGAAGGGAAAATCAACGTCTATCGTGAGCAACAAGACGATATTTATGCACAAAGAATTGTCAGATCCTATGAAATTTGGCTCAACCACACGAGAGGATTGTTACTAAACATACTGAAAACAGACCCTCAACGTGCGATTAATCTTATCAAGCAATTTAAATCAGCAGTACCTAGCAATACTGATTTTGACGAAGTTCTTAAAGCGGCAAACAACAAAGCAGACCTTAAAACTCTGCCGGACTTAGTGAAATTTACATCAGAAGAAGTGAGCAAAACACCTGCTAAAAAACTTCAACTTAATATTCCAACTTCATTTAAAAGTATAGATGAAGCAAACGCTCGTAGTGCTAATGACGGGGCTCACCATTATTTTGGTCCGCGTACTAGTTCAAAAGCATTAGAGAACAAAGTAGTCATGATCGAATATTGGGGTATGGGTTGTGCGCCTTGCTTAGCCGCATTCCCCTTCCTTGTAGAAACATATAATAAGTATAAGAACCATGGGTTCGAACTTATCGCCAGTAATGTCCAAGGCTGGGATGCAAGAATGTCGGAGTTTTTAAAAAGCAAAGAGGTCACATTCCCGAATTACTTCCAACTAAGAATTCCAAATGGCGAGGTCGAGCAAAAAATCCCTTATGCCGTATTAGTCAACTCGGAAGGCAAAATTGTCGCAAAAGGTAATCCAAAAGAAGTAGCGTTAAAGATTCCCGAGGAATTAGCCAAAATCAATGCACCTACTCCTTTACTACAAAATGTGCAGCTCAAAAAACAAAGCAAGTACATCAAACAACTTACTTCTCATACACCCGATATTGAAGCGAAAATAGCGCCTTTACGCAATTTGACCAACGATGAGGAAGCAGTATTGATTTGTAAAACGGTAGATAATTGGAAAAACTCAAGCGAAGAACTCATTGATCTCTTCTTGACGACCAACCCGGTAATCGCTCGTGATAAAATATTTCAATACAAAAAATCATTCCCCCAATCATCAAAATATGATGAACAATGGAATAATTTAAAAGACAACAAAGATCTTATCAAAATCACCCAAACACAATCAGCACTCAATATATTACAAGAAAAATTAGTGCAAGATAGTGAAATCACGGAAAATGAAGTCAAAAATGTTCGCCTTATGATTGAATCTCTACTCAAGTCAGAAAGTGAACTTATTACACCTGCAGCTGAAAAGCTCAATGACCAGTTCCAAAGAATCATTACTTCGGATTAAAAAACACATATCTTTTTCTTTACTGCGTGATAAGGCATATCCTTGTCACGCAGTTTTTTTTATTCAAATTAAAATCATAATCATGAGATGTAAAATATCTCAGTTCATGTACGTACTAATGTCAAAGAAAACATTATGCTCAAAACATACCTCATATCCCTAATTATTGCTTCGGGCTCATTTGCCACAGACAACATACCTATCACGGATCAACCATCTGATAAGGGCTCTTCTAGCTTTTTCAAAAATGTCACACCGCCCAAGGAATCTCAATGGTTATATTTAAATCAACCTATCCCCTCTAATTTACCTCATGAAACATTTAGTAATGGGCACTTGAGCGAAGTACATTCGGCTCAAATCAAACTATTCTTTCCTGACAACTGGTCTCCTAAAAAACAAATGCCCGTCCTTTGCGTGTGTCCGGGCGGAGGGTACGCTGTAGAAGCTATTGATAAAGAAGGCACTCATATCGCGCAATGGGCAGCAAAATTAGGCATGGTAGGTGTTGTGATTAAATACAGAGTTTCTCAGAAAGACAGGCAAATAGGTAACTTCCCCGGCCCCCTTTTAGATACTAGAAAAACTATCCGACTTCTCAGACAAAACGCGCCATTGCTAGGTATTAACCCGAATCAAATCGGTATTATCGGATTTTCTGCAGGAGGACATTTGGCAGGGATGACCGCCACTTTGTTTAACCATCCATTAAAGCAAGAAAAGAACGACGACCTAAATCTCATCTCCTCCAAACCCAACTTTGCATTATTAATTTACCCTGTCATCTCATCTGACCCAACGATTCGGCACCATGGGTCAATCAATACATTATTAGGCGCAGATCAATCGAACGAATTGCTTCACCTCATTTCAGTAGATCAACAAGTTACTAAAGATACTCCACCAATATTTCTCGCACAATCACTGGATGATTTCGTTTCTGTAGAAAATAGCCATTGTATGGAAAAAGCCTGTTTAAAACATAAAGTTCCGGTAAAAAAAGTGCTTTATCCTCATGGTGGTCATGGGTATGGCATGGAAAAACGAGGAAACCCGACAGATCAATGGCCTGAAGAAGCCAAACTGTGGTTAGAATCTCAAAAAATCATTCCTACCCAACACTGAGAAATGACACGTTGATTCGTTCTACTCTCGAACATATTGAATGCACCTCGTATCTAATAGAGTAAGTTGTATTGATTGATCGTTTACGTTCGATCTGCAATGGTTTTAGTTATCATAAATAGAGAAGAGGTGACATATGTCTAAATATACATTATCTGTCTCGACAAAAGATAAGGACATTTTAACTCGTGAGCTTGATTGCAATACATTCAAAGACACCCAAGATGCCCTCAATTTCCACCACCCTATCACGCTTCCCGTTGATCAAGGTGCTGTTTATCTAAATAATTGGAAAGTTGCCTGGATTGAGGAAACAATTGATCCGGACACAAAAGAAACATTAAACGCAATTAAAATTATTATTTAATTGTTATTCTATTCCCTATCTCTGAAGTTTTTTATGATTCTTCCTAACAAACTTCAGAGATAGTGTTGTATAAATGAAATTTATTATCTAACTATAGATATCTAAAAGAAAAAACCTCGGAATTACTTCCGAGGAAAAAATGAAAAACAAATAAAATATGAAAAAAATGGAGCGGGTAACGGGGATCGAACCCGTATGATCAGCTTGGAAGGCTGGAGCTTTACCATTAAGCTATACCCGCTTAACAAGAAGAAATCTACATGATTTTCTGAAATTTGCAAGTTTTTTTTCGTGAAATATTTCAATCCTATTGTTAACCATTACTGACAAATGGATTATTTTTAGAATAAGACCATAATAGATGTTTCCAATTTTTTAGTTTATTGAGCGGTTTTGATTGAAAGATGTTCTCATTGTAGAGAAAGGCATGACAAATCATGAGGTTTGATTATGAATTAATTGAATGATAGATGAAAGTAATAGTGAGACTTTGAAGCATAAGGGGATCTTGTTATTAGCGTTGATAGTTGTAGGTTTAAACCTTAGGGCCTCCATATTGGCGGGTGATCCTTTACTCATTGATTTAGAACGAGACCTTCAATTATCTCAAACTTTGTCAGGAATATTTGAATTATTACCTATTTGCTTGTTAGGCATAGCAGCACCGTTTGCTCCCCGCTTGGCAAAACGTATGTCGGTGTGGCAGGTCATGTTTTGGTTTCAGATTGTAGCGATTATTGGCATGATATGGAGAAGTTATGGCGGCGTTATAGGATTATTTGGAGGCATGATACTATTGGGATTAGGCTTAGGAATTACAGGCTCTTCCATACCCGGGTTTGTAAAAAGAAATTTTCCGGATAAGGCGCCTTTCTACATGGGGGTGTACAGTGCATTGCTTGGTTTAAGTTCAGCTTTAGCTGCTTCTTTGTCTTATCCATTATTAACCTATTTCAGTAGTTGGAAATTAAGTCTTGTTTCATGGTCAATTCCCATGGCAATCAGCGTCGCACTTTGGTGGTTATACTTTAATGTTATCGGCACAAAAACACATACGGAACTGACACCTACCAAAATTAGCCGTTTATTCAAAAATCGCATCGCATGGAATGTGTCTATCTTTTATATGTTCCGTATAGCTGCAGCTTATTTTTTGTTTACTTGGTTAACGGTTTTACTGAGAAATCGAGGCATGAGTGGCGATGATGCCGGCTTCATATTGGGAGTATTAACTCTCTCCCAGATACCTAGTAGTATCACGGCTCACTGGTTAGCAAGCAAACTAGGCAGCACCACCAAGTTGATAACGATTTCATGTCTCATAGCTTTCACATCATGTTGGGGGCTCATGTATTTACCTTTATCCTTGGCAACACCTTTAGCTATATTTGTCGGGGTAGGAATAGGAACTATAGCAAGTTTAGGTATAGGATTAATGGTCGAAAGAGCTAAAGATCATATCAGCGCTCTAGAGTTATCAGGAATGGCTCAAGGTGTAGGCTTTATAGGAGGTGCTCTTACTGCTGTCTTATTCAGTACTATGGTTGACCAAAATGGACATTATTGGATATTTTGCCTTATTTTTACTTTATTTAATTTGTGCAACGTATTTTTCGGATACAAAAGTGCGCAACCGGGACAAGTGTAATATTAACAATTAATTATCGCAATAGACGTATTTTATCCTTGTAGAAATTATAATTTATTCAATGATGATGACAATGAAACTAATTATTCTTATTCAGTGTTTTCTATTATGGGTCAGTGTCGGAACGGCAAAAGAATATCCGGAAAAATTTTGGCGAATTGAAAAATTATCCGATAACACGGAAGAGTTCCAAATACCAGTAGCAACATATCAACAAACAGGTGCTCCCTCAGTAACGCTCGTTGGAGTTATTCACTTAGCTACACCAGAGTATTATCAGGAGATAAGTGTTATTTTAGACAACTTCGATTTTGTGCTATATGAAATGATTTTGGATGAAACCGGCTTTAATCAACTTCACGAGAAACATCTTAAAAATATTCAATCTCTCAGAACAATTGCGCCACAAAAGCCCTTATCCTTAATTCCGGAGCTTATATATTTGGGATATGCTTCGCAAGCATTATTTGACGAAGCATCTTCGTTGGGATTGGCAATGCAGGCTTTTATGTTGGACTATAATAGAGCTCACTTCATCCATGCCGATATGATGATTTGGGAGTTAGGAGAAGCATTCACTCGTATGCCGGTTGCAGAACGAGTGAAAGAAATTATCTATGAATTAATACCTGATATATTTTCTCCGACGGAAAGACTTTATACAGAGGAAGCGAAACTTTTATGCAACATCTTAGATGACAAAAAATCGCTTCAAAAGCTATTTATCACCGAACTGAACGAACAAGACACCACATTACTATTTGAAAACAAAGTCATTATAAAAGATAGAAATGAATTATGTTTAAAGATGCTTGATGGTCTGATAAACTATCTCTTTATTGACAACATAGGAATCATTTATGGTTGTGCTCATATGAAAGGCATGCATGAAGGCTTATTAGATAAGGGATACCAATTAAAGAATATCGAGTGGATACCATGTATACAACCGGATAAGATAAATAATGGAAAATTGCAAACACTAGAATAACTCAGCATGATCATCAAACAAATCACGTGTTTCTTCACAGCCTGTTTATTGATTACACCTTCATTGGCTCAAGATCAACCTAACAAAGATTTTCCAAACCAAATCCTCAAAATAGAAGATAAGGCTCAGGGTGAAAAACAATTGCAAGTACCTATTGCATCGTATTCCCACCCAAATGGTAACACAGTACATTTAGTAGGCGCTGTTCACATAGGTGATGGTTCCTATTATCATTACCTAAATGATTTATTCGATACGTATGATCTTTTATTTTATGAATTGATAACAAATCAAGAATATCTGGATTCCCTACAGGACAAAATAAAAATCAAAAAAGGTCAAATTAAGGATATTGATGATATCAAGGCCATCCTAAAAGACGAGGCTAACAATAGAGAAACCGGCGATATCTTTATGCTGAGCGGCATCGGCGATAGAATAAAGGATATCATTAACCATTTAAACATCTCATATCAAACTAATATCGTTGATTATGCTAAAGAACATTTCGTCCATGCGGATATGATGGACGATGAGTTAATCAAAAGATATTCCAATGCGGGAGCAGATAAAAAATTGGCAGAAATTTTACCAATGCTCAAAACGAATCTACAAGGAGCGCAAGACCAAACAATAGGGCAAATGGGAATGCTATTAGCTCTTATGTTGGAAGATTATGAATCGGTCAAAAAATTATTTATTGAAATGTTGTGCGAAACAACAACTCCGGACGGAAACGAAGACCAAAGTATCCTTATTAGAGAAAGAAATGATGTTTGCATGGACATTTTTGATAAGACAATGAAAGATAGTTCAGCTAAAAATGTAGGTATCTTTTATGGTTGTGCTCACCTTCCCGACTTCCATCGCCAACTTTTACAGCGTGGCTACAAGCTTGATAAAGTAAATTGGGTAAAAGCGATGAGCTCTTCTCTGAAAAAGCAAAAAGATGAGATAAATAAATAAGGAGCCTAAATGATATTCAAGAGTAAATTCATCATTCTAACTATGATATGCATCGCCATATCGCACGTTACATATTCAGAAGAAGCTATAGAATCTATTCGAGAGACAGTCATTGATAAGACATCATCAAAACAGGTGGAGACCCCTATAGCTCATTACCAACGTAAAGATGGTAAAAAGATCGTCTTAATAGGCACTCTACCCTTAGGTACAGAAAAATACTACGAACAAATCAATAAAATCGGAGAACCGGTTCAAGCTTTGTTATTTGAATGTCTAGCTCCTCAAAAATATAAAGATTGGTGGACTTTGATACGAAAAGCAAAACTAGGCAACGAATTATCCACTCAAGAACGGTATCGACTCAATAAATTACGTGAATTAGAATCCCCGGAAAAATTACAATATGAATCTGAAGGCTTATTTACAGCTGATGAAATGGGGTTATTAGCCAATCGCACCAAACTTAAAAAACAAAGTAAAACATTCGATTATTGCAAAGGAAACATGATCTGGGCTGATATCCCATGGCGCGTTTATCTAAAATATAAACAGCAACAAAAGGTCCTTAACTTACCATCATGGTTACAGGAAAAAATTACACCGATGCTCACGAAATCATCGAAAATCAGGTCTAATAATGTTGCTTTGTGGGTTCTATGTTCACTTCGCGAATCAGATAATCTTCGCCAATTTTTATCCAACAAATATCAGGATCAAATCATTAAACTTCAAGATCCTCAATCTATACAAGAGATCCACGAAGCAAATATTCAAAAAAATCGTGAAGCTGTAGTTTTAAAAGCTTTAGATGATTGTTTACTAGAACCATGGATCAATAGACTAGGAATGCTTTATGGAGTCGGTTTTATAAACGGATTACACAAAGGACTTATATCAAGAGGATTCCAACTAAAAAAAATAGAATGGATACCGGCTTTTGATATTAAAACGCCTCAAGAATCATTAAAGGCAGGTAAGCCGAAAAATTAAATTTTCTTCAATAAATCAATCACTTCTGCCAGTTTTTTCAGCGGGGCTGTTTGAGTAAGACGAGGGAACTTCCCTTGCAAAGTGATTAGATCTCCATTACGCGTAAGCATTAATCTTTGCTGAGCAATCTCTACATGCGTAATATTTGCTTTAGCACCATATAATCTCAACATATGGGTTTGAATCAAATGCTCAGCCGTCACAGGAATTGCACCAAAACGGTCTAACCAATTATGGCGGATATGTTCCAAATCCTTAGGCTTCTCTGCCTGAGCCAAATCTTTATATGCGCTAATTCTCAATGCCGCATCTTGCATATAAGAGGCAGGAATAAATGCACCTAGCACTTCTTTTGGCGATTTTCCTCCGAATTGAGCTTCACTAAAACAAATAAAATCAGCTTTAAGAGTACATTCCTTTTTACGAATGATGGACTTACCTTGTAGTTGATCAACCGATTGTTTCAATAATTGGCAATATAAATCAAAACCGATAGCGGCAATATGACCACTCTGTTGAGTACCCAATAAATTACCTGCACCACGTATTTCAAGGTCACGCATAGCAATTTTAAAGCCGGAACCTAATTCGGAATATTGTTTAATAGCCGACACTCGTTTACGAGCATCATCCGTCGTTAAGGCAGACCGTGGCAACATGAGATAGGCATAAGCCAAATGCCCTGACCGCCCGACACGCCCACGTAATTGGTACAAATCAGCCAAACCGAAACGGTCAGCGCGATCAATAATAATGGTATTGGCATTAGGGATATCAATACCCGATTCGATAATCGAAGTGGCTAACAAAATATCAGCCTTATTATTTACAAACTGGCGCATCACCTTCTCCAATTCATCTTTGGGCATTTGACCATGCCCTATGACTACAGAAGCATTTGGCACGAGTGCTTGAATCTTCGTCTTCATCAACTCGATTGTTTGCACCCGATTGTGTAAAAAGAAGACCTGGCCACCACGCTCTAATTCTCGCTCGATAGCTTGCTTGATGATGCGCTCATCATACGGGCATACGCTCGTTTGTACCGGCAATCTATTGGCAGGTGGAGTCTCAATAGTACTCATGTCTCTAGCACCCATCAAAGCAATATACAAAGTACGAGGAATTGGCGTCGCAGAAAGAGTCAAAACATCGATCCCTTTAAATCTTTCTTTAAATTTTTCTTTGTGTTTTACGCCAAATCTTTGTTCTTCATCGATAATGACCAAACCGGGATTTTTAATGACGACATCATCAGAAACTAATCGATGTGTACCGATAACGATATCAACTGACCCATCAGCTAATCCGGCTATAGCACTACGAATTTGCGCTGCACTACTAAATCGACTCAGCATTTCAATGCGAATCGGGTATTCGCTCATTCTAGCTCGGAAATTATTGAAATGTTGTTCAGCAAGCACCGTCGTAGGCACTAACATGGCCGCTTGTTTTCCACCTGTCACACATTTAAATGCAGCCCTAATGGCGACTTCCGTCTTACCGAATCCTACATCACCACAGATCAATCTATCCATAGGCTGAGAAGATTCCATATCTGCCTTTGTTTGCGCAATAGCCCTTAATTGGTCAGGAGTTTCTCTAAATGGGAAGGAACTTTCAAACTCCCACATCCATTTACTATCAGGAGCATGACTAAAGCCTGAATCACTATTTCGCTCAGCTTGTATATTCAATAATTGAGCAGCATAATCAGCTACAGCTCTCTCAGCAGATTTTTTAGCCTTTGCCCATTTACCGTCACCAATCTTGCTAAGATTAGGGGCCTTATTCCCTAACCCTATGTACTTGGTAACAAGGTGAGCTTGGCTAAGAGGGACATGTAAAATGGTATTGCCATGATACAATAATCGCATCTCCTCATCACCGGAATCATCGGATACACCAATACCTATTAGCTTCCCGATCCCATAACTCATGTGCACGATTAAGTCACCAGGGTTAATTTCTTTTAATGAAGCTTGGGCACGTGCTTTGCGAGCTTTATCCTCTTGGGTCGCATATCGAATTGATCGCTGGGTTTGATAGCGACCAAACAATTCGGACAAGGAAAGAATAGCTAGTTTAGCAGACGGAATAGAAAAACCTTCCGGTAAATCACCCTTAATGAAGGGAATAGATGCCAAATGAGGGTAAGCGGCACATATTTCACTAAACCTTTCCTTCTCCGCTTGGTTAGGGCAAAAAATACCTAAATGCCACTGTTCTTGCTCCCATTGAGTGATTTGTTTTTCGGCTCGCTCTCTTCGGACCTCTTGCATCACAAAATCACCGGCCTCAAAATTACCTAAAGGATGCTCATAAATTGCCGTAGAAAAATCTTCCTGCCCATCATTATAAGAAATTTCATCATCGGGCGCGTGTAAAATATTCGCTTTAAAACTCTCTCCACAAAAAGGTAAGCCTATAGTAAGATCATCCGAAGAAATGCAGTATCGCAATAAATTTTGATCAGGAGACTCATCTAAAATCAATTGTGCATGCGTAAGCTTTTTAAAAGATATTTGAGTATCGACATCGAACTCACGAATTGATTCGATTTCTTGATCAAACAATTCAAAACGCAATGGATAAGAGGATTGAAGAGGATATACATCTAAAATACCACCTCGCTGAGACCATTGACCGCGCGCAATAACTTGCGTTTGTCGGGTAAATCCTGCAGCAGTCAATTTCTCGACAAGCTGTTCTAAATTGATTTCATCCCCCACCTGAAAAAATAATCCCTCTTTTTGCAAACGATCCACAGCGGGAATTTCATCATCTAGAGATTTTTTACTCAACAAGATGATATGCTGTTCTTTTGGTGGATGAGCCAAGCGATTGAGCACCTGCAATCTCTTAGATTGCGTTTCGGGATTGGGTTGAGCTTCGCCTAACAGTATTTCTTTTTCAGGCAAAAAATCAATACCGTGCAATCCCCACGCTTGCAACTGTATGGCTATATTTTCTTGAGCTCGCAAATGCGGAGCGATAATCCAAATGCGCTTAGTATGATCAGCATGATGGATAAGAGCTGCCACCGTGATGCCTAAGCCTGCATTGCAAACATGATCAAAAACCACATGTTGACCCAAGTCCAGATTTTTAAGACTTTTTTTAAAGCCCGGACTTTTGCAAACTCGTGCGATAACATCGCTTTGGTGCAACTCATGTTGCATGATAATTTAGTAAACCTTCTTTGATTCTAATTTTCCGTCTTTCCATGAAATTTCAACGGATTTATCACCTCTGACACGCAAACCCTTAATAGAGCCATTTGGCCAAGCTTTCGGTAAAGCCGGTAAAAACTCAATTTCTCCATTTTGAGACTGCACAAACATTTCGGCTATGGCCGCGGTAATACCGAAGTTCCCTTCCATTCTAATAGGAGGTCCGGTAGTAATAAGATTTGGCATCGTATTATATTGCAATAAACCTTTAATATCCGCATAAGCCTTACCACCACGTCCTAAACGAGCCCAAATAGCGGCACGCCAAGCCCAAATCCATGGTTGCTTATTTTCAAGTATTGCATTTTTAACTTCCATCGTTTTTAAGGCAGCTTGAGCTAATTCAGGCGTGCCCTTCAAAGAGATTTGATGTCCCGGATAAACAGCGAATAAATGGGCAGGAAAGCTTTCTTTATCTTCTTGGTTATCTCTATCTATCATCCATTCCATTAATTGTCCCCATTTACCTATCTTTGGTGCGGGTAACTTAGATTGAGCTTCTTTTAATGTCTTCGCAAATGCCTTATCACCCAATACGGAAGCTGCTTGAGCCGTATTATCCAACAAATTCCAAATAATTTGATTTTCTAGGGCAGCACCATCTTCTTGAAGTTTATTTCCGGATGATAAAGATTTAGGCACCACTAAAGTCCCGGCTACCACTCCCTGCAATTGGCTTTTATCCACTTGATCTGCCGAAGATTCAAAATTAACGCCATCAGCATCCATGGTCTTTAAGTGTTGCAACCAAAATTCGGCAGTTTCCTTCATCAAAGGATATGCCTCTTTTTTCAAAAACTCTTTATTAAGGGAAAACTGGTAATATTCCCACATATGGCTTACCAACCAAGCAGATGCAGTCGGATTCCAATCTTTACCCTGTCCACCATAAATATTTTGGGAAGTACGCAATAACCAACCTTTAAATTCCTTATCTTCCAATTGAAACTTTTGGGCTGTGCGATCTCTACTGGTACCGGCTATTGTTTGAATAAAATGCATTAAAGCTTGATCGGATTCCGGCAAATTACAGGTCTGAGCAAGCCAGTAAGACATTTGTAAATTCAAGCCCATATGATAATCAGAACCTAGGGGCGGATTGGGATTGTTATTCCATAAGCCTTGAAGGTTGGCAGGCAATGAATTTTCGCGAGATGAAGACAACAAGAGATATCGACCATATTGAAACATTGTTTCAACCAAATCCGGATCAACCGGATTCTTTTGATAGGCTTCCAAACGCTCATTTGTCGGAATATTTAGCTCTTTAATCGTCGTACCAATATCTAGCTGGACTCGATTCATAATACCACCAAAATCCTTCACATGGTCAGCTTTAAGCTTATCAAAACCTAATTTACTTGCCTCGATCAGAGGTTTGTCAATTTTGCCATCCACCCAATTAGCATCATTTTTCCACTTCTTAGATGGATCTGGGATATAAGATGTACCTAAACAAATCAACACAGTTATGGCATCAGCATCTTTAACTTCCAATCCTTTTTCGGTAGCAGTAACGCTACCACCTTCATTAATAATAACCGCTTTACCGGAAAAGGATAATCCATTAGCTAATTGACCCTCTAAAATAATAGAATTATCCTTATAGGAAATTTTAGCTTGGTTTGGATTAGTAAGGGAAAAAGTTCCCGTATAAGCTCCCTTTTTATTGGCTGAATAATGTAATACAATCGCTTTTGCCGGATAACTTACAAAATATTTACGAGTAAACTCAGTTTCGTTCGCTGAATAATTACAGGTATAAACCCCGTCCAATATATTAAGTTTTCTTATATATTGGCTAAAGTTTTGTTGATTAGAAAGATCGACAGTCAGAGTCCCAAAAGGTTGAAAAGAGCCAAAATCTCCGGTAGGTCCGGTCGAATAAGCCCCTCGCATATTTTCATTACCCGACCATAGAGAATCTTCATTTAAAATAATATTTTCCTGCTGAACACCTCCCATAACGCTCGCGCCTAAGGTACCATTCCCCAAGGGTAAGGCCTCACTTTGCCAATCAACAGCCGGTTTTTTATACCAAAGCGTATATGGGTCTTGCGCAAACGTAAAAGACAAACTAAATAATAAAGTAAGACTCGAAATGATTTTTTTCATGAATAATATTCGTCAAAGGTAATATAACAGGGACAATTAATTATCACCAAAGGTGATTTTAATACCGTTTTTGCGCCATTTTTGTTGAATTTCTTTCTCAAGCTCGGAATAGGTACGACCATCTAAAAGAAGTTCGTTTGCTTGAAGAGGAGTTTTACCGGCATCTAATGCCTTGATATATTCCTTAATGCGCTTGGCATCACCATCTCCATCTAAATGATACCAGTAGTATACCAATAAGAGTGAAAATCCGTAGTTAAAATTAGCATTATCCCCAGTAAAGGTACTATACGGCATGGTCATGAAGCTTTCTAATTCGGGCGCCTTTAAATTATCACCCAAATTGCGCCCGGCACCATATTTTTTATCAAATCCGGTAGCAAAGCTGATAATAGTCTTCTTATTACCGGCAAAATTAAACTTACCATTAATATAAGGAGTATTAGCTATATATTCGGCAGACCCCTCGCAAAACCAACCGGCAAGTTTAGAATTATAAGTCATCAACTGGTGAGTTAATTCATGTATTAATGTTCTAGAGCTTTTAGATCTATCCACTATGTAAGATTTACCGGCTTTTTTTACACCTAAAGAATCAAACGGCACTAAAGTTTTCCCGGCATCATTGGGATTAGAGTTCCCCATAAAAATACCTGCAGATCCTTCCATACCGCCTTTAGCTAGATAATCGGATTGTTTTTCATACAAATAAGCGGGAAACTTTAGATCCTTACGATGTGCCCTGATATTACCAATTGGAATGCAACGATTAGCTTCATGCGTAGCCTCGAAAAGGAGAGCTAGCTGTTTAATCACGCTTTTACCTATTTTAGTATCACAGATAAATTTAAAGTGAGGGGTTTCATAAATATACTCGTCAGGCCCTTCTTGAATCATTTCAGCTTCAAATCCCTCCACGACTTTGGTCGTCTTTGGCCATTCGTTATCGTAATTATGTCCCAATTTCGGAGCTTTTTCGGCAGTTAATTCCTTAATGAAGTCCTGGTCTTCTTGAGAAAGTGATTTAACAGGAATCTTTATCTTTTTACCGGCTTTGGTTGTTAACGATACTTTATCTTTATCAAGAGAAACAAACTCCGCATCCATTGTTTTTCCTTGGGTATTCGTCCACGTACGCATTTCCCCAAAGGAAGAGGCAGCAAATATACAAGTCGCAGCTAAGGTAATTATGGTAGTTTTAATCATATTAAAGCTATTTTCTAATGATTCTATCTATTTACTATCCAAAAGCAAGACGTCTTGATTATTATGGCACTGATAGGGCATAAACAATCAAGACGTCAAAGTATTAAGATCTAAATACTATATCCAAATATGGCAAGTAGTATCATTCAGATACTTGTGGTGGGCAAATCTTCTCAGCCATTTCTTTAAAACCAAGATCAAGGGCTAACTTTTTGAATATCTCGCAATGACCTAATCCGTTTGGATACATCCCATCATTCACCCAAGGTTGAGGACCATTCACCGGAGGAGCTTGTTGATTCCAATGGCTTACATGATCAACAATGATTACTTTATCACGATCGCAAACCTTAATAATGGTATCCCATAATTTTTTGACCATAGGATCATCCTTATCCTTAATTAAAACGGCTACGGGAAGCTGAATAATAGGGATAGCACCGACATTGCGAATACTTTCTAAAAGCAAACTTAAATTACCCTCATAATCTCGCAATGTTTGATCTGTCAATTCCTTGATACCTTGTAGACCAACATTCACAGAAACAACCTGAGGGCGGAATTGACCGATCATCCATCCAAATTGGCTATTGATATTTTCCAGAGTGTTTTTTTGTCGGCCGGTATTAATGACGACATCATTATAACGTCCTTGTTCCCACTTGATTAACTGTTCCCAATGCTGAACATAGGTTCTTTGATTATTAGTAAAATTACCACCTTGGGTCGAAACATCTCCAGTAAACAGCCAAATCATTGACTTGGACTGATTATCTACTAAATGGTGTAGCGTTTTATAATCCGGCAAAGATTGATTGCGAGTTAATGCTGATTGCTCAACCTTAACCAAATCGGGAGCATCATCGGCAAAACCAACCATAGAAACCGAGGCAAAGCCTACAGCACCTGCCAATATCAAAGATTTTAGTGAATAAGTGATCATGTCTCTTGGACTATACAAATAGCCTTAATGTTGCAAAATCACGAGATATTTTTATCTCAATTCCTGTTTTTTAATAAACAACCCCTTGAAAAATCAAAAAACAAGGGGCTGATAAGCGAAATGAATTAACCTATCACGGGAATAGGTAAAGTATTTTTCCAATCTCCTCGAGTAAAATCAGGGAAATTAATACGTTGCCCATCTTGAGCAACAGATTGAGCTGATAATGGACCTACAGCTGACCAAAAGGCACCTTCATAAATATTTTGATCTAATGGCTCACCTTTATTTAAACATTCAATCACCCTTGCCATCATGATAAAGTCCATTCCGCCATGTCCTCCCATTTTGACTGCTTTTTCACCCATGCGCTTCCATAATGGATGGTCATATTGATCATAAATGGATTGAATTTTTTCTCCCTCAACCCATTGATGATAATTTCCATTATTAAATTTTTCGCCAGCCACTCGTGTAGGAAAACCGGCAAGACATCCTTGTGTGCCCTGAATAAGATTTAAACGAGAATAAGGCCGTGGAGTTGTTTCATCCCATTGAAGCATGATAGTACGTCCAAGCTTCGTTTTGATAATTGAGGTATTCATATCTCCACAAATAAATTTCCCCTGATTCCAACGATCATTGGAAGGCAATTTTTCTTTAGCATAATATGCTCTACCAACGGCAGGAGACGAATATGATACTAAACTGGCAAAATTATCTTCACCGCGGCCAAGGTTCATATATTGAGCCACCGGCCCTAAGCCATGAGTCGGATAGAGATTACCATTAATTTGTTCCATATATCCCGTTCTCCAAACACCCTCTCCACGTTCTTTTTCCATTAATTGGTCTCTCAAATTATGAATATACGCAGCCTCACCATGAGTCAAATCACCAATCAAGCCCTGCCTCGTCATATTGAGAAACATTAATTCATCGCGACCATAATTAACGTTTTCTAACATCATACAATGCTTACGAGTTTTCTCACTCGTATCAATGAGCTTCCAAATTTCATCGATAGACTGAGTTAGTGGCACTTCGATAAAAGCATGAGCACCATGATTCATACAATCACAGGCAATGGGAGTATGACTTGCCCAATCCGTACTGATCACAACGGCATCGGGTTGACAATCCTTCAGTAAGTTCAAGTAGTCGTCCGGTCCTTTGGAATACCCCTTTGGATCCTTACCTGTTTTATCCTTTACCCGTTTGATAGCACGATCAACCAAGTCTTGATGTAAATCACAAACAGCCACGATTTCTGCCTCGGGCAAAGCACAAGTACTGGCAACATGAGTAAACCCTCTATTTAATCCGATAAATGCTATTTTCACCTTTGACAATTTTGGCGCTTTATAGTCACCCATATAGATGCTACCGGAAGGTCTAGAGGAAATATCTGCATCCACTAAGGATTTAATCTGTTTTTCTTGAGCAGAGCTTGTAGCTCTACCTAATGCTAAGCTACCGGAAGCTAATCCGAACAGTTTTAAAAATCCACGACGATTATGAGATGACTTGTCCATTGCCTTAAATATATAAAAAATTAATTAATAATGCTACGGATGAGAAAAATATATTCTTTCATGCAAAAAAAAGGCACCAGGTCAAAACCTGATGCCTTTTCCTCGATAAAATACAAATAACCTATAAAGTTTTATCCCCTAGTTTGCTTGTAGGCTTATTAGGATCGAAAAATCCAAGGTCATAGGCCATTTTTTTGTACATCTCTGCATGGCCTTTACCATTTGGGTGAATCGCATCATTCATCCAAGATTTACGGACTGCCGGTTCCGAAGCAAATGCTTTCCAATGTGAACCATGATCCACTAAGAGGACTTTTTTCTCTTGAGCTACTTCATAAATAGCTTTCCAGAATTGATCCAAATTCTTTGCACGAGCGTCGGTCATGTTAATCGTTGGGCTCGTGATCTGTAAAATAGGAATCGCCTTCAATTTGCGTACTTTTTCTACAAGAGTCTCAAGATTCTTTTTGTATTCTTGAAGCTTTGCAGGTCCCATCTTAACAACATCATTCATACCCAAATTGATGGATACGACTTGAGGTTTAAATTGACCGACACGCCAATCAAATTTATTTAAGGTACCCGTAGTGATCTCTCCGCTGATACCGGAATTAACCACAATATCGTCAGTACGTCGAAGCTCCCACTTAACGAACTCCATCCAGTGCTCGGGATATGAGCGAAGACCATGGGTATGCATACAACCATGAGTAATACTATCACCGGTAATCACCCAAAGGATGTTCTTTTTCTTATCGGCAACCAAAGCGTGTAATGCTTTGTAATCCGGTAAAGTTTCATTACGCTTTAGGACCTCTTCTTGAGTTAAATCAGGAGGAAACGGCCCTTGATCCTTTTTAGGAGCAGCTGCTGCTAAGCTTCCACACAAGACGGAAGCAAAGAGCAAAGTAGATAACTTAAGCTTATAGTTCATCAACTTATTTCTTTTGTGGTTTTGGTAAGAAATACAAACAAATGGCGCAAACTAAAATCAAGACACCGGACGCAGAAAAGACTGTTGTCAATTCAAAGCCCATGTCTTTCAATTTACCACCCATTAGAACGGTTAAACCACCTACACCGGCACTGGCTAAGTTCAACATACCATAACCGGTCGCTGAGAATCGTTCATCGATATGGGAACGAAGAATCGGCATCAAGGTTGCATCAAGAGAACCTTGAGCGATACCTTGGAAGGCGATCATCGTAATAAAGATACCGAAACCGGTCACAATACCTTCAATAGAGAAGTTACCGATAAAGGCAGAACAAAATACCAACGGAGCTGCAATAAAGTAAGTAATAGAAGGCACAATCTGACGACCCCTAGCAGCTCTGGTAGCTAATCGGTCTGCAATAATAGCACCTAAAATAACGGCTACATATTTGGCCAAAGAGTTCCAGAACGTGGCATGAATACCTGCATCGCCCAAGCTCAAATTGAACTTATCTTTCAATAATGTTGGCAACCACGCAAGCACTAGCCAGTTGGCAGCACCGGAACCTACCATCACGCCGATCAATAACCAGAAAGCAGGCTTTTTGAATAAGCCTTTGGCGATATCCTTAAAGCTCGGTTTGAATTCTTCAACGGCAATAGTCTTAGCTTCATCGGAAGTGGCACCTAAGTCCTGAGCCAATTCGGAAGGAGTTTCTTCGGAAGGATCTTTCAAGAAAATGATAAGAATAACCGCATAAAGCACACCAACCAAACCAAACAAGCCGAAAGTCATACGCCAGCCGGCCCACTCGGACAAACTACCGCCAAAGCCGGCAATAGCCATACCGGTGTAAATACCACTCATGTGAATACCGGTAGCCAAAGAACGGGTCTTACCACGATGGAAGTCTGTAATTAACGCTAAAGCGGCAGGAATATAACAAGCTTCGGAAATACCCATCAAAGCACGAGCAACCAAAAGTTGGTTATAGTTTTCTACGTGACCTGTGATCCAAGTAACGGCAGACCAAACTACCAAAGAAACCATGATCACGACACGACGAGAAAAACGGTCTGCTAAGAAACCACCCACCGGGCTCAAACTCGCGTAAATGAACAAGAAAATAGCGGTCAATAAACCGAACTGAGCTTCCGTCTGAGGAATATCACGAACAATAGGTTCGCGGATAGTTGTCAAAAGCTGACGGTCAAAGTAATTAAGCATGGCTACAAACCACAATAAAGCAACAACACCCCAAGCATACTTACTCGGGTTATCATTAGCTTTACCTAATGCCATGGAGATATTACCCATGCCATATTTCTTAATTTGAAGAGCCAAAATCACCAATACAAGAATGGCAATGGCGAAAATAAACCAGTCAATCAAATAGAAAGTGATTGTATAACCGGCTTCCATCCCTTGAATTAAATTCGTACGTACACGGGGAGCCGTTTCACCACTAATCGTATAAACGGACTCTTTTAAAGTTACGGATGGAGCGGTGGCGATACCTTGAGACCATTTAATATCGGATGTTTTCCATGTATTATTTTTGGTATCAAAAATTAATACGGTGTTTAATTGACCTTTATGCTGATCAGGAGATACGCCTACTTGGCTACCATCATCACCACCAATAATCAATATGCAAGATTCACGTGCAGGTGCTGGAGTAGCAGCCGCCGCAATAGCCTTTGGCATCTTAACATCCGTAGCAACCCATTGTTCGGATTTATTAAGCGGATTGAAAACAAGTACTTCATCTAAATAGGTACGCTTACCATCTTTCAATGAGCAACCGCCCATGATGTAAATACGACCATCAGATGAGCCGGCTGTAGCCAAAATACGACCATCAGAAGGGATATCACCCACCTTCACCCACTCTGCTTCTTTACGCTGAGCCTCATCTTCAGAAGCCGCAGCAACCAAATCCATCACATAGATGTCTTTTAAAGCTGTAGGAGAGTTCTCTTGCTCTTGACCACCGATCACATATAAACGATTGTTCATCGTGGCCATGGCAGGATAAGCTAGACTCTTGGGTAAATTAGGCAATGCCGTAATTTGCACCTTAGAAGAATCTTTTTTATCCAGACTGATTAACCATGCTTTATTTGTATGGCCATTTTCATTGCAGCCACCGGCTACAACGATACCTCTTGGAGATGCCGCATAAGCAGAATAAGCAAGTGGTTCAGGCAATTCGCCAACTTTAACCCACTGATTATTACGAAGAATGTAAATATCTTTGTAAAATACTTTCTTAGAACCTTCAGCATGAGGTTGTTCGTAAGGGAAATTAGCTCCCCCTAGTGCAATAATGGTAGGCTCGTCGCCATCCATAATTGTTGATGCAGCCATACCGGCTTTGCCGAATTGATCGGGAATAGCGGGAACGGATTCAGTCTTTTCACTTAGTTTTAACTCCGCTTGGGCAGAGGATAGAGAGGCAACGCCCATCATCATGAGGGCGATACCAGTCATCAGACCTTTGTGCAAACGGTTAATCGTTTTAAGCATGGTGATTTGGTGTTTTTGTTTATGGTGTGTTAGAGAACGTTCACCGACCAAACTTCATTAGAACGAAGCCCCGGTTTGATTTCTCCATTAAATAGGTAATAAAGCCCATCACGCTCACAAGTAGGTAATACGGCTCTAGGCGCATCAATCTGACCACCATCATGCCACGTGTCGTTTTGACTGTTGTAGCACAATGATTGATTTTTGAAACCCGGATTTGTCTGTGGAGTGTAAAGTTTGCCGGAACCTTCGTCCCCTCCTAAAAGATAGATATTACCACCTGGGGACACGGGAGCCGGAGTTGGCGCAGCAGCGATAGCATAAGGCATTGACTCGAGTTGCTTCCAACCTTCAGATGGAGTATATGACCAAGCTTCTGTTAAAAGCTCACGTTGATATTTATCATCACCCTTGATGAGACCAATACCACCTAATACGTAAATATTCTCTTCATAAGTAGCGACCTGACATAAGAAACGGCCTCTACCTGGTAAGGCAGGAGCAGGAACCCAACCCATCGAAACATTATCTAAATCAAGGCTCCACATTTCATTCGTGCAATCTTGCTCGCCCGGGGCTTCGCATCCACTCATGACATAAACTTTGTTTTCACATACTGTGGCAACAGAATAAGCAAGTGCCTTAGGCAAAGAAGGATAAACAACAGTTTCAAGAGTATCATGATGCCAAGATAGAAGAAACACATCGTTTTTATGACCGGTTTGGTCACAGCCACCTATACATAACACACCTTGAGGCAAAGAAACGGAACTACCATAAGCAAGAGCCATCGGCATATTGGCGACGATCCATTCCTTGGTTCCTTTTGGTTGCACAAACACACGATCCGTCCAGGTTTTAGGACCACCTTCCAGCATTGGCTTAACTGGAAAGTTAGCACCACCTGCACAGATAAGGGTTCCCTTATGGTTGCCTGCATACATTCCGGCAAACCCGACATTATCAGGAAGTTTTGACGATAACTTCCATTCTGATGAATAAATTGTCATGAGCTTTTTCTGATGATTGGCGTGATTCTAGCTAAACCATTGCCTGGTGTCATTCTTAAAATGTTGGTCTAAAAGCACCACCCATAATTTAGCGATCCTTGGTTTGATTTTTTCGTCATGACAACTCGCATTCTTGCATTATCTCTTCATCACTATAGATTAACTCAAAATGCCTAAATCATATGTCAAACCCCAATGGTGGGAATGGTTTTTTCTACTGGGACTTGATATACCTGTCGCAGCTACTCTGTGGGCCTTGGCATTTACGGAGTTCTTATATGTAGTTATTTCTCCGTCTAAATTATATCAATTTTTATTCGTAGCCGTGTGGTGCATCGTCATGGGCGGCCGAATCATACGTGTTATCGCAAGAGATCCGAAAGTAGAACAAGACGAAATACTATCATTTACGAAGCGACATTGCTTCATATTAGGCTTTTTGGTCATTTTAGCCAGCATAGCAGGGTCTTGGTTATTACTATTTAGATTAGGTGTGGTGATTTTCGAATACGCCATCACACCAGGTATTGCCACACTGCTCTTCTTATTATTATTGCCTATAGCGATCAAAAAACCATCGTCGTCAAAAAATATGGCATTGATCGCCTTATCTTCATTTGCTTTTGGTCTCGGAGCAGCTATTCCGGGGTATTTATATGGCATGACCCAAGGAAGCATCGTCTATTCGGTCGCTCAACCGGTTTGGTACTTGATCATTCTACTTACTCTACGCGGTATATCTTGGGATGTTTGGTTTAGAGAAGAAACTGAGTCTGATTTTGAAAATGATCCATCCTCACTAGTTATGCTAGGATGTATCGCTATTTTCATCGTCGCCTGCCTCATTACTGCCCACCATTTTGGCGATTATCGAGAAGAAGCATGGATTTACTACGCATTTTCCATCAGTGCAGCCCTTTTATTTGCACTTGATCGACTCAAAAAACACCTATCTTTACTGGCATTAGATGGCCTTTCATGGCTTTGCGTGAGCGCAGGCTCATTTTTAATCATTTTTCTTCTTTAACACAATTATCTCATAAACAATATATTGTGCAAATTCTCAACAAAAATCGAAAAAATATTCTCATTTATTTATAGTTTTTTCTTGCAATAAAAGTTTAAACGGTGTAGATTCTCCCCGCACCCCACGCCAAGAGCGAGGGAAGCAACGATGGCTCGGTAGCTCAGTCGGTAGAGCAGGGGATTGAAAATCCCCGTGTCGGCGGTTCGATCCCGTCCCGAGCCACCATCCCAACGAAGAACGACATCGGGAAGTAGCTCAGCTTGGTAGAGCGCCTGTTTTGGGAACAGGATGTCGCAGGTTCGAATCCTGTCTTCCCGACCATTTAAAAGAAAAAGCCTTGCGGTTGATTTTATCTCGCAAGGCTTTTTCGTATTCAGATAAAATGAATACGTCAACCACGGAGAGAACTCTACTTTTCACTTTTCATAGTTAGATTATTGCATACAATCTGTAGACATGAGCGCCGATTGGACAAAAGTAAAAGATTACACCGACATCAAATATGAAACAACTGATGACGGAGCTATAGCTAAAATCACTATTAACCGCCCTGAAGTACGCAATGCCTTCCGTCCTCAAACAGTGATGGAACTACTTAACGCCTTAAATACCGCTCATGAAGACCCAAAAGTAGGGGTAATCATTTTGACAGGTGAAGGACCTCATGCTTTTTGTTCCGGTGGTGACCAAAAAGTACGTGGACACGCCGGCTATGTGGGAGATGACGGGGTACCTCGTTTAAACATTCTTGATGTACAGAGAACGATTCGCACCATGCCTAAACCGGTAGTCGCTATGGTAGCCGGATATGCTATCGGAGGTGGTCACGTTTTACACATTGTTTGTGACTTAACTATCGCTGCCGACAATGCAAGATTTGGTCAAACAGGTCCAAAGGTAGGCTCTTTTGATGGTGGATTAGGTTCTTCTTACTTAGCACGTATCGTAGGTCAAAAGAAAGCACGCGAAATCTGGTACCTATGCCGTCAATATGATGCACAACAAGCTTTAGACATGGGACTAGTTAATACAGTTGTTCCTCTAGCCGATCTGGAGAAAGAAACCTTACAATGGTGCCGAGAAATGCTTGAGCATAGCCCCTTGGCCCTTCGCTGCCTTAAAGCATCGCTTAATGCGGACTGTGACGGCCAAATGGGCTTACTAGACTTGGCAGGCAATGCCACTCTGCTCTATTACATGAGCGAAGAAGCAAAAGAAGGTCGTAATTCTTTTGTAGAAAAACGCAAACCTGACTTTTCCAAATTCCCTAGAGTTCCTTAAACAAGAAATTTTAAGCCCCACTAGACCTAATGAGCGATCGCGACGAAGAACAAACCGATAAGGAGTTGTCCAAACATGTGAATCATCTCCCACCTAGAGATGATTATTCTCAAGATTTGGAACAGGGATTTATCGCTAAAAAACAAGCCCAAAAAGCAGCGGAAAGAGCTCCGTTCTCTTTAATCGGCTTTATCATTTTCCTCGCAACAATCGCTATATTAGGTTTAATGGGGTTAGGTATCTATTATTCATGGGCACCTCAAGACATCTCGGAGATTGATGGTTATAACCAACCCGAAAATGCTCCGGACATCCCTGCCCTGATCAAAAAGAGCGTACAACAAGAACGCTCACTTACACTAACAGAAGCTGATGTTAATCGCTACTTAGCGGCAAATCTCACCGCTGTACAACATGGTCCTATGACCATTTTAGCTTCATCCCCCACTATTGGGATTAAATTTCATCAAGGAAAGACCACTCATGATGGCACTGTGCCACAAGGTTATATCGAAATAATCATCGTGAGAAACATAGGCACCGATGGTAAACAAACCGTTTCGGCCTATATCACACCAACACAAACCTTGGGGGATAGCCAACAAGACATTCGTACAAAATGCGAATTCCAAAATGATGAAACCTTTTTTGGCTCTATCCCTGTAGGTGGAAAAATAGGATCTTTACCCGTACCTCAAGGTTATATCTACTTCCTTACACCGGCGCTAGAAAACCTAGCTGAAGCCACAGAAGACCTCATTGATTTAATCATCGATAGTGGCTTACATATACAAATTGAGGACGGAAAAATTGAACTTATCCCTCCTCAACGCCCGGGAGTGTAGACAATTTACTGCTTTTCCGTATTTTTCTTAAGATATCGGCTTAGTAAAGTCAGACCGGATTCAGACCAAAGTCTGGAAATCTTCTTATCAGTGTCAAATCCGGCTAATAAAATGCGAGTATTCTTACCATCAGATAGACTCATAATGGTCTCGTTTGCTTCGAAATCATAACGAGGCTTACAAAAAATATAAGTTGGCTGTAATTTCTCGATCTTTAACACCTTCAGTGCTTCATCTTTAGTCAGACCAATTAAAAAGCCCGAAGAATCGTTAAATACACGTTTAGCAGCATTCATAGCAATCGGTGTCGATACTAACAATCCCTTATCATTTTGCTGCGTTTGCCACATACGGTTAACATCACGGTCAAACTCACCTCTAGATCCGCCGGAACCGAAAAAGACTAATACGGGCCAAAGGATCAGACAAAAAATGATAGTCATCACCTGTCTTTTGCGCGTTTTAGTCAGCGTTTGAATCGTTTTGGCTATTACCCCCCATTTCTCTACTAATTCGCCGTCGGCTTTGCCAAATAAAAATTGGCGAGAATGACATTTAAACCCTTTTTTGATTTCAGCCACGGTTTTCCCCTTTTCAGGGGATAAATCATCAAGAGTGATACCACCAACATCGTAGGCAATCAATCTAGGCCAAAGCACAGGCACAGCCACATAGCGAACAATAAAGACAGCAATCGTAACAATGCCTAACACAATACAAATATCTAAAAATGTATTACTATAGTAAAAGTCCGGCAAAAATATCTTTAAAAACGGAGCAATAATATACCATAAGAGGCAAGACCAACCGAAACAGGCGACTACTGCAGATAATTTCCTAGGAACAAAGAATATACTACCGATGAAAAAGATGACCGGCAAAGCTAACCACCAAAGATTAAGCACGATCCAATCAAGTGACGGCTTAACCTTCAAGCCATATAGGTTCAGCCCATTTTTAAACCCTTCGGCAATCGTATAATCAGTAACCCTTATTTGCTCCGCTTGATACATCTCATAAGCCGAAGGAATAGCTACTAATATTAGTAGCCATAGAAAGGCGATCATCCATACCACCCCAATAGTCTGTCTCCACGTATTACTCATCATTCTACTCGATTAGATTCTTTTTCTTATTTAATTGATGAAAAAATTATAAAACCCCATATTCCATAATCAAAGCAGACTCCACCTGAACATTTTCTGCCTGCTTTTGCTCGATTTCCTTTTGAATATCCATCAATTCCTTTTTCTGAGAAACATATTCTTCTGCAGATAATGGGGTTTGAGACATGATAAAGTTATATCGTTTATCTTTATATGATTTCCACGAATGATATTTTTCACGGCTTAAGACAAGGTCGACAACTTTTTGGCGACGCTTTAAAAGATCTACTCTTACTTGCTCAAGCACCAACTTATGGGATTCTTTCGCAAACTTATAGGAATACCATTTATTCAGTCGAGTATCCATTTCCTGAGTCAAACGCATATCAACCTTTAAATCACCGCCACTCAAATAAGCACCCGAAATCGTACCACCGGAAGATGAAAATAAGCTCGGACTGTAAAAGGTAACGTCCAATTTAGGAAAGAAACCGGCTTTTGCATTCAAAACATTCAATCGGGAAGCTTCAACTTCCATCGCTACCATCGTCACCATCAACTTATCCAAGTGTTTACTGGCTTTACGATATTTTTCCCAATTAATACGAGGCATCGTCTCAGGGTTTACATACCATTGAGCATTAACATCATTGAATAATTCGGAAAATTGTGTTGCTATCCCTCTGCGAGTGGATTCCCAATTTTCTTCAATCTCCTTTTTTTGCAGACCGTCGGGATCGTTATAAATCTGCTTAATCGCCACTTCATAATTAAGCTTATTCACGCGGTAGTTTTCGACCAAAAGATAGAGATTAGATATTAATTCTCTCTTTTTTAAATCAATAGCCTTGTTAGCCCGCAAAACAGAAGCTTTGGCAGTATAATAATCAAAAGGAAATTGAGTAATAGATGGAGAACTAAACAAAATATTAGCGTTATACGAAAGATCCCCTGTCCGGATATTGGATAATTCACTCAGCTCTTTACTTAAAATAGCATCTAAGTTGATACCCGGAATAAAATTCATAAACAAAGCACTTACAGAACGTTCGGCCTGCTTCAAGGAAAGTTGCGCTTGTTTCATTGACAAATTATTGCTCAGCATAAGCTTAAGAGCAGACTGCCACGAAATTTCTCTCACCGGCAGAGATTCCCACATAGGCTCATTCGCCAATTGTTTGCTTAACTCTTGGCTCTTCTTTTCCAAATGAGCATCTATAGAAAAGCAACTCGAAAGCAAAAAACTCCCGATCAATAGGCCAATACACTTACTCAGATTTTTTACAGTTTTAAAACGGTTCTCAAACATTCGCACTCAAAGTATCGCACAGTCATAAAGCATCCCTCATGAAAGTCAAGGAAGAAGCATATATACAGGGGGATGAGAATAGAGTCAAACGACCTAATTCTTAATGAAAACATGCAGGCAATCAATACAGGCTTTAGCTAACGTCTCACCGTCTGCACCAAGAGATTGTAGTTCGACCAATCCGTTCGCGATTTTAGATTCTCGAGACGTTTCCATGTGAATGAAGTGCTGTATTCGTTTGCTTTGAGTAGGTGTTAGCGGTTCAGCAGGCTCATATGGCCCAGCCTGATCAAAAATAATTTGAAACAATTGTTTTAATCGATTCACTTGTCGCAAACTATCAAGCAAGTCTTTCTTCTTAAAATAATCGCCAAGGATTACATCCATAGAATCCATCAGCGGAATCGTATTTTCCAGCATATCTAACCATTCATTCGCGTTAGCAAAATAGGAATTTTCTTTTAGCGATAAAGTTTGGATAATCTTCTTTGAAATATCCAAAACATTTTTATCCCCAGGAAATTTCGACTGCAGTTTATCCAGTTGTATGCCGATCCCAAATTTAATTACATCCTCACCCGCTTTCATCGATTGTACGTTCATGATTATATCCGGGTCTGCCTTAATTCCGCTGCTTGTTTTTATCCATTGTTCAGCCAACTTTGCACAGCGAATCTTTTGCTTCGATATCTTGCTGAGTGATTTTTCGAAAGACTGTATTTTTTCTTCGGTAAGAGCCTTATTTTCGCAAGATTTTATTCCCTCATAAATTTGAAAAAGCTCATTATTATATACTTTCCAAGAATCAAGAAACTCTATCACTACTTCTTGCCCTGATATTGCAAAGGCAGAGGATGAAAGCAACACGCTTATACCGCTTTTCACCATCATATTAAACATACTACAAATCTAGCATTATGCTTCAACATATCAAGATATATAGATTATTCCAATCAAACCATCTTCGCACCATTAAACACCCTATGTTATCGTTTTGGTCTTATTTTTTCTCAATGATATATAAAAAACAGCCAAAAAACCGAACCAGCGAATAACATTTGTCCACTGAAATAATTCACCTAACATAATAAATGACGTTAAACAAAATCAACATATGAAATCATACATTAAAAATATTACCCGTGTTGCAACATTGGGTCTAACAACCAGTATTGCTGCTATTTGTATGAGCAATCAAGCCGAAGCAGCTACAATTGATTATACTTATCAATCCGATAATACAGCCAAAAACAATCAATATTCAGGCTACGGATTTAAAATGAATTTAAGCAGTTCGTTATTAGGCCCATCATCATCTAGTGCTACTGTTACATCTAATACGTCTGTCGCGTTCTCTGAAATGACTATACAAATGCGTGATGGACAAACTAATGTAACAGGCATAGAGACTGGATTTTTAGTTCTGGATGATGCAGGAAATGTCCTAGGATTAGCTCAAACCCAAGCACAGACGAGTAATAACGCCACCATGACATATAGTTTCACAAATACTAATGGTGATGCACTAATTATAGATAGTTCAACAACTTACACATTCAAATCAGTCAACAGTACAGCAATTAGTACAATCACTGAATCTTTCGGAAATAATATCTCTTATACATATACAGGAGATGGAACAAACGCCGTATTAAGTGGAGGAAACACCACTATTCAAAATACTGCTTTATTGTTTGGATTTGGTACCGATAAAGTTGGTTCAGATGGTGGCGATTTATGCGTTATTAATAACGCTAATAATGGAGGTTTGACTAATCACAAACCTATCTTGACAAGTATCAAATTTGCATCCATACCGGAACCAACAACAGCTACATTAAGTCTGTTAGGTTTAGGTGCTTTATTATTACGCCGTCGTCGTACGGTTTAATCGCAATTTTTCAAATACAAAAAAAGAGGTCGTTATAACAAACGACCTCTTTTTATTTAGATATTTGAGATGTAATTATGAAAGTTGGAGACCGATCTTTTTCAACTTATCATTGGCCTTATCTTTACGTGCTTTCTGATCTGCTTCACGTTTAGCTTTGGCTTCTTCTTTTTTCTCTTCAATTTTATCTTCGATTTTTTCAGCGAAATCTTTTTTTCTTTCTTCGGCTCGCTCTTTACGTTCCTTTTGAGATTTTTCAGCGGCTTTTTTCCAGCCATCTTTGGTCAAAGGAATGTCTTTACCATCCTTGGTTTTTAAACTTTGGGCACTTAATGAGGCAGGAACAACAAATAAACCTGTTAATGCTATGACTAATAATGACTTTAACATAATATTCTAATATTTTATGAGCAACCTTAATAGGCTTGGGCATAATCCACCACTATTTGAGCCTTGAAGCAAGCTTTATCATTGACTGCAGTCCACCAGATCACGATAGGCAGCTAAGAGATCATATTCAGATACGGATTGAGAACATTTATCACTTTGGTCGCACTGGTTTCTATAACACGGGAAGCAGTTTGAATGATGATAAACGGCTCGATGGTATGATCCCAATGGTCGCCATACCTTAGGTAAACGTGACGAATAAACAGTCACGGTAGGTATTCCCCTATTTCCGGCTAAAATCGGTAAAACGCCATCGACGGCAAATAGTACTTTTGCTTTTTGAAGATATTGGGATATTTCATCTAAAGAGCCAACCAAGCAGTTCAGATTCCACTGTTTTGCAAGAGCCTCTATTTGCTCTTTGTCTTTTTTGCAACCGACAAGTTCAATATCTTCGTTGGGCATCAGCTGAATAAGATTTTTCCACTTTTCATCATCCCAATGTTCAATGGTTCCTATAGAAGATATTGGCGAAATTAAAATTTTATCGCCACCTTGAAAACGAGATGGATACAATTCAGCCCTTTGAGTATTTAATTGGAACTCACGTGCTATCCCCATAAAAGACTCAATGATATGTTGAGGCGCGCCCTCATGTAATGGGTTAAATTTTACTCTAAATTTGGCTTTCTTCGCCATAGGGTGAGATACAAAACCACCAAAACAAATAGGGCGATATTTCTTTAATGCTTGATAAGCCACTGTACTATCATCAAGCATGATAGCCATATCTAGAGGTCCATCGGCATAAAATGTTTCATTCTCGAGCTCTTTAGCCAACTCTTGAGAGTTTTTGTAAGGTAGCACATACGATACTTCCTCTTGATTTTGCCAATAATCTGTTTGATCGGCAGGACAAGCTACACTAATTTGCATATCGATACGTGCTGATTTGAATGCGCGAATCATCGGTAAAGTAAACAAAGCTTTATCCATTACTTCCGGCATTACCACAATGATACGGAACGGCTTTAATTCGCCTTGAATAGATTCTAAAAGCGCAGAAACTTTCGGGTTCTCAGGGGCAAAATCTTGCGTAATTTTCCATCGATGATGCATCCAAAAACCATCCAAAATAGATTTGTTTAATAAAGTCTCAATTTGGCGATTGATAGCTAGGGTATGGCCGATGATAGAATCGTCTACTCCCGTATAATCAATGTGAGTACCCATATCGGATACCCAATGACCTAATGAATCAGTACGAACACATACGGCTAATGAATCTGAGTTTGTACGGCGACTCAATAGTGCCGGTAAGGATGTGGTACCTGTTACTTTACCAAAATAAGGTAAGAAAAGGCCTTGCTGCAAAAATTGATCGCATAATACACCCATCATTCCCCCTTTTTTAACGAATAAGAGTGGTGCTTTCACTCCATCTTCCTTACTAAACATTTGAGTGCCGCTTTCCGTACGACGATCATAAATAAATTTATCCATAATCGGATTGTCGATAGGGCGATACATTGAGCCATATAACTTGACTTGAGGATAGAAAACTCGAATTCGGGCTAAGATTTCCCAATTACCTGAGTGAGTTACACAACAAACACAACCCCTACCTTCTTTAGAAGGTCTTTCAAAACCTTCATACCCTTCCATTGTCACATATTTTTTTAATTCTTCGGGCTTAAATGTAGCAGTTTTTGCGGAAGCTAGTAAATTGGCAAAAGTTCGTTTAAAGTTTTCTTTCGTTACCGCATCAAGTGCATCACCTTTGAGCTGAGCATCAATAACAATGCGTAAATTACGAGCGACAATACGTCTGCGATCGCTTAGGACATACCAACATACTCCCCCGAGACATCTTGCCATACGGCACAATAATTTCATGGGAATACATTTCAAGATTCCTTCAAATAAATGGAATCCCTTCATCCCTAATCGATGGCTCCATTTAGCGCCCTCAAACTCCCCTTGCTTGTAACTCATTGCGTTCTTTTTAGTTAATGATCAATATGCAAGTGACACTTACCAAGCCAAACGATAAATGGTAGACATATCCTCTTTTGTCAATTGGCGAAAGCTCCCGATAGTACGAGTTCCTTGAAAACTACAATCATCAGCCAATTCATCAAAAAGATTTTCCGTTACCTCGATTCCTAAAGCAGTTAAAGAAGTAGGCATTCCTATTGATTCAAAGAAACTTTCCATATTCAATATTCCCTCCGCGACAATTTCAGGGATATCCATGTCATGAGGCTCCACATCCATAACTTGAATAGCGAAACGAGCAAAACGCGATAAATCATTTTGGCAAACGTAGCGAGCCCATGCACTCCATATGGCAGCAAGACCGGCTCCATGAGCCACATCAAATCGACCACTTAATTCATGCTCCAATTGATGACATGACCAATCGCCACGACGTCCGCCATCCATCAATCCATTATGAGATAAGCTACTGGCCCACATAAGCTCGGCACGGGCAATTTCGTCTTTAGGGTTGGCATGCACGGCTCGAGCAGCTCGGATTACAGTTCTCATGAGAGCTTCAGATATTTCATCCGTTAATTCTAAACTTTCTCCTGAGCCAAAATATCTCTCCATTGTGTGCATTAAAATATCTACACAACCACACGCCGTGGAGTAGGCCGGTGTAGATAAAGTCCATTTAGGATTCATCATGGCAAATTGGCATCGACATAAATCATTACTATAGCCACGTTTTTCTCCGGTTGCCTCATTAGTAATTACGGATGACCAGCTCATTTCGCTACCGGCAGCAGCGATCGTCAAGACACAACCGATATGTAAACATTTAGTCGCTTGGGCTTTTCTAGAATAAAAGTCCCATACATCAAAATCGACACATGCGCCATAGGCTATAGCTTTCGCCGAATCGATCACACTACCACCACCAATGGCTAATATAAAATCGATGCCTTCCTTTTTGCAAAGAGAAATCCCCTCTCTTACCAACGATAAACGCGGATTAGGCACGACACCACCTAAGGCTAAGTATTCAATCCCGCTACGATCCAATGAATCACATACTTTATCCATCAAACCTGACACTAAGGCACTACCACCGCCATAATGCAAAAGTACTTTTTTAGCATTTAACGCTTTAATGAGCTCACCTGTCTTGTCTTCAGCATCTGGACCAAAAACAACGCGAGTTGGGGTATAATATTCAAAGTGCACCATGGTTCGAAACGAACTTACAAAGATTTAAGTACGGTCACAATCATAAAATATAGAGAAACCATTACAAAGACGATTAGATTATGAACTCAATAATCTCAATGATACTCTAATAGGAAAGATGGACGACAAAGAATTAGTAGAAGCAGCACGTAAAGCCATTAGACCCGTATCAAATAGTCAGATGCAATGTGTATATGCAGATATTGTGACGGACGGAGAGGGTTTTGCCAATGAATTGGTATTTGGATTTCAGGCATTCCAACCACAGGGGGCAGACCAAACGGATTTGATAGGACAAGCCACAAAAACCCTTGTAGAAGTAGCCAAACCTTTCGGTTATAACGAAGATATACCCAACACTACGGGAAGGGGCGATTATGGCCCTATTTGTGAATGTAGAATCGAGCTAAGTTAAAAAAATAGGCCTCATCAAAATATTTTGATGAGGCCTAATAACAAATCCGGATATCAGACGAATTATTTGTCAGTCAAAGAACCGACACCAGGAAGTACTTTACCCTCTAATAATTCGAGAGAAGCACCGCCACCGGTGGAACAGAAAGACAAATCGTCTTGCACCTTGAACTTCTTAGCTGCAGTCACGGAATCACCACCACCTACGATGGTAATAGCACCGGACTTAGCAAGTGCTTCAGCGATTTCTTTAGTGCCTTTAGCAAAGCAATCCATTTCAAACACACCCATTGGACCATTCCAAAGAACAGTCTTAGCGGAAGCAATGATTTTGGAGAACTCTTCGATAGCCTTATCGCCAATGTCGATAGCCATGCCACCTTCACATACTTTACCACCTTCGGCAAATGGAGCGGTGCAAGTTGTTTCGGCACCATCTTCAAACTTCATAGCAACGCGTACATCAGCAGGAAGAACGAAGTTCACACCTTTAGCCTTAGCATTTTCAAGGATTTCGCGAGCGAGATCCAATTTATCGCCTTCGATTTTGGATGCACCTAAATCATAACCTTGAGCAGCAAGGAACGTATTGGCCATAGCACCACCGATAAGGAAAGCATCAGCCTTTTCCATTAATTTGGAAAGAACTTCGATCTTATCGGAAACTTTAGCACCGCCCATGATTACCACAAATGGTTTTTCCGGGGTGTCTAATTTACCTTCAAGGTATTCCAATTCACGCTCGATCAAGAAGCCCATAGCGCTTTGGGAAGCAAAATGAGTAACACCCTCAGTAGAGGAGTGAGCACGGTGAGCGGAACCAAAAGCGTCGTTTACAAAAATAGTAGCGTTACCAAGCAAAGACTTAGCAAACTCAGGATCATTTTTCTTTTCACCTGGGTAGAAACGCACGTTTTCAAGCAAAGCGATATCACCTTCATTCATTTTAGCACGAGCTTCATCGGCTTGAGCGCCGATAGCTTCACCAATGAAAGTTACAGGCTTGCCAAGCAATTCACCTAAACGCTCTGCAGCAGGCTTCAATGAAAATGCTGGATCGGGTTCATTTTTTGGACGACCTAAGTGAGAGCAAAGTACTAATTTTGCGCCACCTTCAAGAAGGAATTTGATAGTAGGTAAAGCAGCAACGATACGGGCATCGTTAGTGATTTCACCATCTTTCAAAGGCACGTTAAAATCAACGCGCATCAACACTTCTTTACCCTTTACGTCTAAGTCACGTACTGTAAGTTTAGCCATAATATTAAATATTGTTAATTCTTATAAAAAATAAAAAGCAGGAGAGCTATTGCCCTCCTGCGATAAACTGTAGATTGACAGGAGAATGCTTCAGATGATTTTTACAATTGTTTAATCGTCATGAGCTTCCGCCTTCGATCATAAGGTGGATGTCTAGTGATGACAAGTTAAGCTTCCAAGGGAAACTTAGTTGCAACCACAGCAGCAACCCAAGCTGTCAGCAAGCTTCTTCATGGCTTCAGCAGCACGATTGGAGTAACCCCATTCGTTGTCGTACCAGCCACAAACCTTCACCATGTTACCGATCACGTAGGTGAACTCGGAGTCAAAGATGCAGGAGTGAGGATCGGAAACGATGTCTTGAAGAACCAATGGCTCGTCAGAGTAAGCAAGGATACCCTTAAGGGCGCCTTCAGCGGCTTCCTTCATAGCTGCGTTAACTTCTTCCTTAGTTACTTCCTTATCAAGGATAGCAACGAAGTCAGTCAAAGAACCGGTAGGAGTAGGTACACGGAAGGAAGCACCGTTAAGTGCGCCGTTCAATGCAGGAATTACTTCACCGATAGCCTTAGCTGCACCAGTGGTGGTAGGAATGATGTTGATGGCAGCAGCGCGAGAACGACGTGGGTCGCTGTGAGGAAGGTCAAGGATGCGCTGATCGTTGGTGTAAGAGTGGATGGTGCTCATCATACCCTTAACAACACCGAACTTGTCGTTCAACACTTTAACCATTGGGGACAAGCAGTTGGTGGTGCAAGATGCGTTGGAAACGATGTGGTGCTTAGCAGGATCGTATTCGCTGTCGTTGATACCAAGGCAGAAGGTTAAGTCTGGGTTGGTGGCAGGAGCAGAGATAAGAACTTTTTTAGCGCCAGCGTCGATGTGCTTTTGAGCAGCGTCGCGGGAAGTGAAAAGACCGGTGGATTCAAGAACTACGTCAACACCAAGTTCTTTCCAAGGAAGATTTGCCGGGTCACGCTCAACAGTGATGAGAATCTTGTGACCGTCTACTACTAAATAGTCGCCGTCGATGGATACTTCACCATCAAACTTACCTTGAGTGGAGTCATACTTAAGAAGGTGAGCGATCATCTTGATAGGAGTCAAGTCGTTGATAGCAACAACCTTGCTGCGTTCTTCAGAGGACATAGCGCGCAATACGTTGCGACCGATACGTCCAAAACCGTTAATAGCGTATTTAGCCATAAGATTTGTGGGCTTTAAGATTTGTTATGATTAAAATATCCCTCACCAAGTGCAGCGAGGACGGCGTGCATTCTATGAATGAATACTCTACACGTCAACACTATAATGTCCATTTTCAAGCCTCATGTCATGATACAATATCTCTAATATCAAGATTTTAGCATCTTTCATAAAACGAGTCATAATTCGCGTGACATTGTTGGCACAAAATTAGGAATTAAGAATACGTAAAGCAGCTCTAATTAACTCATCAGTATCAGCTTGAGCATTTACTTTCACATGAGCAGCAATAGCTTTTCTTGCCTCGGCTTGTTTAAACCCTAATGCCAAAAGGGCCAATTCGGCATCACCTACGGATTCGCTAGTTGAACCCAATGCTTGAGCTTCCCAAGTGGCAGCTAGACCCACTTTGTCTTTTAATTCTAAAATAATTCTTTCAGCTGTCTTTTTCCCTACACCTTTCGCACGAGCAATACTGGTGACATCTCCGGAAACAACAGCTTGTTTAAAACGATCAACAGGCAAAGACCCTAATATGGCAATCGCCGTAGCAGGACCAATACCGGAAACTCGATCAATAAGTAATGTAAACAATCCTTTTTCGGCTTCATTGGCAAATCCATATAAAATTTGTGCATTTTCTCTGATATGGAGATAGGTTTTGATCGTTATTTCTTTACCTATTACGGGATTGAGTTGATCAAAAAGAGACAAAGGGACAACAATTTCATATCCAATGCCATTAACATCCAGAATCAATCTTTGAGGAAAAAAATCAGCAACTATTCCACGTAAAAACGCTATCATTTGCTTATTGTGATGAATATCATGGATTTACTCAACTCTCTCAACAGTCATCATCAACAATCCACTAACTTTCAATTATTTTTTGATAAAGTAGGCAATACATCGCGAACATCCTGCTCATAATAAAAACTTCTTACTCTTATGCCATTCGGAGTCATTACGCGTCTATTATAGCTACGAATCAAACCTTGCTGTACAAGCGAGTAAACATAACTTCTCACAACTCCTAGATATGATACTACTTGATCAATCGTCCACATCCCTTTTGGCTTATGTTTTAATATAGGCTCGCGTTGGGACAAAATCCTTAGAACGTCTCTACGATTCCACAACACATGAACTCGTCCGTTTTCACTAACAACTTTATAATGCCGTGCCCCTTTTCTATATAAGTATTGACGAGCAGCCGTACTCGTACATTTCATTTCTTTTGCTACTTCAGCAGCAGACACCGAATTGAGCACCTCAAAATTGATAAAGCTACTATTACCTAAACGATGTAGCGACGATCGTCGCAAAACCGATGAAGGGAACACCAAGCCCGGATGATCTATCAATGTTGAAGTACGAGCCATAGGACTTGTCTGACCTTGTTGCAAATATATCTCATTCATGCGTCAATTATTGTGAATTTCTTCAAATATACTTGCACGAATCTGTTATTTTCAACGATTTTCTGCAGTTTTTTGGTTTTAAAGATTCACATTCAAAATGTTTTTACGCAATATATGCCTATGAATAATCCTAACAATATCAAAAAAGAATCAATTGAGCAATTAGCCCTTAAGCGCAGATTAAAAACATGGATGAAATCAGCTGACGGGATAGACAGAATGAAACTAGGACAATGGTGTGGCGTAAGCAAACGAACTGTTGATAATTGGTTGTCCTCTAAAAAGCCTATCCCAAAACAAAAATGCGCAGCATTATGCTGTATCATGGATCAACTAGCATTGCTCAAAAAGAACAATCCCTACAATTGTATCAGTAATTAAAAAAAGAGGCTACCGGATGGTAACCTCTTTAAAATACTTAAGGAATTAGTGCTGCTGGCCTTGCCTCAAACATTCCCCGTTGAGGAACAAATATTTGATCACCAGGTTGCAGCTTGATATTTCTGTGTCTAATACAAAAATAATCGTACTTCTGGGTCTTACCATTGCGAGTAAGAGTAATATACCTTGAGCCAAAATCAGTCAAATCACCTGCATCCGCGATAGCAGCAACTAAGGTCATATCACGAGTCCAAGGCACTCGTTTACTGGCTCTAACTCCACCACTTACCTGCACTTCAAGTTGCTTGATAGCATCTGCTGTCTGTATCTTTACCACAAAAGTCGGAGCTGCATAAATTTCAGCCTTTTGATAAGCCTTAATCAAAGCATCTTCAACTTCGCGAGCAGATTTACCAACGACGCGTACTGCCTGAGATTCGGCAGGTAACATGGGTAAACGAATTGTACCATCGGCAGCTAAGGTGTAAGCGCCACTGATCATTGAAGCATCATTGGGAGGCACTCCCTTAATAATGATTTCAATGGTAGACCTAGGAGAAACATAATCAGGAGATTGTGCATGCGTAGTTAAGGCAAACAGACAAAATACCATTAATAATTGAAATATTCTTGTAATCATATTTTTATAGGCGGTTAATAGAGATCATTATTAGTTTGATCATTTTTATCAAGCAATTCTTGTGCCTTAGATGATTTAGCTACGGCCGATGGCTCAAACGCTACATTAGCCGTATCTTCCTTATGGTAAGAATAATATGTAGTATAGTATTGATATTGGTGATCAGATGTTAATGTCACATTATTCATAATCGCACCAACAAGTTTGCCTTTCACTGATTCGATAACTAATTTGGCGCGTAACAACGCTTTAACTGGCATCTTTCTAGGCTGTACCACCATGATCGTCATATCAGATTCACTTACAATCAATGAAGAATCACTAACACCAAGAATCGGTGGAGAGTCAATTAGAATCATGTCGAAACGTTGCCTTACCTCCAACAATAATTCCTTGAATCTAGGTGAGTTTAAGGCTCCGGAGGGATCGAAAACAGTCGGTCCTGCCGGCAAAATATACAAGTTGTCAACAGGAGTCTTAAATACAACATCTTCAAGAGAAGCATTCTCAACTAAATAGTTAGATAAGCCTCTATCATTATCCAAACTAAAGTAACGGTGGATCTTGGATCTACGTAAGTCACCATCGACAATTAATGTAGCATAACCTGCTTGAGCACAAACGTAGGATAAATTACATACTGTAGTCGTCTTGCCTTCACCGGCACTTGAAGATACGCATGTAATGATCAATTCTCGTTTATTTCCGCGATTAAACTCAATATTCGTTCGGATGATTCGATAGGCTTCTACATCGGGTGAATTTTCATCACCTGTAGTAAACAATGATCCAATATTTTTAGGAACAACTCCAATCACGGGAACTTGCAATGCCTGTTCCACTTCATCCATCGTACGAACGGAAGTATCAGACATTTCTAACAAAAAGGCCACTAAACAGCCTAAGACCAAACCGGCAGCACAACCAATACCTAAATTGATCATAAAGTTCGGCTTATAAGGAGCGGTCGGTAAAGTAGGATAACCGTAGATTTCGATGGAAACACGAGGAATTCTTAAGCGAGCCATCTGATCTTTGTACTTAATATCCATCTCCTTAAATTGCTCTAAGGATGTATCATATTCACGCTTGAGTTGTTCAATCTTGGGAGCTTGAGCCATCCTTTGAGTCATTACTTTCTCTTTCTCTTTAGCTACTTCCAAAAGAGATTCATGATTGGCTTTGAGAATACCAATATTTTGGCTCAACGTATTTTTAAAACTAACCAAAGTCTTATCCAATTTATCGCGCAGCAATTTTTGGGTTGCCGTCACAGCAATCATGGATGGGTGGTTTTTCAACAAGTTTTGAGCGATTAATTCTTCTCTTTCCTTGTTTTTCTCTTCATACTGTCTGTAAAGATCACGAAGAGATGCACTACCGATCTCAGAGGAGTTCATTAAATCTGCACTAACAACATAATCCAACAATTGGTCGTCTTTTAATTTATTGAATTCGTCTTGATGCGATTCTAACGCCTTAATTTTAGTATCTAACGCCTGAGCTGATGCTTTAGCCTGGCGAAATTCTTCTTCATCCATATCATACGACATGGAAACACCAGTACCACGGTTTTCTAATGCAACAGACGGAATGTAATAGCGGTGCTCTTCAACCGCTGCTAGATACTTGCGCTGTTTTTCTTTTACTACCTCATCTTGCTCTTTAAGAATTTCTTGCAAACTTTTTACAGCAAGTTCAACCTTTGTATTTTCGCGCAAGGTACGATCGTGCTCATAGGCTATTGGAATTGTTCGAGCAATATTCTCAACTAATTTAGGGTCTGAACCGGTAACAATAACATTCACCAAATCCGTCATTTTTTCCGGCTCTACCTTAATCATGCCTTTAAGGATATTTGCCACATCTTCATCGGGCAAACCAAATTCTGCGGATAAATTCAGACGGCTGGAAACAGCTTTTAAAACCTCAGGCGATGAAATCAAAGAGATATTCATCGTCACGTAATTTGGCGTGGCTGCGAGCTTTTCAACAACCTCCTTTTCATTACCAACCTGCACCAATGATTGAGGTTGAATAATCTGAAATTTCGTCGCTGCCATATAGGACTTGGGCATCAAAAAAGTAACGACAACAGTCAGTGAAACAATCAAAATGAAGATTGCTACAATTTCTTTCCATCGACTACGGAGTATACCCAAATAATCAAGTGACTTACCTGAATTCTCTTCTCCGTCTTGCTTATTTTGATTCATATAGTTGCGATAAGACTAATAAAAATACTCCATATGATCAATCTCTCGATGTACCATATGGAGTGAAAAGTCATTAATTCAAATTTTAGAACGAGTAAACAGCTCCTACAGAAAATACGTTTCTGTTATATGTTTCCACATTATTGTCTAAATACTGACCTCGGGTAAAACTATACGTGGCTTGTGCCGTTAAAGCTTCGGTAACCTTAAAGTAGAAACCTGTATTTACATTAAAGGTACTTGCAGTATAGTTGGATAAATTACTAGCAGTAGATTGATCGTAGCGAGATGAAATAAAATTACTATCTAAAGAAACACTAAAGCGTGGCGTAAACTGCCAAGTGGAGCTTGCACCTACTCTCCATGATTCATTAGAACGGAAGTTGCGTCCTTCACCGTAATAAGTACTATTATCTTCATTCGCAAAGCGAACAAAAGCACGAAGAGCCAAACGATCGGATACTTGATGGTTGATGGCACCTTCTACACTTGGGTAACACCTGGTAGTGCTATCGATAAATTTGAATTGAGGACCTACTAAAATGGTTGCACTTGTATTTGCCGTTAAAGCATACTCAACGCCACCCATTAAAAATAAAGATTTATCATCTAAACCATATTTTCTATCGCAATATGTACCTGATACATTCATCGATACAGCCAGACGTTCCGTCCACTTATAGCGATTATTTACATACAAACTTAGATAATCACGGTTATCAGACTTACCCACATTTTCTTGATATGCTAAAACAGTTCCGTTAAAACCAACCGTAGTTGACCAACGTGAATCCCAAGCCTTAGAAAGAGAATTATTTAAATATACATAAAGGTAATCGCCCATACGACGGGAAGCGGAAATACCATTTTCATAATCAGGTTCAGGTTGCCAGGCCAAAGAAACCGATGCAGAATAACTCATTGTCGAATCAAAATGGTGAGTCAAGCGACCATTCACATTAGAGTTTGACATCACTTGCTCAGTACCATCGCTCAATTTACTAAAGTACGTGATCAACCCCAAATTCATATCGAATGAGTATTGAGTGCGTGAATCATAATTAGACATTGTAGCCCCGATCCCAAACGAAGAATAAGCAGATTCTTGTCTGCCAAAAAGGGAACTAGATGTCGCATTCACATTATCGTCATAACCAAAAGATACATTGGCATTCCATTTCAAAGGAAGAGACTCTTCCAAACCTATAGGCATGGCCAAATCATACAAGGACTGCCCATGTGTAAAGGTAGCCATTGTGGCAACCGTAATCATAGAATAGAAAAAACTTTTCATACTATTTAGTAGTTATAAATTAGTGTTCAATTAGCTCATTACCTTCAGCGTCTTCCCAATCATCACGATATCACCGCACCTATAATAAGGAAATTGCATATAGCAATTCAGTTTTTATCAATATAAATCAATCCTGTCTAGTTTAATTTTCCATACACCCTATCTCTTTTTTCTATGAACATGTTTTTACTCAAACGGCACCCTCATGATTGAGAACCTCAATCAGCCTGATTCGTTACCTACCTACCCCTCAACCATCTCAAACAAAAACCAAGCATCAAATTAATCTCACTCCATATGATAATATACCCATCTAAGTTTCTTAGATACTATCAAGAATCAGAAAAAATACTTTCTTGACAAGTCCTACCGAATTAAGGAACATCCTTAGCAACACAGAATCTTTATGCAAAAATCTTTTCATCTTTTAGGCTCGCTATGTGCTTGCGCTATTGGTTTATCGACCTTAACAGGGTGCGGAGGAAGTGCCAACGGTGATGGCTATGCCCCAAATATGTTGACATATTTTAGCGAAATCAATATTCAGTTCTCTGACTTGGTTGCTACAAACGGATCTGCCGCACCAGACACCTGGTTTGATTTAGGAATCGTCGGATTCATTCCAAAAAACAACACTGATGCAACACTTAGAATCGGTGGACAGAGCATCACAAACGTTGATTGCACCTACTTTTACAATAAGACAGGTGATAACGAGGCAACATTGAGCGTTGATATGTATGGAGGTTCCAATACAGGAACTACAACACTAAACATCTATTCATTCGTGTTCCCAAACGTTACTTTTAATGTACGCAATAAAGCCACAAGTACGGGTATTACTATTACTCGACAAGACAGAGGACCAAACGTACCATTGCAAACAGCAACAGGCAAAGCTTACTTCACTTGCTTCTCCTCTGCTGATATAAATAAATAATTTTTTCATACTTTCACCCGGCTATATAGGCCGGGTTTTTTTATTTTATGATTGAGGGGATGAATAAACATCACCTCAAACAATAAACACAACTATTAACAAACAAAGCGTACCACAGAATCTCTTGACTTCATTCTTGAGATGAGTAAGCTTGAACGAGCATTATTGCAACCCCTCACTATTATGAGAGACCGTAGAATTGTAATCACCGGCATTGGCGTTGTATCGCCATTAGGTAACGACCTTGCTTCCACTTGGGAAGGCTTAAAAGCCGGACGTAGTGGAATTGGTTTAATTCAGTCCATGGATACATCGGACTATCCAACCAAAATTGCCGGTGAAGTAAAAGACTTCAATGCTGCTCAGTATTTCTCCAACCCTAAAGATGCTCGCCGCGTTGACCGCTACACCCATTTTGCCGTAGGTGCAGCTAACATGGCTGTTGCTGATTCCGGATTAGATATTGAATCAATCGATAAAACTCGTGTTGGTGTCATGATCGGTAGCGGTATCGGCGGCCTTAGCACTCACGAAACACAGCACGCTACCCTCCTTTCCAAAGGCCCATCTCGCGTATCCCCATTCTTAATCCCTTACATGATTAGTAACATCGCCTCCGGCATCGTTTCTATGGAATACGGATTTGGCGGACCTAACATGTCTATCGTTACAGCTTGTGCGACATCTAACCATAATATCGGTGAAGCATGGCGCATTATGAAATTCGGTGACGCAGACGTCATGTTATGCGGTGGTGCCGAAGCAACCATCCTTCCTACGGGATTGGCAGGTTTCAGCAATATGAAAGCCCTTAGTTCACGCAATGATGATCCTGAAAAGGCATCTCGTCCTTATGATGTAGATCGTGATGGATTTGTTATGGGTGAAGGCGCAGGTGTTGTTGTTTTAGAAACCTTAGAACATGCACAAGCTCGTGGAGCCAAAATTTATGGTGAAATCGTTGGTTATGGTGTTTCTGCCGATGCTTATCATTTGACCTCTCCGGATCCGGAAGGTAATGGAGCAGCAAGATGTATGCAAATGGCCCTCGACCATGCCGACTTAAAAGCTGAAGACATTGATTATATCAATGCTCACGGCACATCCACTCCTTTAGGTGATATTTGTGAAACCAAAGCAATCAAAAAAGTATTTGGCGATCATGCCAAAAACGGTTTAGTTGTCAGCTCGACCAAATCAATGACCGGTCACCTTTTAGGTGCAGCTGGTGCTGTTGAGTTAGCTGCTTGCGTCATGGCTATCAACGAAGGAATTATTCCTCCAACTATTAACATCGAAAATCAAGATCCGGAATGTGACCTTGATTACTGTGCAAACGAAGCACGTAAAGTAGATGTTAAAGCTGCTCTTAGCAATTCATTTGGCTTCGGTGGGCATAACTCATCCATCGTTGTGACCAAATTTGTTGACTAAACGCCTCACATAAACATATTTAATGCGAAAGCATGATGTTTTGCCTTGCATCCATCTGCTTTCGCATTTTACATTGTTGAATAAACGACTATGTCAACATCCACGGCAAAAGACAAATTATTGATTCATTGGGCAACCTGGACCATTATTGGAGCTACGGGAATCGTCTTAAGCCATTATTTGGGATTTTTGCCCCTATGGGTAGAAGAATGGAGAAGCTTTTTTGCCGACGCCCCCTTTTATTTGCCTAGTGATGCTTATAGTTTACCTAGGACATTCAATTTCATTTTGACGATCGCCCTCATTTTATTACTCGTTTTTAATCTATTACATATAGGAAAAAGACGACAAAGAACACTTGTCTGGTTAGGCTCCATTATACTTATCACACTTTTTACACCGGTATTGAGCTTGTGGGGTGTTTATTTTAATGCCGTCCCTTACATCATCAGCTTTTTCATTGCCGGTCTAGGTGCTGTTTACTCCCCAAAATCATGGATTGTCAACGACGACAACACCGATACGACTCTGGACACACTTTAATAAGATGAACCACCTTAATTACCCTCAAGAAGTCTTAGAGCTCATTGAAGCATTCAAATTGTTACCCGGCATCGGATCTCGAGGAGCCGAAAGAATGGCACAATGGATGCTAGATCAGGGTAAAACTAAAGCCTCAACCATAGCTTCAGCCATTCAACAAAGCATCACGGAAATAAGCCCCTGCCCTCAATGTGGATTTTATAGTCGACCTGATACTTTATGTGAAGCATGCTCTGATGCAACACGTAACAATCAATTAATTTGTGTGGTTGAACAAGCTTCAGATGTTTTACCCATTGAGCGTAGCGGTGCTTATAATGGGCTCTATCATTGCCTAGGGGGCAAATTATCCCCCTTAGACGATATCAATCCCGAAGATCTCAATATAACCACATTAGAGAAACGAATCTCCGAATCACCTCATTGCGAGGTAATACTTGCCACTTCTTCCGATCTTGAAGGAGAAGCTACGGCAACCTATCTAAGCCAATTATTAAATGGGCTAGATTGCCAAATTTCCAGATTAGCACAAGGATTACCTGCAGGAGCAGGTCTTTCCCATGCAGGCACGCTTACCTTAATGAAAGCTATAGAAGGTCGCACTAAGATACATTAAGCTTTACCCTCAACTTTCGCATCAATTCTGGCACGATCGAAATCGGAGGGGCATACAGATACTTCAACAACATCGCCCGGTTGCAATTCTTGGCGCAAATGAGCCTTTTTCTTTTCAACAAAAGCTACTGTTTTTTTACCATTAGGCAAAATTGCCCAAAAAGCCGTATCGGCGAACTTTTCAACGATAGTGGCCTGAGCCGGAACTAATTTAGATGGATAATGTTTCATTTTAAAGATTAAGAATTTTAAGACCTTCTTCTAAGACTTTTCCACCGGCTGGCACCAATTCTTTAATAGGAACCACATCGGATGGAGATATAGGACGATTGTTTGGTTCATTTGGTGATTTGTCATCTCCCAATAAACTCCTTAACATATCGCCAACATCGTCCCCTGTTTTTTTATTACTATCAGGCTCAGAGGATGCATTCAGCAGCATATCGACGCCGACAGATAAGATTTTTAACCCGGCTGCTTTAATCAGCCGCGCCGACAAATCTTCCGTAGGGTCTTTTAATGTTCCCCCTAAATTGACATTTGCCCAAACGAGACCATTTTTTCCATTGTTATTCTCAGAAGTGAATACACTAGAGAAGCCCGGGAGTTTCTCCCAACCACCGTCCGGTCTGAGACCAATTTTAATCAAACCGGCAATATCACCATCGTCGGCGATTTGGACGTTTCCTTCTACTCGAATTAATTGTACGCTTTCTAATACAATGTCTTCTAAATACCAAGTCTTATCGGAATACTGGAATTTAGCTTTAGCCTGATTAAGTTTTAAGCTTTTGAAGCGATCATTTTTACAAAATTTAGCCAGTACATCTAACAATGGTATATCAGTAATGCTGGCATCACTTAATTCTAATAAACCCGATACGCGTCTATCGCCTTTTTTACCGGAATCCCTTATTTCCACGCTACCGTTCATTCGACCTAAAAGCTTGTTTTTGATTGATTCCGGCAAAATACCTGAACAAGATAAGTCGTGTAGAACGATATTCGAAGAATACGCATTCGTTTGTGCCATATATTCTCCCTTTATATCAACATAACCGCCTCCATTGACAGTTAGTCTGCAGGATGGAATAATCCATCGACCACTTTCGTAATGATACAAAACACCTGCCTGCACAAGAGAAAGTTTAGAAAATATTTTCCAAGGCAAATTAAGAGCACCACCCTTTAAATCTAATTGGTAATAATTCGTGGATGCATCATAATCGAGCGACAATCTCGTATTTTTTAATGAAAATTTAGCAGGACCGGCTAGTAATTCGATCGTAGCGTCATTGATATGCCCAGCTTGAATTTCAAAGTCCAATGGCAAAATGTTCCTCTCAACCCAGCCCTTCCCCGATTTTGGCTTTTCCTCAAATTTAGCTTTATCTAGCTGTAAAATGACATGGGCATGGTTGATAGCCAAATTATCTATACTCAATCGGCGATTCCAAAGATCAGAACGATTGATATCTACTTCCAGAGATGTTAAATCAAGCTGTTTTAAAAATTCATGTCCTGACATAGCCACTTCTTTACAGCGCACGCCCGATCCATCCAATACCAAGGGATCCAAATGGGCTTGAGAAACATTGAGGTCATCAACAGCCTTTTCTTGCAGCAAATCTCTAAATGATTCACTCTGAACGTAAAATTTAACGTAAAAATAGGAGCCTACAAATATTAAACCCACTAAAAAAACGCAACTTAAGCTAAAAATCCATAAATATTTTTTCCAACGCCCGGTTTTAGAACCGCGACTTCCTCTCAATCTTCTACCCCTTGACATAAGTTTTTTTCTTTGAATGATACACACGATGGCGTGACGAAGACATCGTCACAAATACCAAAAACAATCCATACACGATAATAAACACTAATGGGAATATAGCTCCCTGCTCACCTTTCATTAAAGATTGCAAAGCCGTTGCCGGATTCCCCCATATATTTTCTCCCAACCATACAAATAAAATACCTATCAAAACACTAGGTGTCACATATTGCATAATGAAACGATATATCTTTGGTATTTTGATTACTGATCCATTCTCCAAATCTTTTATACCTGAATCAATGCCCAGTTTCCATGAAAACAAGATGATCACCAAGGTTGCACTTACATAAAAACATAAGGTACCTATAAAGAAATCATACGTATCCAAAGCTAACAGACCTTTACTAAACCAGGCTACGAGCAAACAACCGAAACAGTTCACAAATCCCTGCACCATCACGGCCATCTTTCTACCTAAGCCCATGAACTCTTCGATAAAGGCAAGGCCGACTTGCATCATAGAAATAGAACTGGTCACCGCAGCCAATGAAAGTAATAAGAAGAATAACGAGCCAAAAATAAAGCCACCTTCCATTTTAACGAAAGCCTGAGGTAAGACCATAAAACCTAGGGCAAAAGTACCCTGCCCTGCCGCACCGGCTACTCCCAAAAAAGCCACAGCCGTTGGCACAGTCATCATCCCTGCTATACCCACTTCACAAACTTCATTTGAAGCAGCGGCACTAATCGAGCTAAGGGCAATATCTTCTTTTTTGCGAATATAGCTAGCATAAGTCAAAATCAACCCTGTACCCACCGATAAACTCAAAAACACCTGTCCTGCCGCCGCCAACCACATTTCAATATTTTTTAAACCATCCCAAATAGTAATTTCTCTTATCCTTAGGGACTCCGGTGTCAAATTGACCTCCATCTGAGTTAACTGCAAAGCAGTGGCGTCGTTCGCCGGCAGCATTGATATGGTTTTCCACGATTGGTCATCTTGCTTTTCTTCCAACACGACTTTGTTGGGATTCCACATATAACCTAAACCTTGTTCGATACTTCTATCGGGAAACGCAGGATCGGGAGTACCCAAACAAAGAACTTTGATCGTCAAGACAACGGAGATCACCAATAAAATTGGCATAAACCACCGTGCAAAAAGCTCAATTCCCTTGCTAATACCGCGATAAATAATACCTAAATTAAGTACAATGACGAAAACTAAAGTCCACACCAAACCTTGACCCTGAGTAAAGGCGCCACCATCTTCACCAAAACCAACGAAATTTAAAAAAGTCGATGTCGCCTGCTGATTGGTTTTAAATACATCAGGTGAGGTCAACATCTTCCAAAAATAATCAAAGCACCAAGCTTCTACCAACATATAGTAAAAAGCAACGGCAGAGGGACCCAATACGGTAATAACTCCCAATAATTTCCACCATTTCGATCCCTTTGTTAAATACCAAAAAATGCCTGGCCCCGTGTTCGAGCCTAATCTACCGCCTCGGCGACCTAATGACCATTCGGCCCAACCCACGGGTACACCCACCAAAAGAAGCATGATTACATAAGCAATCATAAAAGATCCGCCACCATATTGTGCTGCCAAACCAGGGAAACGCAAAAAATTACCTAAACCCACGGCGCTCCCTGCTACGGCAAATATCAATCCTAATTTGCTGGACCACTGATCCCCCTGAGCCTTATTCCCTGACATAGCGACATCATGACAAAATGACTTACCATTTCAAGCGCAAATATGTGTCTAACTAATAGGCGTTGAAATTTCGCCATTGACAAATTCATAATAATAATTAGAATTATTCTCATTACAAATCAAACCAATTAAAAGATTATGTTATTAGTAGGAAAAAAAGCACCATCATTCAAAGCAAATGCAGTTGTAAACGGAGCCATCGTACCTGATTTTGGCTTGGATCAATATGTTGGCAACAAATACGTTGTTTTATTCTTCTATCCAAAAGATTTTACTTTTGTATGCCCAACCGAATTGATTGGCTTCCAAAACGCTCTTGCTGAATTTGACAAGCGTAACGTGGCAGTAGTTGGTTGCTCAACCGATAGCGAATTCAGTCACTGGGCATGGGTCAACACCCCAAGAGCTCAAGGCGGCATCCAAGGTGTAACATACCCATTGGTTGCTGATATTAACAAAACTATTTCTTCCAACTACGACGTCTTAGCAGGCGAACAAGAAATCGACGAAGACGGTAACCTTTGCGTAGAAGGTGAACTCGTTGCCTATCGTGGCTTATTCCTCATTGACAAAAACGGCATCGTGCGCCACCAATTAATCAATGATATGCCTCTTGGCCGTTCAATCGAAGAAACCTTGCGTGTAGTTGACGCATTGCAACACTTCGAACAATATGGTGAAGTTTGCCCAATGGACTGGCATGTAGGCGATACAGCCATGACTCCTTCACACGAAGGTGTAGCTGATTACCTCAGCAAATAAATAGCATTCTCCATTTAGAGTAAAATAGAGTAGGAGCATTAAACTCCCCTCATACACCGCCGTATACGCCATTTTGGCATGCGGCGGTGTTCTATTTATGATGAGGGAACACTTGCGTTGATCTCAGATCAATAACTTGTACTCTGCCCGTCATACCCAAACAGCCGTGGACTTACCCACGGTTCCCTAAAATCATACATAACAACTACTATTCATTCGGCTGATATTTAGCCGCTTCCGATTCTTCCATTATTCTAGCAGGTTGCTCACGTACCAAACGCTTCATAGCTCGGCAATTTTCATATGATAAACACTGTAAGAAAAAGAGCCTATTTGTCAATAAAGAGCATCTAGAAATACCATTCTAAATCTATTTCCATCAGTGCCATTCTTCAACGCCAAAAAAAGCGAAGTCATAATGACTTCGCTTTTTTTATTTGATCAATAAACTCCCTATTTTTTGGTGATAATCACATCACCACATCCGGCAAACCAACCGGTGCCTTGGGAATCAATTTGTAAGATGGGGCGTCCGCTTAGCTTAGATATCGTCACGGTGAACTTGTTAGATTCTTTATCATCGGAAACTTTTACCAATTCATTATTTCCGGATTTAATTACAGGATTTCTGAATTTCGTATGTCCATCACGATGCTTAAACTCAATTTCATAAGTTCCCGGCTCCTTCATAACAGAAGAGACATCAAAAAGCATCGGTATCCATAATGGTCTGTTATCACCTTGAGACCAACTCAGATTTTTCATCTTCACCGGTTGAGTATAATAGGCCACCATTCTTTTGGCTCCTTGGGCAAACTCAGTCTTAGGGTCAATTTTTACCAAGGCTTTTAATGAATCAAGAGCCGCAGGTAAATTTCCCTGCTCTTTTTGCAAACGAAACATACCGGCCATGAGCATTTGGCGTTGATAAGTTGTCAACGCAGGTTTTTTCAAGCAATCTTGGATATATTTTTTTGCTTCATCAAATTTCTGATCTTTGATGCGACCATTGATTTCTTTTTCAATAAAAGAAAGGAAACCAAAAGTATATTTCATATGCGCACCAGTTTTATCAGAAGGATCTAATTTGGCTAGTTGCTCAATTTGAGGTTTATAATACCGAGCCATTTTTTCCGGCATAGCATCCAGACCCTTAGCTATCAGCACATATGCTTCTTCGCCTGATTTGTCTTTTGCCGCATTCCATAATCCATCGCGCTTATCAATAAGCTTTTCATATTTTTCTACAATCGGGCCCAATTTCATCAATGTGGATGGTTTGATTCCTTCTGCATAAAAAACAGGTCTAGCTTCACTATCCAATATCTGGACAGCAGGAAAGTTCCATACACCAATAGGTGGTTTAGGAGCTTTCAATTCGGCTTCACTAGCTTTTTCTTTTTCATCATACAAAGCCCATATCACTTTATCTTGAGGAAAATCTTTTTCTAATGAAGCATAAGCTTTCTCAATATCATTTGCTGAGGGTAACCAATCGGAACCGGTGCATACGACTACAATATTTTTCTTATCTTTTTTAGCTAATTCTAGAGCTTCCGAATATGGCACAGGGGCAGCCATACAATTGAAAACTCCGCTGAGCAAAATTAAAGGAACGTAAAGTTTCATCATCTTTTTCTTTCTATATGACTATTTGGCAAAAATCAGAATGCGATTCAAATGTAATGGCGTTTTTTCATTCGGTAAGGATTCGATTTTAATCCATTTTGCAGGAGTTTTATCCTTAAATTCGACTTTCCATTGTTTTGGCATATCGTTTGTCTCAGCGATATCAAACCATGTTGCCCCATCAACGGAACGACTCATTTTCATTTTCTTGGTACGCCATTCATTGCCATGATTTTTCACGACCAACACACCTGAGACGTCAACTCCTTCAGGTAATTCAACGATAACAGATGGTTTTTCCTCATTATCGGTATGGAAGGCACCACCACCCAAAGTTAAAACATTTAAGTGATCACAGGGACTATCCCATCCACTACTTGTAGAAAGTCTTAAATATCCTTTATCAGAAACCAATTTACCTTTTGGCAAATCAAGCTCGCTTTTTGCAGGAGCATTATATTCCTTACGTTGGTAGGCCTTGGCCGCTTCACTAACGGAACGAACAGCAGATAATGATCGAGCGTTTTCGGCCGCCACAATTGCTTTACCATAGGCTTCGCTCATTCTCTTTTCATGTTGTGCATCATTAGAACCGGTACTTTTACCACCCTTAGCTACGGCTTTGGAAAACGCCTTGGAAAAAACATCTCCCTTTCCGGCATTAACATATTCGTTAATACTCCATTCCAACACCTTACCAAAACTGGAACCATCACCTGCATTCATATGAGTATTCAGTAATAACTCCAAGTATTTTTCAGCATTTTTATTAGAGGATAATTGTGCTGATTGGTCACTTAAAATTGGGGTAATATCTTCAGCCCATGATGTTGGCGTGTTGGCGAGAGCTTGTTGTAGCGAAGCAAATAATTGTAATTTCTGAGCATCATTACATTGATCCAAAACATCAGGCATAACGGGTTTTAGCACCTCAATAACGGCGAAACCATGACCATTATATTGACGAATTAAATTCTGTGCATAGTCATACCATTGTTCACCATTCAACAAATTATTCGCTTTGGCAAACTTTTGATAATCTTGCTGAATAAACATATTATGGGGCAATGTTTTAATAGCCACCAACCATGCTTCGTCAGCTAGCTTAACATTATCCAACCTAGCCAAGACCGAAGCTACCGTGGCATATTCATACCCTTTAGCTACTTTAGCATCATTTTTGAATGCCTCTTCCATTAAATTAATGCAAGTAGGCGCCTTACCGGGGAAAATATAATTGTGAGGGCCACCATCGGGTCCACCAAAACCACCTAACCATTTACCACGCTCCGGACGAAAGCCATAAGCACAGTGACCGGGTTGACCAACCGGATAAGAAGGAATGCCTCTAGCAGCAGCGGCCGTATGACCTACATGGGATAAAGCGCCACATACACCACCATGTTCTACGGTTTTTTGAGCCTGCCCCATGGAATCACTCCATGCTACGTAGAATAAAGGACCTTGAATCGTATCACCAAACTCCGATGTACCACAATATTCCGCTTTCCAGCAAGCATCACCATATCGGCGTGGAGGGATATTAATCGTATTTTGGGTATATTTCAAAGAGGCATCATCCCAAACACCGCCCGAGACAAAACGAATTTCCCATGGCTTCAAATTGATAAAATTCTTATGCAATTTATTGGCCTTATGGGCGTCTCTAAAGAACTTGTATCTCCACACCGGATTGCTCTTATTACCCGAAGTTAAACTTTTTTCAGCATTTTGTAATTTCGGAGCAAAATTACCTGCACCCCAAGCAGCTGCAGTACCGGTAGCTAAGCTGAGATATTTACGAAAATCAGGATCATCGCCATGAGCTTGCCATATATCCCCTAAAACTCGCAAACTGACTGCATTATCATGAGGTATCAATCCGGCTTGCAAATATAATTGCATCCAAGCTACATCATCCAAAAAGGTATTTAGAAAAGCACCATAGCTTTTTTTCGACTTCACCAATTCATCTAATTGAGATGCACCGGTTAACTGAATCACTTCCGAAGCCGTGATAAGCTTCATCAGTTCTTTATCTTGAATGATTTGATTCAGCGTCTTACCCTGAATACCGGATTGGATAAGCTCGGTTAATTTTTGTTGAACTTGAGAAAAATCGGATCGGGCTATCGCAGAAGATACTTCTGTCGGTAATTTTGCCTCAGCTAACTGAGTGACAGAAAGCATCCCTAGACTCAACATCAAGGCTCCACTCAATAATATTCTTTCCATACGCATTAAATACGTATGAGCTAAGCAGATTCTTTTCGCTTTTCAATAAATTTACAAAAAAATGACTCAATTGTTAGACGATATTAACTTGCCAATCATCTAATCATTCTTTAAATTTTTGTATCGATAGCAATCATATTGCTGTGTGACAAAAACTTCAGTAGGCACCGTATGTTCACTAACACCCCAAAAAGGAAGTGGTCCTGCTTCAGACACTAACATTTTTGAACGATCGCCATCGGCCCAACCTAAAAATAAAGCAACATGTGTACCGGGCTTTAATAATATATCACCCACTTTTAAATCTTCCATTGGTATCTTGTCACAAAAGGCAGCCAATTCTTTCGTTGAATACGAACGATCCAATCTCCAACAACGAGACACAAAACCGGAACAATCAATACCGGCAGCATATTTACTTACCGCAGCATCTCCCTTTTTGACTTTATCATCACTAGCAATATCACCGGCAGCATATTTTCTGACACCATTACCGGGAGTAGATCCTAATTTTTTCTTAAAACTTACAGGAGTGTCCCATCCTCCCCACTTATAAGGCATACCAACATTCCTCGCTCCATTGCCTCGCCACCAATAACCATTCGCTTGTATCGCATCAGAGCAAACATCAGGTGTATGCACTACGTTACCATCAGGATCTACACCGTGAAAGGCGTTTGAAGCTGATCCTTCCCATTCCATTTCAGAGTATAACTTACTAATTTCAACCATTTCGTTACGCGAAACGGTTGGGGCTGATTTTAATAAAGGACTATCTTGAGAACAACTAACCATCCCTCCGAATAATACTAAAATTATTCCTGCACTACCCTTTTTCATTCTCTTTATCAAATCTCTCATAAACATAAATCAGCACCAGTCAGTCAATTCATTTATACGTTACTTATTCTAAAATCTGTCAGTTCTAAGCTAATATGACAAATAATAATTGTAAACTCAAAAACGCCTTTGACTCTACACTCTTCATGTTATCTCATCAAAATCAAAAAGATCTACCTAATGGCATTAGCAAGATAAGGCAAAGATTACGCGCATTCAAAACTACAACTAATAGAAGAGCACAGAAAGCACATCATATTTTCAAACAACACACTCCGGATAAGAATCCAGTCATGTATTTTGCGTCAAGAATGTATGTAGGCTTGCCAAGCTCCTGAAATACTGTACATTGTTTCACCCATTCTTACGTTTTAACCATTAGCAAACCAATCATGCCTGATTCACGATTTCAACCACTTCCGGGCTTCCGTGACTTTGCTCCGGATGAGTGTGCCGTGCGCAATTATTTATTCAACACATGGAAAAAAGTTGCCCATCGATATGGTTTTGTAGAATGGGAAGGACCAACGATTGAAGATACCAATTTATATCTTAAAAAAAGCGGTGGTGAATTACCTACACAACTTTTCCGCTTTACCGATCAAGGAGATAGAGATATCACCGTACGTCCTGAATTGACCGCATCTTTAGGTCGTATCGCTGCTGCTTATCAGCGTGAATACACCAAACCGCTTAAATGGTTTGAAATCGGATCTTGCTTCCGCTACGAAAAACCTCAAAAAGGTCGCTTAAGAGAATTTTACCAATTTAATGCTGATATTTTGGGTGAAGGCAGTACCAACGCCGATGCAGAATTAATATCACTAGCTATTGATTGCATGAGAGAGTTCGGCTTTACCGCTGATGACTTTATCGTTCGTGTTTCCGACCGTGAAGCATGGATTTCCTACGCAAAAGCTCATAACGTGACGGAAGAAGATCTTCCTACGTTTTTAGGTGTCATCGATAAGTTTGAAAGAGATCGCCCTGAGGAATGCCAACGCAAATTGGATCAATTTGGTATCAATCGTGATGAAATTGTTGCTTTCATTGAAACTCCACCGGCAGGTGCCTCAGAACGATATGATGCTTTACTCATCGATCTAAAAGCACGCGGTCTTGATCAATACGTGAAGTTAGATCTTTCCGTTGTGCGTGGCTTAGCTTATTACACAGGCTTAGTATTTGAAATTTTCGATAAAAAGAAAAATCTTAGAGCCGTAGCAGGTGGCGGTAGATACGATACCCTCGTTGCTGCGCTTTCCAACAATGCGGCAGATATGCCTGCCACAGGCTTCGCCATGGGTGATGCAGTCATTGGTCACTTAATCAATGAAACACCTCACGCCAAAGCATTGATGGAAGCAGCATTAAACGCCAACAAATGTGATATTTTCGTCATTCAAGCAGATGAAAGCGTTCGTGCTCAAGTATTGACTCTTACAGCACATCTGAGAGATCAAGGATATAGCGTGGATATGCCTTTATCCTTTGTCAAATTTAACAATCAAATCCAAAAAGCCGTCAAAGCAGGAATCAAAGTGGCTATCATCGTGAATGAGAATTACCCTCAACTCGAGGTACGCAATCTCATCACGAGAGAAAGTGTAAACATCAGTACTGATGATTTATTCGACCATCTTCAAGACCTACTTGGCACATCACTTTAACATTCCCCTCAAGCACACATCATGAACTCATTTAGAACACATACATGTGGCCAACTCCGCAAATCCGATGTTGGCACTCAAGCAACCTTGATTGGTTGGGTAGATTCCGTTCGCGACCACGGTGGCGTTACTTTCATCGATTTGAGAGACCGTTCCGGCATTACTCAAGTAGTATTTCATCCGGAAGATAATGAAGCTGTTGCTAATGCATCCCAACACCTTCGCTCCGAAGATGTCGTGCAAATCACAGGTAAGGTTTGCGCTCGCTTAAAAACAGACGAGATTGATACCACCAATGCTGATCTTCCTACCGGTGAGATTGAAGTTTCCGCTTCTCAGCTTGATATCGTCAATAAGGCAGAAGTACTTCCATTCCAACTCGATCGTGCTCTTTCTAACGAAGACTTACGTTTGAAGTACCGCTTCTTGGACTTGCGCCGTCCGGTTATGGCTCGCAATATGCAAATCCGTCACCGTGTTACCAAGACCACTCGTGACTTTTTAGACGAAAACGGTTTCCTCGAAATCGAAACACCTATCCTTTCCAAATCTACACCTGAAGGTGCTCGTGACTTCCTCGTGCCTTCTCGTATGTCTCCCGGTAAGTTCTATGCTTTGCCTCAGGCACCTCAGCAGTATAAGCAGTTATTAATGGTTGGCGGTTTAGAGCGTTATTTCCAAATTGCTCGTTGCTTCCGTGACGAAGATTTACGTGCCGACCGTCAGCCTGAGTTTACACAAGTTGACCTTGAAGCATCCTTCATCACTCCTGAAGACGTGTATGCTTTAATCGAAGGCTTGCTTAAGCGAGTTTACAAAGAAGCTCTTGACGTAGAGATCCCTACTCCGTTCCCACGCATGACTTGGAAAGAAGCAATGGATCAATACGGCTCCGACAAGCCTGAGCGTCGTTTCGACATGCGCATCCAAGACGTTTCTTCCATCTTTACTTCCAGCGATTTCAAAGTATTCGCCGGTATCGTTAACAAAGGTGGCGTCGTAAAAGCAATCAATGCCAAAGGCTTCGGTAATGCTTCCGTAGGTCAAATTGACACCCTTACCAAGACCGCTATTGAAGCAGGAGCTAAAGGTCTTGCCTACATCAAAGTACGCGATGACGAATGGAAGAGCCCAATTGCTAAGTTCCTCTCTGAAGAAGAAAAAGCCAAATTGGTTGAAACCTTAAACATCGAAGCTGGTGACCTTGTTCTTTTCGCTGCCGGTGATTGGGAACAATCCTGCGACATCTTAGGTCGTGTACGTTTACAGTGCGCTGACATGATGGAAATCCTCAAGGACAACAAAGAGCGTGATTTCCTCTGGGTTATCGAATTCCCTCTTTTCGGATGGGATGAAGAAGAACAACGCTGGGCCGCTATTCACCACCCATTCACTCGTCCAATCAAGGAAGACGAAGAAAAATTACGCAATGGTGAACTTTCCACCGACCTCAGAGCTCAAGCTTATGACGTCGTATTAAACGGCACCGAATTAGGTGGTGGTTCCATCCGTATTCACGAGCGTGAATTACAATCAGCCATGTTTAAGGCACTCGGTATTTCCGACGAACAAGCCACTGAGCAATTCGGTCACATTTTGGACGCATTCAGCTTTGGCGCACCTCCTCACGGCGGTTTAGCTCTTGGTTTAGACCGCATGGTGATGATGATCTGTGAAGCAGAATCCATCCGTGAAGTTATTGCATTCCCGAAAAACAATCGTGGTGCAGACTTAATGAGTGATTCCCCAGCCCCTGCGGAAGAACGCCAATTGCGCGACATTCACATCCAAGTAAAACTTCCTAACAAGAAGTAATTAAACATATTTTTAAAGCAAAAAGCCGTTATTGTTGATGCAATAACGGCTTTTTTATTAGTCAATGTTTCGAGTGATAGTATCATATGATACTATCAACCTATTTCATCAAATTAATGAGCTGATCCACTTGTTCGATGGAATGAGCCGCCGTTAAAGTAATTCTTAGGCGGGCTGTGCCTTTTGGTACGGTAGGGAACCGGATCGCAGGGGCTAAAAAACCTTTTTCCAAAAGTGATTGCGATGCAGCTAATGCATCTTCATTACTACCGATAACGACAGGAAAAATAGAAGAAGTAGGTCTCGAAGCTTCGCCTAAGAAAGTAGAAAATCTTTTAGCCAGCAATCGTACTTGCTCTCTTCTTTTTTTACCCTCATCACTACGAATGATGCCTAAAGATTCCAAAGCGCCGGCAATCATTACCGGCGATGGAGCCGTAGAATAAATAAACGAACGAGCCGAATTAATCAGCGTATCGGCCCAGGCGCGCGATGTCGCAACATAGCCACCACTTAATCCTGCCGACTTACTTAAAGTCCCCATTTGAAACTCTATCCCTTCGGAGACTCCTAACTCTTCCGCCAACCCTGCCCCATATTCACCTAAAACACCAAAGCCGTGAGCCTCATCTACTAATAATACGGCTCCCCATTTATTTTTGATATCTACTATTTCAGCAAGAGGAGCTCTATCACCATCCATGCTAAATACCGATTCGGTAACAACCAAAATACCCGCATGAGGAAATTTCGCACGTATTTGAGCTAATTTAGCGTCTAATGAAGCGACATTATTATGCAAAAAGGTGCGAATCGTAGCACCTGAAAGCTTAGCCCCATCGATCAAACTTGCATGACTAAGCTTATCCATCACGACAAAATCATCTTTCCCCACCAATGAAGAAATAACGCCGACCGATGTCGTATAACCGGCTGAAAAACAAAGAGCAGCTTCCGCATGCTTCATCCGGGCTAATTCCTGCTCCAGTTGAGTATGCAAATCACGAGTACCCGTAACCAATCGAGATGCCATCGCTCCTGCACCATAGCGACCTAAAGCATCTTTCATACGAGAAATGATGGCAGGATGATGAGCTAACCCCAAATAATCGTTTGAAGCTAGATTGACCACCTCTCGACCGTCAGCCATTCTAGCCATACCATCAGGCAGGCACTCGATATTTCTCAGTGCTCGAAATAAGCCTTCGTCGCTCAGTTCCTTTAAAAATTTAGTTGGTTCAATCATTGATCCGTATCAATACTTAATCCCAATACCACATTATGCCCACCCATGCTTGATGCCGTTTTAATCAGGTAAGATTTACCGGAAATTACGGTTTCACCTTGCAAAGTCATTTCCGGTAAAGGAGCCGATACCCAAGAAGGGTTGGCAGGCAACCTTGATTCTTCGACAAAACTTAAAATACACGCCAATTCTAAAATACCGCTTCCCCCAATCGTATGCCCGACCCAAGGCTTCATCATGCGCAAGTCGGGTAAAGGATGCTTATGAAATACGGCTTTAAGTGCAGCTGTTTCAGCTTTGGCATTATTAGCCGTACCACTTGCATGTGGGCACCAGATCACAGGACCATTTGCATATTGCTGAGCTTCTTCGACAGCCGGCCCTAACAAATTAGCAAGTTGCTTACCGTCTTCCGGCATACCTAAAGGTCCATGCGCATCAGAATTGACTCGATAAGATTGCACATGCACTCCCGACGCATCAGACATCTCAAGAGCAATAGCGGCGCCTCCTTCAGAAATATTCATACCATCCGCATTCAAAGAATAAGGATCATTTCCGCCCGATTGCGAAAGCATCTTCGATTGCCAATACGTATCCAACAATTGACAACATAAAGGCAAATCCAAACCAATTGCCAAGGCACGTTTTACGACGCCACATTCCATTAGCATAGCAGCCATACCTACGGCATCTAATCCGGCGGCACAGCCATCTGCTAAAACATGGTATGGACCATGAATACCTAGAGCAATCGTCACACCGGAAGCTAATTCACTATGCAATGAATTCGGAACGGAAAGTAATTTAACAGGTCTTCGACCCTCCCATGAAGATAGCCATCCGCTAGCATTTCCTCGAGAGCTCCCCACGATCAACGCCGCTTCGGACAATTCTTCGTCCGACCAACCGGCTTGTGCTACAGCTTCTTTTGCCAACAAAATGGCTAACTGGGTCGCAGGGGCATTTCGGCGAGAATTCAACAAGTGCCTTTCCTTAATCCAGCCACTTTTCACACTCCTCCATGGACGATCCTCACCCCAGAGCTTCTCCAAAGGAGCCAATAATGATTGTCCACCACGAATCCCCTTTAAGTGAGCCTCTTTGCCCAACCCAAATACGGAAGCCAACCCCAGACCGCATACGCGAGGTTTTACCTTATTGGGGCTTTTATCTGACGGATTCATGGGCAAAGAGACTACTCCTTGCCCTAAAAAATCTCAAGCCCCATTTGGTAATTTCACCCCATATTCATGAGTAATGGAGCGACTAATTTAATAATATTTGACTAACCTTGATCATTACCTTCTTTAACTTTGGCGTTGCATAGGATTCTTCAGCCGTTGAATCAAGTATTCTTGCAAGTCTCGTATGGATAAGGATTAACTGCTCCTCTACTTTTTCTACTTTCTTTTGATCCGATTCAGATAATTCAGGCAAGTCTGCGGCGGCTTCGGAAAGTTTGTTTAATTTCGGTATCAGTAACTCGATTTTTTTTGCCGCGTCATTAGCTGAATCCTTGCTGTCAACATCCTCAATAATATTAAAGATCTTGGAATAGATATTGATACGAGCTTCCATAGCTTGAGAATGCTGAGTCACAGCATCTTTTGATTCGGCCATAGCAGGAGCTACTAAAGCTATCGTACTTGCAAATAGAAGAGTTTTATTATACATGATACAGTTTATTAAAGTTATTGACATACATAAGTCAAGAAGTTTCAAAATTTTGATATTTAAAACAACAATAAAGCTCCCTTGATTTACATAACCAAAGACACCTTATACGTACACACCGATCTTTTTATTTATCGTTGACAATACGTGATTAATATTAGAGTCTCTTTATAAGACGAACAACTTTACTACCAGTAGATTTCTTTGAAAACATGCATCAAACTTCTCTTTATACTCTTCCAGCACTAAAAATAAAACAAACTCCTAATGAATAAGTTTATCTACATCCTACTTGCAGCAATTTTGCTACCTTCTTGCACACAATTCCAAAAACAAGATATTGGAAATTATAATGTCTTATCTGCCGACATGCCGGATTACGATAAAGAAGTGACGATTACATCGCCTACAAAAGTAAATGAGGTTTACCTTTATCTGAAAGGCTTGATGAAATCTAAAAAACCTTATATCTCAACTATTGACCCCAAAACGGCAAAATTTTGTAACGACATTCGACAATCAGGTGGAAGCATATCCATCCAAAGCTCTCACATCTTGATCCAATTTTATTTCTCTAATACAGATTCAAATGATTCCGCAGATTTCTGCATCCACGATGAAATCGGCAAATATATTTTAACCGGCAAGGGACAAAAAGAGGTCATATTACAAGAAAACGAGCTCAATTTTCCGCAGTTGCCGGCAATCAACTCGATTCTACAAAAAAGACGTCTTCAACAAAATTAAGGAGCATATGCCCATGTTTATCAACACAAAACACACACTCCTTTAATCTGACTATAGATTAGTTCTCGACCTAAAATTCGTATGATTTATCTATTTCAGGAATAAGAATCCAATGTTTCTTTTGTAATCGATCGATCCAATGCTTAGAATCTTCTTGATTGAGATAAGTCGAATTATAACGATTTAAATGAGTTAAAATGAGGGATTGATGGGGTTCCTCACCTGCAATACGATAAATATTTTCCAAGGCCTTAATCAAGTGTCCTTTTTCTTTCAATAGATCATTATCATCTAATCGTTTATCATACCCATCGACAATGATAATTGGAGCCTTAGTCTCTTCGATATCATGCTTGAGCTCATCGTATGTGATGTATTCACTGGCAATCAAAACAGATTTTTCATCTGGCGCCGACATCAATAGGCAAGCATCTCTGCCTTTTGTGGCAGATTCGGGCAAATCAATCACTTTTAGGCTGATACCCCCTATATCCACGCCACCTTTAACAACTACCATGACATTATCAAAACCCATTTTAGTCAGACGATCCGCATCATGCTGATTTGCAGCATAAATTGGCACACTTCTTGGCAAATCAATATCCTTCTTTGATGAATGAGAGTATAACGAAACTGACGACATTACACAAGCACTCCAATCACAATCTTTTACACCCTCAGGCATTGATTCGTTCACATTTAGATTAAGCAATAAATCTACACCATGATATTGCAAAAGAATCGTCCCATTTTCAATTTGTTGAAATTTCATAATAAATACCTCCAATATGAGTACTAGAGCAACAAATTGCATTAGCACTCTTTAATCGACAGAGGCATTTCAGCAAAGCGACGTTCAAAAAGTGACGCATTTCGCTAATGCAAAACGCGACTATCCAAATTAAAGGTCTGACCCGAAGTATAGGGTAACTCCGTGTGTAAAAAATATAAAAACGCAGCCACTCTATCCGGCGTATTAAATTGAGGCAAAAGATGCAACGAAGCGGCACGTTCCTTTGCCTGAATGGTCAAATCGGCCGTCATTTTTGTCTCCATAAAACCGGGCAATACTAAATTGACTCTGACATCACGCCGGCCCCATTCCATGGCTAAAGACCTAACGACCCCAACCAAAGCGGCTTTAGACGAAGCATAAAGGCTTTGACCCATTTTAGGGTGTTGCCCAATATAAGAACCGATAAAAACAATCGACAAGGGGTGTTTTGGGACGCTTTTAGTTGCAGATCGAGCAACCCAAACGGCGCCTTTAAGATTCACGTTCATGACTTCATCCCATGTTGATTCTTTTTGCTTCATCAGCAATTGATCCTTGGTGATCCCGGCGTTGGCGATCACCAGATCATAAGCATCATGGGTACGAAACCATTCTTCGATGACTTGACAATTCGAGGCGTCCAATTCATGACGGCCGGGGGCATCGACAGACCAAGACTTTTGCCGAAAATAATCAGCAATCGCCTGAGCCAAATCACCTTGACCGCCACTAATGAACACCCTTCCCGACATGGTAATAATTATGATTGAGGATCAATCCATTTACCATGATCTTTAATCAATTGCACGAGGCAATCAACCGCTTCTTCTTGAGGAATATTAAACTTAACAGCCTCTTTCTTTACATAAAGATTAATTTTGTTCGGGGCGCCACCTACATAACCAAAATCAGCATCCGCCATTTCTCCAGGACCATTCACGATGCAGCCCATGACAGCGATTTTCACACCTTTCAAATGTTCCGTGGCAGCACGAATGCGCCCTGTAGCCTCGCTAATATCGTATAAAGTACGTCCACAAGATGGGCAAGACACGTAATCGGCACGACTTAATCGCACGCCTGTAGCTTGCAAGATATTAAAGCCTAAAAAAGCAGCTAATTTGGCATCTTTTTCACTTTGGATGAAGATTGCTTCACCGATACCGTCGCATAAAAGCGAACCGATATTTTTAGCGGCTTCCAAGGCGACGGAATCCTCACTAATCGTATTAGGAGTAAGACTATCTTTCAATAAAATCAAATGTCTGCCATCGATACGAGATGCAAGCAATCTAAACGCCCCGACCATATCCATATCGATATCATTACGCACAGTAATGATGGAAGGTTCCGGCAATTGATTCACTTCTGACACTTCATTGTCATTACGAGGGTCAATCTCAACGGCATCCAGCTTCGAAAAGGAAATATCAGGCATGTAATCGCCCATTGCTTCACGCTCAGACATCAATGTTTCCATTTGACTATCGGCAAGAACAACTTTAACAGTTTCATCCCATCCTAAACGTATGCCATAGCTCATATACAAGCCGGACATTCTTTTGGCAAAATGGAAAGGGTCATAGCATAAAGGGGTCGTATCAGCAGGAAAAGCGGCTTGATCATGCTTTACCCCCGGCTGATAAGGGGCAGCTAATCGATAAGCTACGGGGATTTCCTGTACGGCATTACCGGTCAATGACACACGCAACGTATCGCCGATGCCGTCTGCTAAGAGCGACCCAATACCTACGGCACTCTTAATTTGACCATCTTCACCTTCGCCAGCCTCAGTTACACCCAAATGAATAGGATAATTCCAATCGGCACCCAATTCATTAAGACGAGCGACTAATAAACGATAGGCGGCAATCATCACTTTGACGTTTGATGCCTTCATCGAAAAGACTAACTGATGATAATCACATTCACGAGCAATACGAGCAAACTCCAGAGCACTCTCAACCATGCCCTCAGGTGTATCACCATAGCGATTCATAATGCGATCGGACAAAGAACCATGATTAGCACCAATGCGCATTGCACGGCCATGTTCCTTACAAAATTGCACAAGAGGAATAAATTCTTCACGAATACGTTCCAATTCCTCTTCATACTCCTCATCCGTATAATCACGTACTTCGAACTTTTTCTTATCAACGAAGTTACCGGGGTTAATACGTATTTTTTCCACCCATTTGGCGGCTTCCATCGCTGCATCAGGCTTAAAGTGGATGTCGGCAACAAGAGGCACATGACAACCGGCGGCTCGTAATTCTCTAGAAATATTTTCTAAATTGGCTGCGTAAGCTTTTGTTTGAGCCGTAAGACGAATAATCTCACAACCGGCGGCAGCCAATTCCAATGCCTCTTTTACACAGGCCTCCGTATCACGGGTATCGGAGGTCAGCATTGATTGAATACGAATGGGATTATTACCGCCCATTCCTACATTACCTACCATTACTTCACGAGTTACGCGACGTCCGTAGCGATACGGGTTAGCACAATATTCAGCCTGCATGAGATTACTCTACCCATCTTGAAAATTGTGTCAATGGCATTACTATCCCTCGTATTCATCAAGTCATTGTTTTGAACGTCATTCTCCTAAAACGATTCACACTTGAAATAACATATTTCTTTGATTATGAAAAAATCATCTATTGTATTTTTATTAAGTAATGAGGATTCTTGGCCTAAACTATTAGCTCATATCACTCATATCAAAAATAATCCTGAATTTAGCGGAAAAATTGCCGTAGTAGTCATCGGTTCAGCCATTCTCTCATGTTTAAACTCATCAAGCTTGATTGATACTCAAAAACAAATAGAACATTTCTCTCTCAATCATGTAGATTTTTATTTGTGTATCAACACCATGAACCGATATGGCATCACCATCAATCAGATATTAACTCCATTTACCATTGCCACATCAGGTGGTGTCATCGAAGTTACCAAATTGGTCGATCAAGGGTATCAATTATTTCAGATGTAATGGGAGTAAGTGACTCTCTTTAATGTTGTCCGGAGGAGATGATTTTTCATCTCCTTTTTTGTTATTCACCTGCCATGAAGGAGAAAAAAGTGACAAATTTGTCACAAAAGTTTTGATTATTGCGGAGGGATTCTCTAAGCTCGCCAAAACTTAGCGCAAACAAACATTATAGCTATGATAGAATCTTGCGATCAACTAACTCCTTGTACTTCTAGACAATCCATCATAAGCCGAATCAAATTGCTATGGACGCAGCCTAGCCTTTATTTCGGTTTAGTCATATCATTGTGCTTGATCATTCCTTTGATCGGAAATATTTATCTGGAATCTGATTATCCCTCTTTTTGGGTCAGAGCCGCCTGTTATATTTCATCCGTTTGCCTCTGCCTATTTGTTTTTGCCCTTTCCATCAAGATCAAATATTTTGCTTATTTTGCTATTCCTTTCATCGCACTCATTGCCTTCCTCTCCTACTATATCAAAACTACCTTAGGCATTTACATCGATTATCAAATCATTGCTAGCATGCTGGAAACCAATATAGAAGAAAGCAGTGCATTGATTTCTTTCTCCAGTAGCATTATTTTTATTAGTTTTCTGCTCATTTTATATGGGTTTATTTGGTTTTCTTACAAAAGATTACATCATTATCTTACGTGGAAGGCCATACTTATCACCGGGGGTGCCTGCGCGCTATCGAGATATATGGCCTTTTTGATCATTAGTACTCAATATTATCCGAACACCTTCCCTATTCGTTATTCAGCAGATTGGCCTATTGTCGATATCACGATGAATTCCGAACATTTGATGGAATATTATACGGTAGAACGCAAACAGTTTCAGTATTTACAAGATTTACCTAAACCGAAATTGGTAAATCACCCGACTCCATTATCGGATGATGACGAATGTATTACTATTTTTCATTTAGGAGAGAGCGTCAGACAAGATCATTTGCAAATCAATGGCTACCCGAGAGAAACGACTCCCAAATTAATGACTGAAAGCGATAATATTGCTTCATTTAAAGATCATTATTCTTATGGGGTAGTTACTCGAGTCAGCGTCATTGGCATGTTAACAAATGCCGAAGTAAAATCTCGCAAACCGACTAGCCATTCATTTGTTTCCGCCTTTAAAGATGCCGGATATATGACCTGCTGTCTCAAGCAAACAAATCCGAAATCTGTTTATGACTCAAGCATGAATATCCTATTGGCAGATTTTTGCCAACACGACAATATTTATGTTGATTATAACAAAGCTCAAAAGTTCGATCAAAGTGTTGAAAGAGTCAAAGCAACTCTTAATGAACACGCCAAGGAAAAGAAACTTTTCATTTGCCTCTATGATACGGGAGCTCATTTACCCTTCGTACCCTTTCCTCAAGCCAGCCATTTCACACCGGACGATTATTCTCAGATCAATCCTTTAAGCGACATCCCTAAAGCGATCAATTCTTACGACAACTGCATACGAGAAATTGATACGGAAATTTATGAAATCATCTCCGCACTCAAGGACAAAGTAGCCCTTTACATCTATGTCGCCGATCATGGAGTAGCTTTAGGTGAAAATAACGGTTTTTGTGGTGGTGCCATCAGCCCTGGCACCTACCAACCGGCTTTCTTTATTTGGTTTTCAGACAAATATAAGGAAAAATATCCGGAAATAGTACAATCCATTAAACAAAATACACAAAAAACGGTTTCTCATGATTATCTTTATCATACGATCCCTGCCTTGTGTATGCTACGTACCGATCAGTACCAAAAAGACTTGGACTTAACTAACCCGGAAGCTAAAAGCTTTGATCCGCCTGAAGATTTTCAAATCATGACGAAAGCGATCAATCTTGATGATTAGCGAAATCAAGTACTTCTTACAAATTTACGGTCAATATACGATTACAACGATTCCCCATTATTCGACCAATTATTATAGATCACAAATAGGGCCAAATTGATAAGGCTAGCCTGATCGTAGATAGAGCTATTGCATTCACATTGGATTTTGAGTGTCTTGTTGTTCCATGCATCATTCTTTTCTTGCCAAACACGCTCCATATCACTTTAATACAAAAAATAGCTATTTTTTATGAGACATATTATTCTATCACTGCTGTCCGGATTATTGCTTGGTTTGACTTCTTCCGCTTGGGCTGAACTAGGTCCGGGATTTGAAATCAAAGATATTAATGGCACGAAAATCATTCGTCAGGAAGATGGTTCACGCTCCATTTTCGAGCGTAACAAACAAGGCATCCGAAAAAGCATATATAGCGCAGAGGGCAAATTAATGTCCGTTACGCTATACAATATAGGAAAACACGACAAGCTTCGTTCTAGCCTCACCTATGACGGCAACAATAACGAGCTATTTTTAATCAATTACGATTACAATGAAAATGGACGCTTAGTAGAAGAACATAAGCGATCAATCTTATTAATTAGCGAAATCAAGTACTTCCTGTAATTTTAAAGCCTGTGCACAGACGCGTATGTCGTGCACTCGATGAATGCTAGCCCCTTTCTGATGTCCAAGTACGGTCATGACTGCGGTATCCATGTCTTTCTCCCTCAAATTCATTTGAGGTTCATCCAAGATAATGTTTAGCATCCTTTTACGAGACAGACCTAATAAAACAGGACGCTGTTTCACCTGTAATTGCTTCAAATGAGCAATAAGAGCTAAATTATGAGTCAAACTCTTGCCAAATCCTATCCCCGGATCCCAACAAATTTGCTCAGCATCCATGCCTCCATCCAAACAACGTTGATACATTTCTTCAAAAAATAATTTCACCTCTTCGACGACATCATCGTATTGAGGATTAGCCTGCATCGTTTTTGGCTGCCCCTGCATGTGCATGATAACGGATCCGGCTCGGAACTCTTTGGCTAATTCGATCATACGAGCATCACGAAAACCTTCGATGTCATTTAAGATATCCACGCCGGCTTTCAATGCCTCATGAGCCACAGAAGGATGACGAGTATCGATAGAAAGCAAAATATCGGAATGTTTCCGAATCAACTTAATAGCAGGGATAACTCGATTTAATTCTTCCTCTTCAGATACCTCATCCGAACCGGGCCGAGTTGATTCGCCCCCAATATCAATAATTAGAGCACCTTGTTTTTCTAACTCCATCGCGTGTTGCAATGCAGCCATAGGGGCATTATGAGCCCCACCATCAGAGAAGGAATCAGGGGTCACATTCAAGATACCCATCAATATCCCGCCCTTACTTACATCAAGTTTTGAGTGTCTTACTGTCCAATTCATCATTCTATTCTTGCCAAACACACTCTATATCACTTTAATACTGAAAAAGAACTATTTTCCATGCCACGTATTATTTTATCACTACTTTCCGGATTGATGCTTTGTTTGGCCCCCACGGCTTGGGCTGAACCGGATCCGGGCTTTGAAGTCAAAGAGACTAATAACGTAAAAGTTATTCGTAACGAAGACGGTTCACGCTCAATCTTTGAGCGTAGCGAACGAGGTATCCGAAAAAGTATGTATAGTTCACAGGGCAAATTAATGTCCGTTACTCTATACCGCATCGGCAAGTACAATGAACTTCGCTCCTGCCTCATTTATGATGGTAATAAAAACGAACTCTTTTTTGTTAATTACGGTTATGATGTCAATGGCCGCTTAGTGGAAGAACAAATGAGAGATTCCGCTTCTAAAGCATTAGTAAGACGATTCATTTACACCTACGACGACACAGGCAATAGAAGTAAGCCTCTTTGTATCACCTTAGTGAAAGGGAAACTTAACGAGCAACGTCTCAGATCAGCAAGCCCCACCCACTTCGATAACCAAAAGATGTTTAAAGAGAATCCGAATTCATAATCACATCGGTAACAGAAAATTTACTGAGATAGCACTATATTCGGCATATTTAGTCCGAAAATAGAGTCACACACTGTAGATTGCTGTCTAAATCTCATCTAAATCATGGCAAGAATGTTCTTGTCATGATTTTTTCTTTTATAGGTCTCATATATCGTTAGCGAACGAAATATAAAGTATCATTTAAATGCATGTGTTTTCTATTATTGACAATACATCATTAATATTACAGAGTTAGTTTAAATAGGCAACTCACCTGCCATTAGCTTTCTATGAACACTTATAGTAAATATCCTGGTACTTTTCTTTCTACGCTAGGCAAAACTTCTACCCTTTTATGAAAAATCGGAATCGAGATAAAGAACCGAAATAACAATTAACAAAATGAAAAAAACGACATTATACTACAGCCTACTCCTCATCACACTTGGCGGGCTTAATCATGCATTCTCTTCCAATGAAGGCATCATAACAGAGAAATCGACCAATGCTAAAAAAGAATATGGATTGGCAAATCAACCATATACCGAGGACAACTCACCTGATCGTAAAGGTACGGAAACAGAACTACGAAGCGATGAGTATATCAAATTGTTAGATATAATGAAGTCAGCTTATGCTACCGGAAAATTGCCAAATGATTATTCCTCATATATGGCTCTTGCCAAAGCCGTATTAGATTTACCCTATATCGATATCCGGGAAAGAAGTCAATTACGACTAGGCAATCAATATAATTACCAACTTTCTTATGCTGCACGTGATCTTCTAGCGAAACTTTTATTCCGTGAAACGATCCAAGGACAATTCAGTAATAAAGATCTCCTCAGCACCTTAATTCAGCTTAATAAACAGGCAAATGAACGTTTAGTATGGGCTCAAGCAGTCGTTAATGACCCTGATGTAGTTATTCTCACGAGCTTTAGCGAGGACTATGATCTCCAAGACTTGAAATATGCCGGACGTAGTTTAAATATCTTACAAAGTTACCTAGTCGATGCGTTGGCATATTCCTTAACCCAAGAGGATATCAACCTCAGCAAGATACTTAGCGATGCCGGATACAACCAGCAGGAAATTAAAAGCTTAGTTAATATTATTCATATAGAGAAACTTGCTGAATTAGGTAAGAATAACCCACTCAAACTAGCTTCAGAAAAACAGAAGTCAGAAAATGAGAGCCTATATTCCAAGTTAGAAAAAAGTGTAAAGTACCACCAACTGGCAGATGCCTATTCTACGTTAAAAGATTTAGTATCGAAAACGAACAAATCCACCGAAGCGGATTCAGCTGATTATGGTGCATTACATCAGAAAATGAAGGCTATGGATCTTTTAACCGCCATGCCGATGCAAACAACCCCGACTCCCTTTGAGCTTAAAAGAAATAATTATGATATTGAGGCTAAATCTCTCGCGGGAAATATGTGCCGGTTAGAAAGTCTTTTAAATGACTATGAGCCATCTGAACCGGGAATGAACACAAAAGAGTTCTCCCTTTACATCATTAAAAATCAGATCGACATACTCAAACAATTTCGTGACAATTTGAACTACGCTAAGAAGTTATTGCCTACATACGACCAATTGCTTAAAGATATAGAAAAGAATAGAGCTTCTTACTCCGATATAGACAAGGTAAAGAAGAATATAGGGTCTATTCAGGAAAATAGTCGCTCCTTTAGAGCCCAAGGGAATGCTCTTACTCAACACTATTATGATACGATCTCCATTCGAAATAATATTACAAATCGAATAGAAGCCTTGGAAAATCAAATTACCGGCGTGCAAAATAGTTTAATTAGCAATTTAAAATATGCATATCCCACAAATCAGAACCAGCAAATCCCGTTGCTGATGGAAACAGGGATCACTCAAAAGGAAGCCAAAGAATTGGTAAAATAATTCATATAAGTAAATCCTATTCCGACTGCAATGGAATTGATTTACCTATGTTACGTATTACCCAAATTCTACAGATCCTCAGCGGTATTGGATAACAAGCACATTGAAAATCATCTACCTTTTGCTTGAGCAACCCCTCAATTCGATTCTTTTTTGAAAAAATCGTCATTTTTCAGCTTGGTCGTACCATCAATTTGTCATAAGGATGATGACTGGACAAGCGTTCGACCAATTTTTCACAACACCTCTAATTTTGCAAGAAACTAACTACTTACATACAAATAGTTATATAATTATTAACTATTCAAAAGATGATAACAAAAAACAGTAATATAATAAAAACACGAATAAATTACATGCCATCATTCAAATAAAGCCATCCCCCATTGTTGACAACATCTCATTTATACTACACAGTCACTATATATAAGCACCTCACCTGCCATTAGCATTCTATGAATACTCACAGTAAACTTACTATCATGTTTATTTCTGCGTTATGCAGTATGAAATTGTTTAATTTTTATCAAGAATCAATTAAGCCCGATCAAGGATCATAATGGTTTTAATACCTCATCCAAACCACGATTATATGAAAACACGACACATAATATCTACATCTTGTTTATTGCTAGCTTCTTTCATAAGTGTTTTAAACGCCAATGATACAACGCAATCAGTAAAAGATTCTAACTCTCCTGCTCATAACGCAGCGATCAATCAAGACACCAGACAAAAAGTAAGAATTGACTCAAAATATACATTTGAAGAGCCAATGAAGTTGAGCACACAAAAAGACGTAGATGCCATTAAACAAGCTCAATTAAAATACATCGAAAAAACTTATGGCAAAAATTACGCCGTAACCACAAGTTTTCTTATGAAAGACGATAGTGGTCGTATTATTAATCTAATATATATCGAAAAAGACAAAAAGAAGGACGATTGCATAGCTATTGCTTTTGATGTAACTGAACCAATGAAAACAATGGCATTAAATGATAAGGAAAAATTTGCAAAAATTAATAAATATTTTGAAGGTGGAGCCATGTCATCAAATGTGGTATCCCCAGAATGGTGGCCATTTTAAATCATTAATATAAAACAACAATATGAAAAACATCGCACAAATAATTTTAACCCTAACCTTAGCAGGGCTAGGATATGCTGAATCAAAGCAGGAGAACCTAAATACAGAAACAACTGGCTATAAACCAGCAACACAGGCGTCCTTAGGCAACTACGATACCCCTGAAATCATCAATCCAAAAAACATCAAATCTTTTGATGATATGATGAAGTCTATCGATGCTTATATGAAAAAAAATCATCCGGATAGAAAAATAATCGCTAGCTCTATGTCGGATGACAACAACAAGATTATTTATCGTTTAGCTACCGCCAATAATAGTAAAGAGTTGTTTTATGTATGCTTTGATATAACTGATGCGATTAATAAATTAAAAGAAACCGGAGATCAAAAAACCAAGAAACAAGTCGAAGATTTCTTAAAAGAATATTCTAGCGATTCATTTCCTAAACCAGAAAACCCTTCACAAACCGAACCTAAAAAGGTAACGGTAGATACTAAATATTCTGTCGAATCTCCTATGTCATTGATTGAGCAAAAGGATATTCCATCCATTAAAAAAGCGCAATCCAAGTATATTAAAAAAACGTATGGAAAAAATTATGGCATAGTCGTAAATACGGTGCTTCTTGATGAAAAACAACGTTATATTAACGTAGTGTTCATCGAAAAAGATAACAATGATAACCATTCTATTCTAATTGCATTTGATGTTACGGAAGCAATGAAACAAATGATCAATAAGGATAAGGCCAAATTTGCAAAAATTCAAAAATCTTTAGAAGAAGGTGGTGGAATGACAACCAACTTAATATCTCAAGATTGGTAAGATCAAACTATAATAGATTTCATGATTAACGATGTAATTACGACTATTAATTTGCTAGCACCAACTGATTTCTGCTTTAGATTTAACCCAAAAGTCATTAATTTTTATATATGAAGAATAATAAAGCCTTATTGTTTTGCACCCTAACTATAGGGTTTACATTATTACATAATTCTTATGCAAAAGAGTCTAGTGATGCAAAAATAGCTATCACATCTGATGGTATAACGGCTACTGTCCATTCTGAAGGCAAACTAATCGGTTCAGTAACTTTACCTAAAAGGGTAACATTGTATATACCCGAAGAAAAAGGATCTTATGAAAATCCTGCTGTTGTCAATAGCTCCAAGATAGAAAATTTAGAAGATTTAAACAATTATATCGACAAATTTATTTTCAAAAAATACCCAGGAAGTCAACAGTCCGGATACACGCTAAATATGAACGACAATAAAACTATTTATGTAGCATTTATTGAATTCGACAATAAGAGAGGAATTGCATATTTTGATGTCACGAAATGTTTCAATGAGTTAAAAGATAAAGACCCTGAAATTAAAGATATGATTAAGATACATCAAAATAATAAACAGATAACTCTATGAAAAAATTAATTTTGATACTTCCATTTTTAATTACTCATACGCAAGCTTTATCAAATGACGACCTAAGTTTTGATTGGTTTAAACCGGAATATGTTAATCCAAATCAACTATATTACAAAATAGCGGATAGAAGCAAATTTCCCTATGTCCTACCAGCGAATAGGACTGATGAATACTATGTAACAAATAATCAAACTGCTTATAATGCAATTCTGGGTGATTCTCAATTTTCTACAGAGGCACAGAAAACGTATCAGAAATTAGCACTTTTAGCTCAAGACACAACAAAACGATACGTATTTTTTAAAAAGGCTTTAATGGAATGCGAAGCGATCGAAAAAGAGTTAACTAATAGTTCTAATCCGGAAATCATTAATCATGCCTTATATCTTGCTAATCTTGTTCTTTCCACCCCGGACATCCAATCCGATATGCATGAATCATATAAAGTCGGTTATGAACACCTTAATGGTCATATAAAAGCCAAAACAACAGCCATTAAACTATTAAAAGACACATTTTCTTACATGATTACAGGATTTGAGTCTGAGCAATTAACAAATGAAAAGACCATACTTGTTGATTTATTAGCAGAATCCATAAGTAGATTAAAAACTAGCAATTTTCATCATTTCTCTACTATTCAATATATGGAAAAACATATCAATGAGATAGATGAAGAAAGCATGGCGTTATATGGCGACCCCTTAGGAGGCCCCTTTCTATCATGTGCAGATCCACTTGAAATTTGTTTAAGCCGTGAAATCAATGAAAGAAAATCAAATTTGGAAAACATGTGTATGTTGCAGGAATCTGCTTCGGGGACATTGGCAAAAATAATAGCATCCAACCAAATCAAAAATCCAAAAACAATTATAGATATTATAGGGAAGGCCGGATGCAAAACTGATAATGATATTGCTTTATTTATATACTCTTACTTACAGTCAACCCCAACATCCAACCAATTAGTTAAAGGCAATTTGGTTAAGCCCTATCAACAACTATTACTTAAAAACAAAAAAGAATCAACGGCTTTTTCACTCATTCCTAACATTAAAACATTAGAATACAAAATGTATAAATATGATAGCACTAGACCTAAAAAAATAGATGAAAAACCATAAACGTTAACCAATTAACTCAAAAACCGGATAAGTACTATCGCCATTATAATTTCCCATCTATGTAGTGACTACACGTGATTGTACTTTGGAAAAACTCTAATTAACGATAGCGACATTATAAAGGTTTGTGATTAAGAATTTCTAAAACCTGTTTCCCTCTCACGAACAATCTCACCGGCTATCAAATACTGAAGATAGTCCCTCTTGAATCTCTAAAAATTCATCCCGTTCGCTAATTTGCATATCCCAATAAGGGCCTCTTGGCTTACACGGTAACGGATATCGCCTCTACTGAGTTTAGGATAGTGAAGGCATTTAGCGTAAGTTTTCCCATTACTCATCGCCCAAGCAACCCATACTGTACCCACAGGTTGGGAATCGGGACTAGCGAGAGGCCCGGCCTCCCCTGTGACAGCCACAGCAATGTTTGCCCCTGACTTATTCAGCGCACACTGAGCCATGGTGATAACGACCGGCTCGCTTACAACACCGAAAGAATCGATCAGCTGACGATCAACGCCTAGCATATCGACTTTCGCTTCGTTACTATAAGTGACAAAACCATATTTAAAAACAGCAGATGATCCGGGCACATCTGTGATACGCGTGGCGATCATACCTCCGGTACAACTTTCTGCCGTAGTAAGAACGAGCTTGTTTGACTCTAATATGTTTACGGTATATTCCGCAAGCGTTTCATGATTTTGAGCGCAAACAAAATCAGGCAATAGGCTTTTTACTTCGGCTAAAACCTCATCTACCTGCTGGCGAGGGCCGACCACACGCACATCCACCTCACCTATGCGGGCACAATAACCGTACTCCAAACCACTTGAGGATAAAACACCATCTACTCGCTCAGCTAAGGAACTCTCTGACGCTCCAAAAAAAGTAAAAGTACTCACTGCCATTTCCGGTAAACTTAAGACACGCTGTAAAATAGGCACAATTTCCTGTTCGTAAACCCAATAAAGCTCACGAGGAGGGCCCGGAACCAAAAAAATATGAGGTCTGCCATCATTAGCAGGAATCCAGATTCCGGGGGCCGTTCCTTTTTCATTTTTTAATAATTGTGATGACTCAGGTGCATAGGTCTGCCTCAAATTATTATCGGTCATCACTTTTCCCATATCATGAAATCGTTGTCGCAAGTCAAGCTCGGCATCTTCCCTATATTCCAACTTCAAACCACAAACTTGAGCGACACATTCACGAGTCACATCATCACTCGTAGGACCAAGACCACCGCTAATAATAATGATATCAGGATGACGACTCATTGAATCGGTCAAGGCGTCGGAAATAGCATCACCATCGGGCACGGTAGTCTGGAGTGTCACCCTTAATCCCAAATTGGTAAGCTTTTGCCCTAACCAAGAAGCATTAGTATTAACCACAGCGCCCAAAAGTAATTCCGTCCCGGTGGTAATTAACTCCACTTGACCTTTTCTCATGCCCTTATTATGCCTATTTGCAAAAAACTTGCAACAATACTGCCATACTTGATAAAAAACTTCTTTTCGTAGAATAAATGGATAAACTGACGCCAGCTTATATGACCGATTTTCATTCTACGTGCGCCACCAAAATAATCTGTACAGTTGGACCAGCTACCGATTCTGCCGAAATGCTCGGCAAATTAATCGAAGCAGGAGCCAATGTCTTCCGACTCAATATGAGTCATTCCAAGCATGATTGGGTGCGAGAAGTCGTTTTCAAAATTCGCCGCAAAGCGGCTGAAATGCAAGCAAACGTAGGTGTTTTGTTTGACTTACAAGGTCCGTCCATTCGTACCGGAGAACTTGCCGAACCATATCAACTTAAGGCAGGTGACCATCTTGAGTTTCGCCTACAAACAGCGGAAGCAAAATTAGACTACTCGACCACTGTTAACTATGACGGCTTGCTTCAAGACGTCAGCGAAGGCAACACGATCGTGGTAGATAATGGCAACCTATTGATGAAAGTAGAGCAAGTCCAATCTGACCGCATTACTTGCAAGGTACTTACCGACGGTGTGTTTGGCTCACGCCGCCACATCAACCTACCGGGCGTAGCCCTACGCTTACCGGCCTTGACGGAAAAAGACTTAGCTGACTTGGAAGTAGCTGTGGAATGTGAAACAGACTACGTAGCTATGTCCTTCGTACGTAGCGCTGAGCATGTTACGGAACTACGCAGACATATCGAAAACTTACACGGACGTGCACAAATCGTTGCTAAGATCGAAGACCAGCAGGCCATTCGCCATATTGACGATATCATCATTGCTGCTGATGTTATTATGGTAGCTCGTGGTGACTTGGGCATCGAAGTGAGCATCGAAGAATTACCAATCATTCAACGCCAAATTTTAGAAAATTGTCACCGTTTGGGCAGACGCTGCATCGTAGCCACTCACATGTTGGAATCTATGATTACCCAGCCTACTCCGACTCGTGCTGAAGTAACAGACGTTTCTAATGCCATCTTTGAGCAAGCTGATGCTGTCATGCTTTCCGGCGAGACCTCAGTTGGTTTGTATCCGACTCGTTGCGTACAAGTACTAAAATCTATTGCCAACCGCATGGAAAAAGAAGGGCGCCTGCACTTCGAAGATCAGGCGATCTTATCCGGCGATCGACAAAAGGCCACCAAGGCTGCCATCTCTTTAGCGGACTCGGTCGAAGGCTCAGCTTTAATTGTATTCACTCGTCGTGGATTAGCAGCTACACAAGCTTCCGTATTGAGACCTAAACACACACCTATCTATGCCATCAGCAATGACCCTGTTGTAGTGCGCCAATTGTCTTTGGCTCGTGGTGTTACCGCCTTTGAATCTCCTTTCTTAAAAGATCCTGAACGCATGATTGCTGCCGCCATTGAGCTATTGAAGGAAAAAGGCTTAATCACTTCCGGTCAACCGGTCATTATCCAAGGTGATAGCTTACAAGGCGAACTCTTAGCCGACTCAATTATTTTCATGAGGGCTCAATAAGCACACTTTCTAATACAATTAATAATCCCTCGTCTTTTCATTAAGGCGAGGGATTTTTCATATGCGAGAAATAGTCGTATCGGTCTATAAGCCCATAGCGATGACCCTATTAAAACGTATAAGTCAAATAAACCCCTGCGACAACGGCAAAGTTTTTATAAGGTCTATCTTGAATAGGGAACAGCTCATTTGCTTTCATAGCTCCACTACCTGCCCAGTTAAATGATACAAATGGAGATAATTCCCACGTTTTGTAATGAAGTGGGATAGGAAACTCCGTTTTAATAAACCAAGCTTGTGCCCCATTCGCATTTGCCTGATAACTACCAAAATAACCGGCAGTGGCAGACATCCCCATGGTGGCATTAATACCAATCCATTCATTGAATTTCTGGTGATAATTGATGTATGGCTCAAACCACCACCCGGTCATCCCATAAAAACTGTAAGAATTGATAATACCTACATTCCAGCGATCAGACAAAGCGTAATTAAAAGCTAAGGAAAACTCTTGCACTAGAGAATGAGGCTTATTTTCTCCTAATTTTGCATATAAACCAGGCAAACCGCCATGATCCATCCCCCAATAGAAAGAGGTCGTAAGTTTTTTTGACAAACTAGTATGTTGCCAACCTAAATCAACGCTAAATTCATTATGAGCCTTATCTTTGACATCCAAGCCAAATGCTTTACGAGCTGATCCGATGGCGGTAAAACCTAAATCGAGAAAAAGAGAATTCGATTCACACAATTCGTACTTTAAATCTAAAAAAGAAGGCACAACCGTATTACCATCAAAAATAGCGCGCGAAGCTACTAAACCTCGATAAACGTACGAAGAAGCATAACCGGATTGCTTGGAAATGCTGAGATTTTTACAATATTTTTTTAAAAATGATTGATGATTAACCCCCTGGCATTTTTCCCCAGCAAAAGATGATGAGGAAAGAAATGCCACAAGAGCAATGCAGATTAAGAAGGTCGTGTTACTTTTCATGTGAATGTAGCGAAAGTTTAATATTGAATGCTAGGAAACTACCTAGTAATGACAATATCTACGACCATTTAACTCAAAATCTTTTTGAAAAATTAAGAAGTTAATCCGTCGGCTTTAGCCTGATTCCAATAGGCATATTCGGAACGGTTATAATCAACATATTCAGGAGAAAGATCAGTTGTATAAACAACATGATTATATTCACCTCTGTTTAAATTAATTAAAATCTCAAAATCTTTTACTTGCACAGCCTCACGTAAAGAATCTGAAGGAGTATCCGTTTGCAAACCACCACGGCATGCCGGCAAACCTGCAATGTCGATATCGATTTTTTCTTCTTCCACGGGAGCGCCGCAATATCCTACGGCATGAATGATGCGACCCCAGTTCGGGTCGTTACCATTCCATGAGGATTTAACCAAAGAAGACTTAGCAACAGCCTCAGATGCCAAGATAGCCTCCTCTTCCGTTTCAGCACCTACAACTTTAACCGTCACAAATTTAGTCACACGCTCACCATCTTGTACAATATGCTTAGCCATCTCCAACATAACATAAGACAAGGCTTGTTGGAAAATAAAGATATCGTCAGGAGATTCAACTTTGACCGTAGAAGCTCCGTTTGCCAAGACTAAAACCGTATCGTTCGTACTCATATCACCATCAATAGTGATGCAATTAAACGAATGATCTACACCTGATTTAACACAAAGCTCAAGCACATTACGATCAATGCCAACATCGGTAGTAATAAAGCAAAGCATCGTAGCCATATTAGGATTGATCATACCGGCACCTTTACAGCACACACCAATACGTACAGGCTTACCTTGTATCTCAACCTCAACTGCCATGGTTTTTTCCTTAGTATCACTCGTCATGATCGCCTGAGCCACAGGCATACCTTTATCATGAGATAAACCCTCTACCAAGGAATCAAACTTAGGTAAAATACGCATCATCGGCATAGGCAGACCAATCACACCCGTAGAGCATACAGCAACTTCCGCCGGGCTAATAGGCAATAATTCGGCAAGACGGTAACACTCCGCTTTGGCATCTTCCATACCGGCGGCACCCGTACAAGCATTAGCATTGCCACTATTGGCAACAATGGCGCGTATATCACCCATTTCCAGATGCTTTTGACATACCTTTACGCAAGCCGCTTTAACACGATTCGTCGTAAACGTACCGGCAGAGGTGCAAGGCTCGGTGGAATAAATCAAAGCCAAGTCTAAACGTGTAGCCTCAGGGTTCTTAATACCGCAAGAAACAGCACTACCTTGAAATCCTTTAGGAGCGCAAACGCCTCCATCAATATACTGATAATTACTCATATATTTATGCGCTTTCTATACCATGAAACTAAATGAGCCACAAGCCCTCAGTCTGATCAAAACCAAACATCACATTGAAAGCTTGCACAGCCTGCCCACCGGCACCTTTCACCACATTATCCTCGGCACTCATCAAAATCACATTACCTGTACGAGCATCGTAAGCCCAACCGATATCTACGAAATTAGTGCGAGTCACGTTCTTCGTATCAGCTGATTTATTCACGCCCATTAAACGAACAAACGGTGCATCCGCATACGCTTTTTCCAAAGCTTCGGTAATCTGTTCAATACCAACGCCCGGCTTCACTTTCGCATGAGTTGTCGAGCAAATCCCCGTATTCACCGGAATCAGATGAGGAACAAAGGAAATAACAACCGTTTCATCGGCAGCAAGACTCAATTCCTGCTCGATTTCACTTAAATGGCGATGCTTAGGCACACTATAGGCACGGAAGCTTTCGTTACATTCACAGAAAAGCAAAGAAATATCGGCCTTACGTCCAGCACCACTCACACCACTACCGGAACATACGACAATACCCGAAGATTCAAGCAAACCTGCTTTAAGCAACGGAATCAAAGGAAGCAAAATACTGGTAGGATAACACCCGGGAGAGGCCACAATTCGTGATTTGGCAATTTCATCCGCACGCCATTCAGGCAAGCCATAAACAGCCTCTTGCATCAAATCGACATCAGGGTGAGCTGCACCATAAAACTCTTCGTAAACCTCTGCAGAATTAAGACGGAAATCCGCACTCAAATCAATCACCTTTACCCCCTTATCGACCAAACCTCTCGCATACGCTGCAGCCACACCATGAGGCAAAGCTAAAAAAGCAATCTCGGCCCCAGTGGACACAATAGCATCAACATCTGAATCGGTAAATTTCAAATCAGCACCCGGCACATGGCGGAAACGAGAAAACACCTCCCAAAGATACTGATTGGCATACTGCCTAGAAGTGGCACATACCAAATTCACCCCACGGTGGTTTAACAAAATTCTTAATAATTCCTGCCCAGTATAACCACTTGCGCCTACAACTGCTACTTTGACTTGATTCATAACAAAAACTGTCTGCCATGAAAATTGCCTCTTGCCAATACAAAAAAAATAATATATACAACTTCCCACCCTAAATGACAATTTTATGGCGGGCTGTAGCGCAGTCTGGTAGCGCACATGCATGGGGTGCATGGGGTCGCAGGTTCGAATCCTGTCAGCCCGACCATTATTTACTTTCAACAAGTTACGATCGCAACAACCCCCAACTGTAGAACAAAGTGTAGAACGAAAGGGGGTTCCGTATGAATCAACAAATTGAGTTAATCTCCTGCATTGAGGACGTTTTGGACTTTCTTTTGTCCGCCTCGGGCGAATCCATTCAGCAATGGACCGCCGATTTTGATGCCTCTTCGCTAGAAATTTTTCTACCGGATGAAATTTACGAAACCGACCTAGACCTTGATCAACTCGAAGCCGTCCGCCAAGCTATCAAAGAAGTACGTCTCCACGTCTTGATCAGCATCTTTGCTATCATTTTCCGTAATGGCCATCACCCAAAGCGTGTCGTGCGAAATGTTTACAAACTAGCAAAACTCTATTGCCCGGAATCCGTCAAACACCTCAATAACTCGGAGCTTGCCCTTTTGTCATCCGACACGATCACCGCATCCTCCATGCGATCCATTGCTTGTAACAAATTCATCGAAGAAATGTCCCCTCAGGACTTACAAGCTTACATTGCTCACCATGGCACGGACTCTTTACGTCGTTTAGCAACCCTACAATGGAACCATGTTACCCCAAAACTAAATCAAAAACCAAAAAAAACGGGTAAAAAGACAAAAAAAACCTACAGCTAAAAAAGTCACAAGCAAACAACAGGAACTCCAATTAAACATCTAGCCATGGACATCACCGAACGAGCACAACGAGAAATAAACACGATCTAGGGAGCCGTATCAGGAACCCAAGGCCACCGCACAACCTACAGGGTTTGCCGTATCCTAACCAAAAACTACGGTTTAGACGTCGAAACCGCTTGGCCAATCCTCCTCACTTATAACGATCGATGCGATCCGCCATGGTCCGAAAAAGAACGCCGTCGTAAACTTGAGTCAGCAACACTAAAGCCGGCTACACATGGCGAAGACAAATCCAAGGGCCAAAAACAGGAACCCGATCCATCCACGTTACCCCCAATGGAGCGATTCACAAAAGCCAAACCCAAATACAAAACTCCGACACGTCCCGCAGTTTTTACCACAGCAGCACCAAAAGCCGATATGAAGCTAATCCACCAATTGGCCGATCAAGGTAAACCAGTGCTCACCCCACATTTTTTGGCCAACATATCCACAAAGGATCCTCTTTTAGTCTCCCCTCACGATTATCTATCCGCACTCTTTGATGTGGATCGAGGAGAAAAGACCATTATTTTTGCAAAAAGAGCATCGCTAAGTGCGCTCCAAATTGAAGAAGTTAAAATAATCCCATAAGCCATCTCACAACTCGGCCAGATTCCTATGTTCTTTCAAAAAGACGTATTCATACTTGCAACTGTGCCAAGTACGTTCCACCCGTACATTGTCCAGCCAGAGTCCCTTCGAATCCATGCTGCCCTCAATGCCGGACCTGCACCACATCTGCTGGTGAATTCATTTAATTAACTCAGGTCAAAAAAAGGAGATCCATCCTTGCATTGATTCGTAACACTCGTTACAAATAGCTTATGATAAAAAACTTACTCAAACGCAAGGGATGGATCGTTGGTGCTTCTAGCTTTAACAATCAATACTTAAATGTCGAGTTACTAATTGATTCAAGATGTCATTTTTTCTGTCCAACTTGCAAGAGAAGGTTATCAACTCATTGTATACGAGATATTAACATTCTTGATCGAAGTGTCATAACTTATTTTACTAAGCTTAAAATACAAACATGGCAAGGCTTTTGTAAACACTGTCAATCGTTTCATTCTTTTAGACCTTCTTATGTTCATCCTACTAGGATGATGACTCATCGCTTCATGAGATATATATCATTTCTTTATTCATCGATGTCCGCTAAAAATGTTTCACAACTCACCGGATTATCACCTGCCTCTATTAGAAGGATTGATGCCGATGTGCTTGCTGAGACACTCCCTGAGCCTCATTTAGATAAACTTGATTCTATTTTAGTAGACGAAAAATACTTAGGCTCTTCCTTTGGTTTTGTGACACTTGTTATTAATGCTCGAACAGGGGAACCTCTGTATTTATCTAAAGGTAAGGATCAAAATGCCCTAGATGAGTTCTTTTTTCAACTAACTAATGATCAAAAGAAATTAATACGCTGTGTAGGGCTTGATAGGGGTAATGCTTATAGTGCTTCGGTACGTAAGAATATCCCCCATGCAGTTATTGCATACGATCCGTTTCACTTAGTTTCAAACATGAATGATGTCGTTGATAAGGTTAGAAGGGAGGAAGTAAAGCACGCTCCTTACGGAATCAAAAATTTGATTATTGGAAATAGATACAATCTACTAAGAGGGAATGAAAATAATGATGAGGACGGATTGAAAAAATTACAGAAACTCCTCAGTGCCAATGAATCACTTAATGAAGTCTATGTAATGAAAGAACAATTTAGATTCATTTTTAAGGGGAAAGACGAAAATCAAGCCATTGGCCGGTTAAGTCAATGGATATCAATGGCTATTAAATCTTCAGTTACTCCATTAGTTCGTTTTGCCAAGAACTTAGTTAAAAGCTTTAATGAGGTGATCAATTCTATCCGCTACAATGTTACATCCGCCGCTATAGAATCGACCAATGCGAAAATCAAGCGGATTCAAAGCAAGACCTGCGGACTATTCAATATTACCTATTTATTTCAAAAAATACGCCAAATCTATTTTATTTCCCGAAACTTATACGACCAGCAGATATGACGCAGACCCTCAATGCCTTCCTTTTTAAACTTTTCAAGCCACTTGTGCGATGTAAACTGACTGCCTTGATCACTGTTGAGTACCGATGGACGTCCGAACTGCCGGATGGCTCTATCCAATGTCTCCACGCAAAAATCCGCCGTCATCGTATTGGATACACGATAACTCAGAACCATTCGCGAGTACCAGTCGATGATCGCACACAAATAGGCATATCCTGAGCCCATAGGAATATAAGTAATGTCTATGTTCCACACCCGGTTGGGTTTGTCTATCGTCATGTCCCTTAGAAGATAAGGATACTTGATATGTGGATGAGCCGACGCAATACCGGTCTTTCTTTTTGCGTAGACGGTCTTAAGTCCGAACTGCCTGCGTAGCCGACAGATTCGTTTTCTGTTTACGGTCATGCCCAGCCCCTTTTGAAGTTCCGCCTTTATTTTCCGAATACCGTAAAAAGGCAACTCAGGATACATTTCATTCATAAAATCACAGATTTTCACATTATCTTCACGCTCGGGTCGCTCTTCGTAATAGAGTCCGGAACGATTGACTACCAGAAGCTTGCATTGCATGGAGATACTAATGGAATTCAATTGGCGGTCTACTAGCTCGGATTGACGGCTCACGCCTAAAGTCCGAGCTGTTTTGACTTTTTTTCAAGCCAGTCCCTTTCTATGGTTAACTGACCGATCTTGTCGTGGAGACGATTGCGTTCCTTCTCGAACTCTTTTTCGGGATTTCTTTTCCCGGCGTTCTTTCTTTCGAACAGAATATCCATATTTCCTAACAACTCCTTCTTCCACGCAATAACCTGGTTGGGATATATGCCGTATTCAGCTGCCAGTTCATTGATCGTCTTGATTTCCTTGACGGCTTCAAGAGCTACTTTAGCATTGAAGGCGCTGTCGAATGTTCTACGTTTGTTATCATTCATTTTGAGATGTTTATCTTGGGTTTTACCTCTCTCTACCCGGCGTTACAATATTTCTTCGCTCAAACATCTCCGAAATTTGGGGTACATCTCATACGGAAAAAACTCAATATACACTTTACATGACAAATGAAAATGAACATTTCTCAGTACTCCGAGTCTATCACTCTACATGAGGATGAAGCCCTAACCTCGTCATATTGAATAACCATGAAAACACATATACTTATAACATTATTAATCCTTCCTCTTGCCTCAGACGCAGGCACTTCATCTATTTATGGAGATTACGAAGGAGTTACTGTAGGATCTTCTCGTAAATTTACACCGCCAACCAACAAAAAAACAGATAACGATTATCTGTTTATGAACAATTTTGTTGTCCAACAAAATGGGACAGATCTTACTAGACTAAAAATAACACCTTTTTCTTATGAAGCAAATAAGGTAGAAACCGGTGTTGAAGCTGATACAAATATAACATCTCTTACCCGAACATTTCAAGGAGCAAATAACACCATTCTATCACGTGATGTTCAAAACCTTCATCATAGTCAAACGTATAATGAAGGCACATTTCCTATAGGATATTTAGCACCACATGTGAATGTAGGAGGTAACAAAAATAGTACTGATGCAACATCACGTACCAATTCATATAATTCATGGACAGCTAATTTAAGTAACACCGTAACTTCTGAACATTCAGTATATAAGCTTACAAGTCTTACTATGGACGTGATGGCTCATTCTGCGAATCTGAATTGTTTTTCAACCGATAAATACAATGCGGCCTTTACTTTAACGATAGGTGGTCAAAGTCTGACAATAAACAAACAATGGACCGGGAATGATATAGGAACGATGAAAACAGTCCAATTTGATTTATCCTCTTTACAAACCCCTATTGAATTAAAACAAGGAACCCAGAATCTTGATTATGCAATTAAAGTCGCAAATGGCACTAATTCTACTAGTAATTCTGCGGCTTGCTATGGCATCGCGAACATTAAAGTCAATGGTACTGCTACAATTCCTGAACCAACCACTGCAGCATTAAGTCTTATTGGCTTATTAGGCTTAGTCATGAAACGTCGTAGATAATTTCTCACTCAAATATCAATATTAAAAAAAGCCCGGAGCAAACACTCTGGGCTTTTCGTTACCTAGATTACCTTATTACTATCCTACAGAAAACTAACGTCTAGCAAACTGGAAGTGCATCCAGTCGAAATCCTTTTCCCTTCCAAGTGAATAACCGCCCTCATCTTCCACTATCCTCCAAAACGCATCATATTCCGGACGAGCAAATCTCGCCGTCTTTTTATCCATCTTGAGAGCATTTTTATCCGGATCCAGATCAATGGCGATTCCCCATGCGTGCATTGACTTTTTGCTACCACCCACGTGAGCCCAGTTATTATAGCATCCGCCATAGATATCCAATCCAAGCTCTTGCTCCTTTTCCAGAGCATATTCCGCCAATGTCCGGCTGAAGATATTATAAACGCGTGGGTTCAATTAAATAAGCTAGCCTTCAGCCGCCCTATCGGTTTACCTTCATAGAAATTATTGAGCTGAATCATTGTCATTGCAGTAATTTTTGTCGCTATTCTGCATAAAAAACCCTCGATGTATTTCGAGTAATTTCGTGCGATCATAAATTGATCATTGAGCTGAGAAAACACGGTTTCGATTCGTTTTCTATCTTTATTATAGGAAAGGGATAATTCATTAGTTTGATGCTGATTTTTTCTCAAGGGAGTTTCTAATGTGATATTATAGTGAGTAAATAAATCCAATTGGCATTGCTTACTGATATATCCACGATCCCCTATGATTGAAACACCTTTTTTAAACCTATCATATTCCTTAAGGTAATTGATATCATGAGAAGATGCCGGAGTAATTTTATAATCAAATATCACTCCATTCATATCACATACACTGTGTAACTTATAGCCGAAGTAGTATGTTTTTTGAGAGGCGCAATATCCATGATCCGGACTAAGAGTTTTATCTTCATCTATCATCTTGCATCGTGATGAACGAGCCATACGACACACAGCAATAGGCATGGAATCAATACAGAAATGAGAAGTATCCTGGCCCAAAAAATTGGCTACATTTTTGCGCAATTTTAGCATGATATGATGGAGAGATTTTCTTCTCCTATTAAAGCATCTGCGAGAAATAAATTGACCAATGGAAGAGTAAAGACATTGTTGGATGGTAGTAAACAGATTTCTTTCACTATCATACCCCAAAGATTCAGCAGCCAAAGCTAAAGCAATTACGTGAATATACGCGTGGGTTTAAATAATCATTCGTGCTTTCAATGTATTCTATATGTAACATATTGAGATTCTTAGGATCTCTTCTCGGCATCCTTTTTGCCGTGTTGATATTCTTTAGCTTCATTGGATGGACGGGGATTATCGGACTGATGATCATAGGTCTTGTCTATTTTATTGTATGCCTAATTTTGAAATGAGACGTCTAAATGAGACATCTGATTGTATAATTCAATAGTTATTCGATAAAATCATATATCTACCGCAAAAAAGCTTTTTTTCCAACGCCTTGATTTACTTGATTGTCGAACAGAGATGAATGCGGATTCTCATTCCTCTACCCCTGGGCCGAACCAGTCTGAGGAGACAATAAAACAAGTAAGTAATTCGAAACCTCTGTCTAATTGGTGGAAAATTCTCATTGCGTTTGTGATGGTTTATGGTTTTACCATGTTGATTATCATCACATGTAAAGCGTATGATGATAAGCCGCCCATTCCGGCTCAGGTGGTTGATGAAAACGGAAATACATTATTTACCAAAGAAGACGTACAAAAGGGCCAAGAGTTATTTTTACGTAATGGATTGATGGATAATGGTACAGTTTGGGGGCATGGGGCGTATTTAGGCCCTGATTTCCCTGCATTGACCTTAAACAGAATGGGGAAAACTACCCAAAATATGTTGTCAGAAAAGGCGTATAATAAACCTTTTACCGAATTAAATTCATCGGAACAAGCATTGATCACATCCCAAGTACCTTCGATTTTAAAAGAAAATCGATATGATCCTAAATCTGATACCCTGACGTTTACACCTTATGAAGCGGTTGCCTTTAAGGACGAACCCGCTCATTGGAAGGAATATTTTAGGACTCCGGTTAACAATGGTGGTTTAAAGGCTAACTTGATTGAGACTGATAAAGATCTTCATTTATTGAGCTCTTATTTTACGTGGGCGGCTTGGGCTTCGGTCGTACCAAGACCCGGCGAAGATTATTCATACACGAATAATTTTCCTTATGATAATTTAGTGGGGAATCTACCTCATGCCGGTGCCTATGTATGGAGTGTCGCCAGTGTGATTTTCTTATTAGGAGGTATAGGTCTTATTTTATTTATTTTAGGGAAAAATCCGGATTGGGAATGGCATTCAAACACATTGGCTAAACCTCAAACCATTACTCCTAGCCAAATTTCTCCTAGCCAAGGGTCGCTCATTAAATTTGTCGTCGTAGTAGGCATTCTGTTTTTGGCTCAGACTCTAGTCGGGGGAGGCATTGCCCATTATCAAGCGGATCCGGGGGACTTTTACGGTTTTGATTTAACGCTTATTTTCCCTAGTTCTTTGTTAAGAACTTGGCATTTACAATTAGCTATTTTTTGGATTGCGACCGGCTTTGCAGCAGGCGGGTTATTCTTGGCGCGTATGCTAGGTGGCATCGAGTTTAAGGGGCAACGTCTTCTTACGAATATATTATTTATCGCCTTTGCCATAGTCATATTTGGCAGTTTGCTTTCCGAATGGGCAGGTTTATCAAGATGGTGGCAAGATGCTTCATTTTGGTTAGGTAGCCAAGGTTGGGAATATCTAGAATTGGGTAGAATTTGGCAATACCTTCTTATCGTTGGTCTATTAGCCTGGTTTGTCGTCGTTGCTAGAGCTTCTAAACCTGCTTTACAAAACCGGGAGACGAGACCTCTTACTCGTATGTTCCTAGTTGCGGCGTTTGCCATTCCTTTCTTCTATTTACCGGCCATATTCTTCACAGGGCAAACCCACTATACCGTAGTAGATACATGGAGATTTTGGATTATCCATTTATGGGTTGAGGGCTTTTTCGAATTGTTCGCTACAACAATGGTTGCTCTTATTTTCGTCGAGCTTGGATTGATATCCAGAAAGATCGGGTTGCGTATCATTTATTTGGATGCCATTCTTATTTTCATGGGTGGTATTATCGGTACAGGCCACCACTGGTATTTTTCGGGTCAGAGCCAGTTTAACATGGCACTGTCAGGTTGTTTCTCTGCCTTAGAGGTTGTTCCTTTAGTCATCCTTTGTATGCAAGGTTATTCCTTTATTAAGACGGCAGATAACAGTCAAGAAGGATCCTCCGTAGTGAAATTCAAATGGACCTTGAGGTATTTAATGGCTGTAGGCTTTTGGAACTTCTTAGGGGCAGGCGTTTTTGGTTTCCTCATCAATATGCCCATTGTCAGTTACTTTGAAATAGGCACCTATTTAACACCTAATCATGGCCACGCTGCCATGTTTGGCGTATTTGGTTTCTTAGCTTTAGGTTTATGTACCTTTGTGCTTAGAGAGGCTTGTGACGATACCTTCTGGCATAAGATTGAGAAATATATTGCTACTGCTTTCTGGGGGCTAAACATCGGTCTACTTATGATGATCGTATGCAGTTTGTTGCCAGGTGGTTTTGCTCAAATATGGGATGCGATCAACAATGGATATTGGCACGCTAGATCTTCCGAGTTCACTCGTAGCGAGATGATGTCTTTGATTGGCTGGTTGCGTATGCCGGGCGACTTGGTCTTCATTATTTTTGGTGCTATTCCATTCTTATTTGCAAGCGTACGCGTATTTTTCCACTACATGAAGAAGAAATAAACCCAAATACATATATTTAATCATCAAGCGAGAGGGGCTAACCTTCTCGCTCTTTTTATCTTCAAATACAGTCCACTAATAAGCTAGCTAAAGAATCTACATCTCATTTGAGTGCTTACAAAAAAGGATTAGAGCCATACCCTAATCCTTTTTAAAATTAACTAATAGCTAAACTCATCGTTTACGTCTCAATAAAAAACTCATAATCCCAAAAGCGCCTAACAAAGCGGAGGATGGTTCAGGGATAGACTGCGAAGAATGCTCTTTTACAACAAACTCCAACTTTGGTCCTCTTAGATTATTATCTGTCGCTACATTATTACCAGGGAGGTTTACACCCAATAATTTATCATCAACAAGAATATTCCCATTATTATTCTCGTACCCGGGAATATCACCATGATAAGTATTTCTAAATTCGACACATTCTAAAGATGGAGCATTATCCCAATAATCAGAATATGTATAATCTACTTGGCCGTTGGAAAAACCATAGTCTTTTAAACTCCAAACCATTGAGCCATTTGCTAAAGCAGTTTCAAAAGCTTTTACTTTTTTATCATGAATAAAGACTACATTATACGTTTTATTAGGGTCTATCGTCAAAGACTGTGAAAACGTTAATTCTGCATATCCACCTGCTTCATAATGCAACTGCTTCCCTGAATAATCAACCAATTGATTTTGGTCGTCTAATAGTGCATAATAACAAGAGCTAAAACCATTAGCTTGATCCTGTGATCTACCCCATTGGAAACTTAGAGATATAAGATCCATATTATTTTGAAATACCTCGTGCCCAATCGTAGAAGTCGGAGATTCACTTAATCGAGCGGAATTGAGTGTGAAAAAGAAGCTCGAGACATGAGAGTATTTTTGCACATCATGAACAATTCCTCCTCCCTGATCAGATGGTTTTTCAAAATCTAAAACTACTGTTGATAAAGATGCAGCATAAGCACCCTGATAGCAACACAATGCACTTAATAACATTAGGCAAGTTTTACATGTTTTCATAACTAAGTAATTGATTTATATCTAACAAGCCATGTTCAGAACAAGACACTATGAAATGTCATAACAAATTTAAAATAAATTAGTTACATATACGTAACAACAAATACATAAATGTAATATAATATTTGTTCACAAAAGAAATGCAAAATTAGTGGCAATAATCTGCAATACAACACGCTTAGCAGATCAGTTATATTGATCTGCAGCTATAAAAAAGTAGCAACCCAAAGCAGTACAGCCGAGGTTGCTACATCAATTTATAACTGTAAAAAATGCCTACTACTTTACGCACTAGGTCCACCTACCATGGTAGGATTCACTAGGAAATTAAATACCATACCACTACCTAAGAATGCCGTAATAAGCACACAGATTGCGGCAAGGATATAAATAAGCAAACACCAATGTTTGTATTTCCATAAATCACGCCATTTGTAGTAGCCCCATATTTGAATCAAACAGCCTAGGCCGAATAGTATGGTTGTGATAGTTGCCATGGTAGAATGCCAACCTTCTATCTTACCGGGAGTCTCATGCAGATTATAAGCAAATAATCCTCCGCTAGTCGCTGCAACTAGCGCACTGATAAAAGCAAACAGGAGAATGAGAAAACTCATTGATTTCCAACAAGGGCTCTGTTGCTTAAAGATGTATGTAAGAATATATACAAAAACCCCAAATACGCCCAAAGCCACCGGAAAATGCACAAGCATTGGGTGTACATGATCAAAACCAAAATCATCAATCAGAGTCCAAAAAGAAAAGCCCTTTTGATCCACATTGAGCAACTCTGCAAGGAACACATCATTTACATAATTTAAACTATTCATATCTAATTATTTGCAAAAGTTTATTCATATTAAGAACCGCTGATCACCGTAGGATTGATCAAATAATCATATACAATGCTTCCCCCGATAAATCCGGTAGTTGCCACACTTAACGCACCTAAGGTATAAAGCACTAAACAAAAAGTTTTTAGATACCATAAATCTTTTTTGAAGATATAGGATAAAATCTGAACTAAAACAGGAATACCAAATAAAAGCACTGTAAGAATTGCCATATTCTGGTGCCAATTTGTTGCGACATGGGCATTGCCATTTAGTCCGTATGAATACATAGCCCCGGTACCTAGCGTACATAACGCGGCTATTTCGGCAAAGAATAAAACAAAGAAGCTAAAAAATTTCCAACATTCATCATTCTTTTTGAAAAAATAAGTGATGTAATACAATAAAACACCAAATAAACCCAAGGCTATCGGATAATGGACAAATGTCGGATGCACTCGATCAAGACCATAATCTTGCAACATAGTCCAAATCGAATAATCAGGCTCATTTGCGGGCAAAATCACTGCTAAAGCCGGATTAGATGCCATAGCAAGTGAGGAACAACAAGCCATAAATAGCATGAAATATGTAATTTTCTTTACCATGATAATTTGTGGAAATTCTACACAAGTTTAGACCTACCTCTTCATTCGTTGTTCAAGAATGACTCCTAGATTTTAATCATGAACATCAATAAAGCAGATCACGTATCAGGCGTGATGTTTCAAACCTAACTCTACCCAAAATGTAAACACATCTAGCCAAAAAGTGATTTCTTATCATGCCTATTAAAAAGAAGTGATTCGAATGAAACTTGGCTAATGGATCAATATTAAAATATTTCATGAATTAAATTATGGGAACTATAGAAGAAAACTATCAGGTAAAGTATACCAATAAATGGGGATCTCTCCTTCAGCAACATACTTCTCGACTAGAACAATACGTAACGGTTGAACGTGGATTGAGCGGTAAAATTGCTTTTTTCGACCAATTTGGAGTCCTTGATTTTGATGAGAAAAGTGAACGAGTACAGGCAACATCGCTTAAAGAGGCTCCTACCTATCGTCGATCAATGCGCCCGCGTATTTTCACTAAAGCCATTGGCTTTGACGAATATGATCACAAAAAACTTGGAGATTTAGACGCTCCGGTCTCAAAAGCTATTGAAGGCTTACAATCGGCAGCAGGCCGTACAATGGATAAAGTTATCCTTGAAGCATTTAATGGTATCAATTATGTGGGTGAAGATGGTTTGACCACATTATCATTTCCTGTTGCACAAACCATAGCTGTCAATTACTCAGAAACAGGTGCTGCAGATAACACGAACTTGACGGTTGAAAAATTACGTGCAACTTTACGTCTTTTTGAAGAAAATGAGGCATGGAGCCAAGATTCACACCGCATGGGTGATGAATTGGTCATGGCTGTCACTAGTGCTCAAATCATGAGCTTGCTTCGTTCTACCGAGGTAAGCAGTTATGATTTCAATAACGTCAAGGCATTGGCTGAGGGTAAAATCGATACCTTTATGGGCTTTAAATTTATCCGCACTCAATTATTACCAACCAATATGGCTAAACATCGCTATGCTATGGCATGGGTGAAAAGTAAGGCTCAATTCGGTATTTGGGATGATTTCAAAGTACGTATCTCCATTCGTGATGATATGGAAGAGACTTTGCAAATCCGTGCTAAATTCGCTTGTGGTGCCACACGTTTACAAGAAGAAGGTTTCGTACGCATTTTATGTGACGAGAGCAAATAAGTTATCAAATTAACCATTCCCTCTTATTCACTCGTATCGGGCTCTTCCGATACGAGTTTTTCTTTTGAAATAGGCGAGTCAGCAGAGCATTACAAGATTGCCTTCTTTAATCAAAAGCGTTATTTTGTCTATATGCAAGCAAGTGTCACGCCTTTCAAGCATCATTCGACCAAAATTGTCGGCTCTATCAGTACTTGGGATGATTGGAAATCATACCAAGGTCAGGATCTTATCACCCAATGTGATTGGGTAGAGCTAAGACTAGATGCGATGTATCCGGAACATTCCTTATCCGAAATTCTTGCGTGTGCGCCTAAAATGCCCTTACTTGTCACGATGCGTGCCGCTCAAGAAGGAGGCTTTTCTAACATTTCAGAAGAGGAGCGACTTCAATTACTCGAAGAATCATTACCACACGCTAAAGCTATTGACATCGAAATTGCCTCCTTACATAAAGCGGGCAAACTAATCACCAAAGCAAAAGAAGCAGGTGTACTCGTGATAGCCTCTTCTCATGATTTTAATCTTACCCCCGGTCCTGATTATTTCCTTTCTTTGATTAAAAAGGCTCAAGTAGCCGGGGCTGATATGGCAAAATTTGCTTTTACACTCATCATCCCCGAGGATATTCAAAATGGTGTGGAAGTATTAAGAAAATCCGATTTACCTGTTGCTTTGATGGGAATGGGAGCATTAGGCCCTATTTCACGTTTACTCTATTCACAAATCGGCTCTACCCTTATTTATGGCTATTTAGGTAGCAGACCTAGTGCCCCGGGACAATGGAAAGTAGCAGACTTCAAAACAGATTTGGCTAAATTACCCGACATCCAACTTCTCTAATATACTTTATGTTTAAAGCCTTATTTTTGGCAGCTCGACCTAAGACCCTTACCGCATCGCTTATTCCGGTATGGGCCGGGTGTATGGTGGTCTATCATATGACCTCGCAATGGAATCCTAGTTTGGCGGCATTTACATTTTTATCATGTCTATGCATTCAAATTGCCTGCAATTATTTCAACGATGCCATTGATTTTTGTAAAAATGCCGATACGAAAAAAAGACAAGGTCCGAAAAGAATGACCGCAACCGGTGCCATTAATCACCGCACCTTATTAGCCATTGGTGGCATCTTTTTATTAGCGGCTTGTGGATTTTCCGTTCCATTGATTTTAGAAAGGGGCTGGCCGATTATAGCTATAGGCATCCCTTCTCTTTATTTTGCATACGGTTATACAGGAGGACCATTTCCTCTAGCTTATAAAGGCTTAGGAGAGATATTCGTTATTTTATTTTTTGGACTTATCGCCGTACTAGGCACGATCTTTGTACAAATAGGTTTTGTACATACCATTCCCGGCACCTTAGTAGAATCTACTGCTATTTATAATGCAGGAGTCGTATTAGGTATCCAATGCGGATTACTGTCCGCCGTGATGGTTTCGATCAATAACATCCGAGACCGTAAGGAAGACACCCAAACGGGCAAACGCACCCTTGCCGTCAAATTGGGAGACGCCAAAGCTAGAGGCCTAACCATAGGCTTCATTTTTGCCGCCTATCTGACCTTACCTATGTCTATGAAAGCACTTCACTTAGACATCGCTTTATCTTGGGTGCTCTGGATTCCATCGATCGTAATAGCTGGCACATTGATCCTTTTACTTCAAAAAACACCGGCGAATAAAAAGATGAACAAACTCTTAGCTTTATCTTCCATTCACCTTATCGTGTATTTAATCACTTACACCATGCTCTAAATTTTTCATGAACTTGTCACTGCAAACCATTTTATCCGTAGCACTTGCTTTCTGCGCACTGCATCTTTTCCCATCATGCTCACAAGGCAAGAATCTCGAAATCCAAGCCGGCAAGGTTTATAGTATTAAACTCGGTACCATCGTCAAAATCAAAGAAATCCACATGATGAGCGACAAAGATGATGGGGCCTTTGCATCGATGGCCAATACGGCTACGAGTGCCATTGCCCCAGGCATCTTAGCAACAGGTGCTACTAGAATAGCCACCGAAGCAGGATCTTTGATGGATGGAAAATTCGAAGCCGACAAAATGCTTCGTATTAGAATTAAATTAAAAGATTCCGGCGATCTAGTAGAGGTCATCCAAGAAGCCACTCCCCAAATCCGCTTTCATATCGGGCAAGAAGTCGTCATTACTCAAAATGGCATCCCAGGTAACGCCTGGCCCGAATAAAACCCTTTTAACAAGTCTTTTACGAGGTTCTTTCTTTATTAGAAGGAGCCTCGCATCATTTTCAGCACCTCATCAGGACTCATCCCCGACTCTCTCATTTCTTTTATAGCCAGACTTTTATTGCGTTTAGCAAGTCTAACCCCATGATCATCACAAATTAAATGATGGTGATACCATTCCGGCACGGGCAATTGTAGCAATTCTTGCAATAAACGATGCACATGAGTTGCTTCGAATAAATCTTCACCACGACTTACCAAATTAACACCTTGCAAAGCATCATCTACCACGACCGATAGGTGATAACTGGTCGCACAATCCTTTCGGGCTAAAACGACATCCCCCACATAATCAGGGTTAACCATTTGCAGCCCAAATCGTCTATCGACCCAAGTCAATTCCCCTACTAAATTAAAAGCTTTATCAGAATCCAAACGCCATGCATAAGGCACTCCTTGATTCATTTTTTCAGTACGTTTCTGAATAGATAAATGTTTGCATGTTTTGGGATAAAGCTCGATGTGTTCCCCTTGAGGGGCATCTGCCATGCGGGACAATTCAAGAGCAATTTCCTTACGAGTGCAAAAACAGGGATAAACCACTTCTAAATCAATCAAACGATCTAAGGCATTTCGGTATAAACCCATTCTTTCGGACTGGCGCACGATTTCTCCATCAAACGACAATCCCAACCAATTGAGATCCTCGATAATCCCATCAATGTATTGATCGTGACACCGGCCACGATCAATATCTTCTATTCTTAATAAACACTGCCCGCATCCTTCATCAGCCAAGCGTCTAGCCTCACAGGCAGCCAAAACATGGCCCAAATGCAAATAACCACTGGGGCTAGGAGCAAATCTTGTGACAGGAACCGGATTCTTCATTTCACAAGAAGATTAAAGGTCTCCTAAAGTTTTGCAACGATTTTTTCCTTCACAAAAATATGAGACAAATAACGTAACAACATCCACTATCCTCTATACCCAACGTCTAAGATTGACTCTCTATGCTACTATCTATATCATAGATAAACCCTATAACACGAAACCATTACAGACAAAAACATATACTGCATAATGAAAAAACATTCATCTCTACTTTACTTAATCGTTATCGGCTTAGGAATCATGGCCTGCCAAGCACAAATGCAAATTTCCGAGCCTCAATCCTTGGACTCGTCAACTTCATTACCTGAGCATATTACAACACTTGCCAAACACTTGAAAGAAGGCAACGTTAGGGAATTTTATAGAGAAACACAATTTGCTTCCACTCCAAGCCCTTCACTTGAAACTGAAAATATTCACGAACATATCAACTTTTGTTTATGGAGAACATATTTAATCGCCCAAGCTCCCTTTTTTACTAAAAAAACTTTTTTAGACAACGCCCTGTCTTCTGATTCTCTTCGTGACACCCAAGATCTAGAGGCAAAACGCAACGGCATCATGCAGTCAATTAGATATATGGTTCTTATTAACGATTCGAAGCATATTAAGAATAGTGATAAAAAACGATATATACAAGAATACCTGTTGCCCTATTGCTCTCTCATGATCTACCAATTAAAGAACTTTAAGGAAGAAAAAGAAGTGGTGGACAAGGAAAAATTACAAAAAGAATGGGACTCGATAGACCTCAATACGCCAGAAGGAGTAGAAAAAATGATGCTTCTGATCAATGGAGACGGAAACATACCTCGCTATGATATCAAATTGAGAAATGAAAAAGCGGTCAACACATTCAGGCCTGCAACAACAAGAAGACCGACAAGCTCTACAAATCAGATGATCATGTATGGTTTACTAAAGATCTACCCCGACAAATACCCACCGATTGAGAAGTTTTTACTGGATTCCGGATTCAATAAGCAAGAAATACGAGATTTAATTAATCAGGCAGTACGTCGCTCCCCAAAAACAGAGTTCCTTTATCAAGAAGGCTTAGACTATTGAAGTCGGGGTCGCTTAGAAGAGGCCAATTGGTCAAAGATATCGAATTATCCTATATGTTTAGATAATCTCATTCATTTTTCATATAGGAACGATGCACTCCCACTAAATAATATAAGATTAACTAATGCTAGTCTAAGCCGGAAGCTAATCCTTGACTTTAGTATCAATGTAAGTTAGGCAATACAGCCGTAACCAACCTACAACCCTCATTATATATGCTCAGTTTTATTGATACGGCAAATTTGGCGTCTTGGTTTTCTTCATCGCAAACGCAACAATGGATTGTGGGCATTGTCCTAATTCTTATTTTCGTTAGTTTCGTGAAGGAATGGATGTCCGTAGAAATTACGGCCTTATCCGGCACGGCTCTTTTGTTAATTACGGGTGTTATTTCTACTAAAGACATCCTGAGCGGTTTTTCCAATAGCGGTCCATTAACCGTTGTTTGCATGTTTATCTTAAGTGCAGCTTTGGAACGCACGGGGCTTATTGCCGATTTATCTAAAATTTTTAACCGTGTCGCACGAGGTAAAGAGCTCACGGCATTGATCGTGATTACCGCAGGCGCCTTTCTCGTTTCGCCTTTTGTCAATAACACTCCGGTGGTAGTTATCTTAATGCCCGTCGTCTTGGCCTTTTGCCGTGACCATGGAGTCGCACCATCTAAATTACTCATTCCTCTTTCCTTCGCCACCATTCTAGGGGGCACCTGTTCCGTAGTCGGCACATCGACGAACGTGGTGGTCCTTGGTCAGATCCAAAAATTGGGTTATGATAGCATCCAAATGTTCACGATCACACCGATGGGTCTGATCTATGCCGGCATCGGTTTAACCTATATGTGGACTATTGGTCGTAAGCTTTTACCGAATAGATCTACCTTATCTACTCTACTTTCAGACGAAATACAGCGTGATTTCCTCCTTCAAATCCGCATTCCGGCAGATTCCCCGCACATTGGCACAACCCCTACCGAACTCATTGACCATGAACTTTTCGGCATCAAGATTGTAGAAGTAAGACGCAAAGGATACCCTTTGCAGGAAGAGCTCAATCACATCAAATTGGAAGAGGGAGACCGAATTTTATTATTATGTGGCAGCCGAAAAATCAATACCGTACGAGAAGCAAAAGGTATCGATATCGGGTGGGATGAAAACCAAGGAATCCAAGCGCTAGAACAACGTGATGTGCAAATTGTCGAGGGGATGATCAGCCATAATTCCGAGTTTGCCGGACACACTCTGGCAGACTTAAAATTAAGACAAAAGTTCCAAATTCTCGTCTTAGCCATTCACCGACAAGGTAAAAACATCACCAACATGAGTTCTTCCACCCAATTGATGGAAGGCGATACTCTTTTGCTCGAAGGGCCAAAAGAAGGGATGAGTCGAGTCCTTACCAAGCAAAGAATTATTCCTCTTAGCAAGCGCGCAGCAGAAACGTATGCTCGTAACAAACGAGGCTGGGCGCTCATGGCAATGGGTATCTTCATTTTATTCGGGCTATTGGGTTCCTTTGGCGAGAGCGGTGCATTTTTTGCGTTTTTCTCAAGGTTTAATCCATTTTACTTAGCATTCATCGGAGCTCTTATTGTCGTGGTAACAGGTTGCATCAAACCGAAAGAGGCATACCAATCCGTGGACTGGGGCATTATTTTCCTTATCCTTGGTATGTTATGCGTAGGTGATGCCATGAGTAAGACCGGTTTGGCACGAGAAATTGCGTTTGGTGTCGTCGATACCATCGGCCCATGGGGTCCATTAGTGGTAGTAGCAGGGCTTTATCTCTTATGCTCCATCCTCACGGAGATGGTTTCAAATAACGCCGTGGCAGCCGTCATGGGGCCACTTGCGTATGAAATGGCTCTACAATTCCAAGTAAACCCCATGCCTTTTATCTTGGCGGTCATGTTCGGTGCGAGTGCCAGTTTCTCTACACCTATCGGATACCAAACGAATACTTACGTTTACAATGCCGGTGGTTACCGATTTACAGATTTTGTCAAAGTAGGTTTACCTCTTAACATTCTATTGTGGATCGTTTTCGTAGCAAGTGTCGGAATACTTTTCCCTTTCTAACGATCCCTTGACAAGATTTGGAACTTGCTCCTTAAATAATTCGCCCAATAGAATCATATATCTTCTATTGGGCGAATGAAAAATACTTGTTACGTATAAAATTTTAAATCTTATCGGTTACTAGTTCGGATAATTCCATACCCCATGCAGGAGGTCTACCACCGGTCATGAAATACATTTCCTTAAAGGCAAGTTTCATATCATAATAAAGTCTGCCCATTTTCATAATTCCCATCTTGCCACCAAAGGCCAGATCGGAGTGGATATAGAAGCCTTTACCATCGCCGGCATCACCAAAGCACATAACTACAGGTTTAAATTCAATCGCTTCGATTGCTGCAATTAGACCTAAATCTTTAGCTATTTGTTTTGCTGCCACGCGTGCTTGCATATCACCAAAGGCACCAAGTTTTGGAGCGGTTAAGCCATTGGAATCACCGACGCACAGAATTTCGGGATGATCCGGATTTCTCATATACGCATCCGTATTCACGTAACCCAAACTATCACAAATCGATAGGCCTTTCATCAATGTATGAGGAGTCCAGTTAGGCATTACAATTTTAATTTCAGCTTCCATTGAATCGCCATTAGCAAAAACAATACCATCTTTTGTTAATTCCTTAACATCACCAACATTATTCTTATACCCCATGCCCATACCATCGACAGTCATGTGGAGAAATTCTTTGGCGAGGGGAATACCGGCATCGGAAGCGATGACTTCGCCCGGGGTAAATAAAGTGATATTTTTTGGTGTTCCCCATTTTTTATCACTCAATAGAGTACTGAGAGATAGAGACACTTCCAATGGAGGACCATCACAATAAGTATCCATTCCCTTCATCCAATCAGGCTTACCCTTCAAATCGATTTTAGCAGCACAGGAACCAATGGCGATAGGACCACCTTTATAATGCCCTTCAAATAAGTAGCGACGTAGTTTGTTACCATAATAGGTATCTGACACCGTACTACCATATTCGCCAAAGCCGGGGATGGCTTCATAATCTAGCTTAGCACCCAATGCGATCACTAAATAATCATATTGCAATTTTTCCGAAGCAGCACCGGGGCGTTCTGAAGGAACAATGGTGACTTGCTTACCATCCACATTGATTTCTTTTACCTCTGCCTGTAAAAAGACACTCTTATCTTTTACTAAAAAAGGATAAAAGTTCATGTGCAATTTGGAAATGGGGTCGTGGTTACTCAAAACTTCCAATGGAATATTTGGCACAAAAACTAAATACGGCTTACGATCTACGACCGTAATATCAACGTTATCCTTACATTCCTCACGTATCAGACGTGCGGCAGTTAATCCCGCAAAGTTACAGCCGAGGATTAATACATGGGGTTTTGCTTTTCCAACAATAGCTTGATCTTTCATGTGATTATATTAGTTAAAATTCTCAATGGCACCCCATCGCCAAATTCGGAGATATTGGTACACAAAATAACACTAACAAACTTTTCGAGAGTTGGAGGTCAATGTTTGTTCAAGGTAAGACAAAATTCTCATGGAAAACTAATAAGAGGTAGTCTTCGCATTAGTTGTTTTCTTTAAAGAGATCAGCTTACCTATCCCTCCTACAAGCAAACCGGGCACGACAAGAAACAATAAAAAGCTTTTAAAATAAATAAGATCCGCCAACACACATAAAATTAGAAACGACCATAACAGGCAATTAAACCCTCTATTTTTAGTAGTAAATAGCCACCCTACACACAAAGAAATCAGGCTAAAAGGTATGGACCAAAAGAAAACAAACCATAAATCCGAGTACAACACTGATTCACAAACAAGTTGAAGCAACAGAAACCCGATGATCTCAGTTAAAATAATGCTTATGGGAATAAGAAGAAAGAACATAGGAAAATCAATTTACCAACAATCTTCCTACCATATCTAAATGAAAAAAACATACAAAAAAAGCCGATCATTCATCGTTATCCACGAGATTGACCGACTTTAGATGTAGAAAAAAATACTAACGCATCAAAGAAATGCGCATGGAAAGAGCCTTCAAAAGAGCAGTAAATGCATCATAATCATGCTCACGATCTTGAGACACGAGACAAAATTGATAACGAGGCATACAAGCATCTTCATCAGCAGCATTACGTAAACGCAAAGCAATCACTTCATCCGCATCAGTAGCGCGACCGGATAAACGAGCCTTTAATTCATCTTGAGGCACATGGATGTATAAATCTGAATAACAGCGACCGATTACTTCATCTACACACGCTCTCACTTGGTCTGCGCCCTGCACATCGATATCCATCACTACGGTAATACCCTGCTCTAGCAACTGAATGATATCTGCCTTTAAGGTACCATAGCGATTACCATGTACTTCGGCATATTCTAAAAACTCACCATTAGCGATTTTCGCCGAAAATTCATCATGAGTTAAAAAATGATAATCCACATCATTTTGTTCCCCTTCTCGAGGCGCACGTGTCGTACAAGAAATGCTATAACGACATAAATCGGCTTCCATCGCACGACGGCAAAGCGTGGTTTTCCCTGATCCTGACGGGCCGGATACGACTAATAAGGTTCCGTAATTTGTATTGATCATATTATTCGATATTTTGAACTTGTTCGCGGATTTTTTCCAACTCGGTTTTAGCAGTAACCACCAAGTGAGCTAAAGTAGCATCATTGGCTTTTGAACCAATCGTATTAAACTCACGAAATATCTCTTGGCAAAGGAAGTCAAGAGGGCGACCGGAAGGAGAATCCGCAGCACATAAGGCTTTAAACTGAGCAAAGTGAGAATCTAATCGTGTGGTTTCCTCGGAAATATCACATTTATCCGCAAATAAGGCGATTTCACGCACGATGCGTTCATCATCCAATGAAACAGGCAAACCGGCTTCATTCAAACGTTTCACCATAGCTTCACGCAATCTGACAGGTACTTCAGGGGCATGTTCGGCGATTTTTTCTTTTAAATCAGCCAAGACAGCGATTCTTTCAAGCAAATCACGGTGTAAGTGCTGTCCCTCTGTGGATCGCATCATCAAAAAGGCACTTAACGCCTCTTTCACTGCATCTTCAATCGTGCTCCAAGCTTCTTCGGGATCGACATCTTGGTGAGAGGCATCGCTAATGATATCTAATCGTAATAAATCCGATGCCGTAGGTAATAATGCCGCACCACTTAATTGTGATGCTTGAGCAAGACTTGCCATGAAAGCGGCCAATTTAGGTTGATTCAGACTCAAGGCATCAGAACCATCTTGAATATTTTCTTCCAAATTAACAGAAACATTCACGCGTCCACGAGAAATGGCACCCTGTAAAATCTGTCTAATTTTCCCATCCCATTCCGAACAACTTCTCGGCACGTTGACAGCCATTTCGGCTTGTTTACGGTTAACGCCGGAAATCTCCACTCTTACATTAAAATGAGGCAATGTCGCAACGGCGCGACCAAAGCCGGTCATACTATTCATCATATCCTTATTACTTCTGATAAGCTTTTTTTACTTCCTCGGCAAGAATGCTGAGACCTCTTCTCAAAGCATCTTCCGTAGCGGTGAAACTAATACGCACACATTCATGACGATGGTTCCATGGTTCATCACCCTCTTCAACAGCAAAGAAGAAATGATGGCCGGGGTTGATGTAACAACCACGATCACGGCAACGTTCATACAATTCCTGACTACTAATAGGTAAACCTTCAAACCATAGCCATAAGAACATGGCTCCTTCACTCTTATGATGTCTCCATGGCACGTCATTGCCAAAATATTCATTGAGCAATTTACGAGCAAACAAGGAACGATCGTAGTAGAATGGTAAAAGAGTATCGTGACACAAGGTATCAAGACGACCATCTTCAATCAATGGGGCGACGATCTTTTGTCCCAAATTGTTTGGACATAAAGCGGAAGTCGTCGTCATACCAATCACCGCATCGATAATCTCAGGACGAGCAATCACGATACCGGTACGAGTACCCGGTAAGCCAATCTTGGATAAGCTCATTGACAAGACAACATGTTCATCCCAAATAGGATTATTCTCTACAAAACAAATGTTGGGGAAAGGAGCACCATAAGCATTATCTACCAAAATAGGGATATTAGCCTTTTTAGCACGTTGATGAAGCATAGCCAATTCTTCATCAGATACGACATTGCCGGTTGGGTTGGTAGGGCGAGACAAACACATGGCGGCTGTCTCAGGGCGTATCTCCAACAAATCAAAGTTAACTTTATACTTAAACTCGTGATCGCCAATCAATTCAATATCCGGCTTAATCCCACGAAAAACTTCCGCACCGCATAAGGATTGTGACTGATAGCCGATATAATCGGGGCATAAGGGGAAAAGGATTTCTTTTTGTTCTCCTGATGACTTCTTACCGGCTAAAACGTTAAATAAGGTAAAGAAGGCCATTTGACCGCCTTGGGTAATGGCTATATTTTCTAAGGTTAGCCCCCAATGATAACGCTCATTCAAATAATTCACTAGAGCAGTAATAAAACGCACATCACCACGAGGATGGGCATACGTGCCGACCAAAGAATCAAACTCACCGGACTCGATCATTTCCATCATACGAGTTCTCCACAATTCGGACACTTCAGGTAACACCGCGGGGCTACCACCATTTAATTGGCATAGATCTGTACGACCTGAATGCAAGGCCTTAAACAAATCTTCCATCAAATCATCTATCCCGGATTTACTAGTCAACTGTTGCCCGATGTCGGAAAACTCTTTCATAACGAGAGGCATCTTATATGACAAAATCGGGATTTCGAGTCAAATCTCAGCCTATCGCCATTTCTTGAGTATTTTATTGATTTACACAAGATAGGATTTTTTCACTAAGCAACGCACCTACGGTTTGACTTTTCATGTCATTTTATATCATACTACATACTATGTTACACGCAATACGTTCATTATTACCGGCAAGTCTAGCCTTAATAGGTTCCCTCTCCGTCATTTCGTGTGATAAAGTAGATTCACTTCTTGGTGATCATAAACAAGAAATGGACTCTTTAAGAGAAATTGAAATGGCTTTGCAAACCAAAATATTGGAAACGGAAAAGCAAATTTCTCAAGCTAAAGCCAAACAATCCGAAGTTACTTACGAAATCGATAAAATTCTCAATAGTGCTACCATCAACACTTACGATATAACAGCGGGAAATATCGATAATCTCCCGGCACAAAAACGAAGTGTAGAACGCATCTATTTTGCTTTGATGGATATGAAAAAGGAATTGGATCAGTTATCACAAACGACACAAACATTAAAATTCCAATTTGATTCGTATGAGCAACGCTTAAACGAATTCAAAAAAGACCATCCAATTGACTAAATTTGACCACAAGATTTGATCTAAACGACCATGTCCACAACATCCCCTTTTACTCGAGAATCTTCTGACGAAAAGATCAATGCGCTCAATGAAGAGCTCAATTCCGCCGATGAAACGAAATATGCTCCTAAGGACGATACCGATGAGCAAGATACGGATACAGTTAAAGACAAAAAACCACAAGAGGAAAAGCCAGCCTCTGACAAAAAACCGGTAAACGAAGATACCGACGACAACAAAGATTCCGAGAATGAGTCTGACGATGAAAATGATGATGTCGAATATGTCGAAACTCAGGAAGAAAAGAAACAAGATGATAATGTATTCTGGAACGTAAGTCTTAGCATCATTGGCCTATGTGTAATCATTGCCGGCATTCTCGTTTACAAACGCATTGATTCACTTCCGAATCCATTACAAGAAGCAAAACAAACCATTGAATCTCTTGAAACGACTTTAGGTGAAAAGCAAGAAATCTTAGCTAATCTCCAAAATAAAAATAAGCCGAAAATTGAGTTCATCACCCTTCTGAACGAATACAAAAAAACGCAAGAACAGCTTTTGGATGAAAAACAAACCATCGTTAAAGAACAACAAAAACTTGGTGCGATTCGAAATGAAACAAAGAGCTATTTCAACCAATATCGTTCTATCGTACGACGCAATGCTCGTGGTCGTAAATTAGAAGTATTACGCACAGTTAATAGTGGCAAAACTTTCCTCAATGTCGAAATATCTCGTGTTGAACCTAACCAAGTAAAGATCATTCACGAAGGTGGTTCCACTTCGGTATCCGCAAGTGATTTACCGGATTCTCTAAGAGAAGAGCTAGGTTATGGAGACCCGCTCAATTTGGCAGCTATGGAACAACAAGATACTAATGTTCCCTCAGCAGCACGACCAAACCAAGCCCCTCAAGTTACAACGCCAAAAGTAAATAAACCGGTAGCGCCAAAGCCTACTACCACTAAAAAAACCGATGAGCAATGGAGCCCTCCACCTCATCAACCACTTTAATCTTCCTTAATTTCTTCATCTCTTTTAGTTGTCATTCCTCTCAAGGTGAAAGACCCTATTATACAAACACCACGATGCTGCCTCTTTCCTTTTGAAGAAACAGATCTTCGTGATGCGGCTTCGTTTCTTCAAGATCCTGAAGTCATGTATGCATGGGAAAGGACATTTACCGATGAAGAAATCTTGCAATCAATTCGAGATTGCAAACAAGAGCAATCTCGAAATGGTTTCTCCATTATGATGGCTAGGCATCGTGATACTCACGAGCCAATAGGTCGTGCCGGAGTTAGAAAAGATGCCTTACATGGAAAGCCCGTAATAGAAATCGCTTATATGCTAGCAAAAAGATTTTGGGGACAAGGCTACGCTACCGAATTAGCCGATGCCTGCATCAATTTTGCTTTCCAAACTCTCAAGGAAGATATCGTTTATGCGGAAGTGAGGCCGACTAATAAAGCATCCATAGCCGTATTACATCGATTGGGCATGAAACCCGATAAACCCGCCATCAAAATTTATGGAGGGATCCCCATGGCGATGCTAACATTCACCATAACTAGGCAAGACTATTTCGCCAACAAAGATCCTCTTCGTAAATAGTCAAAGCAAAATAGCAATCTACAAAAAAGCCACAACAAGAAATACTCGTTGTGGCTTTATTAAAAAAATCAACCGGCTTAGCCAATCCAATTCCATTCAATCGGAATCTCAATATCCGGGTGGAGGCTCTTTTTCACTGGGCAAGCTAAAGCTGCTTGCTCTAACATACCACGATCGGGGTGATCAGCAGGTAATGGTACATTGATCTTTACCTCTAATTTACCAATACGGCGAGGGTCTGCATTCATATGCTTACCTACCTCGATAGTTAACCCCTTTAAATCAACATCTTTACGTGCGGCAACGATACCCATGATCGTAGCCATACAACCTGCTAAAGCAGCACCTACCAAATCAGTAGGAGAAAAAGATGCGCCTTTGCCATTATTATCCACAGGCGCATCCGTTTCAACACAGGCGCCCGATGGTTCATGCTTCATGGAGCAATGTAAATCACCTTCGTAAGTCGTAATAGTTTTTACCATATCATCGCTTATATACCCAAGCCTTTCTCAGGTCACGTCAAATAAGGGACTGCCTAATTTTTTGCGAGCTTTTGTCATACATCAACAATATAGTTAGACTATCTAACTATTAGATTGACGAATCATTAATCGGATTCTATAACTCACTCCGACACGATATGGAAATACCCAAAAAAAAGAACACTGAAATTTTCGAAACATTATTTGACGGATTGGAAGGAATTCGAAGATCGGTACCACAAGCGATCATTCAATCCGGTCCATTAGATCCGGGTAATCTAACGCTTAAACAGCTTGATTGTGTTAAAATCGTGGATGAATGGGAAGAAGAGTCCGGGCTTACTCTCAAGGAATTGGCGTATCAATTAAAAATAACCCCTGCTTCTGCTTCAAGCATGGTGGATAAATTAGTTCGACAAGGAATGTTTCAACGAGTCCAAAATCCCGAGGACAGAAGACAGGTGCATATCAAATTAACAAAGGAAGGCCGTAGGCATATCGATTCGTTTATTTCCAGCCTAGATCAATATATCGATACACTTTGTGAGCAAATACCTGCAGAACTACTTGAAGCGGCAGATCAATTTGGACAATTCATCGAAGCATACAATAAAAATCATTCCAACAATCAATAATATCCAATCTTTATGAATCAGAATTACCTTCCCTACATTTGTTTAGGATTCCTTTTATCTTTAGGTAGCATGACATATGCCGGTGCTCCTGAAATGCCACCTTCTATCGTTTTGGCGGAAAAGGTAGGGATGAAAACACAACAGATTTCCAGAACATACATTGGTAAAATTGAAGCCATCAGTAGTGTCAACATCTTGCCTCGAGTATCAGGCATCATCGAAGCCATTCCTGTTAAGGAAGGTCAGGTCGTATCTCAAGGCACGGTATTATTTGAAATTGAAAAAATACGCTACCAAGCAGCCGTGCAAAGTGCCGAATCAAAAATCAAACAACTTGATGCCGAAATCCATTACGCACAGACAACTTATGATCGTCAAAACGCCATTTTGAAAGAAGATGCCATTTCTAAAGATGAAGTAGATAATGCTAAAAGTACTTTAGACAAATTGATGGCGCAACGATCAGCTAATGAGGCCGATTTGATCTTAGCCAAGGAAGATTTGGCATATTGCACGATTAAGGCTCCATTTACCGGTAAAATCGGTCGTGTCAATTTTCACCAAGGTCAATATATCACACCTACGACATCTTCACTGGCAAGCATTACTCAACTCGACCCCATCTACGTACGATTCAATATTAGTGAGCAAGATTTGCAAGAGATTTTTGGCAACCCCACCGCTTTACAAAAAGAGGCTATCGTAAAAATCCAAACAGCCAACGGAGCGGATTACCAAGAAGTCGGAAGTATTGCCATAACCGATAACATGGTCGATACCGGCACCGATACTCTGACTGTTTGGGCTAAGTTTGATAATCCTGACTCCATACTTATTCCGGGAGGTATCGCGACCGTTAAATTAATCAAAAAAGAGGAAAAGAACCTTCCTTCCATCACGTTATCTGCCGTACAACACGATCAAAATGGGGCTTTCGTTTACATCATTAACGAACAAGGTCAGGCAATGCGAACTCCTGTCACGCTCGGGGAAATCGAGAATAAAAAACAAACAATCCTTGAAGGCTTAAATGAAGGTCAGACCGTGATTATAGACGGGGTCCATAAAATACGCCCCGGGGTGAAAATTGTGCCCCAATTCAAGAAATCCAACTAATCAATAGCGTATGTTTTCCTATTTTTTCATTCAAAGACCCAAATTTGCTATCGTCATCTCGATTTTGATGATGTTGGCAGGGATGCTTTGTATTACCAAAATGCCTATTTCCGAATACCCGGAAGTAGCCCCCCCTTCTGTCGATGTAAGTGCCACCTATCCTGGGGCAAGTGCTCAGGAATTGGCAGAAGTGGTGGCTCCGCTTATTGAACAACAAATGACGGGATTGGATGATTTGGAATATTATTCATCCAGTTGCACCAATGACGGCTCCTACTCTTTAAAATTGATTTTCAAATCCGGAACCGACTCCGACATGGCGATGATTAACGTCAGTAATGCCATTAAACGAGTCGAACCGAAATTACCCTCTGAGATTACGAAAAATGGTGTAGATATACGTTCTATGTCAGGGGATATTCTTTGCTTCCTCAATTTCATGGTCGATTCGAGCAAAACGAACATGAATCAATTGGAATTAGCAAATTATCTCAAATTAAATGTTAAAGACCGATTAAATGAAATTGATGGCGTGGCTAACACCAATATGATGCCATCAAAAGACTATGCGATGCGCATTTGGATGAATGTGCATAAAATGTCGGCCATGGGAATCACTCCGGCAGAAGTGTCGGCAGCGATCCAAGCTCAAAACCAACAGGCGGCAGCCGGTTCCATTGGTGCATCAAATGATGAAAGTTTAGCGACTCACAAAGTGACCATTGACGGTCGATTAAACAAAGCTCAAGAGTTTGAGAACATTATCGTCAGACAAGGTCAGGATCAGCGAACCGTTAAATTAGGAGACATTGCCAAGATCGAATTGGATGCGGAAGAACTCACCGGCTATAGTCGATTGAATGGGCAAGACACCATTGGCATGATGATTTCTAAGACCAATGAGGCAAATGCTCTTTCAACCGTTAAATTAGTAAAAGAGCGCCTTTCGGAATTGGAAAAAAACTTCCCAAATGGGGTTTCTTGGGTCGTCGGCTATGACCCTACCCTTTCCATCGAAGCAACGATGCAAGAAATTATCTTCACTCTTGCTCTGGCTTTATTGATGGTTATTTTCATCACTTATGTCTTTTTACAAGATTGGCGTGCAACAATCATCCCAGCCATAGCCATTCCCGTATCATTACTTGGAGCATTTATTTTCATCTATGCCTTTGGTTTCACCATCAATGTATTGACCATGTTCGGTCTTATTTTGGTGATCGGGTCCTTAGTAGATGATGCCATCGTCGTTGTCGAAAACGTAATGAGATTGATGGAAACGGAAAATCTCTCTCCTTTTGAAGCGACAAAAAAAGGCATGAAACAAATTACCGGAGCCGTCATCGCGACGACTTTAGTAACGATAGCCGTGTATATACCGATCGCTTTTTATGGTGGTATGTTAGGAACGATTTATACCCAATTCGCAGTTACGATGTGCGTGGCTCTCGCTATCTCTACATTTAATGCACTGACTTTAAGCCCGGCCTTATGTGCCATGATTCTCAAAAAGCCAAAGCATCAAGTTGGTCCACGAAAATTCAGTATCTTTCGTCCGTTTAATTACATATTGATCAAATCACGTAATCTGTATTTAAAAGGAGCCAATTTCTTTGTACGCCACAGCTTTATTACTCTATTGACCTTGGTTGGCATCATCTTTTTAAATGGTTGGATTTACCAAAGCACCAAGTCTTCATTTTTGCCGACTGAGGATAAAGGGGCCGTCTTTATAATGATTGAAATGGATAAAGACGCTACCTCGACACAGCGAACTAATGAAGCTGTAAAAGACATTGAAGAGCGAATTATAAAAATTCCGGGAGTACAAGGGGTTACCGCTATCGTAGGCTTTAGTATGATGGGTGGTTCGGCTGAAAACCAAGCTATGTGTATCGTATCTCTCGATCACTGGGATGAACGCAAAACACCGGATAAATCCATCTTTAGCCTTCAACAGCAAATTCAACAAGCCGTTTCTACCGTACCTCAAGCATCGTGCATGGTCGTCGTGCCTCCATCAATTATGGGTTTAGGGGTAACGGGCGGGGTTTCAGCCGTCTTGAAAGTATCCGGAAATGCCACACCGGCAGAATTGGCTCAAGGGGTACAAACACTTTGTCAAAAATTGCGTATGCAACAAGATAAAGTAGCTATGTCTTATAGTATGTATTCAGCTGACACTCCGATGCTACATCTCAACATCAATCGAGAGAAAGCATTAGCGATGAATGTACCGATTGATCGCATCTTTAGCACTATCTCGAATAAATTAGCTTCCTCTTACGTTAATGATTTTACACTCGATGGCTACAACTTCAAAGTTATCATCCAAGCTGACGCCATTGACCGCACCATACCTACTCAATTATTGGGAATGTATGTAAAAAGTAATGACGATAAAATGGTTCCATTAAGTTCGCTATGCAACATTTCCTATCAGATGGGACCACAAAGCCACAGTCGCTTTTTGCAAACCATGTCTGCAGAATTGACGGTTTCCGGCACTGAATCCACTAGCTCCGGAGAAATCATGAATCTATTGGAAAAAGAGGTGCAGGAAATGAATGAAAGTCCATTGTGGAAAAACAAACAAATTCAATGGAGCTTGGCTTGGAAAGACCTCAGTTTTGAGGAACGACAAAATGATGGTCAAATCACGATGTTGATGGCCTTGGCTATTGTCTTCGCATTCCTCTTTTTAGTGGCACAATATGAGAGTTGGACAACGCCTATCCCTGTTATTTTATCGGTTTCCGTTGCCACATTAGGGGCGTTAATAGGTATAGTGGTCATGAACATCTCATTGAGTATTTATGTACAGCTTGGTTTACTTATGCTTATTGGTTTAGCTTCTAAAAATGCCATTTTGATGGTTGAGTTTTCCAAGGTGGAACAAGAGCAAGGAGCATCCATAGAATCGGCAGCCCTTCATGGGGCATCAACCCGATTCCGAGCTGTGTTGATGACAGCGATTTCTTTTATCTTTGGAGTATTCCCTATGGTTATTGCGACAGGCTCAGGAGCCGCCAGCCGCCAAGAAATTGGCGTCACCACTTTTAGTGGGATGATTCTGGCGACCGTTTTGGGCATCTTTATCGTACCGGGACTTTATACCCTATTTGCCAAAATGAGATTTTTAACCAAATCTAACAAAACCCAAGCATAAACTTATGAACTCTTTTTTGAATATCATCCCATTCCTTGGTATAGCTTCTTTGGTTTCTTGTTCTTTTGGGCCGGATTACTCCGAGCCTCAAATGGACATGCCTCAAGTATTTCGTAAATCATCCAACATGGCGGAATCCATTGCAGATTTGTCTTGGAAACGAGTTATCCCAAATACGGATTTACAAAACCTGTTATCCGACACGATGAAGCATAATTATGATGCACGCACCCTATTGATCAATATCGATACGGCTGGCTTACAAATCAGAAAAAGCTCAGCACCGCTCTTCCCATGGTTGGGATATTCAGGCAGTGCCACACGAGCAGATAATTCATCGGGCAGCATGATTACGGATATGCCTTCCGGCTCAGTTTCTTCGTCCGGCTCGGCGGCATTAACCGCAAGTTGGGAACTTGATTTATGGGGAAAAGTCCGCAAAGGCAAAGAAGCAGCTATCGCATCATATCACGCTGAGGAAGAGGCCTATCGTGCCATGATTCTGTCACTTTTTAAAGAAGTGGCTACCGGATATCTACAACTGATCAAGCTCGATGAACAATTGAGCATTGCGAAACAAGCAGTCATTTCGTATCAAGATTCACAAAAAATGTTTGTGGTCAAATTTGATCAAGGTATGGGCTCTCGATTACAAATCGAGTCGGCCAATGCCGCTCTGGTCGCCGCTCAAGCAGACGTAGCCGACCTGTCGATGCAAATACAGGAGTTGGAAACTACTTTATCCGCTTTGGCAGGGAGAATGCCCGGATCCATCAAAAGATCTGCAAGCCTTGATCAATATGTAAATAATAACCCTATTCCGGCCGGCATTCCTGCTCAAATTTTAGCAAGAAGACCGGACATCAGACAAAAAGCTTATCAATTACGCCAAGCAAACGCTGAAATTGGTGTAGCCATTGCCAATTATTTCCCTTCCGTAAGCCTTACGGGAAATGGGGGCTTTGCCGGCAATGAGCTTCTTTCCTCATCTCATTCAAAATTCGGATGGAATTTTGGAGCAAACCTTACAGGACCTATTTTTCAAGGCGGACAATTATCTGCTGATAAAAAAATTGCTGAAAACAATTATCGTCAAGCAGTCTTAGGTTACGAACAAACCGTAACCAATGCGATGTCCTCGATTACTAAGGTTTTAATTCGTCGCCAAGAGCTTAAGAATATAATCACTTCACAGCAAGTAGCCGTCGAATCATATAAAAACGCCTTAAAGTTGGCGATGACTCGTTATAAAAGCGGTTTATCCAACTATTATGAAGTGCTAACAGCCCAACAAAATCTTTTCCCGGCTCAAACGAAATTAGCCCAATATAAATATCAATATGTATCGTGTGTACCAACACTTTACGCAGAGCTTGGCGGGGGCTGGAAACAATAATTTTATTGCAGGAGTATAGTAATTATCGACACGCAAGCCCATTTCAATTTCTACAATTGAAATGGGCTCTTCTTTTATAAAAGCATCCATTTATGCAACATAACTTGGTTGTCGAGTCGTGCAACAAATGCTAAGTTGCTATCCATGCACCGATTTGTACGCTCGTTAATATTAGGGATAGGCTTATTAGTCCCTCTATCTCAATTGGGTAGTGCCCAAGATTTTTCATTTGGCCCACCGGCCGGCATGTCAGCTGACCCTAGCGTACAAAACGTTAAGACAGGAGCCGAAGCTAGTGTTGAAACTTACAACACGGATCCTTTTTATATTGTTGCCAAATTAGAGTTACCTAAAGGGTGGCATAGTTATTATAAAAACCCGGGAAGTGTGGGTATCCCTACCACATCTACGATTGAAAAAGTAAATGGATTTGAAATCGAAGGTCCTTTCTTCTCCATTCCTTCAGTTGACCATAGTGAATTGGGTTATTCTTACGGCTATTCTGAAGTCCGAGTAGCCTATAAAGTGATTCCTCAAGCATCTGCTCCCGCAGAGGCAACTTTTGCACCATCCATTACTTGGCAAATGTGTCGTGATGGCCAATGTATGCCCGATGAAACGCGTACAATGCCGGTCACTTTAAAGAAAGGTACAGGCGCATCGACATCTGATCCAAATCTTCTTGCAGGCATCATCGGCTTATCCAATCCGGAATGGTCTCGCACCATTACTTCGACCTATTTCACTCAAGAAGGTAAAAAAATCACTTTAAATTTCATTACTTCCGAGCCATCACCGTTCCCAAAAGCCAATGCTTATTTTTTCTGTGATGATGGTCAGATTTTACCTTCCGCACCACAAACATGGAAAGAAGTGAGCCCCACCCATTTTCAACTGGAACTTACTTACAATGACGGTTCGGACTTCATGTATCTGAACTCGTTAAATGCCGATGGCAAAAACAAAGAGCCTATTACTTTCCTTAATGGTATCTTACGCTTCAACAATGAAGTAGCTCTTATTAAGGCCAAACCCGAATCCGCTTTATCTGCCACTTCGACAAATGCTAATGACACCGTCTCGGCTGAAACGGTAGAAGAGGAAACTTCATTAGGATTAATTTTAGTCTATATGTTCTTCGGCGGTATGATTTTGAATATCATGCCCTGCGTTTTCCCCGTAATCGGTCTTAAAATTATGGGATTCGTGCAAATGGCCGGTGGTAGCCGCCGCAAAATCCTTGAACATTCTTTAACCTTTGTATTAGGGGTTTTAGTATCTTTCTGGGTAATTTCCATCATCATTCTTATCCTTAAGAACTCCCTTACATCTGCCGACCAACAGGTAGGCTGGGCATTTTGGCTTGAAAACCCTTGGGTCATTTACACCCTACTTTTCTTTATGCTAGCCATGGCATTGAGTATGTTTGGCGTCTTTGAAATCGGGGTAGGAGCTACTGCCGTAGGTAGCGATCTGCAGCATAAAAAAGGCTATGCCGGTTCTTTCTGGTCCGGTGTGTTGGCTACATTGGTGTCCACACCATGTAGCGGTCCTTTATTGGGACCGACGATTGCCTATTCCATGGGACTTTCCAATACGCTATTGATCGTTGCCTTTACTTGCATGGGCTTAGGCATGTCTGCCCCTTATATCATACTGGGCTCCTTCCCTTCATTAATCAATAAGTTACCTAAACCCGGAGCATGGATGGAAGCCTTCAAACAAGGCATATCATTCCTACTCTTTGGTACATGTGCTTATTTCGTATGGGTGTACATGGCTTATTTCGATCAAGAAACCTCGCCAACTAGCATCTTAACCTTATTCTTCGGTATCGTTTCTTTCATTTGCGGTTGGTGGATTTATGGTCGCTGGTGCGGAATGTATCTCAAAAAATCTACTCGCTTTTGGGGCGCACTCTTTACTGTGATATTCTTAGCCGGTGGTCTTTACTTAGCAGTACCGCCTTCATCACAGGAAGATACCGCTGCCGATACCGGTGAGAATCTCACACTTGTTTGGGAAACTTGGTCTCCTGAAGCCATGCAAAAAGCCTTAGATGAAGGCAAGCCCGTCTATGTCGATTTCACAGCCAGATGGTGCATGACCTGCATTGCTAACAAATTAGTTTATCAAAATGATGAAGTGAAAAAGACACTCCTTGGGCACAACATTATTTTAATGAAGGCAGATAAAACCAAACCTAATCCGGAAATTGATAAGGAACTCAAATCACTTAATCGTAGTGCCATCCCTGTCAACGCTCTCTACCAAGCAGGCAAAGCCCCTGCCATCACTCAAGAGATATTGACTCCGGAATACTTAGTTAACTTCATCAACGATCAGATGAAAGACTAATAAACAAACCTGTTGAGCTCTGAAATAGCGGTACACGCTATGGATGGAAGCTAATATTTCTTTAACCCATGGTAAGAGTCCTCTTGCCATGGGTTTTTCTTTTATAGTGATTAGACAATAAAGTTTCATATACAATATGAGAATCATCTATACACCACTTAACATCACTCTTTCCTGAAAAATAGACACTTTTAACTACACCTCCCATCAATTTGTCATAAGTATTTTAACTGGACAAGCGTTCGATTATTTTTTCAACATCAACTAATTTCATCAAAAATTGACACCTAATTATCAAATAACTACGAATGATCAATCCTTTTAGGAAGAACTCTCAAAAAATATGAATGAAACCATAATATTCATAAAATGTAGATCATCATTCAAACAAATCGATTTCCCATCGTTGACAACATCTCATTTATACTTCAAAGTCTTTATAGACAAGCAACTCACCTGCCATGAACATTCTATGAATAATTATAGTAAACTCTCCATTATCCTTTTTTCTACGCTAACAAGCCATTCTCTCTTGTGTACTCAATCGGAACTAAATTTCGAGATTGAGAGTTCGTCTTTTTAGATAAAATAATTCATCACTGTAATAGTAATTATAAATACCGGCATGAAAAACTGCATTATTAACATCATGATGGGGATTGCTTTTTCCTTCGGAACTGTAGGACAAGAAATACACTCTGAGCAGGATTTACCGGCACCTAGTTCGAGTACTATGCCTAAAAAAGGGTATGCATTTCAACTTAAAGAAATGTTAGACAACGAAGAATGGGAGAAGTTTTACAAATCTGCTCCACAATTTCTGAAAGAGCTTAGTAACAATTTACATGATAAAAAAACAAAAACAGAACTTAAGGACTTTATTTGGATCCTTTATTTCGTAAGTGCCGCGCCATTGTATGAATTGGAAGTGTATACAGATCACAATTGGCCATATAATGGTGATGAGGATCTATTAATGAAAAGTACTATAACAGGTTACATGGTATGCTTTGATGTAGAAAATGCTTCTAAATTATTAGGTGTGAGTCAGCAACATTTAAAAAACACCATTTCAATTTATTTTGCATCTTTGTTGCATACTTTCAAATCGTCTCTCATTCCTGATGCTGATAAGCAAGCTGCAACATTTCAGCATAACATTGATGAAAAAGCGAGGGCGAATTTTCATGCGTATCAAATAAGATGCAGTAAATACAACAGCTTAGCTCGCAGAGACAATAGCATGCGTTTTTATATGAAATCTATCATGGAAAGTCGATTTATCGACATGCTGATCAAGTATTTTCCTGACAATTCCGAAGAAGTCATCAAGTACATCAAGATGGCAGGATATAATGATAACGAGATAGCCCCACTTCTTGAACGTACTGTAGGCGCGGCGCCCAAAGGTTCTTATCTATTGAAAGAGAAAATCGGTGTTGAGTTTTAAAAAAATGAGACAGAAACACTAGGTAAATAAGCATTCGTTATTTTGGATGAATCTGAAAATTTGCATCCTCTAAGTTAATTCAAACAAAATAGATTAATTGATAACGAATAACTATAATCATACCTGAATTAGAATGCGGATTAGGTTAGCATTAGTCTTCCTAGTTAAAAGTAATCAAAGATATACAGGATACAGCGACTAAAAATGAAAATAATAAACATCTATAGCAGCATAGTCCTATTGACTATGGGAGGAATCTATCCGGTACAAGCAGCAGCAGACAAGGAACCACCTTCTAGTGAACACTCGCCTACCATTATATACGGTCCGGCAGAGCCTCCCTATACGGAAGAAAACACACCCTACCGTAAAAATACGGAAACAGAAAAACTTGGTAGCGAGTATATCAAATTAAATCAAGATATTCAAACTACTTACGATACGGGAAAACTGCCTGAGGCTTATTCGTCTTTAAAAGATTTATCCGATGCAGTTCTCAATCTCCCCTATATCGACATACGTGAACGGAGCCAATTATTTTTACCCGATTCTCATAATCTCAATCTCGCCTACGATGTAAAAAATAATTTAGCAAGATTATTGATGAAGAAAGCTGTCAAAGGACTTTTAAGCAATCAAAGCCTCCTTGACACATTAATTATTCTCAATAAACAAGCTAACGAACGGCTGACTTGGGCTAAAAGTGTTATTGCTGATCCTAATATACGCATGACATTTGGGACGGTGGACTGGACAGGCAGAGATCTTCAAACAGCGGAGCATAGCTTAAAATATTTACAAGCGTATCTAGTAGATGTTTTAGGATACACTCGGAGCCAACAAGAAGTTGATTTAGATAAGGCGCTATCGGATGCAGGATATAACGCTCAGGATTCAAAAAAAATCATCGAGCTAATCAAGGCACAAAAAACTCTTTCGTCCTTACCAAGCAGTCCACTTAAGCGAAAAACAAGCGATAAAGTATCAGAGCTTGATAAAAAATATGAAGAATTAAAAAACTGGGCGAAATATCATCAAATGCAGAGAGTTGCCATGGGGGTAAAAGAGTTTCTTCAACTTCCTGACACATGCACAGATGCACATTCCATTGATTACGATATCTTGTATCAAAAATATCGAGTCATGGAATTCATAACAGCTATCCCGATGACGCCCCTTGAAACACCCTACAGAAATAAAAGAGGAGATTCGGAGATTGAAGCGAAGTATTACGTAGGAGGAATATATGGACTAAGACGATTTTCCAATGAGGGTGACGCCTCGGAATTAGGAATGGATGAAAAAGAATTTTGCCATTACATCATTCAATCACAAATAAGCCTGTTGAAGCAATTAAGGGACCGACTCAAACTCGCTAAAACTTTGCAGCCAAAATATGATCAAAAATTAGCTATACTCCAAAAGGATCAAAAAGCTCTAAATGAGGAAAACAAAGTAATAGCGTCAAAAGATTTGCCTCTGTACTATAGTATCTATAAACCCAAACAGTATGGACTGGATCAACAATATAGAGAAAATAAATTCATCAAATACAACATTGACAGTCAAATTGATGAAATAAATTTTGGGATTAAGTATTTGCAAAACACCCTTTATGGTAATCTTCAATATGTTTATCCACAAAAAGAGGATCAACTCAAATTGTTATTAGAAAGCGGAGCTAGCCAACAAGAAGCTAAGGAGCTATTAAAATAACGAGTTAATCAATAGTTTTAAATCGTTTTTAATCCAAAAAGCAAGAAAGCTTGAAATCTCATTAGGTTTCAAGCTTTCTTGCAGAAATTAAACGTTACTAAAATCTAGCCTAGATAAAGAGTCCGTACCTTTTTGACGGCGAACGGCATCCCACAATAGTAAGAGCATGACAAACATAAGGCATAGACGCCAACCAATCTCAAATGGATAGCTTTCTACAGGACGCTCTACTCCGAGGCAATTGCATGATAATGATAAACCACGTATCCAGCCTTGCGTAAATAAAGTAACAAACATAGCCGTCATGCCAGAACCTATCAAGGCTGCTCCGGCATATGTCTTACGCCATAATAAGCCTAAAGCAACGACAAACTCACAGGCCAAACCTAAATAAGCCAAAGGAACCGCCCAAGAAACGGGAAATAAATCAAACTTCTCAATATCAGCTTGCAACTTATTAATGGCAAGAAGCTTCTTCGAAGCAATCACCAAAAAGAATCCGCTAACTGAAAGTCTGAGAACCCAAAATATTCCCTGTAATAGACGTCCTTTGACCATAATAGTATTTCTTAATGATTATTGAAACTGGGTCTGTTGTTTTTCGACCTCTTTATTTTTCAATTTGTTCAATTCGGATTGAGTCTTTTCTAACTGTTTTTTCAGCTCTTTGACTTCCTTGCTATCTGTTTTGATAGTATTCTGAGAACTCTTTGAATACCCCGAAAATACATCTTTTTGCAAAGAAGGCAATGTCGAAGCTTTAGTTTCGAATACTACTTCACCTGAAATCGGTTTTTGTGATCCGGGGTGTTTAAGTTTTGCATGAACTTTGACGGTACCCGGTGTTTCTCCCATACGAACCAAAACAGGAGCCGAACCCCATGAAACTTTCTTAGGATTGGCACTCACAGATTCATCACCTACGATAAAAGCAGGGCCTTCGACGCTAAATTCGATTTCCTCGTTATTTAATCGTTTGATTCGACCTTGTTCATCTGTAATTTCAGCCACCACAACAAAAGTATCTGCGCCGTTGGCAGTTGGTTGGATGTCATTATTGTCTAGACGCACTTGAATTTTTGCAGGTCGTCTAGCAGGTTCAACCACTTGTTTAGCCACTACTTTACCATTAATCAAGCCTTCCGCTACTAATGTATAAGTACCGTTCCCACCGTGAGCTCTATCCTTAAAGTCTTGGAAATTCCATGCTTTTTCAAAAACAATAGGTGGATGCTTAATGCCTTTGGCCTCCACTTGAGGCTTAATAACAATAGGTTTATTATTATTAACCGTTAATCGCACTTCATCACAATTTGAAAACACGGTCACATCTTCCGGAGAAAATGGAGTACATTCATTGGCAATGAATACCATAGGGCCCGAAGCATCGGCATTATCCGCTGAGGCCGGTCGCTGCGACATAAAGCCATAATAAGAAAGCTTCGGCTGTCTAAATGCATCCATGATACCACCATAGAAAGGATCGGGATGATAGCCACGTTGGTGATCAAATGAATGCCATAGGGCACCGCCAAAATGGAAGTCTTCCGTTTTGTTTAATGTATCAAGGCATGTATAGGGGTAAGATGGCTTCATGTAATGAATCGCTTGCTTAAGCATAGCATGTTCGCCCCAATTACGTGTCACACGAGATGAAGAGTTATGTGATGACCAATCATCTACGTTATCGCCGAACTCGCGAGTAAAATATGGCTTATCTTTAATGTCTTTCGTATGAGACCACTTGAGGTTTTGGTTACGGGGATGTCCATAGATCACATCAAAATGCTCCACGCCTTGTGCAATTGAATCACAAGCGGTGTAATTACCGGGATAAGGATATTCTTCTTTAACCAAATCATGAGTTTTTTTAGCAAAATCTCCAGGATAGCTGGTTTCATTTAAAATAGGCTCCCATAACAAAACTGACGGGTGATTTCTATCGCGTCTAACCATCTGTCGAATATCATTATACACCAATTCTTTAAAATTACCTGTTCCCCAGAACTGCCAACCGGGTGTCGCAACAATTACAAAAATACCCAAACGGTCACAGGCATCCATGAATGCGGGATCCATAGGATAATGAGCACTACGCACCACTTCTACTCCGGCTTGACGTAATTTCACGGCATCTTGCCACTGTAAATTATTTGGCACGGCATTACCCAATACGGCAAAGTCTTGGTGACGGTTCACACCGATCAATTTACCTTCATAAGGTTTTCCATTAAGATGAAATCCCTTAGAATCAAACTCAATCATTCGAATACCTACAGGAACTACACGTTCGTCATAGATGTCTTGTTTGCCTTGTTGTTTTAAAGAATTCGGATCAAGCACTTGTACCGTTAAATCATAAAGATTAGGTGATTTAGGACTCCAAACTTTTGCTTGTTTAATATCAATAGGCAAATCAACGTCAATCTTTCCATGAGCAGGAACTTCTACAATCTTCATTGCTTGCCCCTCGGATTTTTTACCGGGGAGATTTAAACTAGCTCTCACCGCGAATTTTTTAGTAACGTCCGTATCATTAGCAATCTGCACCTTCGTAGCAGTCATCGCATTGCCGGTTTGAGGATTATATTTCTCAGTTCTAAAGAAAATACCACCCCCCGCAACTGTATCGGCTTCATTCGCATCAGTAATATACACAGGTTCCGTTGCGATCAAATAGGCATCGCGATAGGCTCCTCCAAAATAGGTGAAATCTAACGTTTCCTGTGATTTACCGGGAGGGAAGCTAGGGTCATTCGAATTGTCTGCTGAAATGACAACCATATTTGGTTGCCCATACTTAAGCTCTTTGCTTACGTCGACAATAATAGGCAAATAACCACCTAAATGTTCCTTCACCAACTTACCATTGATCCAAATTTTACTCTTACCCATGATCCCTTCAAAATGAAGAGTCACACGTTTACCTTTCAAATCAGATGGCACCTCAAACGATTTACGGTAATAAATAGGCCCTTGATAATTCATGCAACCACTTGCCTCCTCCGGCAACAATTCGGTGCCGTGAGGGAGATTCACTACTTCCCATTGCTTATCATCAAACGAAGGAGCCTCAACTTGATCGACAGCATCCTTTGTACGCAGGGTTTTCCAGCCCCTATTCATATCAATAATTTGACGAGAACCGTTAGCAGTACTAGCTTTAGCCCCGGCTACCGTGTATTCCACATCCCTCACGGTAGAATGTTGTGCAAAAACAACTCCAGAACCTATCAAACTCGTACCAAGCAATAAAAATAAATTCATAGTAATAAAACGCAACAAAACCTCCGTTTTTATCAAAAAAAACGTGCATATACGATTATCATCAATCTCATTTCTCTTAATTATGGAAATTCTTGATTTAAGCATTTTAAATTATTTGTGACAGCCTCAAAATCATCTTGTCATTCTTGATCTTCGGCTTGACCCGAAAATCTAATTAAGACATACTTAACGAGCTCAAAGCGGACTGAATCACGAGTTTTTATACAAGGATATTAAGGCCCAGTTCCCGTGAAAAGGAAGGCTATCTTTTGTATGAGAATGTATAACCGCACGAAACACACCCTCCAAAATTTTTAACCATGTCATCAATTTTTCGAAAAATCACCAAACTTTTCACCTACGATGTAGGGATCGATTTGGGGACAGCAAACACTTTGGTCAACATCAAAGACCAAGGTATTGTTTTGCGTGAACCTTCGGTCGTTGCCGTAAAAGGCGAGAAAGTCTTGGCTGTAGGCGATGAAGCGAAGCGTATGTTGGGAAGAACTCCCGGCTCGGTAGTAGCTATTCGTCCACTCAAAGACGGCGTTATTGCCGACAGTGAAATCACTGAGCAAATGCTTCGTTATTTCATTAAAAAATCTACTTCTCGTTATTACTTTTGTAAACCACGAGTACTCGTAGCTATCCCTTCCGGCATCACGGAAGTAGAACGACGTGCGGTGCGCGATGCCGCTAGCCGTGCAGGAGCTCGTGAGGTACATTTAATCGAGGAACCAATGGCTGCGGCCATCGGTGTAGGTCTCCCCGTACAAGAAGCTGCCGGTAATATGGTGGTAGATATCGGCGGTGGCACCACGGAAGTGGCACTTATTTCCCTTTCCGGCATCGTTTATAGTCGCTCGGTACGTTGTGCCGGTGATGAATTGGACGATTCCATCATTTCTTACATGCGTCGCACCTATAATCTTATGATTGGTGAGCGCACGGCAGAAGACATTAAAATCCGTATCGGCTCAGCCTATCCATTGGAAAAAGAATTGACCATGGATGTTAAGGGCCGCGACTTAGTAGCGGGCTTACCAAAAACGGTAACCATCCGCTCTGAAGAAGTACGAGAAGCCCTAAGCGAACAATTAAATACTATCGTAGATGCAGTTCGCACGACATTAGAGCGTTGCCCCCCTGAATTGGCTGCTGACCTCGTTGACCGAGGTATCGTATTAGCCGGCGGAGGAGCACTCTTACGTGGTCTTGATAAACTATTGCATGAACAAACCGGTCTTCCGATCCATATCGCCGAAGATCCCCTCAGTGCTGTAGCCGAAGGAACAGGTAAGACTCTTCAAGAATTGGACTTCTTTGTGAATGCAACCTATTCTGGTTAATTCAAAGATTTAGGCGATTCCTATTTTCATATCGCCGCTATATTCAAAGGTACTTAACCGCAAAAGTCACGGCTGGGAGCCCAGTCATGCGGACGCTGTTTGAAGCGTTGCGTTATCAAGGCTCCTGCTTATAGACATTGCACCACATACCATATCACACCCCGTGTTTTCAAAAATGTTAAAAAAAATTAAACGCGCATTCGGTTTTGGTTCTTGCGATCCAAACGAAGGCGTAACAATCGTTATTAACGCTGAAAAACTGGAACGACGAGTCGCTTTACTTGAAAATGGAGTATTGGAAGAATACACCATCGAACGCGAAGGCGAAGACAACATCGTCGGAGGCATCTTTAAAGGCAAAGTAAAAAATATCGAACCAGGCTTAAAGGCTATGTTCGTTGATATTGGGCAAGATAAAAACGCATTCCTTCATTTTTGGGATGCGCTTCCAGCAGCACTTGACTCAAGCCTAGAAGAAATCGAAAGAGAAGGCCGCCAGAAAAAACAGCAAAGAAAGATCACCTCAAAGGACATTCCGAACATCTATCCTATCGGTTCGGAAATCATGGTTCAAGTAACTAAAGGCCCTATCGGCACGAAAGGTCCACGTGTTACCACAAACATCTCCTTGGCAGGTCGCTATCTCGTATTAATGCCATTTACCGATCAATTCGGTATTTCTCGCAAAATCGAAGACCCTAAAGAGCGTCAACGCTTACGCCAAATCATGCAAAAGCTCAATGTGCCTGACGGCATGGGCATCATCATGAGAACGGTAGCTCAAGGTCAAAGATATCGCCACTTTGTTCGTGATTTAGCTATGTTGCTAGATCAATGGTGCGAAGTAGAACAAAAGCGCGAAGCTAACCCTGCTCCGGCTTGCGTTTATCGTGAACCAAACTTAATCGAACGTACAGCTCGTGATTTCCTCACTGATGCCGTTGACAATATCATCTGTGATGATTTGGAAACAACCGAGCACATGAGAGCTATTGCCGGCAAGATTTCCCGACGTGCAAAACGCCATATTCAGCACTTCCCTGTCCGCACTCCGATTTTTGAAGAGTTGAACGTTGAGAAACAAATCAACGAGGCATTCCAACGCCAAGTTATTTTGCCTAGCGGCGCCTATCTCGTTATCGATGAAACCGAGGCATTAATTGCTATTGACGTCAACACCGGTCGAAACAAGGGAGCTAAAGATCTTGATAAGACCATTTTGGAAACGAACTTGGAAGCGGCTCACGAAATCGCACGCCAGTTACGTTTACGAAACATAGGTGGTCTTGTCGTCGTGGACTTCATCGACATGAGACACCGTAAAGATCAACAAATCGTTTACAAAGCGATGAAGGATCGTCTCAAACGAGATAAGGCAAAAACACAAGTACTACAAATTACCCCTATCGGTTTGATGGAAATGACCCGCCAGCGTTTAAACGAAAGTTTACGTGAATCGGTGCATGATCCATGCCCATATTGCGCAGGTAGAGGTCGTATCAAATCCGTGATGACCATGAGTGTTGAAATTCAGCGTCAAATCTACGCTTGCATTCAACGCTATCGCGACACCATTGGTGATATGACCATCGTCATCAACTCAGAAGTGCTATCCCGTTTTAAAAATGAAGACTCCGGTCTTTTGATGGAATTGGAAAGACAGCATAGCGGTCGCCTCATCTTCCGTGGGGACCCTAATTTGCACCGCGAAACTTTTGCTATTTACGATTCTCGCTACGATAACAAGCCGCTCTATCAATCCGGTCAGCGATAAGAATTAGTATTATTACAAAAAATATCTACTAAGCCGCCATTAAGCCTTGAAGGCATGGCGGCTTTTTTTATATAAACACGACAATGACTAGCGCAGATATCCCCACTAGCCCAAATGACCCAATCAATACAGCCATTTTAACTGTAGCGGAAGATAAAATCACCGGCTTTCGTAGAATGCCCTTTCATGCTATAGCCGATGAGTGCGGACAATCAGTTGAAACAGTCATCGAGCGACTCAAAGCCATGCAAGAAGCAGGAGTCGTAAGACGAGTACGCCAAACCTTATTAGCAACCAAATTAGCACAAGGTGCATTGGTCGCATGGGCTTTACCCAAAGAAAATCTCGAAGCGGCTTTCCAATGGTGCATTGAAAATGACCCCTTTACCGGGCATGTAGTCACTCGTACTACAGATGATAATGTACCGGGAGCCGAGTACCAATTATGGACGACATTAAAAGTGCCGATGGGCAGTAATACTCTTGAAGGGCATTGCGATATCATTAAAAAACACATTGGAGCTTTTGATTATGTATTATTGCCCGCAGAAGGTGTTTTCGCACTAAGCGTCGGGCACATGAGACGTCGTGGTCTCAAACCGGGAGATAAAACACCTGAGCCTGCTACGATGCAAGGCACTGCAAAAGTTTCCCTAAGTGATGAAGAATGGAAGGTGCTTTTATGTTTAAAAGAGCAATTAACCTTTGAAGAAATGGTTGAAGATCCATGGCAAATGCGAGCCGACGCATTAGGTATGAGCAAAGATCATTTTTGCACTATTGCTGAGGGCTTAGACCAAAAACGAGTTATCGGACGATTCGCCACTTTCCTCGAGCACGTCAAGGCCAAGGCACATGACGGCCCGGTAACCAAACACAATGGCTTATTTCATTGGACCGTGCCGCAAGGCATGGAAAAACAAGCAGGTTCCGAATGTGGCAGGCATATTTGCATGACCCATTGCTATTGGCGTTCAGGAGGTACTCCTTTCGGAGGAGCCCAAATTATGGGCGTTGTTCATGGATTGGAGCGTCAATCGGTACTAGACCATAAGGCAGCTATCGACCAACATTTGGCAGCAATGAATATTCCCGTATTACATACGGCTGTTTTTTGGGGAACTAAATCAGAAATCAAACCTTCGGAAATTTCGCCCGAAGTTTACAAAGAATGGTTGGAATCATCACAAAATCTACCTAGTTTGTAAATTTTCCTATTAATTTCACTGTTTAAGACCGATTTTCTTACGAAAATCGGTTTTTTATTGTCGAACATATACTGGACTAGTTCAGCAAATAACCTAAAATATCACCATGATTAATGAGGCAATAAAAGAGCACATCCTTGAAATGATGGCTTCTCCTAAATATCAACCGATGAGCAAATCGGAATTGGGTCGAGCTCTTGATATTCCATCTAAGGAAAAACTTGAATTCCGAGCCTTAATTGATGAGATGGAACGCTCCGGAGTCATCATCCATTTGAAAAAGGCAAAATATGCTCTTAAAAAAGCCTCTCAAAAATTAACACCCGGTACGATACGCATCCTCAATTCAGGCAAAATCCTTTTCTTTCCGGACCTAAACGCCACAGAAGGGACACCATTAGAAGGAATCAAAGAATTGGTGGTTTACCCTGCAAATAGGCTAAACTCGGCATTAAGCGGTGATTCCGTTCGTGTACAAATCGAACAAAACATCCCACGAGGATGGCATAGACGCCATAAAGGTCGCCCCACAGCTGAGGATATGGAGTTCAAAGTTCGTGTAAAAGAAGTAACCAAACGCGCTAGAACTACTTGGTTGGGTACTTATGTACCATGGCGTAAATGGGGTCGCGTCTTAGGAGATGGCATCGGTTCTCCTAAGCATATTGAATTGACGGAAAAGCCGGCTATGGAGGTTTTCCCTGAGCAATTAGTAGCCATTGAGCCGTCATTTTGGGGTGATGATTATCATGGCCCTCAAGGAAAAATCGTCGAAGTGTTAGGTTATCCTGATGATCCCCATGTCGATGTAGAATCGGTGATCTGCAAATATAACCTACGCACGGAATTCCCGGAACAAGTATTGAAGGAAGCAGCCAAATTCACCATCGAGGCCACACCTGAAGAATTGGAAAAGCGTGAAGACTGGAGCGACCGACTTGTTATTACCATCGACCCTGCTACCGCTAAAGACTTTGACGATGCTATTCATATCGAAACGACAAAAGACGGTTGGCGCTTAGCCGTACACATTGCAGACGTATCTCATTTCGTGAAAAAAGGTACGGCTCTCGATAAAGAAGCACAAGAACGTGGCAACTCGACGTATTTGCCGGATCGAGTCTTGCCGATGCTTCCTCATGAATTATGTGATGATTTATGCAGCCTTGTTCCCGATCAGATGCGATTGACAAAAGTCGCCATTATGGACTTTAACCATCATGGCGTCATGACTCATGCACGCTTTGCCGATGCCTATATTTGTAGCAAGGCTCGCTTAACGTATCAACAAGCTCATGAAATGCTAAAAAATCCTGATCCGGATTCACCTGTATCATGCATGGTAAATGAAACGTGGAAATTAGCATCTATTTTGCGAAAAAATCGATTTGAACAAGGAGCTTTGGATTTAGACTTCCCCGAGGTCAAAGCCATTCTTGATGAAAATGGTCGTGTGAAGGAAATACAAACCGAAGAATATGATGAAAGCCACCAATTGATTGAAGAATGTATGCTCGCGGCAAACGAAGCGGTAGCTTATGCTTTAAAAACTCATAATCGACCTACAATCTATCGAGTACACGATGACCCGAAACCGGATAAACTGGCTGAATTCGGGCAACTTTGCAAACTCTACGGGCATCCGGTACATGACCTTTCTTTACGTACCAATCTGAATAAATTGTTAATGTCCATTAAAGGTTCGCCCGATGAGCAATTACTCAAACTAGCTCTTCTAAAGAGTTTGATGAGAGCTCAATATGACACCGAGCCTAGTGGTCACTTTGGTTTGGCTAAAGAAAACTATTGCCACTTTACCAGCCCGATTCGTCGTTATGCGGATTTGGTCGTTCATCGATCCCTTACGGCATTATTAAGCAATTCACCTAATAAATCGGCTATTGCCGGCCATGTAGGAGAACTTGCTCAAGTCGCAGAGCACATTTCGGAAACCGAACGCACCTCAGCCTCGGCAGAAAAAGAGGCTAACTTCCTCAAACTGTATGAGTGGCTCGAAAACCAATGCTATGCTGAACATCCCGAACATCATAAAGCGTTAATTACGGAAGTACGTAATATGGGACTTTTCATTGAAATTCCTCGCTTACAAATTAAGGGTCTAATCAAAGAAGAAGGCTTCCCTCCAGGTAAATGGGTCATGGAAACTTTTGCCTCACGATGGAAAAATGATGCAGGACTTGTACTTTGCCAAGGAATGACTGTTGATGTCGTGCCTATCAGGGTGAATCGTGCACAACAATGGGTAGATTTTGCTTGTGTTTAGTACTTTCAGCTTGCCCTGAGGGCTCGGAAGCTTTAACCTAAAAAAAGTATGAAAACCACTTTCCCGATCCGTAAATCCAAAGGTTTCACGTTGGTCGAATTGCTTGTCGTGATTGCCATTATCATCACCTTGGCAGGTATTTCGATGCTCGTTATCCAAGGGGTAAGAGCTAAGGCATCTGAAACACAAGCTAAGAGCCAAGCTTCTGATTTAAAACAAGCTGTAGATAACTACATGCTTGATCATGCAGGTCTTCCTCCGGCCGTGTTATCACCAAAGGAAAACAGAAGAGCTACTGAGCAAGGTCAAATCGAACTCACTACAGCCATCGACGATTCTAGCAAAATGATGGCCATCTTGACCAATTACATGGATGGTAGTCGTGATTTCAAAAATAAGAATACAAAGAAAAAGACATACTTTAACGCCACGACAACTGATGAAGATAACCAGCCGGGTCTCCACTTTGCCGATAAAGGTCGCGTAGGTCTTCTTGACCCATGGGGTGCCCCATACTACGTCATTATCAGCACGGAATCTATGGATTCTCCTCGTATTCACGTAGGAACCAAGATGGTACCTTCCAGTAGTGCTGTTTACAGTACGGGTAAAGACCTATCAGGTAGCACAGCTGATGGTCAAATCAATAACCCTGATAAGACTGAGGACAACATCACTACATTTGGTAAAAAATAATTATTTAACCAAATAAGTTTACACTCTTTAATTATGGCGATTCTCGATATAAATCGGGAATCGCCTTTTAATTATTCCCTTATTCCGAGACATATATTACCCTTTCCCCATTTTTTTCTTTTCAATGGGTGTAAAAAACCGCTCAATAAGGGCAGAGACATGAACTGGTTTATTACAGACGACGTACGCATTGAAAGCATTGAGCCATTGATTTCACCTGCCATCCTTATTAAGGATTATCCAGCGAGTGAAGCGACCAGACAAATGGTTGCCAACACACGTACTCAGGCAGAGCAAATCATTGCCGGGCAAGACGACCGCTTATTGGTGGTTGTCGGACCATGTTCCATCCATGACCCTCAAGCAGCTGTTGAATATGCAGCCAAATTGAAAGAACAGATGGATCGCTATAAAGATGAGCTTTTAATCATCATGCGTGTGTATTTTGAAAAACCACGTACCACAGTCGGTTGGAAAGGGTTGATTAACGATCCGTTCATGAATGACACCTACGATATCAATAGCGGACTTAAAATGGCTCGTGGGCTATTAGTTCGTTTAGCTGATATGGGCGTACCTGCCGCAACAGAATTTTTAGATACGATCACTCCTCAGTACATTGCAGACCTAATCACTTGGGGTGCTATCGGTGCACGTACTACGGAAAGCCAAGTACACCGCCAGTTAGCCTCCGGTTTATCAATGCCTGTAGGTTTCAAAAACGGCACAAGCGGCAGCTTACAAATCGCTATCGATGCAGTTATTTCCTCTGCCAGCCCACACTGCTTCTTATCCGTAACGAAACAAGGAGTTTCCGCTATTGTCACAACGACTGGTAATAAATCCAATCACCTCATTCTTCGTGGATCATCTAAGGGACCAAACTTCGATGCAGACCATGTGGAAGAAGCTTGGCACGCCATTCAAAAATCCGGTATCAACAACCGTTTAATGGTAGACTGTTCCCATGGTAATAGTAACAAAGATTTCCGCAATCAACCTAGTGTTGCCGCAAATATCGCCGTACAAATTGCCGCAGGTTCCGATAAAATCGCCGCTGTAATGATCGAGAGCAATTTAAAAGAAGGCGCTCAACCTCTCAGCCAAAACTTGACCTATGGTCAAAGCATCACCGATCAATGCATCGGATGGGAAGATACTGAGAACGTTCTCGAAGTGCTTGCTAATGCAGTCAAAGCCCGACGAGATAACAAATCATCCAAGTAACAAATATTTATAATTGATATTTTCATTAAATAGCCTATCGAATCATTGTGTTCGATAGGCTATTTGATTATTTATCTATCTCCAGTATATTGATATTATTCCGGTTTCACTGAAAACTTCAAGCCGGGATATTCCTTGGTATTGGCAAAAGGAGTTTTCTCATTGGGCAATATAGGAACAAAAGTAAACATCCAGCGGCGGGTTAAATTATTATTAGGGCTTTTAATGAGCACTTGATTCCAGCCTTTCTTTAATGAAATCATCGTAGGCTTTCTTGCTTGATAATTTTCATCAATCAACGCACCCTGATTATTTGGTTTAGCCCATTCTGGCGGAGCAATTTCCTTACCATTCACAAAGAACTTAGGGTTTGCATGGAACCATTTGCCAGGAACGCTGGTCGGGCCCATACGCCAATCTGAAGTAGCCCATGTATGGCCACTTACCCAAAATGGAACATCTTGATCTTTTGGAGAATAGATATTCGTCATTGCATAATAGGTATGATTCTTATGGGGGTATCCACCAACTTTATCACCACTAAAAAGTGTAGGCATATCGCAATAATGCTTAAAGATAACAGTAGCTCCGGTGTACGTCTCCGGCAACCATTCATAATTTTTGCCTTCGTATTGATAGCTAGGCTCGATTTTGCCCGTTTTTACAATTTCATCAGGAGGAAATACACGATCTACATCTCCTTCATGGGGAAAAGGACCAATAATCTTCCAAGGAATATTAGCTTGTCTCACATAATTGAATTCTTTATCCACAAAAAATCGATCACGAATAGCCAGTACTCGATTCTCATACTCGGCGAATTGTTTCAATAAATCGCTACCTTGCGGAGGTAAACATGTAAAATATGGAAGCAAATCATCTTTCATAGGATCACCTTCGTATTTCGGATGAGGATTATTCCATAATGGCTCCGACCCAAAAGCTAACCCCCCATAAATAGGATTAATGATCACTTGACCGCGCTCTCCGGTCGCAGGAAGGTCAACCCAACAGCACAAAGTAAAACCTTTACCCTTAGCGTCAGGATAGGGACAAGGACGTCTAAAATACATCGTAGCGGCAACTTGCTGAGGATCGATGTGATTCAGATAAGTTTCGTGCGAATCAATATAAGAAGCTCCCTTGGTTGGCCAACTGTGACGTAATAATCTTTCCGTCCAAATTTGCTGAATAGCAGACGCGCTTTTTGGTGATCGCTGCCCTGGCTGCCATCTAATAGCTTCACGTCCACAATCTGACACCGCAGCAAAATACTGATCAAGTATAGCCGGAGTCACACTTTCATGCCCCCCTCTAACCTCGTCAGTTCCTACATGAATATAAGGCATTTTTTCTTTTGGGGCGTGACTGCATAATTCCTTAATCAAAGCAACCAAAGCTTCCGTTGCTTTAGGATCATCCATCCTTTTAATATCTAATGCTTTTCGAAATACGACACTATGTCCCGGCATATCAATTTCAGGAATCAATGTCACATTTCTTACTCTGCAATGATCAATCAATTCCTTCAATTGATCAATCGTATAATATTCGCCGGGATTTCTTGTTTGAAATTTTGGATCTGTCAATTGAGGATAAATTTTACTCTCTAGCCTCCACCCTTCATTATCGGTTAAATGAATATGATAGGTATTATATTTTAATGTAGCAAGAGCATCGATTTCTTCTTTGATCAAGTCAAGAGGCATAAAATTACGCGCGACATCATTCATTAAACCTCGGATTTCCAAATCAGGCCAATCTTTAATAGAGCATAAGGCAACGTATGTCTTCCCATCTCGGCTTGTAATTAATTGCTTCAAAGTCTGCCAGCCATAAAAGAAACCCTTAGAACTAGAAGCCGAGATCAACGCCCCATTTTTTGTAACAACGAGTGAATACGATTCTTCTTGGATTTTTGATTCTTTTCGTGGCGAAATATCTTCCTTTGTCTCTTGGAATTTGATTACGAACGAAGCATTATTCTTAATTGCAACATCATGATTCCGCAGGAACGAGGTGATATCCGACACCATCCATTTCATTTGGTTCAAATCTGATCCCTGAGATGGCATATCTATGCATACATCTTTCAACACCTGCACATTATTATCCCACTCCAAAACTTGAGGTTTAGGAACTAAAGGCGGCTTATCAGCCGAAAATAATGAATAATTAACACCCGTAGACGGGTATGATTTTTGTTCGGGATTTGTCTGGGCTAAACAAAAACTTGTCGCCATAAGACAAGATGTTGCCATTAACAATAGTGATTTTTTCATAAAGGGATTTCTACTAATAGTAACATTCACAATGGAAAAAACTCACCCTTTTGTCTATGGATATTTCATGGTTCACTTTCCGGAAAAATCAGACCACACATTTTCACTAGATGTTTTTCTGATTAAGCAGAAACTTATCAATAATGCTTATTTATAAGCATTATTAAATTACTAAAATTATGAATACACTACTCAAAGCCTCATTAGGCATATTATTAGCCAATTCGTTGCAAGCAGCCGTATACACTTATGAAGGTGTAGATAATGGAGCATGGACAACACCTGCCAATTGGTCTGCGGATGGACAAACTGCTGCAACAGCTCCTGGAACAAATGATCAAATCATTATCAATGATAAATCCGTTATTTGGTCAACGGGAAAAGCTAATTATAGAAATTACAAAAACATTAATGTTTCCGGATCCGGACAATTAACCATACGAACATCTGACACAAGCGATGTACAGTTAGGGGGATCTACCTTTAACATCAATAGCAAAAATGGACTTGTGATTGCTCAAGAAATGTGGGCAAGAAAAAATGACGGCTTACAATCAAATATTACCTTTAACCTACAAAATCAGGGAAGTGTCAATTTTTCTAAATTAAGTATTGCTACAGGATCTGGTAGCACTGAATCTCAAAGAAAATTATCAACTTTTAATAACTGGAATATTACCGGCACCTTGGATATTAGCGGTTTTAATAACATCAGAATAGAAACACGTGAATTAGTTACTTTTGATGCATTTACAGGAGATGCTACGTCCACTTGGGACTTTACAAGTTTTAACCCAACGGGAGCTGATAGCTTTTATGGCATGAAAGCATCTTTTACCTCAGATATGCTCACCACCACCATGTTGGGATATAATTTTGATATGACAACACTTGGCTTAACTGATTCAGACCTTGGAAAATACTCCGTATCATTTGTTTACAATAATGAAAATGATAAAACCAAAGGCGGTAAATGGGTCGTTAATTATGTGACAGGAGACGCAATTCCGGAACCGGCCACAGCATCGTTGTCTCTACTTGCACTTGGCGCTTTGGCACTTCGTCGCCGCCGCAAAAACTAATTAACTCTAACTAAATTTCATTATAGTGTCTTACCTTACGAGGGTAAGGCACTTTTTTATGAGCATCACATTGAAGAAGCATATTTAGACTATCAACTTTTGATGCACATAAATTTTCGCCTTTATAAATATCTATCGAACTCTTCAATTATCGCGATTTACCTTCTCTTCTTTTGAAGCGTCGTCATAAATAATTCTCACGATACAGATTTGGATTAGAATCCGAACACCTTGATCGACACCAAAGCAATTAACTAACCACCAACATTTTTCTTAATAATACTCTCGTTTATCAAACCAAAAAAAAACCATTGTTTCTCGATAGACAGAGTTCAATTCTGTTATATGATGTAAACGAATATTGTCAAATACCCTATATATTTTATGACCTTTACATCATTATTAGCCCTGGTGATTTGTGGCGCGACTCTTGCCACAAGCTACGCGTCACCGACATCAGCAAAGTATCCTGCCGCCGGCAGTAACTATGCTTTATTCAAAACAGCAAAGCCACCATTGGTTCCAATGCCTCAACAAATTGATTGGACCAATAAATTTACGGTTTTGACTGAAGTTTCCATTCACGAGCCAAAGCAAGTTTCTGACGAAAAACAGATGAATTTTGTTAAGCAACAACTTGAGCAATTTTTAAAACACCATGAAGTAAAAGTTTCTCAAGCAGCAAACTTTGCTATTGTTTTTAAAACAGGCAAAATTACCACTCCTGAAGGAACGAGCAAAAAGAAACAAGAAGAAGCTTATTCGATCAGCATCGATGCCCAAAAGGCAGTTATTACATCGGAATCTACAAAAGGTTTCTTCTATGGATTGCAAACGCTCAAGCAATTAATCATTCGTCGCAACGAAAAAACCACTATTGCCTTATGCTCGCTAACAGACTGGCCTGATTTGGAAGTCCGTGGTTTCATGAATGATGTTGGGCGTAATTTCATGCCAATTCCGCTTATTATTGAAGAATTGGAAGCTATGGCTAACCTCAAGTTCAATGTGTATCATTTACACTTTACCGAATATCCGGGTTGGAGACTTGAAAGTAAAATTTATCCTGAGCTTAATGATCCTCAATACCATACACGTAAGCCGGGCAAATTTTATACTCAACAAGAATTCAAGGATTTAGTCGAATATTGCCGATTAAGAAACATTACGGTTATCCCTGAAATGGATATGCCGGGGCACTCCGACTGCTTCATGAAAGCATTAAAAGTCAAAGAAATGAAAGATCCCAAGGCAACTGAGGCTCTAGTAAAGTTAATTGACGAATTATGCACATTGGCGCCAAAAGAACACATGCCTTATATCCACATCGGCACAGATGAAGTGAGAAGACCGGATCAACAAGTTACAGATGAAATCTTAAAACAATATTTCGACACTGTAGAAAAAAATGGTCGCACTCCGGTTCGTTGGCATCCAGGACTAACACCAAAAGGATATAATGGAGCTGTACAGCAATTATGGACAGGTCGTCAAGCCAGACGAGCATGGCCTACTGATGGCAGCAAATATATCGATTCTTTAGAAACGTATTTGAATCATATTGACCCTTTTGAAACGGCTATGACCTTTTATTTTAGACGCCCATGTCCATTTGATAAGGCTAAAGCTGAAGGCTTAGGTTTCATTTTATGTTCATGGCCTGATTTAGAAATCGAAGATGAGCGTAACCAATTGTTACAAACACCTATTTATCCGGGTATGGGATTTGCATCCGAATCATTATGGAATAATCCACATCCTCAAATTGAAGGAGATCCGAATAAAGATGAGCTCATGAAGTATTTCTCTAATCTTCCACCTCAGGGCGATCCTTTATTGAAAGACTTTGCCGATTATGAAAACCGAGTATTGGCTATACGAGACAGATTTTTTGTCAACAAGGAGTTTAGCTATGTGCGCCAAGCCAATATACCATGGAAAATCATTGGACCATTCCCTCATGATGGTGATGTAGATAAAGTATTCCCACCTGAGGAGGTGCTCAAAACAGGAAAACTCAAAAAATCTTATGATTTTGATGGTAAAAACTATGAATGGTTGCCTGACACATACACGGGAGGAACGATTATTTTCAAGCATTATTGCAACTTCCCTACTTTGTTTAATGGTAATAAAATGGGTGCATTCCCTCATAAAAACCATACCTACTATGCCGTCACTTACATTTATTCACCTAAAAAGCAAACCGTTCCTTGCTGGATAAGTGGTCATACATGGGCGACATCGGACTGGAGTACAGGCCCTGCCAGCGTAGAAGGCAAATGGTTCCACGCCAACCCAAAATTCTACGTTAACGGAAAAGAAATTCCGGCACCGGAATGGCAACGTCCCAACAACAATAAGATATTAATAGATGAAAACTATCACTTCCGTAAACCATCTATGATTAGTCTTAATAAAGGTTGGAACCAGGTATTTATCAAAAGCCCTAATAACGATAAAACAAGACGATGGATGTTTACTTTCGTACCGGTTAAAACCAACGAAAAAACACCATGGCAAAACGTTAAAGAATTCCCCGGACTTAAATTCTCCGTATCACCATCTTCAAAATAAGCAAAAACAACATGAAATTTCATATTATTCTAGGAGCCGTTTCCAGCATAATGGCTTGTGCTATAACTAATGCAGACAATGGCATACCAAAAGATCTCAATATTGAAGTCGTAGCCACTCCTCCCGCAGATGGTGGTAGAGGTCTTATCCGTGTCAGCAAAAATGAAATCCGCCATTACAGTGGAGATCGTAAAAACATTAAATACATCGTTAGTAAGGATAATGGGAAAACTTGGACTGATGCCCAAGCGCCCGATTCCTACCCACCCAATTATGGCGGTATAGCCAAGGAAGCACCTGCTATTACATGGTTACCGAAACATAAACAATTCATCCGAGTACAACCGATCAAGGGTTATGTATTTTTAACTGATAACTTGGATGGGCAATGGAAAGCCGTAGCCAAAGACGGAACATTAACTTCTGATTGGGCCCAAATGACGGATGATGAGAGAAAGGAAAAACTTGTCTCTCTTAACGGCATCATGCGCTCCCCTCTTGAAGTTAATGATGGCAAACGAATCATCATTCCGGCACACGGAAACGGAACGTTTTTCCATATTTCGGATGATGGGGGGAAAACTTGGACAAAATCCAAAGGTAACATCCACGTACCGGCACCTGAATTACATCCTCGAAACAAAGCTAAAAGATGGCTTAATACAGGTGTAGAGGGTACGGTCGTTGAATTAAAAGACGGCAGATTATATTGTGTAGTGCGCACATCACATGACCAACATTGGCAAGCTTTTTCCTCTGACCATGGTGATACCTGGACTAAGCCTGAAAAGTCCCCGTTTTTTGGCACATTGACCATGATCACTCTTGGTCGCCTTAAAGATGGAAGACTTATTTCCTTATGGACGGACACAGCTGCCATGCCGGAAGGCAAACATGGTAATAAAGGTGGTGAAAATGCTTTTACCAACCGAGATTCCCACCATATCGCCGTTTCGGAAGATGATGGCAAGACATGGATTGGCTTTAGAGAAATCTATTTAAATCCGTATAGAAATGATGAAAAATATTCGGCAGGTTCCGATTTGGGTAGCCACCAAAGTGAGTTTGTCGAATTGGATAACGGTAAGATTTTGATTTCATTAGGCCAAAACCCAAGACATAGAAAAATCATCATCGCTCCGGTCGATATTGCTTATCAAAAGACCAGAACGACTGATTTGGTAAAAGACGGCTTAGATGCATGGACATATCATACATTTATCCCCAAACCGGTGGGACATTGCGCCTATAACCGTAAGCCTAGTGCGACATTGACTGATGAAGGGATGCTCATTCGCTTTTTAGACGATGATACTCTTATCAATGAACCGGAAGAATTAGACTATAGAGCCGGTGGTGCTACGTGGAATTTCCCTAATGCAAAAACAGGCACGGTAACGGTACAATTCAAATTACAACCCGGAGGCAAAGGCATTCATTTATCTTTAACAGATCGCCTATTTAACGGTTGTGATATGAGTACGCCGGAACAAGCTATTTACACCATAGATGCTATTCCCGGCAAAACATTCCAACCTAATAAGGTCTATACCATGAGCTTCCAATGGAATGGTGTGGAAAAAGGAAAATCTGTCTGTTACGTCAGAGTAAATGGTAAACCATACAAAAAACTCGTCGCTCAAGAAGATTCTCCTGTTGGTTTAAACTATCTTCACATTATTTCTGCAGCCACAGAACCTGATGAAGGCGCAGTAATTATCAGAGCCAAAGCTCAACAGAAATAATTGATCTGATCTTCCTTACGCAACATACCAACAACGATATTTTTACAGTTGTTGGTATGTTGCTTTTTTTTAATTTTAATCTTACTGGTTTACTTTCTAAAAGAATACCCGAACATAAAATCACACAACTAACTATTTACCATTAAGTTAAAAACCCAATAAATAATACCACGATATTTTTATATCATGAAAAAAATCATTTAATAGTATGAGAGAGTAAAAAAGTACGTTCGTCTCACGAACACCCATCAATCATCCATTTTATTTTCTAAATTTTTATGAGAATTCGATTTATTGAAAGCAAGCCCCTACGCAAAAGGCGTCGAGCATTCGCTCTCATCTCGACTATCGTATTAATGCTCCTTTTAGCATTACTTAGTGTTGGCCTTCTCACCGTGGCCTCCACGCAAACACGCATTTCTTCAAAAAACCTCCTTTCCATGGAGGCAAAAGCGCAAGCTAGACTCGGATTGGAAGTAGCTATTGGTCAACTTCAGTGTGAGTTGGGCCCCGACCAACGCATTTCAGCAAACTCAGGCATTCTCATGTCCGAGTCTAGCACGCAAGGCAATCCCTATATTTTAGGTGCATGGAACAGTTTTGATAATTATCTCAACCGTACCACTTCCAATGGAGTCGACATTACTGCAACGTACGATCAAGGACGTAAAGATCTCTTTAGATCTTGGCTTATTTCCGATCCTGATAATAGGACATTGAGACAAATTGATTCAGGATCAAATGGCCTGGGACTCAAAAAAAAGAATGATCGTAAAGTTTGCTTAGTCGGATCAGGAACCCTAGGTACCCCGAAAAGATCAAAAAGCAAATCATCAAATAATGAAATTTATGCAGGGCTAATCGAAGTTGAAGATACTCTTGTAAAAGATAGCAAACAACAAGATACTCAAAAATATTTTGCTTGGTGGATTAGTGGTGAGAATCAAAAAGTTCGCGTAAATTTACCAAAATACAATCAAAGCCAAGTTACGGATGTTACTAAACTGGCCCAATCCACATGGAACACTCCGGGCCCTGATATCCAAAACTTAGGCTTAGATAGATTGATTGATTTTCCTGAAAGCTCATACGACCAGGAAATTCAAAAACTTGTTTCATATGATACAATCTCGTTAACACAACGAGGCTCATTGGAAGCTCAACGCATATTAGGTGGACTATTCCATGATGTATCATTAACGGCTAACGGCTTACTTACCGACTCAAAATTTGGTGGGCTAAAAAAAGACCTCAACATTCTACTTTCCCAAGAAACCTTACCTGAGGAATTTCAAGGAACTAACAGTGATATTGGCTTGAGACCTTATAACGAGGAAGATGGTTCTCCTTATGAATCAAAAAGACCTATTGCTTCTTGGAATCAACTTTATCTCTGGGCCAATGTATGGGATTCCAATGTCAAAAAAGGGCAAGATGAATCTGCAGTACTGGCATGGAATGGTAACAAGCCAATGACTTATGTTGCAGCTGACCCTAATTCGTCATTAAATATCATGGATAATCGTTACACTTATGTACGACAACCCATTTTGTTAAGATTCTACACGTTCTTAGGTTTCCATTTTTATAAACATCCAGGACAAAATCCATCCGGTAATAGAGGTTTTCTTTCATTACGTTGTGCTGTCAATCCAGTATTTGTGTGGTGGAATCCATACAATGTTGATTTAAAGATGGCTACCGCTTCTGGAGCTCCATGGGGTTCATATTTTGGCGAACATAGATTCATGCCAATGATTTTTGGACACAACGTTCAAAACGGTGGTAGACCCGCAAAAGATATGGTGAGGGTTTCAGAATATCCCATTACACCCTATATTTATTCTCCCGTAGATAGAAATGACCGACAAATCGCTGATTTCGGAGCATCATATAGAAAAACCTCGAGTTTAGACAATTCCGGACAAGGCAAAGCTGGTGATTTAGTTACTCTTGGTGCTGGTGAAATAGTTTTATTCTCACAGCCCCTTGTCCAAGGTGGAGAAAACAAAGGCCAAAACTTTGCATATCTTTCACGCAAAAATGGGCACGACATCAAGGTGGATAACTTCCCATTTAAAGAGGGTTGGTCACAGGCTCCCGAACAAACAGGAGCTTATGCCGTCAACATGTTTTCCGGTCTAAGATATGAATATTTTGAAGGGAGTGGCTATACGGATCATGATGGTCCATTTAAGGCTAGCACTCAATTTGCACAAAAAGATTCAGAATTAATTGGCTTTCAGCAACGTAGCGATGGCACACCCACTAACCATATTCTTAGTAAAAAGCTAACCAACGAATTTGATAGAGCATCCCAAAAGTTAGGAACCTTCGTTATGGGTGCAGGCATTATGGATCAAGGGAAATTTGGTTTAGCCACCGCATTAAATGGCTCCTCAACCAGTGATCCTGAAATATTTAAACAATATTCTCCTGCTGTATTAAACATGAATTGGGGCGTATGGGAAAAACCTCTATTGGATAATATTCTATTGCCCGCAAGCGTCATGCGTGACAACAATGGAGATGATGAAGAAAGAAGAAAACAAGGATATTACGGCACAGTAGATGATGACTCTCTATTTGTTACTTATTATGGTGTTTCCGCTAAATGGAGTAAATCTCCTATCATTGGCAATTATCCGGAAGATAAAGATTACCGCGCCAAAACATGGCAACACTCTAGCCCTCTTTTCTGGGGTAGCCAAATGGTCGGAGCTAGCGAACTCTCTCGTACTTATAGCCCATACCAATTTGAGCTTAAACAAGTAAACACTACTTTCGCCCCAATTACTATTGGTAATATCTTATCAAACGATGGTACACGCCTTAGCCCATTTGGTGGACCGGGCGCCGAGCAGGTGAATAAAATTGCAGCGGCAGAATTACCTTGGCAACAACCCTACTCCTTAGCCGGTTTTGCAGGTTGCAGACTTACACCCGGTTGGTATCAAACCCAATCTTTGGCAGATACGGCAAAACGTTTTGCTTATCAGTCCGGCGTACCGGGTGTTGGTATCGGTAACTCATTTGCAGACCCAATGATTCCTGCCAATAAGGTATTCAGCAAACAAAACATTTCTAATGATGACACCCTTGCTGATTTCTGGGATCACGGCTTTATGGTCAATGATGCTATGTGGGATTCTTGGTTTACCTCTTCCATGGCTACAAGACCTAAGAATCTCGGCTCTTCCAACAAGGAAGAACTTAAAGATATTATCTTAGAAGCCTTTTCTACCCCTGCCGGCAAACAAGAAAACAAATTGGCTAATAAGCGTTTCATACCACAGGGTCAAGGCATGTCCTCTGAAATGATCGTTAATGAGTTGACTCAAAAAGATGGATACAAAAAAGCCGCCAAATACTTAACAGTACAAGGAGCCTTCAACGTAAACTCGGTTTCACAACGCGCTTGGGAATCCATTTTGTTGGGATTGATCAATCGTCCTTTACTTCATAACGAATCAGGAACACCTCAGAAAATTAATAATAGCAATAGTTCTGCTTTGTTCTCTAGATTCGGAATTACCATGAGCGATAAATCTCACATTGACGATTATGGCTCAGTAGGTATCACAAACGGCATCTCTATGGGAGAAGCCCAAGCATGGACGGATTTACGTCGAGTTAATGAATCCCAGTTAAAAGACTTGGCTAAGGAAATGGTTAACCAAGTCAGAAAGCGCGGTCCATTCCTCAATATGGCCGAGTTTATCAACCGTCGACTTGAAACAGGTGAAATGGGTGTTAAGGGTGCTTTGCAAGCAGCCATTGATAATAGCAAAATCAATAGCGTTTTTGATGAATTATCCGACACGATTATTTCTCCAAGTGCAGGTTACCCACATGCTGAAGCAGCCAAAGGCTCAGCATATACGGCAGCTCCCGGTTATTTAATCCAGTCTGACGTATTGGCAGTGCTTGGTAATATCTTAACCACTCGAGATGATACCTTCACCATCCGTTCTTATGGCGAAGTATGTAATCCGGCAGGAAAAGTGTTAGCCAAAGCATGGTGCGAAGCTATCGTTCAACGAAGCATTTATTATGTAGATCCTAGTAATGCTCCGGAAACTCCAGTTTATGAAATCAACATGAAAACAGGAGCCAGAGAAGAAAGCAAACTATCCGCTATCAATAAAGCCTTCGGTCGCAAATTTAATATCGTAGCATTCCGTTGGCTTTCCCCTGAAGAAATTTAGAATCACAGATTCAAGATACTTCTTCACTTTCATTTGATTTTTAGCAAGGATTGCTTGATTAATAATTTCTTGTATGTTTCGATGATACATCGACGTATGTAGATAAAATTATTAGTTAAGCAATTCTTGCCTATATGAACACATCATTTTTCCAAATCATCCTCTACCTCTCTATTTTTTTCATTGGAAATGGATTAGGCGCCACAGAAACTCAAAAGGATTGGGAAAATGAACTCGTTAATTCGATTAACAAGGAAGAACCCAGAGCCAATGTAGGCTATAATGCCGAAAAAATGTCCAAATCTCTCAATGGAGAATGGAAATTTCATTTTTCGGAAGATCCTGATAAACGCCCCAAAGATTTTTATCAACTCAACTATGATGTAAGTAAATGGGCAACGATCAATGTACCTAGTAATTGGCAGATGAAAGGATACGGCACTCCGATCTACACCAATGTGACCTATCCTTTCAAACCAAACCCGCCATTCGTGATGAATGAAGCACCCAAAAATTGGACTGCCTATCGCGAAAAGAACTCTGTTGGATCATACCGCAAAAATTTTTATCCTCCAAGTTACCATCTAAACATTCCGGCACAATATTTCATACGTTTTGACGGTGTAGAATCTGCTTTTTATTTATGGATCAACGGAGAAAAAGTCGGTTATTCCGAAAACTCATACAACGCAGCTGAGTTTAATATCACCAAATACATGAAACCCGGCAAAAATACTATTGCCGTTGAAGTTTATCGTTGGTGTGACGGATCGTATCTAGAGGACCAAGATTTCTTTCGATTATCAGGTATTTTTCGAGATGTCACCTTGTTTATCCGCAGCAATGTGGCGATACATGATGCTTTCATCAGGGCAAGCATGAAAAAACCTGATTATACAACCGGAGAAATTGATGGTGATTTTTTAATCAAAAACTATAGCACGGAAACATCAGAACCCACTACTTTAAAGATTAATTTTGGACTTTGGGGATCTTATCCCAAAGAAGCCATCTCAATCGATGTACCCGCCATAGCACCCAATGAAACGTGCCAATTAAAATGGTCACATATAGTACCGAATGCTCACGCATGGACAGCGGAGACACCTACTCTTTACTCAATTATTGCCCGTTTAGACAATGGTATATTATTTTACAATGGAATACACCTTAACGTAGGATTTCGCACAGTAGAGCTTAGTGATAAAGGACAACTATTAATTAATGGTAAAGAGGTCATACTTAGGGGCGTAAACTATCATGAAACACACCCTGATCGGGGTCGAGCTCTTACTAGAATAGATATGATGAAGGATATTAAACTCATGAAAGAGGCTAATATCAATTGTGTGCGTAATGCTCATTATCCAAAACACCCATTCTGGTATGATCTCTGTGATAAACATGGCATCTATGTCATGGATGAGGCGAATTGCGAAGCTCACGGCATCCGAAACACGGCAATGGATATCTCTCGAAACCCTTCATGGAAACAAGCTCATGTGGAACGAAACATGGCAATGGTTCATCAGGTAAAAAATCATCCAAGCGTCATCTTATGGTCACTAGGCAATGAATCCGGCAACGGTCCCAATTTCGAAGCAGCAGCTCAAGCAATCAAAGCTTACGATCAAACCAGACCATTACATTACTGCGAGTTTCCTCCGGGTCATCCAGCTGTCGATATGGATTCGGTTATGTATCCAAGTGTCGAAGGTGTAATCAACCAAGGTAAAAAAGATACGAACAGACCTTATTTTCTCTGTGAATATGCTCATGCCATGGGTAATGCTATGGGGAATTTAAAGGAATATGTCGATGCCTTTGACCAATACCCAAGGTTAATCGGCGGATGTATATGGGACTGGGCAGATCAATCCCTACATGCTGAAAAATCCGGCAATGGGCATTATAAAGTATCACCGGAAAAATCTAAAACCCTTGCCTACGGAGGAATGTTTGGGGATCAACCCAACTTAGAAAACTTCTGTGACAATGGCCTCGTATTAGGCTCACGCGAAAAAACGGCCAAGTGGTATGAAGTAAAATACTGTTATCAGCCTTTATCTTTTAAGTTAGATAATAATCATATCATTATTACCAGTAAATATAGCCATTTAACTCTGAGTAAGGCGAAGCTCATCATCATGGATGCCGATAAGAGGCTTTCACCTACTGTCACGGATTTACCGGATATAGAACCGGGGCAATCGATCTCCGTAGATCTACCTGCCTCTAATAATGTATTTGTGGCGGTTTGTCCGGAAAATTTCGAACTCAAAAACAACTCGGTAAAATCAATCATCGATAAATGCATTGCTTATCAATCATTTACTCAAGCAACAAAAGCAATTACACCAGTTTATAATTCACTCAAACCTGCTAATTTGAGCGTAACCGACCAAAAAGGCAAAATCACGATCAATAAAAACAAAAAACCTTATGCCGTTTTCACTAATGGCGTATTATCAAAGTTTTTTATCAACGGAACTAACATTTTACGGTCACCAATAGTCTTGCAAACCTACAGAGCCCCGGTAGATAATGACACATGGATTAAAAACGATTGGCAAAATAAGCTTAAGCTTCAAAATATGGTCGGACAATGTAAATCCATAAAAATTCTTAAGCAAAATAAAGATTTAGTCCAAATTGAAAGCCAAATGGAAACGACCAAATCGGGATTACAATTAAACTATCGAATTATTTGGACGCTTACAAAAGATCAAGTATTTGTATCGGCTATCATTTATTCTCCATCACCCGAGACACCCATACCCCGCTTAGGATTTACCTTTCAAACATTACCGGAATATAAACACGTTCATTATTCGGGCTACGGTCCATGGGATACCTATTGCGACCGCAAATCGGGAGCTATGTGGGGAGATTATCAAAGCTCGGTAGATGATATGTTCTACCCCTACTCACGTCCTCAAGAAATGGGCAATCGATATGGAGTAACGAAATGGGCTCTTAAAAACAATAAAAAATCAGGCTTTATCATTACTTCGGCAACACCTATCGAAGCATCTTCCAATTATTTTACGGCAGATGAACTCAATAATGCCAAATCACTTGACCGATTACCTGCCAAAACCAAAGTAGTCATGAATATTGATGCTTTTCAAATGGGCTTGGGTGGCGCCTCCTGCGGACCAAGACCATTAATGAAATATCAACGTTTTAATCACCCCACTACGATGCAATTCAGTATTGGAGATTTAGCTTCAGAGACATCTTCGTGGGCTCCCGCTGCCACACCCATTATTTCACGAAATCAGGAAAGTATAGTCACGCTCACCTCAGCTACGCCATGGGCAAAAATCTATTATCAAATAGGCCAAGGGCCTGTGACAGTCTATCAAAAACCTTTTCTTTGTAAAAAAGGCCAATTGACCGTATGGGCCACACATCCTCAATCCAATGCGTCCGACTATGATATGCCACCCTTCACATTAGAGCTAAATGAGCAAGTAGCAAAAGCCCAATGGAAAATTCACTCAAACTCATCTGATGAACCCGGTGAAGGTGTAGCTCAAAATGCTATTGATGGAGATGAAGGAACCTATTGGCACAGTAGTTTCACCAACGCATTACCGAATTACCCGCATTGGATTTCTGTGGATATGGGTACCAAAATGAAGTTCTCAGGCTTTATTTATCAACCTCGGATGGATACTGATAAAGGTTTAGTGAAAACATATCGTTTTCTCATCTCTAATGATGGGACCGATTGGACGGAAGTATCCAAAGGTGATTTTACCTACCATTATATTCGTAAAGACCCGGCTATGCAACGCATTGAATTCAAACAACCGGTTGAAGCTCGCTATTTCAAATTTGAGGCAGTGCAACCGGTTCGTAACGATCATCCATGGGCAAATGCGGCTGAGCTTAACATCATTCCTTTACCATAACAAATCAACTAAAGCTAACAGCAAATTATCAATATCTAATATCTACATAATTAGTGGTTATTTGAGTAAATTTTGTACTTATTTCATTTTTTACATTGAGGAAAATCCAACTCGTGATAAGTATTAGGGCATGAAAATTCCGCAAAAAGTTGACTATGCGACAAGAGTGATGATTCAGCTCGCAAGAAGACATTCCTTGGGAACCGTCTCCCAATTAGAAGATTTAGGCAATGCGGAATCCGTCTCAGTCAATTTTTTAGCTCAAATCCTTACCGATTTAAAGAAAGCCGGCTTGGTAAAAAGTAAACGTGGCAAACTGGGTGGTTATCTTTTAGAGCGACATCCTTCTACTATCACTCTCTATGATATTATAGTTGCCATCGAGGGATCACTCTTTGATTTCAACCAAAATCAAGAAGGTCAATCGGCCAATATCGTAGCGGATACATGGAAGCAAATGAACCAAACACTTGAAAAAGCAGCCTCGCAAATTACATTAGAAAGCATGGCAGCCAAGCATCAGGTGCCGATGTTCTTCATTTGATACTTGACCGAATTAAGACTTGATAACAAGCAGATAATTCGATAGCTAAGGGTATGCGTTTTGTCTCACTGATTGCATCACTGATTATTGGCTTTACCACAACAAGCTGTCAGTCTAATGAAATTCCACTGGCAACTCCGGTTCCTGATGCATTAGCTCCTAAGCCACAAACAAAGCGCTTACCTTATAACTACCCATCACGCCCATTAGCCTTACCGGACAGAGCTCCTCGCTTGCCTCGCTGTGCTAGCGCCTGCGTGATGGATGCCCTGACAGGTAAATTACTTTACACGCATAATGCCTCACAAAAACGACAAGTAGCCAGCACTCAAAAAGTGCTCACAGCTTTAGTCGTATTGGATCACGGTAGTCTTAATGATCGTATTGTTATTGAACCCGAAGACACCAAAGCAGACCCTACTAAATTAGGTGTGCGCCCCGGAGAATCTTATACGAAAAGAGATTTACTAACTGCTCTAATGGTACGTAGCTATAATGATGTAGCCGTTACGCTTGCACGACATACTGCCGGCTCATTGACACGCTTTTCATACATGATGAATGCTAAAGCCCGTTCATTGGGCATGTATAACTCACATTTCGTTAACCCCAATGGCTTGCCGGGCGATCAATATTCTACAGCCATCGATATGGCTCGTTGCGCCTACCACGCATACAAAAACCCTGAATTGCGCCACATGGTGGACATGCAACATTTCTCCTTCAAACGATCTAATGGTCGCATGGTATCGATCAATAATACTAATAAATTATTAGGTAAATACCCTTGGATTACCGGAATGAAAACCGGCTACACTAATGCTGCAGGTCGTTGCTTGATTTCCTGTGGCGGCGTCAATGGCAGACACGTTATCGTGGTCGTTCTTGGAGCCAAACCATCTCAAATTTGGGCTGAGTCCGAATCACTGCTCCGCTGGGCATTAAGTGCCAGCTAAAATTTACACTAAGAAACGTCATTCTTTGAATTGAGGTTTGACTTTAATTCAGTAACCTTGTATGCAATCCGGCTATGTTACAGGCAGGTATTGTAGGTCTTCCAAACGTGGGTAAATCCACTTTGTTCAACGCAGTCACAAAAACGAGAAAAGCTCAGGCTGCGAACTATCCGTTTTGCACAATTGACCCGAACGTGGGCATGGTAACGGTTCCGGATCCAAGATTGGAAACCTTATCCAACATGACCAACTCGGAAAAGACCATCCCTACCCTGATTGAGTTTGTTGACATTGCCGGTTTGGTAAAAGGTGCTTCCGAAGGTGCCGGCTTAGGTAACCAATTTTTGGCAAACATCCGTGAAGTAAATGCCATTGTACAAGTTGTACGTTGCTTCGATAATGATGACATCATCCATGAACTTGGTTCCGTCGACCCGATTCGTGACATTGAGATCATCAACTCCGAATTGATCCTTGCCGATATCACGACAATGGAAAAACGCCTTTCCTCACGTGAAAAGAAAGTTCGTTCCGGAGATAAAGAAGCTAAAGCAGAGGTGGAATTGATTAATAAGCTTTTACCTCACCTTAACGAAGGAAAGCCTGCTATTCTTTTAGAACTCAGCGATGACGAGCGCAACTTATTAAAGACTTTCCAATTACTTTCCGATAAGAAGAGCATCTTTGCTTGTAATGTGAATGAAGATGAATTGGCTGACGCAATCAACAACCCTGATGCGCACCCATACGTATCAAAAGTACGTGAATACGTTGCCGACCAACATGATGCCGAAGCAATCGTTATTTCAGCTCGTATTGAAGAAGAACTTATCGACGTTGAAGACGAAGAAGCCAAAGAATTTTTAGAAGCTCTCGGCGTTAAAGATTCCGGCGTATCGGATTTGATCCGTGCCGTATACCATTTATTAGGTCTTAGAACCTACATTACTACGGGCGTGAAAGAAACTCGTGCTTGGACGATTCCTGCAGGAGCTAAGGCGCCACAGGCTGCCGGCGTGATCCATACCGACTTCGAACGCGGCTTTATCGCAGCTGAAATCGTACACTATGACGACCTTATGGAATGCGGTAGCAAAGCTAAGGCTCGTGAGCAAGGTAAGCTAAGAATTGAAGGGAAAGAATATATCGTTAAAGACGGTGATGTTGTTGAATTCCGTTTCAACGTTTAATTATTCGTTCTAGTCGAGAATTTCAATTGACTTTTGGCCTGCATAGGACCAAATTCACGTCGAAAAATATTTCCTCACATGACCGATAGCGAAATCAAATCTACTCCACTGGCACCCAAGCATGTTGAATTGGGTGCGAAAATGGTTCCATTCGCAGGATGGAACATGCCGGTTCAATATACCGGTATCATTGATGAACATAAGACAGTCCGCGAACATTGCGGTGTTTTTGACATCTCTCACATGGGACAATTCATCGTTTCCGGTACTCAAGCAGCTGCTTGGCTTAACCAATTATTGACAAACGATATCAACAAGCTTGATATCGGTCAAGGTCAGTACTCCATGATGCTCAACGAGCGTGGTGGCGTTATTGATGATCTTATTTTATATCGTTTTGAGGAAACCAGCTATTTTGTCGTGGTAAATGCCTCCATGATTGATGAAGATTACGCATGGATGGAAAAACACCTCGTTGACTCCGTCAGCCTTGAGAACCACTCTGATAAATATGCAGGTTTAGCTATCCAAGGTCCGGAATGTCAGGACGTTTTTGCTAAGCTTTTCCCAAACATCACTCTTCCTCCTCGCAACGGAATCGCCCGTTTGACCGTAGAAGGCAAAGACCTCTGGGTCTGCCGTACCGGTTACACAGGTGAAGACGGTTTTGAGTTCTTCTGCCCTGCTGTTGACGGCATCGAATGGCTTACTTCTTTTGTACAAGCCGGTGCCAAACCATGTGGCTTAGGTGCTCGTGATAGTCTCCGTCTTGAAATGTGCTATCCGCTCAATGGTTCTGACCTTTCTCCGGAAAAGACCCCAATTGAAGCCGGTTTAGGTTTCTTCTGCGCATTGGATACTGATTTCATTGGTGCTGACGTTCTTCGTGAACAAAAAGCCAATGGACCAAAACAAAGACTTGTAGCTATTGAATATACCGACAAGGGAGCTCCTCCTCGCGCTCATTACAAGGTACATCTTCCAGGTGGACCGGAAATCAGCGAATTGAGCAGCGGAGTACTTTCCCCTTGCATGATGAAAGGTATCGCTATGGCTTACTTGCCTGCTGACTATGCCAAAGTCGGTACGGAATTAGAAATCGACGTGCGTGGTAAAAAATTCCCTGCCGTCGTTGTGAAGAAGCCTTTTTACAAAAAAGGATAATTCCCACAAACACTAAAGAACAATTTCACAAATCGTAAACAATTAAATCTATTATATTATGCACGACGTTCCACAAAATCTCCTTTATTCCCGCGATCACGAATGGGTAGAAATCGACGGCGATATCGCTACAGTTGGTATCAGCGATCACGCTCAAGCTGAATTATCAGACGTAGTATTCGTTGACCTTCCAGAAGTTGGTGCTACCGTTTCTTCCGGCGACAGCGTTGCCGTTGTTGAATCCGTAAAAGCTGCAAGTGATGTTTACACCCCTCTTTCCGGTGAAATCCTTGAAGTAAACGAAGAACTTTCAAATGATCCTGCCCTTGTAAACTCCGATCCATACGGTGCAGGCTGGATCTACAAGATTCGCCTTGAAATGCCAGGCGAAACTGATGATTTGTTGAGTGCTTCCGATTACGAAAGCTTCTGCTCCTAATCATCAAACCAAGCTTTGCCCCGGAGAGAAACCTACCGGGGCTTTTGCTTTTCCCTTTTCTCAGAAATCATTCCCAGTTTTCCACGCATGAATTCCCAACCAGACTTTGTATCTCGTCATATCGGGCCGGTAGGCATCGATCGCGACAATATGCTTAAGGATCTCGGCTACGACTCCTTAGACGCATTGATCACCGACGTAATCCCTCAAAACATTCGTTTAAGCGAATCTCTTCCATTGCCTCCTGCTCGCTCCGAAGCAGACGCTTTGACCGAGTTAAAAGCTATCTTATCCAAAAATAAGTTGCTTAAATCATATATTGGACAAGGTTATTACGGCACCAATTCTCCTGCGGTTATCGTTCGTAACGTATTGGAAAATCCGGGTTGGTACACAGCTTACACCCCATATCAAGCTGAGATTGCACAAGGTCGTTTGGAAATGCTCATGAACTTCCAAACAATGGTTTCTTCCTTAACCGGCTTACCGATTGCCAACGCATCTTTATTGGATGAAGGCACCGCAGCTGCTGAAGCCGTTTATCTCTGCTACAGTGCTAAGCCAAAGGCTAAGACTTTCTTTATTGCCGATACTTGCTTACCACAAACAATCAGCATCATCAAAACCCGCACTGAGTTCCAAGGCATCGACATCATCGTAGGTGACTGGAAGACATTTGATCCTGCATCCATCGGAAGCGACCTCTGCGGTGTATTAGTACAATATCCAGATACTCTTGGTAATATCGAAGATTACACTGAGTTCTTCAACAAAGTACACGAGCAAAAGGCTCTTTGCGTAGTAGCTGCCGATTTAATGGCATTAACAGTACTTCGCGAACCTGGCAGCTTTGGTGCAGACATCTGCGTGGGTACTACCCAACGTTTTGGTGTACCAATGGGCTTTGGTGGTCCTCATGCCGCTTACATGTCTTGCACAGATGAGTTGAAGCGTCGTATCCCTGGTCGTATCATCGGTATGTCTATCGACTCTCAAGGTCGCCCTGCATACAGACTTGCTTTACAAACTCGCGAACAACACATTCGCCGCGATAAAGCTACTTCCAACATTTGTACTTCTCAAGTACTCGTAGCCGTACTTGCCACATTTTATGCCGTTTATCATGGTCCTGAAGGTTTGAAGAAGATCGCCAACATCATTCATGGACATACCAAAATGCTTGCTAAATCCGTCAAGGACAGCAACAACTTGGAACTTGAAACGACAAACTTCTTCGACACCATCGTCATCCGCACCGAAGGTAAAGCTGCTGAAGCAGTCGCTAGCGCATTACAAGCCGGCTACAACATTTGCAAGCTTGATGAAAATCGTGTTTCCATCTCTCTTGATGAAACCACATCTTCTCGTGACGTGATTGCATTGGCTCGCGCCCTTTCCTCTTCCGTTAACCCTGAAGTTACCGAAGAAGACAGCCTTCACGATTACTTCTTGGGTAAAAATGACACCCCTGCTTGGGATGCTTCATTTAACAGAACGACTCCTTTCTGTGAAGAAAAAGCCTTTAATTCCTATCATTCCGAAACGGAAATGATGCGTTACATCAAACGTCTTGAATCCCGTGACTTGGCTCTTAATGAAGCAATGATTCCATTGGGTTCTTGCACGATGAAACTTAATGCAGCCGCTGAAATGATGCCAATTACTTGGCCTGAAGCAGCTTCACTTCACCCATTCGTACCGGCAGACCAATCCGTTGGCATTCGTGAAATGCTTACCAAATTGGCAGATCGCCTTTCCATCATTACCGGTTTTGCCGCCGTATCATTGCAAGCCACCTCAGGCGCTTCCGGCGAATACACCGGTCTATTAGCGATCCGTCGCTATCAAATCGCACAAGGACAAGGACATCGCAATATCTGCCTCATCCCTAACTCAGCACACGGCACAAACCCTGCCTCCGCTGCTATGGCCGGTCTTAAGATCGTTCCTGTTAAATGTGATGATAAAGGTAACATCGATATGGATGACCTTAAAGTACAAGCGGAAAAACATCGTGAGCATTTATCTTGCATCATGGTGACCTATCCATCTACTCACGGTGTATATGAAGCACCTATTGCCGAACTTTGCAATATCATCCACGAAAACGGTGGACAGGTATTCATGGACGGTGCCAACATGAACGCTCAAGTTGGTTTAACCAGCCCAGGCAACATTGGAGCAGACGTTTGCCACTTGAACCTTCACAAAACCTTTGCTATGCCACACGGTGGTGGCGGCCCGGGCATTGGCCCAATCGGTGTAGCCAAGCACCTTGTAGAATACCTTCCAGGCCACATCAGCCTTGGTAATGATACGGGAGCAGTTTCTTCAGCAGCTTGGGGTAGTGCATCTATCGCACCTATCACTTGGATGTACATCGCCATGATGGGTCCGGAAGGTTTGAAACAGGCCACCGAAGTTGCTATTCTTAACGCAAACTATATTGCTAAGAAATTAGGTAGCTTCTATCCTGTACTTTACTCCGGTAATAAGGGACTTGTTGCCCACGAATGTATTCTTGACCCACGTGAACTCAATCACGACGCAGGTTTAACAGTTGACGACATCGCCAAGCGTTTAATGGACTATGGTTTCCACGCACCAACCATGTCTTTCCCAGTTCCGGGAACATTGATGGTAGAGCCGACCGAATCCGAATCTAAAGAAGAGCTTGATCGTTTCATCGAAGCTATGATCAAAATCCATGGTGAAATCATGGACGTCATTAATGGCAAAGCCGACGCAACCGATAACGTTCTTAAAAACGCACCTCACACAGCCCAAATGGTGACAGCTGATGAATGGTCTCACCCATACTCACGTTCTGAAGCAGGTTATCCTGTAGCAGGATTGAGAACCCACAAGTTCTGGCCATACAGCGGCCGTGTTGACAACGTTTATGGTGACAGAAACCTTGTTTGCTCTTGCGACACCGTTGAGGAATACGCTAAAAGCTTTGGAATTAATTCCTAATTACTTCAAGAGTTAATTTATTTCAGAGGACCGGCACATCACTACGATGTGCCGGTCTTTTTATTATCTACATATCGTAGGGAATCAATAAAAGCATAAAAAAAGAGACCATCCGCTCATATAGAGCAAAGATGGTCTCTTAAAAATCAAGTTGAGATTACTTAAACAGCAGCCTCAATTTTAAGGATTGTGAAGGTTTGCTTCTTGTCTCCATCCATTGGAACAAACTTCACTTGATCGCCAACCTTGCGACCCAATAATTGCTTAGCCAATTGGGAAAGATAAGAAACAATGTGCTTTTCAGGATTCGTATCCCAAGCACCTAAGATGGTGTATTCTGAAACAGTACCGTCTTGAGCTTCCAAAGTTACCTTGGTACCCATTACTACCTTTTCAGTATCGGTGATTTCAAAATCGGTACCGCGAGCACTTGCCAAAGCTTGCTCCAATTCTTTACGGCGACGATTAAGCACTTTTTCCACTTCCTTAGCATCTTGATAACCACCATTTTCGCGAAGGTCACCTTCAGCACGAGAAATCTTCTTGTTGTGAAGATTCTCAGGAATTTTAACGTTTACAAGCTCATCAAGCTCTTTCTTACGAGCGTCCAAGCTAGCCCAAGATACATAAAGAGGATCTTGCTTTTTGGAAACTTTACTTACGGAGCTCAACACGATCTCATGTAAAGCAGGGAAAAGCTTGATCATACGTGCCATCAAAGCACCACGTTCTTGTTCCGTGAATGCGGCTGCGTTGTAGATAACTTTTGCAAACTGACGTACTTCGGACAAATCTTCCTTACCGATCATGTCATCGATCAAGGTCTTATCATCCATAATCATATTACGCAAACGAAGCATTTTACGAGGGCCACCATCAGTGTGGTCTTGCTCGATAAGTGACATCATAGCAATACCTACACCCATAGAGAAGGCAGGTTTTACTACTTCATTACGCTGACGGCACATCCAGATCAAAGTTTCAGGAGAAAGAGTCTGACGACGTAAACCTTGCTTCAAATGGTTAATCAATTCTTTGGAATGACCATTTTCAACAATAAACTTAGCAACTTCACCAGTGGCACGAGCACCTGCAAGGTTTAATAAGTGAAGCATCACTTTTACCCAAGCATCTCCGTTAAGAGTTTTTAATACTTCATAAATGCTCTTCTGACGAGAAGCCGGCATCAAATTAACAACTTCGGCGAAGCGTTCGTCATTAGCTTCATAAGCATCCTTCACCAATTCGGAAAGAGGATAAACTTCTTGAGCCAATTCAGGCACGTTTAAAGCGGCAATGTAGTCATCACGTAAAACGGCTAATTCAAGCACTTGCTGTAAAGCAACGCTACCACCATTACGTACGTCTTCATCGATAGCTTCAACAAGCTTCAATAAAAGTTGCGCATTGGCTGCTAATTTATCGGTTTTAAGACCATCTAAAATACGAATCTTCGCTTTTAAGTCGCGAGTGGCTTGATAATCTTCCAATCCGGCTTGAGTGTAGCTAATATCGCCTTCACGCAAGGTGATTTTCTCACCTTTTTTGGTTGGCATCATAAACTCAACTTTGGAGCGAAGCTCGGAACGAACTTTATCCCACCAGTTTTTCCAAAAGGCGTCACCAACGACAGTACCTTTTAAGACGGCTTCGATTTCTTCCGGCTTCATGGAATTACCATAAGCGGTAAGCATATCGCGAATTAAACCAATAGGATCAACCTTGGCTTGAACAACCAAAGTATCCAAATTTTCATAACGTTTTACCAAGAAGTGCTCTTCCGACAAAAAAGTCAGAATCTGAAGAGCGGCACCTAAGGCCACTTCATGATCTGACTTATTTTCGAAATCAACTACAATTTTCTTGGCAGGTAAAGACCAGCTTTTGACTTTCCCGGTGCCCCATGAATTATGGTAGCAATAACTTCCGGGTGAGATTTGATCAAGAGTTTCGGCTAGCTCGGTGTTAATCTTCCCGAGAGACAATAATTTCGCCAAGTCATCGTGCATACGTGTTTAATGATACGCCCCGAGTACTCTCTAGCAAGACAAATTCATAGGACAGTCACAAAATATCACACCGACATAGCCATATACCCAAACATTCTTAAAAAGCCAGCTTAAAATCACAAATTTTTCACTACATTTAGGTTCGACGGACCTCGAGATTGAACATTCATGATAAACAAATGATAACGAGAACTCAGTCAGTCAAACATGCGTCTTGACTCAAAACCAAGTCATGACTAGAATCTCGCACGCGTTTAACCCCCGCACTTACATAACAACATGCAACCACTTTACGAAGGCAAGGCAAAGAGACTTTATGCAACAGAAGATCCAAACGTTCTACGCATGGAGTATAAAGACGATGCAACCGCATTCAATGCATTGAAAAAAGCCCAATTTGAAAACAAGGGCAGAATGAACAAGGCTATCACCTTACTTATCTACAAGATGCTTGAAGCTAAAGGTGTAACCACTCACCTTGTTGGTGACATCGATGACATCAACCTTACCGTTAAAAAGGTAAGTATCCTTCCTTTGGAAGTGATCGTTCGTAACATCGCAGCTGGTTCATTCAGTAAGCGCATGGGAGTTGCCGAAGGCACCAAATTCACCAAGCCAATCGTTGAGTTTTCTTACAAGGATGACGCTTTGGGCGATCCGTTCATCAATGATGACTATGCTCGTGAATTGGGCGCAGGTTCCGAAGAAGATTGCGAATACCTTCGTCAACAAGCTAAGATCGTTAACGAAGTGCTTATCGACTTCTTCAAGCAAGTAGGCCTTACTTTGGTTGACTTTAAGATCGAATTTGGTCGTTTGGCCGAAGATCCTACCAAAATCGTACTTGCCGACGAAATTTCTCCTGACACTTGCCGTCTTTGGGACATCGAAACCGGTGCCAAGATGGACAAAGACCGTTTCCGCCAAGACCTTGGAAACGTTATGGAAGCTTACGAAGAAGTGCTTAAGCGCCTTCAAGAAAACTCCTAAGCGACAGCCTTTTTTCATGGGAGCCGGTATTTCTATCGGCTTCCATTTTTCATTCTAAGCCCAAAATTTGAGCGATATGACACTCCATTTCGAAGTTATCAGCCGATTCCAAGATGCGGCAAATGCCGACTCCCTTTTATACACCCCATTAAATGCGGGTCTCACTTCTCGCCATAGCCGCGTTTACACGGTTGACATCGACGGCGACGAACAAAAAGCACGTGAATACCTTCTAAGCGTTTTGGTTGACCCAATCGCCCAAATTTTCAGTGAAGAAACCACTCCTATTTTGGATGGAGCTCTTTTCCGTATTGATTATGGCATGAAAGCAGGTGCCCTTGACCTGGAAAAAGAAGCCATCATGCAAAACTACCGTGGTAGAAAGAACCTTCCTTTCACCATCAATAATCTTAAGATTACACAACGCGTTTATGTCTTTGGAGAAGGAGATAAAGAATCTTTATCTACCAGATTTGCCAAAGATGTATGCAACCCTGCTATTCACAACTGGGTGATCGCTTAATTCTTTTATACGAATCATTTCATCATTTTGACCATGTCCACCAAAACATACCGAATCATCCCCGTTCGCGAACTTAGCAGCGACGATTTGCTTGCTTTGAGTAAGCAACAAAAACTTTCCTTATCTCGCGAAGATATGGAAGTTGTACAACAAATTTTCCGCGAAATCGATCGCGACCCGACTGACGTTGAGCTTGAAGTAATCGCTCAAACTTGGTCTGAGCACTGCAAACACCGTATCTTCTCCGCTACTGTACAGCACAGCGTTGACGGTGGCAAAACAGAGGCCATCAACAGTCTTTTCAAAACTTTCATTAAGGATCCTTCCGAAGAAATCATGGCTCGCAAGCCCGGTTTCGTACTTAGTGCATTCCACGATAACGCAGGTTTCATCACTTTAGATGATAACTTGGCTGTTTGCTTAAAGGCGGAAACACACAACCACCCATCAGCTATTGAACCATATGCAGGTTCTAACACAGGTCTTGGCGGTGTTATTCGTGACATCCTTGGTGCAGGTAAAGGCGCTAAGCCTATTGCATCTCTTGATGTTTTCTGCTTTGGCGCTCCTGACACCGATCCGGCCGAAATTAAAGCTGACGATGTTATCCACCCATTAGGCATCATGCGTGGTGTTGTACGTGGTGTGCGTGACTATGGCAACCGTATGGGTATTCCAACCGTAAATGGTGCTATTCAGTTTGACCCAACTTACATTTACAATCCATTAGTATTCTGTGGTACTGCCGGCGTTATCCCACGTCAAGACATCGACAAAGAAATGCGCCCGGGTTTAAAGGTAATCGTTATCGGTGGCAGAACCGGTCGTGACGGCCTTAAAGGTGCTACATTCTCTTCCGCAGCATTGGACGGTTCTTCCCACGAAGAAGATTTCACCGCCGTACAGATTGGTAATCCAATTGAAGAGAAAAAGGCTCTCGACTTCATCATGGAAGCTCGCGAACGCGGCTTGATCGTATTCATCACTGACTGTGGTGCGGGTGGCTTCTCCTCTGCAGCAGGTGAAATGCTCAGCGTAACGGGTGGCGAACTCTTCCTCGACAACGCTCCTCTTAAAGAGCCCGGTTTAATTTCTTGGGAAATCTTCCTTTCCGAATCACAAGAGCGTATGGTTATCGCCGTTGAAGAAAAGGATCTTCCTGAACTTCAAAAATTGGCTGATACCTTCCAAACCGAATTAACCGTACTCGGTCATTCCGATGACACCGGCATTCTTAAAGTTTGGCATAAAGGCGAAGTCGTATGTTGCTTAGATAACTCCAAGCTACACGACGCACCAATTAAGAATCTTGATTCCGTATTCACATCCGGCAAGGGTCTTACCAAGATGGATCTTCCAGACCAAGACTTGAGCAAGTCTCTTGCTACCGTCATGGCTGACTTTGCTATCGTTTCTCGCGAACCGATCATTCGTGAATACGACCACGAAGTACAAGGCAACACCTTACTCAAACCATTAGCAGGTGCTGAAGCGGACGCTCCGCAAGACGGCTCCGTCATCGACATTGACGGTTCTGAAAAATGCATGGCTATGGCTTGTGCCGTATTACCTGAATGGGGCAAAACCGATCCATACGCAATGGGTACGGGTACTGTTGATGAATGTGTACGCCAATTGATCCTCGTAGGCTCCAATCCTGATAAGATCGGCTTGCTTGACAACTTCTGCATGGGCAACCCTGAATCTCCTGTAGAATTGGGTCGTTTGGTAGAATGTGTGAAGGGTATCGCTAAGGCTGCTCTTGATTTCAATGCTCCATACATTTCCGGTAAAGATTCCTTCTACAACTACTTCGAAACTGAAGAAGGTCCGATCAACATTCCGGTAACATTCCTTTGCTCCGGCATCGGTATTGTAGAAAGCCCTGATCACACGACAGGTTCTTCCTTACGCAATGCTGACAGCGTTCTTTACCTCATCGGTAACACCGAAGATGAAATCGGCGGTTCCGTATTCGCAAGAACTCACGAAGTAATCGATGGTAAAGTACCTCAAACCGATTGTGCCGTGAACATGGAACTTTACAAAGCCTATTACAATGCTTTGACTTCCGGTCTCGTATTATCCGCACACGATGTTTCTGAAGGTGGCTTAGCCGCTACGGCAGCTGAAATGGCCTTCTCCGGCAAGGCTGGTATCGAACTTAACTTAGATAAAGTTCCTACACAAAACGGATGGACATCCCCGGCTATTCCATTATTCAGCGAAAGCACAGGTCGTATCTTAGTTGAGGTAACTCCTGACTTTGCTCAAGATTTTGAAGCAGCTATGGAAGGCTTCCCTTGCGCTTGCATCGGTAAAGCCACTGACGCCAATAAGAATATCGTAGCTACCTATCAAGGCGCTACCGTTCTTGATTGTGAATTAGCCAAGCTCAAGAAGCTTTGGAAAGACGGCTTAACCCCTTACTATTAATCAGGCGGAATTATCCATCCTTTCATTCAAACAATTTTATCTTATGCCACACGCACTTTTACTTAAATATCCGGGTACAAACTGTGACGTAGAAACCGAACGCGCTTTACGCATCGCCGGATTCTCCACTCAGGTGCAACCCATCGCTACAGCCAGCAAGGAACATGTAGAAAAAGCTCAACTTGTCGTTTTAAGCGGCGGATTCAGCTATGGCGACTATGTTACCAGCGGACGCTTGGCTCAGCTTGAAACCGAGCGTTTCCTTGGAGACGCTCTCCTTAAACATCACGCCGACGGTGGTTTTGTTTTCGGTATCTGCAACGGCTTCCAAATCCTTACAAAATTAGGCATGTTGCCTAAGGCTAGCCTCATCGACAACAAAAGCGAACGCTTTGAATGCATGTGGGACAAATTAGTCAAAGTGGCTAAAAACTCTCCATTCTTACAAGGACTTCCTGATGAATTCGAACTTCCATCCGCTCACGCGGAAGGTCGTTTAGTGACCGAACCGGGCGACGCTGAAAAATACCTTGCAGCAGGCAACGTAGCATTGCAATACGCAACCAACCACAATGGTTCCGCTTGCAATATCGCCGGCTTACAAGACAGCACAGGCCGAGCCATGGGATTGATGCCTCACCCTGAGCGTTTCATTCTCCCTCGTCATCACTACGACAAGGATTGGGCAGGCAATGAAGATTGGGGTTGGGGATATTTCTTCTTCAAGTCCGCATTTGATGCACTAAACTAAAGTTTATTTTCGACTTATTCGCTATGATTGATACAGCCTTTATCGGCGCCACATGTCCGATCGGACAATATTGGACATCCAAACGTTATTACGATTATCTCATTGATGAAGAAAATCTCAATTTGATGCGTGGTAAAGAATTTGGACAAGTGGTGATCATTTGCCCATCATTATGGCAAGGACCCATCGTAACACGCGAACAAGTCGAGTGGGATACAAAGTTTACCGAAACTTTGATCAACCTCCTTACGGAAGTTAAGGCCGAGAGAGTCACATTCGTGACCGGCCTTGACCTCCTAGAGGCGAACGGCAACGAAGAAACACCTCAATTAATGGAGTCGAATGACCCCTATCTTGCCAATCGTATCGCCTTGAGAGATTTCATCAACCTTCGATTCGGTCGCGTTCTCAATGTGCGCGTTCCCGAACTAGTCGAAATTGATGGATTATTCAGTGTTCTTGATGTTATCACCAAGACACCGAAAACCAAAAAGATACTTCCCGTATCTCTTTTGGAGCGTCACCAGCTCTACCCCATGACAAGAATCGTCAACGATGTAGAGAAAGCATGGAGCTGCAGCCTCAGCTCAGTCAATTTGGTTACGGAACCAATGACAACCTACGAGATAGTCGAAAAATACTTCCCGGCTTTATCGAAAAAATTACCTATAGCCCGTGAATTAGACCCATACGGCTCAGCACGAACCTCACTTTACTCAAAACAGTATCATGACCCTGACACCGGATACATAATGAGTAAAAACGATTTAAAAATCGAGGTATAAACTATGAATTAAAAGCACCCCATCTCTCGGGTGCTTTTTTATTGCCCTACTCCATTAAAAATCCATACCTAAAACTTATCGGTGTACTTACTGCAAAGTCCATGTTAAAAACTTAGCATGAAATTGAATGAATCTAGCATGGATTTTTTAACCGAATTATTGGAAACACCTAGCCCATCCGGCTTTGAAATCGATGCCCAACGTATTTGGGCCGATGAAATGCGTAAATACACAGACTCTGTACAATGTGATGCTTACGGCAACACATGGGCAACATTTTCAGCTACTTCGGAAAACGCTCCATCCTTGATGATTGAAGCACATGCCGACGAAATCGGATTCATCGTCAGACATATTACATCTGACGGTTTTCTTAAAGTGGAACGAGTTGGTGGCACCGATGCAGCTATTGCAAGAGGTCGACGCGTTCGCTTCTTAGGTAGCGAAGGTGAAGTAATTGGCGTAACCGGTAACACAGCCATCCATTTAAGAGAAGGTGATGGCAAAGAACCTAAAATCCATGAAATTTACGTCGATCTCGGAGCGGATTCCGACAAAGAAGTAAAAGAAATGGGATTACGTATTGGCAGCGTCGGGGTTTACTGCGATGGCCCAATGACGATGAATGGCAACAAGCTTGTTTGTCGAGCCCTAGATAACCGCCTTAGTGGTTTTATCCTTCGTGAAATTGGTAAAAAATTAAGTAAATCAAAATCTAAACCTAAATGGAACATTCATTTGGTCAATGCAGTTCAAGAAGAGGTTGGTTGTGTGGGTGCAGGAATGATTACAAATAGATTACAACCCGATGCCGCCATTTGCATCGATGTAACTCATGCTACCGATACTCCGGGATTAGATTTCGGCAAACATGGAGAAGTTCGCCTAGGTGGCGGTCCTGCCATCATTCACGGCACGGCAAACCACCCTCTTATGGTAGCTCAATTGGAAGTTTGTGCCGATAAGGCCAAAATCGATTTACAGCATGAGGTATCGGGTCGAGGAACCGGCACTGACACCGATTCCATTTATAAAACAGGAAACGGCATACCTTCGGCATTAGTCTCCATCCCGCTTCGATATATGCATTCGCCTGTTGAAACAGCATCATTTGACGACGTTGAAGAAATCGTGGAACTCCTGACACAGTTCATCAAATCGCTCAAGCAAGATCAGTCTTTCATGCATAAAATTTAGAATTTCTCATTTTTGAAATCTTCATACCGAATACCTATTTTTAGGTATTCGGTTTTTTAATGTACATAAATATAAATTAACATTTTTATATATTCTTTTCTAAAAACTTGCGTCATACATAATTTTATGATAAGGCTTAAATACTTCTAAAACTCCACCCTACGATTATTAAGTTACATGAAATTTGCATACCCATTTATAAGCGTGAATTCGGCTTTATTTTTTTCGCATCTTGCAGCGTTAAAAGCATAAATTTACTACCTTGATAATTTAGAATATCTATTTTCTAAACAAAACAAAACCACATCACTACAATGAGAGTAAAACTTCCACTTCGATTATATAAGGCTCTTTTAGCATTAATGACATGCGCAGGGACAATATCAACATTTACACTACAAACCAGTAATGCGCAGGGATGGGCTCCGGCTGATATTGAATACACAAAAGATGTCACAGCTGCAGGATCTTCAGGTGGCTGGGCCACAACAGATATGACCGGAGATCATTTGTTAAACCAAAATACTTCCATCACATTTACCAGCAATGGCAATGTGGGAACTCCTTTTAACTGTCCCGGATTACATGTTAAATTAAGCACGCAAGATTTGGGAGCCCACATGACTGCCAATGCAGATATGACTGCATCATCAGTGTGGTTTGCAGGAGGTCGTTATTTATCAAATGGAGCAAATCGATATAACAATGTTGGAAAGGTTTACGTTGTTGGTGGACAATTATGGCTAGATACGACGGCTGTAACGATTGCTGATATTACATTAGGGGAATCAACTTACACTGAAACTAATGTTTTTAATCAAGCTGCATTACGTATTAGTGGTAACAGCACTTTCACAAAAGCCACAATCGTAGAAGATACAAAAATCGCCTTCGACAGTTCAAAAACACTAACTATTAATGAACTCGTCGGCACAAATCAAATTACTTTTGATAATTTTAGTGGAACTAATTACGTTAGACTTAACTCCGGCTACGAAGGTAACTTGTCAGTTACAGGAGTTACCTTAAATCTCGGAACTAATAATACAAATTATAAATCCATACTACTTGGTGCAGGTAGTACACTGCAAGTATTAACGGACGTAACAAGCAATCTTGAGTCGATTTCCAGTACTGAGGCAAACTCACGAATTTTACTTCAAGGCGCTACATCCGTATTAAATCTGACCGGTACAGAAAACCAAACTCATGCCGGCACATTAAGTGGCACGGGGGCAATTAATAAAAACGGAGCCGGCATTCTGACTTTATCAGGAAATTTAAGTGCATTTACAGGCGATTTCAACCTAAATGAAGGCACTCTTGAATTAACGGGTACTGCCATGAATGGCAAACTAGTCATTAAGCAGAATAATGTTAATATCAAAGGAAATTCGAATTCTTTTAAACACATTGAGCTAGCATCAGACGTTACTCTAAATGCATCTGCTCATATGCCAGATGGTTTGACCTTAACATCAGGATCTCTCACTCTAAATGCTAATTCTGTTTTTGTAGGTAACTTAACACTCGATTCTTCATCACTCATTATTAAAGGAGCATCAGATTCGATGCCCACTATTACGGGATCATTGACATGCACAGGTAGCACATTAGATTTAAGATCGTTAAACGATATCACATCAGGTGATTCCGTTTTAAATGTCAGCCAAACAGTTACCGGAGTAAATGCGTTTTCTGTTTTACTCCAAAGCGGATCTCCTGCTTATGCAAGTTTTGAAAACAATAAATTGATAGTTTATATTCGTGACTCCATCAATACATTAAATTGGGGAGGATCCGGATCAAATTGGAATCAAGATAATGCGTGGTTTAAAGATGGCTCTTCTCAAGCCAGCTCTTTCCTACAAGGGGATAGCGTACAGTTTGGTATAGGCTACACAAATGCTCAAACTATTTTAGTAGATAAAACGCAAGTGTTGGGAGGCTTGTCCATCACGGGAACTGCAGATCACACATTTAACGGAACAGGTTCACTTTCATTAAAATCATCTACGATCCATATTGCTAGCACCGGAACTACTAATATCAATTTATCGAATACAACTTTAGAAGATAACATTGTTAAATTAGAAAACGGCACCTTAAACCTTGGGTCATCAAATGCTTTAGGTACAGGCACGCTGAATGCTACAAACGCAACAATTAATGCTAATAGCTCCGGAGCTCTTAATAACATAGCTATCAATCTGGACCATTCCATATTAACAGCTACTAATGAACAAGGTACATCTTTAGGTGAGGCAAACAAAGCAGGGCAAATCACAGCAACCAATGGCTCTACCATCAACCTTGCCGCCTCAGATGCGGTAATCAATGCAATTACATTAAGTGGACATTCGAATCTTAATGCCCAAAATGCGACTAGTAACAGAATCAACGGTACACTCACATTCCTTGATTCAGCAACTATAGACATCGCCAACCAATTAACACTATCCGTCTTAAATTTCAAAGATACCCTTACCATTAAAGAGGGAGGTAATTTAAGCATTCAAGGAAATATCACATCAACTGCATCGGACAAACTCATTTTTGAGGGGGGTGTCGATTCAGGAGCAAGAAAAACATTAACTTTAAATGGTAATAACGTAGAAACGGTCAATGGGCTGCAAGCAGCTATTGAATTAGGAACACATTCCATACTTAATATTGATGGTCTTAATACGGCTATTACACTCTCCGGTGGAGCGATTACCTTAAAAGATGACGCATGGATTTTTGTCTACAGTTCTAATAGCGGAGCTACTCGCCAGGTTAACAAAAACATCATTTTAGATACATCTGAGGATGTATATTCCGGATTAGGTGGTGCTACATATGGAAACTATGTCACATATGAGAGTCAAATTTCCGGACGTGGTAATTTAGGCATTCAAAATGTTGGTGGTGGATCAAATTCACTTACGCTCCGAAATGGTTGGGTCAATAATAGCTATGAAGGCAAAACCAGATTTGATTATGCCGGTTCCGTAACTTACACAGCTAATTATAGTGTCGCTAGTGGTAGTACTATCACACCATTTGGTCAATTAAACGAAGAGCAAGGTCATGGTATTGCATCAATAATCAATGTTGGAACGTTAAGCATCAATGCAGGAAATACAACAGGTAAAGGAATTACTATTGCGAACGGCTTCAATATTGCAAAAAATGGAGCTAATGTTTCATTGTCCGGATTAGGTAAAACGGCAACTATAGCAGGGTCAGTAACTATTAATGAAGGTGGAGCATTAAATCTAATTAATGGTAATAATGCTGCCGGGACTACAATCAACTTGGCTGGTGCTTTAAAAGGATCAGGAAATCTAACGGCTACTAATTCAAATACTGAGGCTACCAGTTATCTCAAATTATCAGGGAATACAGCAGCCTATACCGGCACTCTTACCGTTGGTGCAGGAATGCAAGGTTTGGTCATGAACTCCAATTTTACTTTTGGAGGTAATATTGCCGCTGCAGGTAAAGTTTTAAAATTAACGAATGCCACAACTATTGCAGGAACTACCTCTTTTGGTAATTTACATATCCAATCTTCAAATTTGTCCAATACATCAGCATTACTTACTACACAAGGAGCTGCAACAATTGGAGAAAATATGGGGCTTGTAACGATTGATTTCAATTCTTCGAGTTTAAGTAATTCATCCATTCTATGGAATTACGCAGGCGGAATCGTTTCAGGCACTCTGAACACAACAAATATTTCTTCCACTGGCACTTATTCCAATCTCTTTAATGTTGCCATAGCAAACGATGAGGCAAATTCTCGTTATATGCTAACCACGACATTAAAAGATACTGTTTTGAAATGGAATGGCGGCACGACTACTAACAATAAGTGGAATTCGGCTGATTCTAACTGGCTCAACAATGCCGCGGCATCATCCGTATATTCTCCTGATAGAATTGCTCTTTTTACCAATGAAGAAGGAGTTCAAAATGAAGTCATCATATCGGAAGCTCTAGCAAACGCCCAAATTTTCTTTGATAATGCAGGCACATTCATTTTCAGCAATGAAGGTACCGGTGCATTGACCGGAAATGTGCAAATGGTGAAGGGAAATACGGGAACTGTTGAGTTTACGTCAGCAAATGCCAATATGGCCGGCACGGTTGCTCTTGATGGAGGCTCTATTAAATTAAGTAGCGATAATGCCTTAGGTACAGCAGCACTCAAATTTAATGGAGGTGTTTTGGAATTAGGTCAAAATAATGTTTTGATCAATAATACGGTAGAATCAGGAACCTTATTATTAGGCGTAGCCAAAGATTCAGATTTTGCATGGAATAATGCTAATGCTATCAATCTAACATCTGCTATTACCTGGGGTAAAACGGGTGAAGGCACCTTGACAATCAATCGTGGAGAAGCCACTACATGGTCTAATACCCAGCTCAATGTAGAACAAGGAACCCTGAATATTACAGGAACAACGGCGCAAACATTTGCAAACACCATGCGAGTGGACATCAGCCAAGGTGCTCAAATGCAAGTGAACAATGGAGCTGCCAATATCACCTTTGAGTCCATATTAACAGGTCAAGGCACTCTCCAATTATCCTCAACGGGTGCCATCATTTTGGGTTGTGTCGCAGGATCAGGAAATCAAGTTACTCTTGATATTGTAGGAGGAGATTTGCAAATAACCACAGGTAATTTCCAAAAATCCACAATCAATCTGTTTACCAATACCGTTCATTCGGTTACCTATAATTTATGGGAATTTAACATGACCACAAACAAGGTTTCCGAAGGTGGTATGGCAACTCTTAATTTGTTAAATAACGACCGCACTTTATCTCAAAAGTTTGATATTGCCGCCAATACAACATTAAAAGTCTATTCTTCTCAAGGAGTTCGACATGGCGTTTTTGCAGGTCAATTAAGTGGAGACGGTACTTTACTGCTTACCGGAACCGGCAATAAAGATTGGGGTGGTGGCAATTACACCAATTATACGATCAATCAAGCTAATGAAAGCTTTACAGGAACTATCAATATTGCCTCTTCAGCAGCAGGAGGAGCTAACGAAGCTCATGTAAGGCTTATCGTTAATAATGAGCATTCCATCAGTAATGCTTCATCAATTAAATTTGGCAACTGGTATGCATACAATGATCCGGGTGCTTCCGGCGAATTATTGCTTAATGCCGACCGAGTACTCATCAATGGACAAATATTCGGTGACGGGCACATTGCCGCACAAGGAAATAAGAACCGTACATTAGCCATTAATAGCGATACGGATTGGACCCTTGATGCGCACATTGGCAATAACGCATACAATAATAATCTCGTTGAAATCGAAGGAACATCCAGTATTTCATTTGAAAAACTTGGTTCCGGAACTTTAACCATGAATGGTAATAACACCTATAGTGGTACAACGACCGTTAAAGCAGGAGCATTGAATTTCACGAAGGCCTTCACCTTCCATGATATCTATATGGCGAAAAGCACCCAGATATCGTCTAGTGCAGCGATCAACATTGCCGGAGGATCAACTATCACATTGAATTTATCCGACATTTCGACTGCAACCGGTATGATATCTACATCAGGTGCCTTTGCTGTAACAGGAACAGGCAAAATTGAGCTCAATTTGACAGGATATGATGATTCATGGTCTAGCGGAGACTATGTACTCATCTCAGCAGCATCCGGTCTTGATCTCAATATGTTTGATTGGGTCAACGCAATAGACAAGATTGGTGCTAATGATGTTTCCTTAGTAGTTAGTGGAAATAAATTAATTTTCCGACTCCTAGATGCTGTGGATTATTTGTACTGGTCCGGCACGACTGATATCTGGTCAGGAAACTCTGTTGGATCATGGGTAAATGAAGCAGGTACAGGATATAACTCAGCAAATGGCAATACTATTAAGTTAACTGATTCCGGCTTAGCTAATGCTACAATTACTATTCAAGGAACGGTAACACCTGCATCCATGAGTGTAGAAAACACTACGGGTGAGTATGTATTCAATGCAGACACTAACGTAGAAGATTCCAAAATCGAATCATCTAGCCTTACTAAGTCAGGCGCAGGCACATTAACCATCAATAATTCCGGTAATACTTTTGAAAGTGTTGCGATGAAAGATGGTGTGATGAATTTAAATGGACAACAATCCATTATCGCCAACGCTATGAACATTACAGGTGGTATCGTTAATTTAACGGTAGCTAATGCGATTAATGCGGCCCAAATCAATTTGTCTAATGGAGTTTTAACTATCGGAGACGCTGATAATGCTATCACCTCGACAAACAAATTAAATTTCAAAGGTGGCAAATTTGAATATCTCGGCACGAGCGTACAAGACATTTCCAATTTGATTGGTGCTGATTCTAACTCGGCTGCGAATATCAAAACATCCGGTCATCAAGTTATTTGGGCTCCGGACTCGATGACCATACTAGGTCGAATCGGTCTTGCTAAAAGTGGTGCAGGCGATTGGACAATTAATTCGGCATCTACGGACGCAGCCAACTATCAAGGTGGCATTTCCATCAGCGAAGGTTCCTTAACATTAAACCTCGCTCATACGGCTACTTGGGCGGGAGCAAGCACTGTTAGCGAAGGTTCTACCTTGAATTTGAAAGAAAGCACTATTTTGGGTGGTTCACTTTCAGGGTCCGGCACCATTAATATTGAAAAATCCTTAGTTGCTCAATCAGCTAATAACTTCACCGGCACATACAACTTAAGCAATAATGCAAGCTTATCGGGTAAAGGAAGCATGGGTGGAAACATTGTGTTTGCCAATGAAACGGCTTCTGTTTCTTTCCAATCCACTAATGCCGGAGAAACAGTATCATTCACAGGTAAGTTAACCGGTGGCAATAATAACATATTAACGGCAAATCATAGCACTACGAATATCCTAACAGGTAACTTGACGGATTTCACCGGCACATTGACTCAAACCAATGCGAATGATCGTGTTATTTGGAAATTACAAAATGTTACAGGCATTGATCAAATTAACCTAAGCGGTGCAACGTTTGAAATCGCCAATAACGCAGCATTAACACTTAGTAATACCATCAGCGATCGTGATGATAAGAAAGGTAATTTAATTCAAAGCAATACCGGATTACTCACCTTAACCGCAGATAACACTGCTACAGGCACCCTTACCATTGGTGCATCAGGTGTACAATTAGGTAATGGTGGTGCCACCGGCTCATGGGCAGGCACTTTCGCCGGTACAGGCGCATTGAATATCAATCGAACCGGTTCCGTTCACTTCCTTGGCGATAGTTCCGCCTTTAGTGGTGCTGTCAACATCGGTGGTGGAGCACAAGTTGATATTGCTACAGGCACATCCTTAGGATCGGGCGCAATTACTCTAAATAACGGTTCCCTTGACTTGGCAAATCAGGCAGCAGCAAACAAAATCATTGTGAATAATGGTAACTTAGCTAATGCCGGAAACTTGTCAGGTAAAGTCGAAGTAATGTCTAATGCCGGAGTAAACACGATCACTTTAGGTAATGTTAAGGGTTCTCAAATTGATACGATTAAAACAAGCACCGACACAACTATTTCCGGCATTACCGGCAATGTATCGTTAGGTGCAGGCAAACTGCAAATCATGGCAGGCACTCAACATGCCAACATTGGAGATGCCACAGGTGCTCAAGGAATTGTCCAATTCACTGACACTACCAATACTCTGACAGTAGAAAACATGACGCTCAATATGAGCTCTGCGCTACTTGAAGGGATGAAAAATGCAGACGACCAAGCAGTTGATATCCTCATCACGAATGGAACATTGCAAGGAATCACTCTCGTTGATAACAAAGCAACCAACATTACATTCAATCCTCTACTCGAAGCAATTGGTTTCGCTGTCGTAGGCGTTGAAGGAGGTACATTAAGCATTACCGGCAATGCGGATCTTATCTATAATGTTGTAGAAGGTGCTCCTAAATCCATTTCTAACAATTTGGAATTAAATCCTTACAAGATTGTTAACGTTAATGATCTCTTTACCATTAACGCAACAGCTTCCACGGATTTAGCTGATGGAGTTACTATCTCCAATTTAACTGATGATGGCAAAGGCACCGGTAATATTGTTATCAATAATACAACCGGTAGCGGTAATGTGATGATCAATTTACACACATTCTTAGCTGATGCCACCTATACAGGATCTATTACCGGAGCTGATGCTGATATTTATAAGACAGGTGAGTTTACCCAAACAATCACCGGTGATATCAACGTCAATAGTATTAACTTAAATGACGGCAATCTATCTTTAGGAGGCAAAGTTAATGTCGATACCCTTAATATTGATGGAAATATCAAAGATAATACGTTGAATATCCTCAATCAGTCAATTACCTCGGTTAATGACCTCAAGGGTACTTCCGGCACACTCAATATCGCAACCGGAGGCACATTACAAGTTAATGGAGCTTCATCCAGTTTGACTGATACGGCGATTACAGGCGAAGGTCAAATTATCATTGCTAATGGAGCTTCTATTGAGCTCACAGGCACATCTACAATTGATGGAGTCAATGCGGAAATTCAAGGAAATGGCGCATTAAATCTAGCTGACGGTTCCACCAATTCGCTAGCAGGATTGGAATCTACATCTGAAGAAGCCGTACTTGATTTGGGCAATGGTGCTACCGTCAATATCGGTGACGATAAATTGCATACTTACTCAGGCACATTAAATGGCTCAGGTACGATCAACATCGTAGGTAAAGGAACACAATTCCTAACAGGAAAGGGTTCTTCAACTGTCAACCATTCCGTAACCGAAGGTAATTTAGGCATCAGTAATGGCGGCATTTATCAAACCAATGATTTAACTCTTAATCATGGCAACCTAGAGCTTACCCCTGGAGTTGGTAGCGCAGGAATTGGTAACAATACCCAAATACAAGTTGGTGGTAATTTGAACTTTAGTAATAATTCATCACTACACGTTCAACTTAACACATCAAATCAAGATTGGTCTAGTCAGCCATCTTTCACTGTTGATGGCACCATTAACATTACTGATACAACCATCACATTAAGCTCACTTTCAAGTAGCTTGGAAGGCGTTAACTTAGTATCCCTCAACTTGGTACTAATCGCAGGTGGTAATATTGGTAATATTGAAAATGTTACTGTCGTAGGTGGCTCCTTATTCGACACCTTCTTCCATGGTTTTGAATTAATCACATCCGGCAATAATGTAATCATTACAGCTCAAGGACGTTCCGAAAATCCATTTGGCGACGCTATTACATCCAATAACTCGGCCACCGGTTCTGAACTGTTATGGGAAGGAAGAAAGCAAGCATCATTTGAAACAAACTCACATTTGACGAACTTGTTAAACTTCGTTTCGGACAAGACAAACTCCTCCGCCGAGAGATCCGATGCTCTTGCCTCTGCCGTGGGTCCTGCACTTACCACACTAAGTGCTGCGCAAATGGGTAACTTAAAAACACATACTCAAGGTATTCGTAACAGAGCGTTACAATCAGGATTAAACGTTGAAGTGATCAACGAAGATCTTCCTTACCTTAATATGTGGGTAGAAGCTACCGGTGGTTATCAAAAACTTGATCAATCCGGACATGAAGCCGGATATGGCCTCAGCACATGGGGTGCCAATGTTGGCGCAGATATCAATGTAAGTGAAAAACTCACTTTAGGTTTAGCTTTCGGAACTAACTTCGGCAAGCTTGATTCCAAGAGTGTTGATAATGCCAGTGGTAATCTAGACAGCTACTATTTAAGCTTATTTGCACATCATCGCAACCGTGAATGGACAAATACATTCATCGTTACCGGCGCATTGAACCATGCTAAACTTGATCGTACGGTTAGCTTTGGAGATCATCAGTACAGAACTCATAGTTCAACAAATGGTGGCGGCTTTAGTGCCATGTATGAATTGACATACGATTATGCATTAAACGAAGAGAAAACCTCTATCTTACAACCATTATTCAATGCTTCGGTTTACTCAACCAACATGAAAGGCTTCACCGAAGAAGAAGCCGGTGATGCATCCCTTCATGTAGATGATCAAAAATATACCGTTGTGTCTTTAGCACTCGGTGGTAGATGGATTAAAAAGTTTGAATCAGGTCTCTTTGGTAGAGAATCCTTCTTCGACTTCCGTGCAAACATCAGCCAAGACTTCGGTGATGACCGAGCCAAAGCCAATGTTGCTTTTGATCACGCTTCCAGTCTCAAGGGTCGTATCGAAGGTAGCAAAATCGGCATGACAGCACTGCAATTTGGTGCAGGTCTTAATATTCCTGTTGGTGAGCAATCAAACTTCTTCATCAATGCGAATGCTGATTTCCGCAGTAAGGCTTCCGGTGTAGATGGCCAAATAGGTTATCGCTACTCCTTCTAAACTTGATCGGTTTTTAAGCCAATCCCCTACCCGATTAAATCGGATAGGGGATTTTTTTGTAGAAGAAAGTCTCATCAAATCAACCGATATGTCATTTCCCGTGAACGCTCTTGCAGAATGATATTTTTAGTTGTAAACTCCCTGCCATGTCATCGCAGCCAACAGAACGCCGGGATTTCATTCGCGATATGATTGCCACCGATATTGCTTCAGGCAAGCATCAGGCACCTATAACTCGCTTCCCACCAGAACCGAATGGATATTTACACATCGGTCACGCGAAATCCATCTGCTTAAATTTCGGCATTGCTCAAGAATTCCAGGGAGCACGTTGCCATTTGCGATTTGATGACACTAACCCAAGTAAAGAAGACCAAGAATACGTCGATAGCATCCAAGAAGACATTCATTGGCTTGGCTTTGATTGGGGCAAAAATCTTTTCTTTGCCAGCAACATGTTTGATTTCTTTTATGAATGTGCCATTCATTTAATCAAGCAAGGTTTGGCTTACGTTGATGAACAAAGCGTAGAAGACATTAGAGCTCAACGAGGCAATGTCACCACGCCCGGTCAAGAATCACCTTTCCGCAATCGTAGCATCGAGGAAAATTTGGCTCGTTTTGAAGCCATGAAAAAGGGTGAGATTGAAGAAGGAAAAGCTATTTTAAGAGCTAAGATCGATATGAGCTCAAGCAACATGAATATGCGCGATCCTGTTTTATATCGCATCATGTTTGCCGAGCACCATAACACGGGTGATGCTTGGTGCATTTATCCGATGTATGATTTCGCTCACCCATTGGAAGATGCGTATGAGCATATTACCCACTCCTTATGTACTCTTGAGTTCGAAAACCATCGTCCTCTTTACGATTGGGTTATTGATAACTGCCCGGTACCTTCCAAACCACAACAAACTGAGTTTGCTCGTTTAAATTTAACCTACACGGTAATGAGCAAGCGCAAATTATTGCAATTGGTTCAAGACAATTTAGTCAATGGATGGGATGACCCTCGTATGCCTACCGTTAGTGGTATGAGAAGACGTGGTTACACTCCGGCTGCCATCAGAAACTTCTGCCACACTATCGGTATTACTAAGTTCAACGGATTTACTGACGTTGCCCTATTGGAATATAGTGTCAGAGAAGATTTAAATGCTAATGCTCCACGCAGAATGGCCGTACTCAATCCACTTAAAGTAACTATTCAATCCTTATCTGATGATCATGATGAGGAAGTGGAAGTACAAAATAACCCTGAAAAGCCTGAAGACGGCTTCCGCAAGGTCAATTTAACAAAAGAAGTTTGGATCGAGCGCGATGACTTCATGATTGATCCACCGAAAAAGTATTATCGTTTGGCTCCCGGTCGTACAGTACGTTTAAGAGGCGGTTATTGTATTACATGCACAGATTACAAACAAGATAATCAAGGTAATATTACCGAAATCATTTGCGATCATATCCCAGGCACTATTGGTGAAGCACCACCGGAAGGCATCCAATGCCGAGCAGCTATCCATTGGGTCAGTTGCAAGCATGGTGTAGAAGGCGAAGTACGCATTTATGACCGCTTATTTACGGCAGAAAACCCTGATGCGGCGGAAGAAGGATTTGTTTCCGTGATGAATCCGGAATCGCTTAATGTCATCACCAATGCACAGTTTGAGCCATCCCTTGCCTATGCTCCGGCAGAATATCACTGCCAATTTGAGCGTTTAGGCTATTATGTTTCAGATCGCAAAGATCATATTGCAGGTTCGAAAGCAGTTTACAACCGCACCGTTGCCCTTAAAGACTCTTGGGCAAAAAAACAAAAATAATTTCCCAATAATATGGACGATTCATTACAATTCAGCCCGATTGAAGAAATCATCGAAGAATTTCGCAAGGGGCATATGGTTATCGTAACTGATGACCCTAATCGCGAAAATGAAGGCGACCTCATTATGGCGGCAGAATTTGCCACCCCTGAGGCTATCAATTTCATGGTGAAATATGCACGAGGTTTGGTCTGTGCACCGCTTTCTCCCGAGAGAACGGAAGAATTACAATTACCTTTGATGACCTCTGTCAATCGTGAAAACATGTCCACGGCATTTACCGTTTCCGTAGATGCTATTGAAGGAATTACAACAGGCATCAGTGCTCAAGAACGCTCTATCACCATTAAAATGTTAGCCGACCCTGAAGCTAGCGTTAGTGATTTCGTACAGCCGGGTCACGTATTCCCGCTTCGTGCAGTTGAGGGTGGCGTACTCAGACGTGCAGGTCATACGGAAGCTACCGTTGACTTCACAAGGTTGGCAGGATTACAGCCGGCTGGCGTTTGCTGCGAAATCATGAATGAGGATGGCACGATGGCTCGCATCGGCCACTTAGGCGCTTTCCAACGCGAACATAAGCTCAAAGCTTGCACGATTGCTCAGCTCATTCAATATCGTCGTGCTAAAGAAGTTCTTGTAAAACATATCGAAACAGTACAATTGCCAACCGATTATGGCGATTTCACTTGTCATCTTTATGAGTCACTTATTGATGGAGCTCAGCATCTAGCTTTGGTCCATGGAGAAGTGACACCTACTAATCCGACTCTTGTACGAGTACATAGCGAATGCCTTACCGGAGACGTTTTCGGCTCTCGACGCTGTGATTGTGGCAGTCAATTGCATACGGCAATGAAACAAATTGCCGAAACCGACGGCATCCTCCTTTACTTACGACAAGAAGGACGTGGCATTGGTTTAGCGGCTAAAATCAAAGCCTATAAACTTCAAGAAGAAGGTTATGACACCGTTGAAGCCAATATCAAATTAGGTTATCCTGCCGATTTGAGAGAATATGGCATCGGAGCTCAAATTTTAAAGGAATTAGGAGTATCCCATATCCGTCTTTTAACGAACAACCCTCGTAAGATCATTGGCTTAGAAGGCTTCGGGCTTGATATTATCGAGCAAGTAGCAATCAACATCCCTGCTCATTCGGATAATTGCAAATACTTGGCCACCAAAAAAGAAAAGCTCGGCCATTTACTATAATCCCACCCATTTTTGACAATATGTCCACCAATTTACCACCACGCCAAAACTTTGGATCAATTCGAAGCAAATTTACTATCGTAGCTTCTCAGTATAATGAGGAGTTTACCCAAGCTTTAATTGATAATTGCCAAGAAGAACTCAATATCGTGCAACCGGGTTGCACGATTGAATTGATCCGCGTACCGGGCGCTTTTGAAGTACCTGTTGCAGTCAAAGCCGTATTAAATCGCACCTCTGCCGATACGACGGATGTTGTGATCGCTTTAGGTGTAATCATCAAGGGTAGCACCGATCATGCAGATTTAATTGGCACAAGCGTTACAAATGCCTTGATGCAATTAGGTCTAGAGTTTACAACACCGGTCATCCACGAAGTTTTATTACTTGAAGACGAAAAACAAGCTTTCGCTCGTTGTATCGCTTCTCAACTTAATCGCGGACGCGAAGCAGCTCGTGCCGCCGCTCAAATGGCAGAGCTATTCCACACAACTTTCAAAAACGCTTAATATCAAGCCAGATTTTATCATTCCATGCAACAACGTCAGCAATTAAGACAATCCATCGTCCAATATATCTATAGCGTATCCCAATCCGGCACCGAGCTTTTGGATACTCCAACCTCGACCGCTTTGTGGACAATCGTATTAGAGCCTTTGGAATCGGATATCCAACGTTCTGAAGCAAAGGTTATTGAGCACTTAGCACGAGATTACCAAGCAAAGCTGGAAATGATGATCACTCGCGCTAAGCAATGTTTGGAAAAACTTCAAGACGATCCACTTACTTTTGCCGTAAGAGAAGCTATTCAAGATTTATTGAGTAAAGAAAGTGATTTTCATCAAGCCCTTGTACAATTGCGAAAAGCTCGCGTTGAAGATCCTGACAATACAAAAGGAGAATTACAAATTGCTAACACTAACGTTAAGGCAATCAATGCTACACTTCTTCACTTGCGTGATTCTTTAATATCAAAATTAGCAGATTACCCGGCCCATAAAAATTTATGGACTCCTCTTATCGCTTCTTGCAACAAGCTCCAATTGGTTAATCAGCGATTAGATGGCTTATCTCATCCTGAAAACAACGCATCCTATCCGGAATTTAAGCACATCATCGAAGCTAAATCGCAACTAGTTACACTCAAAGAAGAATCTCGCCTTTTATCGGAAACTATCTTGGCGAACAAAGAGGAACTAGATACATTGATCAACGAAAACTTGACCAATTATACGCCTAATCGCGTACACCCGATTGATCGAGCTATCCTTCGTTTAGGAGCATACGAATTACAGTATAAAAAAGACATTCCGGTCCCTGTAATCATGGCAGAGGCCATCCGTTTAGCCGAATATTTCTCTACAAGTGAAGCTGCTCGTTTTATCAACGGCGTTTTAACCGGTATTTCAAAGAAATCCCGAGCTTAATGACCTTTTACCCGATCAAATAAAACATCATGGCAGGTTTTTTCAAAAAGCTATTCAGTAAATTTTCCAAAAGTAGGAATATTGACTGGGATGAGTTAGAAGCTGACTTAGTTACGGCTGATTTAGGCATTAAGCGAGCTATGTCTATTGCTGATCAACTAAGAGACTCTAAAGGACTTGATGCTGAACATTTGGTGGACTCTACAAAAGAAGTCATTCGCCAACTTTTCCCTGCACAAGCTCCCAAGTTACCGGCACCTACCCCCGGAAAACCTGTCGTAGTTTTGATCGTTGGAGTGAACGGCACAGGAAAAACCACCTCTGCGGCTAAACTGGGGCATTTACTGCAAAAACAAGGCCATTCCGTATTATTGGCCGCTGCAGATACATTCCGAGCCGCTGCAGTAGAACAATTACAAAGTTGGGCAACCAAACTTAATATCCCTATCTACAAAGGAGCGCCTCAACAAGACCCAGCCTCCGTGTGTTATGAAGCACACAATAAGGCTATTCGTGAAGGTGCAAATTATCTGATTTGTGATACGGCAGGCCGTCTGCATACTCGACATAATTTGATGGAAGAATTATCAAAAATTCGTCGTACCATCGCGAAACAAGACGAGACGGCACCTCATTATACGATGATCGTCGTAGATGCTACAACCGGAGCAAACGCTTTATCTCAAGCTAAGGAGTTTCATAAAGCCACTCCACTCGATTCGGTCATCATCACTAAGATGGATGGCTCAGGTAAAGGTGGCGTAGCCGTTGCCATTATGGACGACATGAAAATCGCACCTGCCTTTTTAGGCACGGGTGAAGGTTCAGATGATTTTGAACCTTTTGATCGCGATCGTTACGTCGATTCTCTTTTATAAGCCCTTTTTTATTTGTCCAATATGGCAAACGACCTCCCCGTCATCACCGGAATAACCGAATCCGAATTATCGAATTTCTTAAAAGAACACGGTCAATCTTCTTTTAGACAAAAACAAATTCTTGATTGGGTTTGGCGCAAACGGGTACAGACGTTTGACGAAATGACCAATTTAAGTCCGGCATTAAGATCCTTACTCGCTGAAAACTTCCGTTTTTATCAGCCCGAAGTCATCGAGCTCACCGGTTTAAAAGGTGGCACACGCAAGTTCCTTACCAAAATGGAAGACGGGAACCTTGTCGAGTCCGTTATCATTCCTGCTGCCAGAGCAGAAGATGGAGAGCAATCCTCTCGCATCACGCTTTGCGTTTCATCTCAAGTAGGATGTGCCTTTGGATGTAAATTTTGTGCTTCAGGTCTTTTAGGATTAACTAGAAATCTCACCACTGCGGAAATGATCGGCCAAATCCTTTCTGCTGAAAAGATTGCTAATCACCGAATCGACAATCTCGTATTCATGGGTATGGGCGAACCGTTGGCTAACGGCAAAAACCTCTTCCCTGCTTTGGACATCATTACCGCACACATGGGTTTAGGAATCGGAGCCAGACATATCACGATTTCCACATCCGGATTCGTTCCAGGCATCAAACAATTGATCGATTATCCTAAACAAATCCAATTTGCTATTTCCTTACATGGCGCTAGCAACAAAGTACGCAATGAAATCATGCCGGTTAACACTAAATGGCCTTTAGAGGAACTGGTACCTGCCTTACAAGAATGGGTCGATGCGGGCAAACAAAAGCCAACTTTAGAATACATTCTTATTAAAGATGTCAATGATTCACCAAAGGATTGCCAAGATTTGATTTCCATTGCAAGAAAGCTAAATGCAAAGGTAAATCTTATCCCTTATAACACGGTGAAAGGGTTACAGTGGACTCGCCCTAGCGAAGAACATTGTAAACAATTTTGCAAAACCATTAATTACGCACGCATACAAGTAACCATGCGTTATGAAAAAGGGCACGACATCAATGCCGCTTGCGGTCAACTCAGATTGCGTAAGGAACAGGGTATTTAGCTTATCAAATTAGCTTAAAAGCGGCACTGCTCATAAAATTATTTGACCAAGGGCAATAAGACTTTCATAATATCCCTGCTTAAGCACAAAACGCATTACAAACATGAAAATTCTCGTTACCGGAGGAGCTGGCTATATCGGCTCACATACTGTTCGTCAGCTTGTTAAAATAGGCGCAGACGTTACTGTCCTTGACAATATGGTTTATGGCCACCCGGCCGCCATTGTTGATCCTGAAGTCAAATTAGTAAAAGGTGATTTGGGAGATGCAGCTGTTGTCTATCCTTTACTCATGGAAGGCAAATTCGATGCTGTCGTCCACTTTGCAGCATATATTAATGTAGGGGAATCCGTTCAAAATCCTCTCAAATATTATATGAACAATATCGCTGCCCCACTCGTTCTTCTCGGAGCCATGCAAGCAGCCGGCACTAAGAAATTCGTATTTTCTTCTACATGCGCCACTTATGGCGTACCTACACAAATCCCAATTCCTGAAACGGAAAAACAAGATCCTATCAATGCGTATGGCAGCTCCAAACTCATGCTTGAAAAGGTTTGCCAAGATTGCGATCGTGCTTGGGGTCTTAAGAGTGTTTTCCTTCGTTATTTCAATGCATCCGGCAGCAGCTATGATGGTTTGATCGGTGAAGACCACGAACCGGAAACGCACCTTATTCCTAATATTTTATTAACCCTCACAGGTGAACGTGACGTAATCGAAGTTTATGGAACCGATTATGATACTCCGGACGGCACTTGCATCCGTGACTATATTCACGTTGACGACTTAGCCGACGCCCACTTAAAAGCCGTGGCTTACTTGATGAACGGCGGCAATACCGAAGCTTTCAATTTAGGCACAGGTTTAGGACTTTCCGTAAGAGAAATCCTCGAAACTGCTGAAAAAGTAACAGGTCAAAAAGTACCGGTTAAATATGGCCCACGCCGTGAAGGTGATCCACCACGCCTCATCGCCAACCCTACTAAGGCAAAAGAAATCTTAGGTTGGGAAGCACAATGCAAAGACGCATCCGCCATCGTAGAAACAGCGTGGAAGTGGATGACGGGACCTCGCAAAGGTCATTTTTAAAGTTTAGACAACTTTTTTTCGCAGCAAGACACCTTTTTCGGGTGTCTTGTTCATTTTTTTTTGGTATTGTGTGCCATAAACATAAATACCATGACTTTTTGCTTGAACACCCATTCCCACTTAATAGATAATCAAAAAACCTAAAACGTTTTCATCATGAGTCTACATATCGAGAGCACAGACGAAGCCATCCAACAATTAAAAAGCCAAAGGAACAAAACCAGAGCGATCACCTTAATTTTGACTTTGGTCGGTTTAGGAAGTATTGGTACTATTTTATTTTTGGCAAAGATTTTCAATTTCGGCCCGGAAGAAGCACAAATCACAGCTTACGTGGCACCGGAAGGTGATGACCCTACCGAGGAACGTCCTGAAATTCAGGAACAAACATCACGCCCTTCAAGTAGCAGCCAATCTCAAGTAAAGGTTATTGCTTCCGTTGATTCATCCGATGTAGCTATCGTAAACCCTGAAATCGACATGGAAATTCCTACCGACGCGATCGGTAGCGGTTTGGAAATCGGCATGGGATTTGGCTCCGGCACCGGTGATGGTGGAGGTGGTGTACCAGCTATCATGGAAAAACGTTGTGACCCAAGTGATCGCCTAAAGCGCATCCTTCAAAGTGGTGGCACTGAAAAATGTGAAGAAGCTGTAGTAAAATCTCTTCGCTGGCTTGCTAAACAACAAAACTCTGATGGTTCATGGGGAGACCAAAAATATGCAGCCTCTATGACAGGTATTGCACTTTTAACATTTTTAGCCCATTGCGAAACACCAATGTCCGAAGAGTTTGGTGACAACGTACTTAAAGGCATGACTTATTTGGTTAACCTAGGCATGAAGAAGCCTGTTGTTTCCAATTGTGCCGAAACTGCTGAAGTTTGTTATGACCACGCGGTAGCCACTTATGCTTTATGTGAATCTTTCGCATTTTGCAAACAATTAAACATTCCTGCAATGGAAGAGCTTGAAGCAGTAACCACTAAGGCTGTCGATAAGATCCTTGATGCGCAATGCAAGAATGGTGCTTGGTCCTATAGATATGATTCCGGAACTCACCCTGACTTATCAGTAGTAGGTTGGAATGTTCAAGCTCTAAAAGCAGCAGAACATGCAGGAATTAGACCAAATAAAGGCAATATCCACCAAGCCATGCGCAAAGCTTACAATTACACCAAAAAGCAAAGTATGCCCGATGGTAGATTTGCTTATAAGGAAAATGGGCAAGAAGCTCGTTATTCGTTAACAGGTGTTGGTCTTCTTACCCTGCAAATGACAGGTAACGAAAATGACCCGGCCACTCGCAAAGGCTATGAATGGATCACCAATAATGCAAACAAAATTAAGTGGGGATCTAAAGGTTCTATTGGAAACGATCCAAAACAAGCTTTTACCTCGGATAACTTATATATGCACTATTACTTAGCGCAAGCTGCACTTAACAGAGGTGGCGATGTGTGGCAGAAATATAATAATGCTTTTCGTGATACCATTTTAGCAGCACAAGATAATAACGGCCAATTTAAAATCAATAGCGACGGCGGACCTGGTCAAAATGTTTACACAGCTCGCAATAACAAGAACGACCAAGTTTATCGTCAGTGCTTAGCCACCTTGATGCTTGAAGTTTACTATCGCTTCTTACCGGGTACAGGTGGTGGTCTCAAAAAATAATTCTTATTGATATTCATCCCCAAACTCCATCATGTAATTGATGGAGTTTTTTTTTGCAAAAACTTTTACAAAAATATGCAACTTTTTGCAAAATCGACTGTATTCAACTCTGAACCCCCCATCAAATTAACAATGAAGTATTCTAAAACGATCATTTTATCATTAGTGGCAGTTTGTGCGCTCCCGTCGGCTGTACAAGCACAAGAAAAACTCAATGACGAACAAAAAACCAAAGCTATTGAATGGTTAGAACAGGTTAAAACGAGCCAGCTTGCAGCAAGTAGCTCACGAGTCAAAAAAGCCAAAGCGTCATTGGAAGAAGCAGCTGCATCTGATACCGCTGCATTTAATCTATATATGGATGCCATGAAAGCTCAATTCATGAACTCGAGCAATAATATGTTTTCTAATATGCTCAGCCGTTCATCCGGCAGCCGCCGTATGATGATGGGTGGACCAAGAGGTGGTAGCAACGACTCCAAAAAGAGCACGCCTCAAGCTCAATTTAATGAATGGAAACAGCAAAATACAGGTTCGAATATGAAGCCGGGCTTTAAAAAAGCCATTCAACTTCAGTGCAAATGGATGCTTATGAATCTCAAAAAGGCCGAGCAGGAAAAACAAGGCAACGAAGTAGATTACTCTTCTAGCATTTTAGCTTGCTTGAGCGAAATGAGCGCCGCAGCCAAAGATATCAATGAATCCTTAATGCAGATGCCTATGGCGAATAGCGTAATCAGAAATTACCTCAAAATTAATGATTACCGTTCCGAAGTCATTCCTGATAACATCATTGATATTGGTGGCGTTTTTGAACGAGCCCTTTTAGAGCCACATCGTAAAAACAAAGATATTCCTAAATTCCGCTCATTGTGGGATAAACGTATTGCAATCGAAGTAGCTTTGGCCTCAGCACCAAGTTCAAACACTCAGAATACAGCTAGTGCTAAGCGTGAACAAGAAGCTACCAAAGCAAGCCTTTATGTTAGTCGCCAATGGGAGAAAGAGCGTGCATGCTTCCAATTGGGAGACGAAGTACAAGCATTGGCTAATATGCAAAAGATTATGACCGGTATGTCAACACCTGACGAAAAGCATAAAGCGATTCGTGATTTGGAAGCCCTTCTTACCGCTAAGAAAAATCAAACCGCTCAAGAAGAAACAAATTACCGCCCTAGCGGTGGCCCGGGAAGAGATCGTAATAGATAAAAACTAATTTCATTTAGATTATTTTAAATATTCTATGCCGAGATGTTACAAATTAGTAATATCTCGGCCTTTTATTTTTCCTCTAGCATTGAGATAAATTGGTGCTAGAATGCTTCCAGAAAGCAACCATTATGAGCGAATTAACAGATCGTTTATTTGAAGAAATACTTCAAGCGCGTCAACGTGTTTATGAAGTAGGAGAACCCACCCCTCTTCAAAAACTTAACTTACGCGACATTCCGGCACCGGTTTATGCCAAGCGTGAAGATTTAGGTCCTATTAGAGCTTATAAATGGCGTGGTGCTTACAATTGTATGGCGGCTCTTAGCCAAGCAGACCGCGATAAAGGAATCGTAGCCGCGTCTGCGGGCAACCATGCTCAAGGTGTAGCTCTAGCAGCCAAAGTGTTAAATTGCCATGCGCGCATCTACATGCCCCGCTCTACTCCTGAAGTAAAACAAAAAGAAGTAAAACGACATGGGGGAGATCATGTTGACATCGTTTTGCAAGGAGATTGCTACGATGAAACGGCAGCCGCCGCACATGAATATGCAGAAGAACATGGCAGCACCTTTGTACACCCTTATGATGATTTGGTCACGATGGGAGGCCAAGGCACTCTAGCTGACGAAATCGTCATGAGCGGAGAAGGCCCATTTGATCGAGCCTATGTTCCTATTGGTGGCGGTGGATTAGCGGCAGCAGTCGGCTGCTGGCTAAAACGCTTTTGGCCAAATATCAAAATTATTGCTGTCGAGGGAGTGGATCAAGCATCCATGAAAACCTCCATCGAACAAGGTAAACGTACTCATTTGGATTACGTCGATGTTTTTTGTGACGGTACGGCAGTACGCATTCCCGGTGAAGTCACTTATCCTATTTGTTCCGAAGTCATCGACGAATATATTACTGTATCCAACAATGAAGTGTGCCAGGCCATCCGTGCTATGTGGGAATCTTCCCGTGTGGTTCCCGAACCATCAGGGGCCTTGACTCTCGCAGGCTTTTTAAAAGATTGGAATGAAGGTAAAATCAAAAACACTGACAAAAGTGTGGTCGTGATTTCCGGCGCCAATATGGATTTCACCCAGCTTACCCAAATCGCAAGACAAGCCGGTATCGGAAATTACGAAACTCGTTATCTTCGCATCCCTATGGCATCTAAGCGTGGGCAAGTACTCAAATACTTACGACACATGCCAAGCGATACCACTTTAGTGGATGTACAATATGGCAAAACGGAAGGTGAAACTCAATACCCGGTGTTTGGCATTGCCGCCTCGGATGAAGATTTGGATACCATTCGCCAAACTCTCATCGCTAAGGGCTTGCAATGCGAAGACATTAGTGAAGATGATGATGTACGTTTCCGCATGATCCATTATCAGGCAGAATTATTCCAAAACCCTCTTTTTGTTCATATCGAATTTCCTGAACGCCCAGGAGCATTCCTCGATTTTATGGAGCATATTGCAGACATAGCTTCCTTATGCTACTTCAATTATGCCTATTCCGGTGAAAGAGTTGGTCGTGCCTTAGTCGGCATGGAATTTGACACTATTGAAGATCGCGAAGCAGCTAGAAAGCGCTTACAAGGTTTCCCCGGCAACGTAATTCGTGCCATTCGTGAAATCTCCACCCCTGCTAAGGGCCGCATAACAGGCACAAGACCTACCGTCTCTTAATACATGACAAATCTTCCACCACTAATCCTTGCGTCGCAATCTCCTAGACGCAAGGAATTACTAGGTAAATTAGGCATCCCCTACACCGTAATTATTCAAGATACGGAAGAGGAACACCATGAACGCTTAGAACCTCAGGAATTATGCTATGTAAACGCCTTGGCTAAGGCGCAGGCAATCGCAGACAAACATCCTGATTCAACCGTTATAGGTGCCGACACCCTCGTCTTTTTAGGGCAAACACCACTTGGTAAACCGAAAGATCAAAATGATGCCAAAGCTATGTTACGATCCCTTTCAGGTAAGGCTCATAACGTTTGCACGGCGGTGGCAATCATTTCACCGACCCAAACCATAAAAATCACCGAAATCACTCAGGTCTTTTTCAAAACCTTAAGCGATGATCTGATCGATCAATATATGTCGCTCGTCAATGTGATGGATAAGGCTGGCTCGTATGCTTGCCAAGAGCATGGCGAGATGATCATTGAAAAAATGCTTGGTGATTTTGATAATGTTGTAGGCTTCCCTACCGAAAAAGTAGCAGAGCACCTGACAGCTCTCGGTTATCTTGTAAAATAAAAAAAATGGCTGAATTCTCATAGGAATCCAGCCATTTTATAAAATCTTAATTAAGCAAAATTAAGGCATCATGCCCTCGTTAGGGTCTTGCCAAGCTGCATCATGATTTTTCGCATAATTGAATAAATGCTTATGCATATATTCGAAATATTGCTCTTTTTCGTCATTTGTTAAGCGAGTCCAAATCGCCACATTTAAGGCTCTTGTGACCTTTTGCATCATTTTCAAGGTCAACTGACGACCTTGACGAGCGCGTTGCACTTGCTTATGAGTTAATTGCTCGGTTGAAATAATGACCAAATCATGGTTATCCAGCTTCCATTGATTCATCAATCGATCGACTGGTTGGAGGCCATGTTCTCTTTCTCCACCGGTTACTGCTTCTTCCATACCGACATATAAATGCCCTAATTTTTGACCATTAGCAATCACGCATTGATTCATTAAGAGATTTTCTCATACATTTTAACAATTCTTATTGCCCAACGTGGTCATAAATGATTCAATCTGCGCCGCAACATGATTGACGATAAAGACGGTCTCATTACATGGCGCGCACACGCCACCAAGCAATCTCAAGGAAGAATGGTTCTAGATCTTGAGGCCGACAGTCTGCATAGATATTCCGAAAGCATCTGCCTCATTCAGTACGCAGATGATTCCATGTCCACATTAATTGACCCATTGGCGATTGAAGATATCACACCATTCACCCAATGGCTAAGTCAATCAACCATCTGGATGCATGGAGCAGATTATGACATGACTCTCATGCTCAAAAAATGGAATTTGCTGCCGGAAATGATTTTAGACACCCAAACGGCTGCCCGTTTATTAGGATTCCGCCAATTTGGACTAGCGGCATTAATCAAGCATTACTACGACATCGAAGTAAGCAAAGCGGCACAAAAAGCAGATTGGGCAAAACGTCCTTTACCCGAAAACATGCTTAATTATGCCTTGTCTGACGTGCATTACATCCTTGGCATGGCTGACCAGCTCGTTGCCGGGTTACAAGAAAAAGGGAGACATCACTGGTTTACCGAAATCTGTGAACACAGCATGGAAAGAGCTCGCCAACGAAATGCGACTCCTAACGAAGATCCATGGCGCATTCAGGGAAGTGGCAGACTTACACGTAAAGGATTAGCCGCTTTAAAGATTTTATGGACTTGGCGTGATGGTGAAGCCAAAATCTGGGACAAACCTACCTTTATGGTTTGCTCAAATGCGGATTTAATCCAATGGGCGAACGCTTTCCAAGAAAGCAAACCGTTGGTTCCTTCTCATCGATTCCACAATCAACGTAAAAAGCGCTTTAATGAGGTCATTCAGCAACTTTATCTCATCGATGAAGATGAATACCCCAAAAAGTTCTTTACCCCTCGTAAGCCTCATTCTGACCTTTTTGAAGAAAAACTGGAACGATTGGGTGAACGTCGCAACGAACGTGCTGAAATTTTAGGCATTGAGCCATCCTTCCTGATCACTCGTGCATCGCTTGAAGCAATTGCGGAGAATGAAGAAGAAGGTCTCGGGCAGTTGCTCAACTGGCAACGAGAAGCTCTCCAATTTTAATTAAGCTAAGTTAAGCATCTAAGCTTTCATAGCTAGTAAGACAAAAATAACTCAAAAAAATCGGGATAATAGAGATAATAATCTTGACCTTAAGCTAAGAAAACATTACCTATTTTGTCCCGTTCCCGAACGAAAAGAAAAATTATTATATCATGCGTGAAGTAACCGTAAGAAAAGGCGAACCAATTGATCGTGCATTAAAGCGCTTAAAGACCAAATTGGAAGTTGAAGGTATCTTGGACGAAATGCGTCGTCGTCGTGCTTTCGAAAACCCTATGGACGAACGTCGTCGTAAGGCTCGTTCCGCCAGCAAGCGCAATAAAGTGAAATGGCGTTTCAGCAACAAGGAAGAAGTAGTAGAAACTGAAACCATCGTTACTGCAGCACCTGTAACCGAACTCGCTTAAATCTAAATTGTTCGGGGATAACCCAGTTTTTAATGAAGGGACAAGTCTTGAAAGGCTTGTCCCTTTTTCTTTTTTATAGCACTATCTCCTCATGAACCAATCCGAGCAATTGTTCCAACGAGCCAAAGCAGTCATCCCCGGCGGAGTAAATTCGCCGGTTCGAGCTTTCAAAAATGTTGATGGCGATCCATTCTTTGTCAAATCAGCCAAAGGATCTCGTATCGTTGATGCCGATGATCGCAGTCTGATTGATTACATCGGCACATGGGGACCGGCCATCCTAGGTCACGCACCTCAAATCGTACTTGATGCAGTACATCAAGCCGTCGATAGAGGTTTAAGTTACGGCACCCCTACTCCTGTCGAAGTTGACATGGCAGAAAAAATCGTCGAGCTTGTTCCTTCGGTAGAAAAAGTGCGCATGGTCAGCTCGGGCACAGAAGCAACAATGTCGGCTATTCGTCTAGCTCGTGGCTATACCGTCCGAAATATGATTATTAAGTTTATCGGATGTTATCACGGCCATGTTGACTCACTCCTCGTAGCCGCCGGATCCGGAGCATTAACATTTGGCAAACCTGATAGTGCCGGAGTTCCTCGTGAGTTTACCCAACTTACCCTAACCCTTCCCTACAACGATAAGGAAGCAGTGACCCAAGCTTTCAAAAAATACGGCTCACAGATCGCCGCAGTGATTTTAGAACCTTATCCCGCCAACGCAGGTCTATACTTCCCTAAAGATGGTTTTTTAGAGCATTTACGCCAAATTACCAAGCAATATGATTCTTTGCTCATTTTCGATGAAGTAATGACCGGGTTCCGCGTTGCTCCGGGAGGCGTACAAGAGCTAACAGGTCTCGTACCGGATTTAACCTGCATGGGAAAAGTTATCGGTGGCGGTTTACCTGTAGGCGCATTTGGCGGTAAGTCTGAAATTATGGACAAGCTTTCACCGCTTGGCCCAGTCTATCAAGCAGGCACACTCTCGGGTAATCCGGTAGCTATGGCAGCAGGCTTAGCACAATTGCAAGAGCTACAACGCACCGACGCTTACGCACACATGGAAGCGATGGGAGCACAATTGGAAGACGGTATCCGTAGCGCTTTGAAAAAGCATCAAAAAGACTACACCATCCACCGTGTAGGCTCAATGTTCTGCCTATTCTTTAGCGATGAGCCGGTTTTTGATTTGGACAGTGCAATGAAAGCCAACAAAGCGGAGTTTAAAAAATTCTTCTGGTCAATGCTCGAAGAAGGCGTCTATATGGCACCATCACCATACGAAACAGGCTTCATTTCTGCAGCCCACTCTTCAAATGACATTGAAGAAACTATTCAAGCAGTCCACAAGGCATTCGATAAAACCTTCAATTAATCTTCACCATTAATAAACAAACAAGCCCTCTATGGTTTTATCACCATAGAGGGCTTGTCTTTGTTAATTTTAAAACTATCGTTTATTCACGATCAATCGCATATTGTCTAATTTTATTAGCAAAAGCAATTGGAAGAATCGCCTCGACTACCGTCCCGGCTTCTTCATATTCACAGGTTAAAATTTTACCATCACGGTGCATGGTCGCAACCAAATCGGTACGATCGTATGGAATACAATAAAATGCTTTACTTACACGATTTGCGAGCATTTTGACACATTCTTCTAGCAAGGCGTCAATCCCTTGAGCCTCTTTAACCGAAATAGGTAAAACGACGCCATCGATACCCTCCTCTAATCGGGAAATGAGAGCAGGTCTGTCTTCTTCAGGGACAAGATCAATCTTATTCAAAGCCACAATCATCGGCTTATCTTTAGCACCTAACTCGCCCAATACCTCTAAAGTCGTTTCATAATGACGAATAGCTTCAGGATCGGACGCATCTACTACCTGAATCAAGAAATCAGCTAAAACAGCTTCTTCCAAAGTCGATTTAAAGGCTTCTACCAAGCGGTGAGGAAGATTTCTAATAAAACCGACCGTATCGGTCATCAAGAGAGTCTGCCCATCGGATAATTCAAGCTTACGGGTGGTCGTATCTAAGGTAGCAAATAGCATATCCTTAGCCATCACCTCCGAACCGGAAACCAAACTTAACAGGGAAGATTTACCTGCGTTCGTATAGCCAACGATTGCAGCTGTAGATAAAGCCTGGCGCTCGCGCTCTTTGCGTTGGGTAGCACGTTGTTTCGTAACTTCCACCAATTCCTTTTGAATCACCTCAATACGATTGCGAGCTAAACGACGGTCAACTTCAATCTGCTTTTCCCCTTCACCACGAGTGGCACCACCACCAGCGCCACCGCCTTGTCGGTCAAGGTGGCTCCACATTTTTGCCATGCGAGGCAAAGAATACTGCATACGAGCCAACTCCACCTGCAAAGTAGCTTCCCTCGTTCTTGCACGTTTAGCAAAAATATCAAGAATGACCTCTTCACGGTCAATAACAAGCTCGTTAATTAAGCGCTCCCATTCTCTCTGCTGAGAAGGGGCTAACATATTATCAAAAACGACGCAATCGGCAGAACACGCCTCGGCCAGTTCTTTCACTTCCTGGGCCTTACCTGTACCGCATAAAAACTTGGCATGTTTTTCGCGAGACCGGATAAGATGTTTACCCACAATTTCGATTCCTAAATTAGAAACCAAATCTTCAAGCTCATCTAACATGGCTTGCTTTTCATGGGCTTCTGAGTGGTCAAAATAAATTGATACGAGCATGGCTCGTTCCACCATTTCCGGTTTCTCTCGGATTTCAAACATGAATGATAATTTTATTGGAACGTTTTAGTTGATGTCGGGTGGTAGTCCTTGAAAGCTTGATCGGTATATTTGTTACAATCACACTCACAAGATGTCAATAAGGCGGCACTGCCTAATGTGACAAAAAAAAGAATCAATTTCATGTGAATATGATGACCGCAAAAACACTAGTTAAGCAAGAATAATGTATTACATAACGTATCGATCGTTCAATACATCTCACCAGATAAAACATACTACCCATCAATAGCAGACATCCATTGATCCCATTGCTTGTGAAAATCATCCCCCATACGATGAACAGCATTATCAATAGATTTAGCATCTAATGATTTGGTTAAATAAGCATATACCAATAAATACTGAGCCCCTGTTAAAACGTCGGGATATAGCTTGCGAGCTTCCATCGCTATAGCTCTAATGGAATCAAATGAAATATCACTGATCTGAATATGTTTTTCTTGTTTTTTATTATCCTTAACAAGCCAATCTGTCTTATCGGTTTTGACTACTACAACCTTCGACCCATCCTTCAATGCGACAACTTTATTTTTCATCTGAGGGTGAAGCATCCCTCGATCTAACCCACTAAGAAAATCTGCTGACATTTGAAACATATCGTAATAAGCAGATAAGGCGAGTTGCTTATCCAAATCTTCCGAATCATCAACACCTACACTAAACTCTTTGGCTCCCATCTGATAGTCTTTTGTTTCTTCTACTATCTTCATGGCCGCTGCATAAATATCTAAAACTGATCGATTTTTTCTGACTCGTTCCGCAGCATTGAGCTCTCTTTGTCTCGCTTCTTTTGCCGCGGTAATCTTCGCCACCTCCGCTCTCTTTTCTTGCGCTATACGTTCGGTCTCGATGCGTTGCCTATCGGTTAAATCTCTAATGAGGAAATCAAGCCTCTCTACAAACCTAATCGTCGGTGTACGATAATAAGTCTCATAGCATAAACGGTCTTTAAATTGGTTTGCTTTTTTAAGCTTAGATTCGATTGATTGCAAATTAGATCCATGTGATACGGTAAACTGCATCAACATTTCAACATCATGGGTATAACTGATTAAACAATCACACCACATTTTAGCCATCTCGTAAGTATCAGGATCAGTCGACCCTTGTAGATCTTTTAAGTCTCCGTAGTATAAATTATAATCTTGCCAATCCGTAGAATACCATGATTTTAGCGCTTGTCCCGTATAGATAAGACAATTGAGTATTCCATGCCCTGATGTCGTCGGGATGGGTTTGTTGATGTCATCATTGCATAATGATTCTAATATCGGTTTAAACTCCGAGACGGAAGCCAACTCTGACGCGTCTTTACATTGAGCAATTTTCTTATTCGCCTTTTTCAATGCTTCGGTGCCTAATTGATACTGCCCTGTTATCCATAAACAATAAGTTTCTATAATGGAACAAGTTACCGACATGGAAAGCGGACATAATTTTTGATCGACTAAACTACCACAAATACTGGCCGCTTCGTGAAATTTGCCCTCTTTTAAGTAATCACGAGCTTTAAGGTATTCTCGACTAATATCTTGCCGGATTTCTATCGCCGATTTACCTCTATCAGGCACCTTATCTGTCACACTAGGAGGAGCAACTACCACAGGCTCTTCTTTATGGAAATAAAAAGAACCGGCTAACAGCAGTAACAATAAGGCGATAATTCCCCCACCCACATAATAATAAACGGCAAATTTTTTCCTCTTGTAGCGCCTAATTAAGGAAGCTCTTTGAAAAGCGCGCTCTTCAGGACTAAGCTTACCTTCCGTCAATATATCGGCATAAGCTACGCGCAATGCTTCTAATAATTCCGTATAAGAATCAAAGCGGTCTTCTCTATTAAAAGATAATAACTTATTAACAACAAGAGAGGTAACATACTGCAAATCCGGAGCAAGCTCTTCAATCGGAGCAATTTGCTTTTTCATCTCCAATAATTCATTACTACTTTCAGGTAATTTAGCCAATGGAGGCTTTCCTAAAAGCATATGATACATGGTGGCTCCCAATGCGTACATATCCGTACGAAAATCTTCTTCAGATCGAAGCAAGGTCTCAGGGGCTGCGTAATATGGTGTCACCCATACTTCTTCCTCCATTTGACGCTCGTCTTGCAATAAAGCCAGGCCGAAATCTACGATTTTAACATGGTCGTCTTGGTCAACCAAAATATTCGCCGGCTTAATATCACGGTGAATCAGCCCGGCATCCCAAGCCGCCTCTAAGCCCTGAACCGTTTGAATCATATAATCCAAACATTCTTTTTCATCAAATGCGCCTTCACTATTGATGCGGGTCTCCATATCCATGCCATCCACCAACTCCATCGCAATATAGAAACGACCGTATTCACGCCCGACTCCATAAATTTTAACGAGGTGTTCGTGGGATACTTTTGCCATCACTTTTGCTTCTTTTTCAAAAGCAAGCACGCGATCCTCATTATTCGCATAAGTCTCATTAAGCACTTTTAATGCTACGACTCGATTAAGCATCTTATCCTCAGCTCGATAAACGACGCTCATGCCACCGATACCCAACTTATTGATAATTACATAATTACCCATAGTCGCATTCACTCGAGTGCATCCCTCACAAAATGGGCACACGGCATTACTAAATGGCGCCAGAGTACTGACATCCATCGGCTTTTGGCAATGTGGGCAATTAATAATAATTTGGCTATCTTGCATAAATAAGGTTATAGCGAATAAACAGCAATTACTATAAGCCAAAACAAGGTCGGAAATCACGCAAAAAAAACCTCTGCAATGGTTTTTCCATCGCAGAGGTCTTGTGATATTTCTAAAAGAAATGATTAGCCAACTTTAGGCAAGGAAGCTGCAGCAACAGCCTGACCGTGACGCTTGGTCTTTTCATCAGGTACTTGAAGCTGAATGTTCAATTGTGGGAACTCAGCCTTAAGAACTTCTTCAGCCTTATCGATGATGATTTGGCCACCTTCGCCGGATGTTACACGACCCAAGATCAAAAGATTACGGATATCGTAGAAATCAGCATAGTGAGCGATGGAGTAACCGAAGTGTACACCGATGGTTTCGTAAATCTTACGAGCACCTTCGTCACCTTCAGCCATAGCAGCTTGCACCTTCTTAAGCTGTTCTGGGAATGGCATATCACCAAACTCAAAACCTGCACGAGGAGCCAAACGAGCAACAGCTTGTTGGGAGAAATATAATGCGCCTACGCCCATATCCTTTGACCATTCGTCAACACCACCGGTGGAAGAATAATCAACTGGAGCGAATGCCAATTCATTGAGCCAAGGCAAAATGTGACCTTCAGCGTCAACATAACCGGCTGCTTCGGAAGTACCCATAGCAACACCAAGTACGGCATTGTCATTGAGACCCATAGCACCGGCCAAAGCGGTAACTTCACCATCGTTCACAACTTCGAAAGGAACGTTGTTCCAACGCTCTTTCAAGGTGAAGAATACACGACGGATGTGTTTTTCGAAATCTTCAGGAGTTACACCGCGGAATAAAGATGCGGCACGAACTTCGTTGTTAACATATACACCGGCGGAAGAACCACCAATTGCGTCAACACGTGGAAGGTGAGCTGCGGCACGTTGCAAGGAATCATTGATACCTTCAATATGGTATTCTGGGTTGCTCTCGAAATATGGATTCCATTCCACTTCTTCAGAGTAAACTACTTCGCCATTAACCACGGCAGCGCACTTGCGGTCGGAACCACCTAAGTCGAAACCGATGCGGCAGCCGTCCAAATTGCGGCCAAGAGTCATGGAGTCGGAAGTTTCCTTTGGAATTTCAGATTCCGTAACAGCTTTAACAGTGATTGGAGCGCCATAGATCTTGGTACCGATGAAGTCCCAGTCGAATTCACGCTCACCACCCTTGCAGTACAAACCTGCAAGCATATCTGCAATAGCGTCGTCACCTGCAACCAAAATGATGTTGCCACCCTTTTGCCACAAAAGGAACTTAACGATACGCTCTACGTATGTTTTGTTCAAAGCAACATTGTCGCCGGTATGAGGAAGAATACGGCCTGCCCAGATAAAGCAAGTACCGTCTTGACGAGTCAATGCGATCTTGATGTCATGTGCACCGGAATCAGTGGCAACTTTAGCTTCATAAGCGCGGTTCCACAATACAGCCGGAACAAAGCCCGGATCCAACACTGGAGTGATTTTGGGTTGAATGTTCATGATGATAATCCGAGTCAATGATAACATCAAATTTGCTACGTGCCAAGCTTTCAAGCACATCTTCCTGCGAAAAACACCCGTTTTTTGTTTTTTACAGGTGATTTTTGATCGTCAAGGAACCAAAAAAAGGCCATAGTACCTCTGTGGACATCAACGCCGAAACCATTGATTTCATCCTTAAAGTAATCACTTTAGCCACTATATTTATCATTGCAACTGGTCTAATTATAGGGGGTAGCATCAATTATAGAAAATCAGCATCGGGAATTTACTCCGAAAGTCAGTCGTTTAACATTGTCGATACCTTTTTGTGTTTAGGTTTTCTTTGGTTTTTTTCCAAACAAGCTTTTATAGAGCCTCAAGCTGCCGCAGAAGGCACATCTGCGACCATGAATTCAGTCATAGCGAATGGCATAGCGAGCATTGTTTTTATCGGCATCGTTGTTGGTCGATATGCTGTAAAAAGAAACCTTCGGTTCATTAAATTTACTCCACTATCTTGGAGAAATGATCTTCTATATCCCTTAGGTGTTATCGCCACTCTATATATCGTCAACTTTTTTTACGGCTTTGCGATTCACGAATGGTTGGAAAGCGTCATCGGAACAGACACACGACAAACCGTGGTCATCGAAATGCAAAATCAGCCGGATTTGGCGGTCAAATGGGGCTTATCCATTTTAGCAGTAATCTTTGCTCCCTTTATGGAAGAAATCGTTTTCCGTGGTTATATTTATCCTGCAACCGCATTTTTTACTAACAAATGGTTCGCAGGGATTACGAGTGCTTTGTTATTCGGGGTCATCCACCATAATGCTTTTGCTCTAATTCCTTTAACAATTTTTGGCGTATTACTTGTCTTACTTTACGAACGGACAAAATCAGTTCTTCCCTGCATCATTGCTCACTTGATTTTTAATCTTATTTCCGTCCTATCGATTCATTTCTTATCCAAGTAGTAAATTAATGACCACTCCACTGAAAGAATTAGGTGAAAATGCTATTATTGAAAGCATCCTGCCTTATTTAACAAGAAACGACCAGCTCATCGTGGGCGCCGGCGATGACTGCGCCGTCGTAAAACATAATGATGATTATGATTTGTTGCTAAAGACTGATTGCGAGGTGGAATCATTACATTTTACACCGCAAACTTCGGCAGAATTAGTCGGCAGAAAGGCATTAGCTCGCACATTATCCGATATCGCAGCTATGGGGGGAAAACCAACTCATGCATTGATTACTCTCTTTGCTCACGAAGATACGCCTATGAACCGTATTTCAGAGCTATATCAAGGTCTGAATCACCTAGCAGCAATTCATCAAGTCTCATTAGCCGGAGGGGAAACATCAGGTTTACCATCACCGGGATTGATCATAAATGTGATGATGACAGGCATCGTCCCGAAAGGCTCTGCCGTCTTGAGAAGCACCGCAAAAGCCGACGATTTAATCGCCGTTACCGGTCGTTTAGGTGGCAGCTTTCTAAGTGGCAGACATCTATCCTTCGAACCAAGGCTCAACGAGGGATTTCTTTTAAGGCAATTTGGTATAGCTACTGCCATGATGGACCTATCGGACGGCATAGGCACCGATTTACCAAGGTTAGCCAAAGCATCAGGATTAGGATTTAGGCTTGATGCTCAATCTTTGCCTTTGCACGAAAATTGCACGGAAAAACAGGGACTGTCCGACGGGGAAGATTATGAATTACTATTCACTCTTTCTCCTGAGAAAGCAGCATTATTAAAACAAATCCAATCCGAGCATTTTCCAAATACTCCGGTGACTATTATTGGAGAAATGACTGCATCACAGGAACAAAACTCAAATATTGCCGGCTGGCAACATTTCAAGAGTTAATCTTGTTGTTCTTTGGCTTCATTCTGAGAACCGACTACCTCCATAATATGAGGGTACAGAGTATCAAAAGCATCCTTACCTAAATAACGTTTGATGGATCGCTCAGGGGATTTATAAATATCTACCAAAATCAAACAGTCGAGTACGTTTCCAAAATCTTCATCAATGCTGAAAGATAAAATTTTACCATTAAGCTTTAAGTATTGGCGAAGAAGAACAGGAATACCTCTACCGCTTTCTTCCATATCCGATACCAACTGAGATAAACCTTGGGCATCACGCAAGCCAGCCGGCAAAATGAAAGATTCAGCTGTTTGTAAGTAAGATTTTGGAGGTGGATTAAATGCTTTCACATCATTGCATAAATCCTTATCCATCTCATGAGCTTCTAAATAAGAAACGATGAGCGAACGAGATAAATTGGAATAGTCACGGGAAACACTCACAGTACCATACAAATAACGATATTGGAAATTACGAGCCATAAACTGACCGATACCTTCCCAAATAGTACCTAATGCAAGAGGTCTCTTTTGATATTCCGGAACGATAAATGCACGCCCCATTTCCAAACCGCGACTTAACACGGAAAGAGTTTTAGGACCAAAATCAAAGAACTCGGAATTATATAATCCTTTTTTACCATATTGAGCGACGACTTTATCCGTCTCACCCATACGATAAGCACCAACGACTTTTTCAGCCTTACGATCCCATAAAAAGAGATGTTTGTAATGGTTATCGTATTGATCTAAATCACACCCCTGCCCGGAACCTTCATTAACTTGCCTAAATGTCAACTCACGCAAACGTCCGATTTCCATCAAGATTTTAGGAATCTGTACGGCATCTGCTACATAAACATCCCAATCCCCATCGGCCTGACTCACCATCTTGCAAGACTCTGGCAAAGCACTGATTTCTTTCACCATATCCGCAGGTGAAATCGGAGAAATGAGGGGAAGAAGTTTTGTTTTTTTATCTTTTTTATGGCTATGAACTTTTTTGCATTTCTCATAGCTCTTGCCCAAAAGATAAGTTCTCAAACGCAAATGAGACATCAAAGACTCATCCGTATCATATTGATTTAACTGACCATAGGAAATAGGTTTACCAACAACAATTTTATGAGGACGACGTCCATCACGCCCCACTTCGCGAGGTAAGAATGCGACACGAGCCTTTCTATTGATCAACGAGATACCTTGGAAGATCAAACTATTACGACCAGGAAAATAAACAGGCACAACAGTAGCCTTGGTCATTCGAATAATAGCACCGATATTTTCATTCCAAGGATCATCCGTAACACGCTTGTGTTCCATGGAAAAGCTAGACGCCGATCCTGCAGGAAAAACGGCAAGAACACCACCTTTACGTAACCAAGAAAGTGTTTTTCTCAGTCCACTTGTGTTTCTACGCTTTGCTTCTGATCCGTCATAAACATCCACCTTGATCAACCATGGATCTAACTCACCGCACAATGAAAGTTGCTCATTAGCTAAAAGTCGCACATCATTTCGGACACGAGTGAGAAGCTCACCAAACATCAAACCATCAGACAAACCGTGAGGGTGGTTGGCTACAACAACTACGGGGCCTTCCTTAGGGATATTATCCAAATCCCCCGGACGCAACTGTAATCGCAAATTGAGGTATTTGGTCGCTAATTGAAAAAAGTTCTCTTCACAACCACCACGCATATCACGTAAAATTTTACGATAAGCAGTATTTAAACGATCTAAACCCATCAAGCGTTCAGCCGATGTGGCAACAAAGGATGGCAACTTGATGTTTTCATCAAGAAGATCTCTAATGTCTACCATCTTGTCGCTTGGAAGTGTAGTCATGGTTTGATTGTACCTTAATTTCTATAATAAGTGAACAGAATTCTTATTTTACACGATAAGCTCCTATCCAAGGGATGCTCTTCGGAACGTATCGACAAAGCTTAAAGAAAATGAAAGCCAAAAAGGCATAAATAACAGGGATCAATCCAAGCCAAATGAGGTCCCACAACCACCCTTTATAAGGAATAAGCCCTGATTCTCGGATAAAAATAATCACAATATAATGTGTGGCAAATACAAAGAAACAGGCAGGCGCCCATGAAGCAATTTTAGATGCTATATTGGGGAAAAATCTAGTGATTAAGATGGATGTTGACATGATCCCCATTACCCCAAGCGGCAACATCCAAATTTGATATGCTTCACGATAAATAATAATGTAAGGAGTCAACGCTAAGGTCAAAATCGTCCATAACCACGCATAAGGTTCAATTTTAAGAGTCAATTCGTGCAATGAGAATCTCGATAGCCATAAACCGATAACGAAAAACCCTAAGCTAGCTAAAGACGGATAACTATGCTGAGTGATCTCGCTAATACAAGACATTAATAGCAATAATAGCACCCCGGTAGGTAAAAGCAAGCGACCCAAACGCGCCAATATAGGAGCAAAAACAGTATAAACAATGATATCTCTCAAAAACCACATTGGAGCATCACAAGGGTGTCCGGCAACACCAAAACTCTTAAATAATGCCCACATAGCATCATACCATTCCTCACTATTTATGTTTTCGATATAACGATAAAAGTCAGCATATTGAAGGTAATTCTCGTTATATTGAGACCACCCTATAGTCATTAAAGATATGAGAGACCAAAACAAATAGGGTTTTAGCAAAAAGTAACTTCGTCGCCAGATAAACCACGGCAAGTTGCCTTGGCATTTACGAAGATACTGTATGCCGACAAAATAACCTGCCGCAATCATAAAAAATGAAGTGCGACCCGCTAAAAATTGAGCCCAAATGATCCGATAAATCTCACCTGTGTAAAAAGCCACATGATTGGCAATGATAAGGAAGCAAGCTAAGACGCGTGCAACATCCAACCACACGACACGAACCGAACGACCTTGTTTCAAAACCAATTCGTCAACATGATCCAGAACCGGTGATTTTTCGCAAGACATCTTCGTGGTCTTACAGAGGGGCTATTCCCAACTGTTCGGGAAGAGCAACTCGTGGTCGTTTCGTTACAATGAGAGGCTCATCGTCGGTAACGATTACCGTATGCTCAAAATGAGCGGAAGGTTTACCATCAGCGGTAACAGCAGTCCACCCATCGGCAAGCACTTTCACTTGAGCTTTCCCGGCGTTGATCATTGGCTCGATAGCCAATGCCATACCTTTCTTTAAACGAGGCAATTTATAAGATGGTCGGTAGTTAGGAATTTGAGGTTCTTCGTGTAAATGGCGGCCAATACCATGACCTACGAAATCGCGTACGACTCCAAAGCCAAAAGGTTTCACATAGGCCTCGACAGCAGCACAAACATCAGCAAGCATTGCGCCTGGACGTACTAAATCGATAGCTCGGAAAAGTGATTCTTCCGTAGCCGCTAATAATTTTAATGTTTCAGGGTCTACATCGCCAACAGGGATAGTCATAGCATTATCGCCATACCAACCGTCTACGATCGTACCCACATCGAGGCTTACGATATCACCGGAATTGATAACTCGAGAACAACCAATTCCGTGAACTACCTCGTCATTCACCGAGATGCATAATTGCCCCGGATAACCGCGATATTGATAAAAGGCATTTCCTACCTTTTTATTACGAAATATTTCTCTCGTAATAACATCGACGTCTTTTGTCGTAATGCCCGGCTTAATCGCAGCACCGATTTCCATTAAGATTTCGGCAGCCACACCTCCCGCTATTTGCATTTTTGCAACTTCGCCAGGGGATTTTAAAAAGATTTTACCGGACATAACGATTAAAAGTCAGTTTATCGCTTATTAGAATATTCTTCGAGCTTTTGAAGAAGTTCTTGAGAAACTTCTTGAGGCTCACGCTCTTCAGTAACAGAAACTTTAACTACGAGGCCTTTTGCTTCGTAATAGTGAGCCACAGGCAAGGTCATTGCTTCGAAATCTTTCCAACGGCGAGCGAAGGCTTCCAAATTGTCGTCTTTACGAGCAACCATTTGACCACCACATTTGTCGCACTGCTCGTCAAGTTTCTGAACAATGTTGCCACAAGATGTACACTCACGACGGCGAGTGATACGTTGCTCGATTAATTCACGAGAAACATCCATCCATACAACAACATCTACGTCGATGCCGCGCTCTGCTAAAAAATGATCTAAGGTTTCTGCCTGAGATACGGTTCTTGGATAACCGTCAAGCAACCAACCTTCTTCATTGTCATTTACTAACCAACCACGCACAATATCATTAACCACTTCATCAGGCACAAGCATGGCTTTATCCATGTAACTTAAGGCTTTTTGACCAAGAGGAGTGCAATTTTCAATTTCGCGTCGAAGCATGGCGCCCGTGCTCAAAGTTTTCAGATTGAAGGTCTCGGCTAAAAAACGGCCTTGAGTACCCTTGCCCGAAGCAGGGGCTCCTACCAGAATGAAACGCTTAAGTTCTTTCATGATTAGATATGTGAAGTGTGGTGATTCATGAGAGGTAGTTAATTGGAGAAATTAATAGTTTAGCCCATAACGGTGGTGTACCAAACCGTAGCGGCTAACACTACAATGGCGATCACGATCCACAAAGTGATTACGGACTTGCTGGTAGCAGGAGCTCCGGTGCCTTGTAAATGGCTGTATTTGCCTTTGATCTTACCTTTCTTAAGGAAACCGTCGTAGTTACGAGCCAATAGAGTTGTTTCAATTTGGCGCATCATATCAAGAAGCACACCAACCAAAATCAACAAACTAGTACCACCGAAGAATTGGGAAACGATAAATGGAATCTGACCTAATTGAGTCACAAGTGACGGAATGAAGTATAATAAGGTCAAGAAAGCAGCACCGGCAAAGGTAAGTCTTTGCATGGTCTGATCCAAATAAGAAGCAGTTGGAGGACCGGGACGGATGCCGGGAATATAGCCACCATTACGCTTCAAGTCTTCTGCGATTTGAGATGGTTGGAACATTGTTGCCACCCAGAAATAGGAGAAGAAGAAAATCATTGCACCGGAGATTACATAGAATCCGGTTGAGGCAGGGTCGATCCAAGCCAAGAACTTAGCTACAAATGCGCTGTTAGGCCAGATTTGACGAAGCAACATTGAAGGTAAAGAAAGAATAGCTGTGGCGAAAATAACCGGCATCACACCGGAATAGTTCAATTTAAGTGGCAAATACTGCTTTGCACCATTGAACATCTTGTTGCCCACTACTCGTTTTGCATATTGCACAGGAATGCGGCGTTGTGCTTGAGTCATCGTTACTACCATGGCAACAACGAGGATTAAGAAAACAATCAAAGCTACGAGCACCATAGCACCCATCGGATTTACTACGCCATCATTATAAACAAGGCTCTTCCATGCTACGGAGATAGCGCCGGGCAATGCGTGAATAATGTTGACGGAAATGATTAAAGAAACACCATTACCAATACCGCGCTCAGTAATTTGGTCACCAATCCACATGAGGAACATCGTACCTACTACCGCAATTAAAATGGTGGTAAAAGCAAATAAGCCACCCGGATTCATTACAATCTGAGTATCGCCGAAGTTCAAACCGATCGCTTGAAGTTGGCTTGGATTCTCAAGTGAGTTTACTAAGAACCAGCTCTGAATAATCGCAATACCGATGGCAATACCACGGGTCCACTTGGTCATTTTTTGACGGCCGCCTTCTTCACGCATCATTTTAGACCATTGAGGAACCACAGCAGTAAGAAGCTGGGTCATAATGGATGCGGAAATGTAAGGCATGATACCAAGGGTGAACAAACCACATTGTTGCAAAGCACCACCGGAAAAGATGGTCAAAATGGCACCCATACCCGAACCGGAGGTATCACTGTTTTGTTCAATCACATGGTTCAATGCGTTGATGTCGATGCCAGGGAGAGGGATCTGAACACCGAGGCGCACGATGACGATCATCGCCAAGGTAAACAAAATCCGTTGCCTAAGCTCCGGTACTTTCATGGAGTTTGCAAATGCGGAGATCATGGTGGTATTTTTGGAAAATTGTCGTTGCAGCTTTGTAGTAATGGAGCCCATTGAGCAATCAGGGCCTTCTCATACAGGTATCTGAGTAGCACACAAACTGGGCCAAGCTGCAAGCTGACCCAGTTTGTGTAAAATAATTAAGCTTTGCTAAGAACGGTGATCGTACCACCAGCTTTGGCAACTTTTTCACAAGCACCTGCGCTAGCAAGATCAACGATGATGGTAAGCTTTTTAGTCAACTCACCGGAACCAAGAAGCTTAACAGCGTCACATTGACCTTGTACAAGCTTAACGGCACGAAGGGAGTTTTCGTCAACAGTAGCACCTTCTTCAAAGAACTTGTCCAACTGAGAAACATTCACAGTGATGATCTTGTCTTGGAAACGGGTGTTGTTGAAGCCCTTCTTAGGTAAACGACGGTGAAGAGGCATCTGGCCACCTTCGAAACCAGGACGGATGGAACCGCCGGAACGAGCTTTTTGACCTTTATGACCTTTACCACAGGTCTTACCAAGACCGGAGCTTTCACCATTACCTAAGCGCTTCTTGCGATGCTTAGCACCTGGATTTGGCTGAATTGTGTGGAGATTTAACATCTTATATTTGATTTGTTAAGGGTTGGGAGGCAGTATCGAAGATTCTACCTCCAATTTCAAATTAGATTGCCTTTTCCTTCTTCATACCACGATCGGAAAGTACTTGTTCGCGGGTGCGAAGAGAAGCAAGAGCTTCCAAAGTAGCTTTCACTACGTTAGCGTGGTTGGAAGAACCAAGGGATTTAGCAACGATGTCACGAACACCGGCTGCTTCCAATACGGCACGAACTGTGTTACCAGCGATCAAACCGGTACCAGGAGATGCAGGCTTAAGAAGAACCTTACCACCACCGAACTCAGCATAGATTTCGTGTGGGATAGTTCCGTTAACGAGGCATACAGGACGAAGCTGACGCTTTGCGTTTTCAGTAGCTTTGCGGATAGCATCGGAAACTTCGTTTGCCTTACCAAAGCCAAAACCTACGCGACCTTCTTGGTCACCACTCACAACGAGGGCGGAGAAGGAGAAGCGACGACCACCTTTAACAACCTTGGCGCATCGGTTGATGAATACCACTTTCTCAACGAGTTGTGGACCTTCTTCAACAGGAGCTTCTTGCTGACGACGATTGTCACGACGGTTGCCACGTGGACCACGGCCATTTTGACCACCACGAGGACCACGACCACGACCGGCAGGAGCCTGGGTAGCAGCTGGAGCCGGAGCGGCTTCAGTTGTAGCAACAGTGTTTTCGTTTTCGTTATTCATGTAAATAATTTCTATATCTTAGAATTTCAAACCTGCTTCACGGGCAGCGTCGGCCAAAGCCTTCACTTTACCGCAATAAACGAAACCACCGCGGTCGAATACAACTTCAGTGATGTTAGCTTCCTTAGCACGCTCTGCAACTAAGGTACCTACTTTAGTAGCGGTAGCTTTGTTAGCAAGCTTGGAAGGATCGGCGATAGAAGCATCGAGAGTAGAAGCAGAGCAAAGAGTTTTGCCTGTTTCGTCGTCGATGATTTGTGCATAAACGTGACGATTGGAGAAAGATACTGCCAAGCGTGGACGTGCTGCGGTACCGGAAAGTTTCTTGCGAATGCGGCGATGTACGCGATTGCGAATAGCCTTGCGATTGATAGTACTCATAGTTTGTATATCTTAAATAATAATGGTTGACTAGATTACTTACCGACGCTCTTACCTTCCTTACGACGGATAACTTCGCCAGCAAAGCGAACACCCTTACCTTTATAAGGTTCTGGTGGATAATATCCGCGTACTTCAGCTGCAAACTGACCAACAACTTGCTTGTCGATACCTTCAACAGTCACTTTGGTGTTATCGGTTACAGTCACTTTCAAACCGGCAGGAATCACTTGATTGATTGGGTGAGACTTACCAAGGTTTAAGTCAAGAATGTCACCTTTAACAGCGGCACGGAAACCCACACCGATGATTTCAAGGTTCTTCACGAAACCGGCGGAAACACCAATCACCATGTTGTTTAACAAGGAGCGGTTTGTGCCGTGTAATGCGCGAAGTTGACGAGTTTCAGAACTGCGATCGACTGAAAGTTCTTTTCCTTCAACACTGGCGGTAATGCCTTCAGGGAGTGTCCAAGACAACTTACCCTTTGGACCTTCAACCTCAACGGTAGATCCGTTTACTTTTACCGTAACGTTGTCCGGTAATACGATGGATTTTTTACCAACTCGGGACATGATATAATAAAATGTTAGGGATTACCAAACTAAGGCGAGGATTTCGCCACCAATGCTTTGCTTGCGCGCTTGCGTACCGGTCATCACACCATGAGAGGTGGAGATGATAGCAATGCCAAGCCCACTAAGAACACGTGGAACTTCTTCAGAGGAAACATACTGACGACGACCAGGCTTAGAAACGCGCTTTACGTTGGTCAATACAGGCTTACCTTGTTGATTGAACTTGGTCTTAACCTTGATTTCCTTTTGAGTACCTTCACCAGTTACTTCATAGCCCCAGATGTAGCCTTCTTCTTGCAAAATGCGAGCGATTTCTACTTTGATCTTAGAGCATGGAGCGGTAAATGCTTCATTACCAGCTGAGCTGGCATTCTTCAGACGTGTTAAGAAGTCTGAAATTGGGTCACTTAATACGGCCATGATATGATTCTAATTATGCGTTTTCTGTTTGTGTTGCTTCAGCCTTCTTGTGTTGACGCATTGGAACACCCAATGTGCGTAACAAGTCACGACCTTCATCGTCCGTAGAAGCGGATGTTACAAAAATCAAGTCGAAACCGATTTGACGTTTGATTTGATCCAATTCAATTTCAGGGAAAATGGATTGATCGGAGATACCGATTGCGTAGTTACCTCTACCGTCAAAGGACTTGTATGGAAGACCACGGAAGTCACGAATGTTAGGTGCAGTAACGTTGATGAAACGATCAAGGAACTCCCACATGCGAGCACCACGAAGGGTTACGCGTGCGCCGAGGGGCTCACCCTCACGTAGCTTGAAGTTAGCAACACTCTTACGAGCATATGTAATAGATGGCTTTTGGCCTGTGATTTTTGCAATTTCGTTAACAGCGTCCTCAACAGCTTGTTTGCGGTCGGGAGCTTTGCCCATGCAAGAAGTTACAACGATCTTCTCAAGACGAGGGATCTGATGTATATTCGTGTATGCATGCTTCGCTTGAAGGGCTGGAACGACCTTCTCGCGGTAGTATGTTTGTAATGATGGTGTACTCATTTTAATTTTAGCGGGTCAGCTCTTATTATTGATGATTACGGCTTAAGCGCAGGGTTAGGCATCACTGCCTAGCCTACTTTTTTCACGTTTGATATGTGAATCGGTCTGTCGATCTCTTGGATGCCGCCTTCTGGGTTTTGTTCAGTAGGACGAGTAGCTTTTTTAAGCTTGCTCGCGCCTTCAACAATAACCGTGCCTTTAGCAGCATTAACAGCGAGAACTACGCCGCGCTTGCCCTTGTTACCTCCGGCGATAATTTGAACTTCATCACCTTTTTTCACGTGGGTCTTCATATATTGTTGTTTCTTACTCGTTTATGCGATTAAGATATACCACCCCCTTGGTGGTAGGGCGTGAATCGTAGTACAAGACCCCCACTCAAGTCAAGCCCGTAACCATAAAATACGGATTTTTCGTCAATTAAGTCATTATTTTTATGACGACAACGCACTAAGACGACTATTTTACTCATCATCTTCACCGATTTCCGCCCCTTGCCATCTCAATTTGGCTCGGAGTAATTCAGAGAAATTTTTTCCCTTTCGATGCACAAGCACTAAAACTTGATCGGCTTTTTTAATATGCAAGCTCTCTCCCACCTCCATCTCGTAGGTGGATCGTCCATCTACGGAAAAAATCATCGAATCATATCGACCACGTCTTTCTTTAGGCTTAAGGACAATATGTGAGGAATCGGGCAAAACGACCGAACGATTAGTCAGGCTATGCGGGCAGATAGGCGTCACACAGATCACTGCCGCAGCAGGCCACACAAGTGGTCCTCCGGCTGACAACGAATAGGCGGTCGATCCCGTAGGTGTGGAAACCAACACACCATCTGCATGGTATCTGTTTAGTAAAACGCCATCTACTTTGGCATCCACATCCACCATCTTACCACTCTGAGCACGTAATAAAGAAATTTCATTTAACGCCAATTTCTTTTCGCCAATCAAACAACCTCCCTCATTAAACCGCACCACTTCTAAAAGATTTCTCTCATCTATATCCACACGACCGGCGCATAGGTCTTCGACAAAATCATCAATTTCATCCACCGAACAAGCCGTCAAAAAGCCCAAACGACCTAAATTAATACCCACTAGAGGCACATGATGCATCGCTGCCAATGACGACACCGAGAGCATCGTACCATCTCCACCAAAGGTCATCAGCATATCGACAGAGTCCATGTGATGTACCAACTGGTCATAGCGATCAATAACCTTACATGCGACATGATGTCGATCTAAAGCTTTTTGCATACGATCAACTGCTGATGCTGTTCCTTTTTTTTGCATCAACACAACCAGACCAACTGATTTTGGTGGAAACATATCGGCAATTCTAACAAATCCAACCACAACGACAATACGAAATGCTCAAAACCATCACTTACTTTCGGAATAAACACTCATAGCTTGACCGTCCATTTTCATTTTTGTATATTGAAGTTTCTATTTTTTACAATCGTGAATCAAAATACATCTATACTTTTTGGACGATTCGAAGGCTTTTTATGGATTCGTTGCACAGGAAAAGGGAGTTTTGCCAATAGCCCTATTGTGAAACAAATCGCTGACAATGCTATCGACGAGGGCATTTCTTTGATAGTGATTGATATGGAAGCTTGCACCGGAATCGATTCTACATTTATGGGCACCTTGGCCGGTATTGCCGGCAGATTGCGTCCTATCGGCGGTAGCGTACAGTTAACCACTCTTAACGAGCGTTGCCAAAATGCTATTGAAGGTCTCGGCCTAGACGTACTTTTAGAGGTCGAACCTCTTGAAGCGCCATGGAGAGGGAAAGTAAACCTCATTCGTGAAAACTTAGGCGAAGAACCTGCTCCAATGGTCAAATTATCCGATCTTGAGCATTCCAAACACGTCCTAAACTCTCATATTACGCTAAGCGAATTAAATGAATCAAACGCCAACAAATTCAAGGCGGTAACCGAAGGCTTAACCGAAGAGATTAAACGCAAAGAAAGCGAATAAGCCTTTTATCTACTCACTTCACTACCTATGAGCGACCGTAACATATCCTCACTCGCTGAGGAATATGGACGTTTAATACGTGATGTTAAATGTCCGACCCATTGCAACGAAAACAGCATTAATCATCTCACCAATCTCCCAAATGAGGTCATTATTCAGCTGCATTTGTTGCAGGGGCATTTTGGACGGGAATTTCGAGACAACTTAGATCGCAAAATTGTAATCATTCATCCGGGCACATGGAACAAATCGGCAGGCCCCGATTTTCTCAATGCGACAATATCGATCGATGGCGATGTCATCAAAGGCGATATCGAACTAGACCCTAATGCTGAAGATTGGGAACGTCATGGACACGGAGCCAATCCAAACTTTAATCGAGTATGTCTGCATGCCACTTGCCATCCCGCCCCTAGCGGATGGTTTACTCGAAACGAGAATCACCAACATATTCCTTTAGTCTCTTTATCAGCCGATCGACTTGGTTTAATTGCAGGAGCTACTCCGGCATCGAGTCCAAGCGTTTGTCCTTTATCAAACCAATTTTTAGAGTTTGAATTACAAGATTGGGAACATCTTTTACAGACGGCAGCCGCCTACCGACTGCAGCAAAAAACGAAACACTGGGAAAATCAAATTCGATGGAACCATATCTCTCAGGCTCTTTATGAAAATCTCGGCACCTCGTTAGGATATAGCCAAAACAAATACCAAATGCAGCATTTGGCATGTCGCACCCCTATTTTAGAGATTTCACCCAAACAACGAGAAGCCATTTTATTCGGATGCGCAGGCTTCCTCATCCCTATCTTACCTCAAGAAAGCACCCAAAGAGCTAAAGATTACCATAAAACTCTTTGGGATATCTGGTGGAAGGTCAAAGATCAATATGAAGTTTGCAACGAACGCCGTTTCGCATGGAATTTATCTTCTCTTCGCCCTGCCAATTATCCGCAAAGGCGAGTAGCCGCCCTCCACTCGGTAAGCGAGTCATGGGAATGTTTTGAAGCCTTATGCCTCAACGCTGATTTTACGAATTTAAAGAAACTACTCACTCAACAACGCCACACTTACTGGGATAAGCATTTTACTTTACCATCCAAAGAGCTAGCCAGACCTAGTGCTTTAATAGGGACGTCACGAGCTGATGATTTTATTATCAATTATGTATTACCCATTAGCCCCTCAGATGAAAAATGGAAGTTCTATAAAGAATGGAAAGCAAAATCTTCTAACTCGGTCGTAGTGGGCATAGCCGAACAACTCATTCAATCTCCGGATCGAATCAAGCATCTAACTCGCTATATTTACCAACACCAAGGATTATTACAAATCAGCAAAGATTTCTGCCATTCTCATAACCCTTGCCCTTGCAACCTAGCGCAAGAAAGACAATTCCTCTCCCCTAAATTATAGATATCTGAATTGTTTGACCTCAAAAACTCCCTTATCGGTAATACGTAAAGATGGAATAACCGGCAAACTTAAAAACGATAATGTAATGAAAGGAGAACTTAAAGAGACACCCAAAGATCTCACCAATTGATCTAAACTCTTATATTTGGGAATAAACTCATAAGGAGGTAAATCGGACATTAAACCGGCTATACGTAATGGCAACCCATAAATTTGTTGTTGTTTTACCGCCACAATGCCGCCTTTTTGCTCAATTAAAGCATTGATAGCACGTGTTATATACTCATCGGAAGACCCGATAGCGACAATATTGTGAGAATCGTGAGATATCGTGCTGGCTATGGCACCATTTTGAATATTCAAACCTTTTACCCAACCCACGGCAGGGTGTGACTTTTCTTGGTAACGATTTACTACGACTATTTTATTCAATCCTTCCTTCTCTACTAGATCAGGAGACCATTCATAAAATAAATGTTTCGTCGCCAATGTCTTGTCTTGCACACCGATCACATTCACCACTTCACCCAAAGGGATGGGTTTGACGATTTCCGTTTCAAAAATAGGCCGCGCAAAAAAATGATTAATGAGGTCTTTTTCCTTCACCCCATGTTCCTGAATGTCTATTTCAACCCCTCGTCGCATTAAAGTCTTAACACGGAAATCATTGAAATCCTCAATGACAATCAAATCCGCACGATCACCCTCTTGGAGCATACCTACATCCAAATTATAATGGCAAACGGCATTCCAAGAAGACGCTCTCAATACATCAAATAAATCATAACCTTGAGCCAAAGCACGTTTGACAAGCACATCAATATGACCATGTTGCAAATCGATCGCTTTGCAATCATCGGTACAGAACATCACTTGGTCGGGATATTCCTTGAGTAAAGGCAACAATACATCAAAATTCTTAGCTGCACTACCTTGACGGATTTGAATCATCATGCCTAAAGAAGCTTTTTTACGTGCTTCGTCTAAGGTCTCACACTCATGGTCGGTAGAAATACCTGCCGCAATGTATTTATCCAAATCACCCTCATTTAACCCCGGAGCATGCCCATCAATAGGTTTAAATAATTCCTTAGCGATGTTAATCTTACCCCAAACGTCACTATCATACGATAATACACCCGGATAATTCATCATCTCACCTAAAGATACGAACTCTTTCCTAGCCAACAATGAAGCGATATCTTGCACACCTAGCACGGCACCCGAAGAATCTAATGACGTAGCAGGCACACATGATGGGGCACTAAAATAAATGGCTATGGACGCCTTTTGAGCGTTATTTACCATATAATCCACTCCGGGCATCCCACATACGTTAGCTATCTCATGGGGATCGGCCACTACGGCTATCGTACCATGACTGGCAGCCAAGAGGGCAAAATGATCGGGAGTTAACATGGAACTTTCAATATGTACGTGAGAATCCACCAAACCCGGCAAAATAATATCGGTCTCGCTTACCGGCTCTTCTACGATCATATCGATATATCCTCTATTGATATGTACCGAGCCGGGAAATATTCTTCGTGCCGACACATCCACAATTTGACCACGAAGCACACTAGTTCCGGCCGAGGAAGATTTAGATTTATTTTTCATTGCGTATATTCTCTACGTAAGGGTCAAGACACTTAAATTTCGTCGATGTTCAAATACAGATAGATAAAAAAATCCTTCGCAGAAACTCGGCGAAGGATTTTGGAAAAGTCTTAGTCAATCACATCTAAGCCCGGGTCCCAATCCTTCCAAACAGGCTCCAGTCCCGCTTTGATGATGGAATCAACCACTTCTTGCGGGCTACGCTCATCAGAGATAGCAAATTGTTCGGTTGCTTTGGAGCAGCCCTTCTGCTCTTCCGGTAAATCGACAATGTTGCCTCGCACAGTCAAATGCGCGGAATTGATTCCAACTCCGGTATATCCACCCGGCTCGGTTTTCGCCAAAGCGGACATATGAGTCATCCCTATATTCAATAAAGCATCACGCATCCATGCAGGTTCGCGCGTACTGATCGACATACCGATTTTTGGGAAGCAAATACGTAAAGCACACATCAGCTGCACCAAATCACGATCTTGAAGCATCAAACGCTCATTTGGCTCATATTCATAATTCCCGGCATAAGGTCTCATACGAGGGAAAGCAACGGAAATAGAGGCACGCCAGCAATGTTTTTGCAGGTATTCCAGATGAGTCGCTACCGCTTTAGCTTCTTCTCGCCAAGGAGATAAGCCATATAAGGCACCTATTTGTATACGTTTAAACCCACCTTGATAAGCGCGCTCCGGACAATCCAAACGCCAATTGTAATTTTTCTTTGCTCCGGCAGTATGCAGTTGCTCATATACTTCCTTATTATACGTCTCTTGATAGACGGCTAATTGTTCCGCACCATGATGCACAATTTCCGCATAGCGGTCATCAGGCAAAGGTCCAATTTCTAAACCAAGAGCAGGAATGAACTCATGCAACGCATCTAAGCATTCTTGCATATAGCCATCAGAAACAAATTTAGGGTGTTCCCCTGCTACCAACAAAATACTACGAAGCCCCAAATCATATAAATAACGAGCCTCTTGCACCACTTCCTCGACAGTCAAAGTGGTACGCACGATCGGGTTATCACGGGAAAAACCGCAGTATTTGCAATTATTGATGCACTCATTTGATAAATAGATCGGAGCAAACAATCTAATCGTGTTACCAAAGTACATGCGAGTAAGACGATGGCTCTCTTGAGCCATTCTTTCCAACCCCGCATCGTCAACCGGCTCAAGCAATTGTAAAAATCGCTGAATTAAAGGTGAGGGCTGAGCCAACAAGCCCGAAATTTCTTCTGAAAAAGACATATGAAGGAAAATGAAAAACTCTTGATTTGATGACTACCATTAGACGGAGCCGATCAAATCAAGAGTTTGATAATAATCAAATTTATACGCTCAATACGGCACCGCGGCTAGCATTGGTAGCTAATTTACGGTAACGATTGAGCCATGGTGAATCAACTTTGTTATAAGTTGGCTTCCAATCTGCACGGCGTGCAGAGATTTCTTCATCACTTAAATGAACTTTTAAAAATCTCTCAGGGATAGAATATTCAATGATATCACCATCCTTTAATAATCCGATCAAGCCACCTTCGGCAGCTTCCGGTGAAATGTGACCGATACAGGCACCATGAGTAGCACCGGAGAATCGACCGTCAGTAATCAAAGCAACTTTGGAACCGAGACCTTGCCCCATGATGTAAGAAGTAGGAGCAAGCATTTCTTGCATACCCGGGCCACCTTTCGGTCCTTCATTACGGATAACGACCACGTCACCGGCCTTTACTTTACCACCCAAGATGCCTTCGCAAGCTTCTTCTTGAGATTCGAAAATAACGGCAGGGCCTTGGAACGCCATCATATCAGGATGCACACCGGCCTTTTTCACAACGGAACCTTCAGCAGCCAAATTACCAAATAAAATAGCTAAACCGCCATCCTTAGAATACGCATTTTCCAATGGGTGAATCACTGTGTCATCTTGGATTTCACAACCATCAACAGTTTCACCTAAAGTTTTACCGCTTACGGTCAAACAATCGGTATGTAAAGCACCCGGGATTTTAGAAATCTCATGAATAATAGCACTAATGCCACCGGCTCTTAATACATCCTGCATGTGGAACTTGGAAGATGGAGCCACCTTACAAATATTAGGGGTACGCTTGGAAATCTCATTAATACGATTCAAATCGTAAGAAACGCCTGCTTCTTGAGCGATGGCCAAAGTGTGTAATACAGTATTAGAGCTGCCACCCATTGCCATATCAATGGCAAATGCATTATCGATAGCGTCTTGAGTCACGATTTCACGTGGTAAAGGACCATTAGCCTTTGCCATTTCCACAGCACGACGAGCAGTTTGCTTCCAGAACTCCTTACGTTCATCGGAAGTAGCCAATAAAGTACCGTTACCCGGTAATGCCAAACCAATAGCCTCACTTAAACAGTTCATGGAATTGGCGGTAAACATACCAGAGCAAGAGCCGGCACTTGGGCAAGCACGACACTCGATAGAATGCAATTCATCAGCATTGATAGCACCTGTCTTGAATCTGGCTACAGCCTCAAATACGCTATTTAAGTCTAAAACACTACCGTCTTCGGCTTGACCTGCCACCATAGGGCCACCACTACAGAAAATTGTAGGGATATTGCAACGTAAAGCTCCCATAATCATACCGGGAACAATCTTGTCACAGTTAGGAATACAGATCATCGCATCAAAAGCATGAGCACCCAACATAGTTTCCACACTATCGGCAATCAATTCACGACTAGCCAAAGAATACTTCATACCGGCGTGACCCATGGCAATACCGTCACAAACACCCGGCAAATTAAACTCAATAGGTGTACCACCGGCGGCGCGCACTTCTTCCTTAATCAGCTCAGCGACTTTATTGAGATGTACGTGACCCGGGATCACTTCATTAAAAGAATTGCAAATAGCAATAAACGGGCGATTCAGATCTTCATCCGTCATCCCCGTTGCACGCATCAAACTACGGTGTGGTGCGTGTTCAAAACCAACTTTTACTCGGTCGCTTCGCATAATATTAGTAATATTAGGGTTAAAATATTGTCAGATTTGTCACTCGGACAATACGTTGTCTGGGGCAAAGACTAACAAATAACCTCGATTTGAAAAGGTGAATCTCCGGCAATCTTGATTCTATCGCTCGTTTTGTTAGAATAAATTCACATTTAAGATGTCTAATTCTTAAAATAAAAGAATACGTGACAAAAACGTCACGGCAATTACAGCGACATATAAAGTGTCACACATTACATTACCACGCATGGCTACTATTCTCATAGCGGAAGATGATCAAGCTATTTCAGAGCTCGTCACATTTAATTTAGAACGTGCCGGACACACGGCATTGGTTGCTTATGATGGACTAACAGCCTTAGATATAGCTCAAAAACAAGCACCGGATTTAATCATACTCGACCAAATGATGCCCGGGCTTGATGGACAAGGCGTATTACGTGAGTTAAAACGTGACAGTCGCACTCAAAATATCCCTACATTATTCCTTACGGCTAAAGCACAAACCGAGGATCGCATTCAAGGTCTAGAGTTAGGCGCAGATGATTATGTAACCAAGCCGTTTAGCCCAAAAGAGCTCGTTTTACGTATTGCCGGCATCTTGAAACGAAGCGAAGCTACTCCCGGACATGTGATCTCTGAATATGGTCCATTTAAATTCGATAAAAACTCATTGAAGTTTTATGTAGATAATGAAGAAATCGACTTAACCGGCACCGAATTTAAATTAATGGTATTCCTCGTCGAACGAGAAGATCAAGATTTAAACAGAAATGATTTATTAAGCTATGTATGGGGCTATAGCCACCATGCACAAAGTCGTACTTTAGATACCCACATGAAACGTTTACGACAAAAGCTGGGTAAATATTCAAATTGTATCGCAACAGTTCGAGGTATTGGTTATCGTTTCACATTGACCCCGGCAGATGCGCCTGAGAGCTCCGATTCGTAATTTTGCATGAACACACTGGACTATCTATTAGCTTTTGCGCTTATGGCATCAATGTATGCCAACTGGTTCTTATTGCAAAAAATTCAATCGACGGATCGCACAAAAAATAAAGCATTGAGAGATGCTAATCGCCTTTTAGTTCGCGGTCAAGAAGCTCAAGCTCAAGCTAACGCCGATAAACGTCGATTTGTCGAGGCTTTAGGTGAAGCTTTCCTTCTTATTGGTCCTTCCGGTCACATCGTATTGGCTAACTCATTAGCTTGTGACCTGTTTCAAGAAGAGAAGCTTGAAGGCAGAAACATCACTTCATTAGTATGCAATCAGGAGCTATTAAGCCAATTGCAGGATGTATTTCAATCGAATACACCTGTTACCAAAGATTTTACCCTAAATGCTCTCAATTCACCTAGCAACAGCCAAGCCGGCATCACAGCATGGCAAGTAGATAGTGCCATCACGGAAGCACCTATCAGAGAAAAGCATATTCTCATTCGCAATATCACTCAAAGCTACCTGACCAACCAAATGCGTCGAGACTTTGTTGCAAATGCCTCTCATGAATTACGAACACCTCTCACTATTATCGTAGGCTATTTGGAAAATCTCATGGAAGATGGCATCTTGGAAGAAAATCCAAGCTTGTGCCGAAAATTCCTCAATACCATGAATCAACACAGCCAACGCCTCATGCATATCATCGAAGATATGTTAATGATTTCAAAGCTAGAAGCTGCACATAAAGGCTTATTAAAAGAGCGTTGGTTTTCATTAAGTGCCTGCATTCAAGATGTATTTTCACGTCTGGAGTCCATACAACACAAAAAGAAAGCTATTTTAACGACCAACATCCAGGAAACACAACAACTCTTCGGTGACCCATTTTATTGGACCCAAATCCTTTTCAATCTCGTGGAAAATGCTCTCAAACAAAACACGAAAGAGGGTCTCGCAGTACGAGTACAAGCCAACGTCACCGCCACCCATTTAATTCTATCCGTATCAGACAATGGCATAGGCATCCCGACGGAAAGCATACCTTTCCTATTTAATAGATTCTATCGAGTGGATACCCAGCACTCTTCCGAAATCAAAGGGACAGGATTAGGTCTATCCATCGTCAAACGTGCCGTAGAGGCCCATGATAGCACCATAGCCGTCACCAGTACACCGAATGTCGAAACGACATTCACCATCACCATCCCTCTTAGTCGTTACACGGCATAAAATAATAGATCATTCCATCTTCCGAATAAGGTTCATCAAGGCTATTGGTGAACCTTATTGTTCTATTATTTTTACTTCTTCCACAAGCTCACGAATGAGTGCCTCATTTTTCTTACGAAATTCCTCCGATGCTATAGTTATATCAAAATAAAGTTCTACTTCCGTAATACGCTCAAGATTATCTTCATCTTTTTTCTCAAGAGAATAAATTCGAAGAGTAGGACTCCCATAGGTCACTACAGACATAACAGATTCACTACTAATAGAATAATCGGGATAATGATCCTCTATATAGTCTATTATAAATGCCTCAGCTTCTTCGATATCTTTCTTATTAATGATAATTGGGTTATCAAACGACAACCCTGGTTCACTCTTCACAGCATCTTGCTTTTGTCCCTCAACTTGCTGTTCGGCTGATGACAAACTAATAGATAGAGATGAAATTAGGACACAAAATCCTACGCAAAGATGGTTGATGATAGGCTTTATTTTCATATGCGCATATGCGTTTCATTATAATACAACAAATCATTAATAATAAGAAAGCTGAAAAATAATCACGCTCTTCTATTTTAACATGTTTAAGAAGCTCTCGAATTTTGGCTGCATTTTTTTTCGTAAATTCTTCTGATGCTATAGTTACGTCAAAATATAACTCAACTTCCGTAGCCTTTTCAGAATTATCATCATCGCTTTCGGAATTTTCTTCATCAATTTTCCTAAGTGTATACACATTAGTTGTAATTCCTCCCATAGATATTTCTTCTATAGATCCACTGTCAATAATTTCAAAATCAGGATAACGATCCTCTATATAGTCTATTATAAATGCCTCTGCTTCTTCAAGATCTTTATTATTAATGATAATTGGGTTATCAAACGACAACCCCGGCTCACTCTTCACAGCATCTTGCTTTTGCTCCTCACATTGCTGTTCGGCTGATGATAGACTAATACATAAAGATGAAATAAGGACACAGAATCCTACGAAAAGATAGTTGATGATAGACTTTGTTTTCATTTAGTGCTTCGAGTTGTATCTGCTATATGTATTTATCTACATCTGTAGCATATTGTTTATAGTCTGACATATAGCACCATTTTGCAAATTTACAATCAAATCCGGATGACGATATGACATAAGGCTTCATCATCAAGATTAAGCTACTTTGAGCACAAAAAAAGGCATCTTGTTTCCAAGATGCCTTTTTTATTAACTAAAATATTGAGCTTACATTTCGTTGAGCTTAGCAACGGCAGCTTCGAGACTTTCAACGTCTTCAACGGAAATCACGGTAGCGTCTTTGCAAATACGGCTCATCATGCCTGCAAGGGTTTTACCAGGTCCAAGTTCGATGAACAAGCGGTGACCTTGGTCGATCAATTTTTGCATAGAAGCTGTCCAACGAACGGAACCACATACTTGGCTTTCAAGCATTTGACGAATGTCATCAGCACCTTGTACTTCACGAGCTTCAAAGTTGCAATATACAGGGATGGATGGAGTACCAAAATCAACTTGCTTCAATTCCGCACCCAACTTCTCTTGAGCGCTCTTCATGAGACGAGAGTGGTAAGCACCTGCCACATTAAGCTTTTTAGCGATTTTTACGCCATTAGCCTTAGCGTTGGCAATTGCCTTGTCGATACCCTCTTCCGCACCGGAAACAACTGTTTGTCCGGGACAATTGAAGTTAGCTACGTCGATATCACAATCAGCAGCCAATTGAGAAATAGCCTCATCAGAACCACCAATCATGGCAGCCATGGTGCCTTTAGTGGCGTTGCATGCTTCTTCCATGAATGCACCACGCTTTTGCACCAAACGTAAACCCGTATCAAAAGAGTACGTACCGGCAGCGGAGTGTGCGGTAAACTCACCAAGAGAAAGACCGGCAGCAGCTACAGGATTCAATGATGGTACTAATTCCTTTAAAACAGATAAACAAGCTAAGCCGTGTACATAAAGAGCCGGCTGGCAATTGCAGGTACGTGTTAATTCTGCGTCTGGGCCTTCAAACATGACGGATGAAAGCGATTCGCCCAATGCGGCGTCAGCTTGCTCGATAAGAGCCTTAGCTGTTGGGTATTTATCATACAAATCTTTACCCATGCCCACTTTTTGAGCACCTTGTCCGGAAAACAATAAGACTGCGTCCATAAGATGAGCCATTATTCTAGTCAGATTACCGCCCATAGCAAGCGAATTAACACAAGCTATTGATTATGAAATAATAAAACTTACAAAAAGAAAACACTCCCGAATCGATAAGAAACGGGAGTGTTTAAGGATCAGGAAAAGATCAATTAAGCAGTAGCTTCAGTAGTAGTTACTTCAGCAGCAGCTTGAGCTTGTGGCATGTCGATGATTTCGATCATACCGATCAAAGCGGAGTCGGTCAAACGCTGACCCAACTTCACGATGCGGCAGTAGCCACCTTGACGTGAAGCGCAAAGAGGAGCGATGTTGTCAAACAACTCTTTAACTGCTTTTGGATTATGGATGGTGCCGGTTACCAAACGACGAGCATGAATGTCGCCACGCTTGGCAAGGGTGATCAACTTTTCAACGTATGGGCGCAATGCCTTGGCCTTGGCCAAAGTGGTGGTGATGCGACCGTTAAGGATAAGGCTGCAAGCTTGGTTGGCAAGCAACGCTCTACGATGGGAAGCGTTACGTTGGAGTTTGGAGATTTTACGTCCGTGTCTCATGATACTATTCTTCTAATGGGGTGTTAAATGATGGTTGTGAGAATTATTCGTCGTCGTCGTCGATGTTGGCAGCGATCAAGTCAGCCAAACCTACTGGGCTTTCGTCGTCCATGCCGATACGTGGCTTGGAAGCAGGAACTGGGCCTGTAAGAAGGGATGGATCAACTTGTACGCCCAAGGATAAACCGAGTTCCAACAACTTGTCTTTGATCTCGTTGAGGGACTTCTTACCGAAGTTACGGTATTTGAGCATTTCGCTTTCGCTCTTCATAGCTAACTGACCAACGGTCGTGATGTTAGCATTGTTGAGGCAGTTGGCAGCACGAACGGAAAGTTCAATTTCGTTCACGCTCATGTTGAGCAATTTGCGGAGACGTGCTGTTTCTTCGTCTTGTACGGCAGATGGAGCTTCTTCGAAGCTTACTTGGCTGTCGTCGTAGTTGACAAATACGTCAAGGTGATGACGAAGAATGGAAGATGCTTGAAGCATAGCGTCAGCAGGAGTGATGCGACCATCAGTCCAAACGTCTAAGGTCAACTTGTCGTAGTCGGTCATTTGACCCACACGAGTGTTCACTACAGCATACTTCACACGGCTAACCGGGGAGAAAATGGAATCGATCGGAATAACGCCGATGTGCATTTCAGGACCTTTGTTTTCTTCACCGGTGCTAAAGCCACGGCCAACGCGAACTTGGAATTCGCATTCAAACAAAGTGTTTTGATCCAAAGTACAGATGATTTGATCAGGATTGGCTACGGAGTAAACAGCGTCTTCTGCGATGTCAGCAGCTGTTACGATGCCTTCCTTATGCACACGCAAGGAGAGGAGACGAGGCTCTTTTCCGTTGTGTTTGAACTTAACCTTCTTGAGGTTAAGAATGATTTCGGTAACATCTTCCACTACACCTGGGAGGGAAGCAAACTCATGCTGAGCACCTGCGATACGTACGGAGGTAATTGCTGCACCTTCAAGGGAGCCGAGTAATACTCTGCGAAGAGAGTTGCCCAATGTGTGACCAAAGCCGTTCTCAAATGGTTCAGCGATAAAGGTCAAGTGATTGGCATCGTTAGGATCTTCAATTTTTTCCAAACGATTTGGCAGCTCGAAGCGGCTTAATTTAGCAACTTCAGCAGATTCTGTTACGTTGATGATTTCTTCGTTTTCCGACATGGTTAACTAATCAGTTGGCCGGGTTCCCCTTCGCACGAGCTATCGAAAAAATTTCGACAGAAGGACCGACGGCTATTTGATATCAATACCCGTGCGGGTGGTAATGTACCGATATGTCACCAACAATCAACTCTTTTCATGACCTACGGCAATTTTTTTGTGACTTACTGCAAAAAATATGACATTATAGGGGAAATAAAAACGTTATGAAACATCCAGACTTCCTCGATAAACGAGATTATACCGGAGCTGAAGGAAACAAGATTTCCAAAGAGGCAATGAGCCCAAACAACGAAGCCATTCATGATGAAATCAATCGTATCGCGGAAGAGGCCTCTACGAAGCATGACTCTCGCTATTTAAAAGAATACATTAAAACGGGCATTAATATGGCTCAGTCAAATGTAAGCGATCATGATTTCTCAGTCATGGTACGCACCGTGCGCGAAATGTATTTTGCCAACACGATTTTCCAGCCTTATCGTCATATTAGAAAGATTACCATTTTCGGTTCAGCTAGAATCAAACCGGGAGAGCCCGCTTACGATACGACCAAGCAATTCGCAGTCGAAGCAAGTGATCATGGTTATATGGTAATTACCGGTGGCGGTCCCGGAATCATGCAAGCAGGTAACGAGGGTGCAGGAGCCGAACGCTCCTTTGGCCTAAATATCCAATTACCTTTTGAACAACAGGCGAATCACATCATCAGAGATAACCCTCGCTCCATTGATTTTTATTACTTTTTTGTGCGAAAACTAAATTTCGTTGCTGAAAGTGATGCGATGGTAGCGTGCCCGGGCGGCTTTGGCACGATGGATGAAATTTTCGAAAGCCTTACACTGATTCAAACAGGTAAAGCGAAGATTTATCCTGTCGTTTTACTTGATTCACCGGGAAAAACCTTCTGGTTAAACTGGCTTGCTTTTATTCGTGTAGAACTGGTGGATGCGGGACTTATCAGCGAAGATGACCTCCATTTAATCCATGTAACGAAAAGCCCAAGTGAAGCAATTGATCATATTGACCAATTCTATCGCATATTCCATTCATACCGTTTTATCGGCGATCAAATCGTCATCCGCACAAATGCCGACATACCGGATCAATGGGTAACTCATTTGGAACATAACTTTGCTGATCTCATCAAGCCGGGCGGAAAAATCAGCAAAGTAAAAGCATTGGACGAAGAGAAAGATGAGCCGGAAATCGCGGCCCTACCACGTATAGCTTTCCCAATACAACGTGGCAATTATGGCAGATTGCGCTTACTGATCGATCAGATCAATCAAATGCCATCACGTAGTTATAAACCATAACATTTGCTTCTTTACTGATGGAAGAACCTATTCCCTTTTGGTTTATCTCGCTATGCCTCGGTTTATTCGGGGCATGCGTAGGCTCATTTCTTAACGTTGCCATTTATCGGATACCAAGAGGAATCAGCGTGAATAAGCCGGCTCGCTCTTTTTGCCCAAATTGTAAGACACCTATTCCTTGGTATAATAATTTACCAATGATTAGTTGGCTTTTATTAAGGGGAAAAAGTGCTTGCTGCTCACAACACATCAGCTTTAGATATTGGGGAGTTGAGGCTCTCACTGCTCTACTCTTTACTATTGCCTCTTATTGGGCATTTATCTCTTTTCCCGATTTCCCTATTCATGTAGCTATCTTATTGTGCCTATGGATCGCGTTTGCTATTACAATCGCCTTCATTGATGCCGAACAAATGATCGTGCATCTATCTCAAACTATTTGGGCATCTCTTATCGGTATGGGTATCGTATGCCTATATCCGGAAATTTTATTAGATTTACCTACATATACATGGGAGAGCGCTCTACTCTATTCGGCTATAGGCGGAGCAGTAGGTTTCGCTTCGATAAAAGTAATCATCGAATTAGGGAAATTAGCCTTCGGAACGTGGAAAGCACATTATGAATCACCTACTAGATGGGAATTGGTAGAGCCACAGACAGAAGAGGAAGAAATGGAGCTTCACTTAGGCGAAGAATCACATCCATGGTCCATGCTTTTTCATCGTGCAACCGATAAAGCTACTTTTTTTGAAGGCACGATTTCCATCGATAAGCAAAAGCCCATTCCTTTTCAGTCGTTGGAATTACACGAAACAAAAATTTATATGCCACAAACTAGGCAGGAATGGCTCATTGAGGACATCACCTCAGCGTCGGGCACCTTATTAAGAGCCGAAGCCAAACGAGAAGCCATGGGGGCGGGAGATGCATGGATCATGATGATGATCGGCTGTTTATTTGGATGGCAAGCCGTCATTTTCTCATTAGCCGCAGCTTCTTTTATCGGGATCGGGTTTGCCGTAATCAATAAAATCGGCATCGGCAAACCACTACCTTTCGGCCCATGCCTTTTATTAGGTGCGGCTGCATGGTTTTTCGGCGGTTACCTCCTTTGGGAATGGTATTTTAATTATTTCGGCAATTTTTAATTTATTACGCAACTTTAATTTAATGATGAGGTATAGGCTTATATGAGGGATGCGGAAAGCGGCCTCTATAAACCCAAACTCAATCATAATATGCGCACAACATTAATTCTGGCATTGGCATTCGCTGCAGGATCTGCCTTAGCTCAAGGTCCTAATTCAAATCAAGGCCCAAGACAAGGTCGTAACGCTACAAATATGTCACCTACACAAGCAGGTACTATGATGCTCGCTGAAGAGATCATCATGGAAAAGTATGATGCAAACAAAGATGGCAAATTGGATGAAACCGAATTAGCTAAATTACGTGAAGACGTACAAGCTAAACATGAAGCTAAAAGAGCTGAAGTTTTAGCTAAATTCGATACGGATAAAGATGGCAAGTTATCCAATGAAGAACGCAAAGCAATGCGTGAAGCATGGATGAAAGAAAATCCTGAAGCAGCCAAACGCATGGAAAAAATGCGCGAACGCCGCCAAAACGGACAAGGACCAAATAAAGAAAATCGCCCTAACCGTAATCGTGATCAACAACCTAAAGGTGACGGACCACAAGCGGGCCCTCAAGATGGCCCACAGGACAAACCGGAAGCCGCAGGCCCTCAAGGTAGACAACACCGTCAACCGGGTGGCCCAAACCGTGGACAAGGAATGAATCGCCCAAATAGCCCCATGATGACCGGAGGCATGATGTTCCTTATCGAAAAATACGACACCGATAAAGATGGAGTATTAAATGAAACGGAACAAAAAGCCCTTGAAGCTGACGCTGTGAAAAAATTTGAAGAAAAAAAGGCCATTAGAGAGGCTTTGAAGCAACCAAATAAGCAGCCGGATTCCGATGCACCTCAAGCAGAAAGCGCTACTCCTACCGAATAAATAATCAATTTTCCACTTAACAAACCTTTGATAAGTTAGAACAACGCGAAATAAGAAAACTAGAAAAATGCCATCCTATCGAAAAGTAGGATGGCATTTTTTGTAAACATAAACAGATATGAGCCAAAGAAAAAGCTCCGAACCTTGCGGTACGGAGCTAATAGAATAAATAATGATAACTAATTATTTAGCAGCCTCAGCGGCTTTTTTAAGTTGAGAATTAATATAATATTTCTCAAGAACTTTGTAGCTATCAGGCAAAGGCTGATTAGGGAACATCAAATTATACATGTGATAAAATGCAGCCGCTTGACGCACGGAATATGGACGAGCAGCAATGCTATTAGTCATCAAGGTAGTGCCGGGTGTCGTGGCAATAAATTTCTTCACTTCATCCATACCCATGTACAAATCGATTACCTTTTTCATAGCATCAGCAGTAATTTCACGGTTTGCACCATGAGAAATAACAGCCGCTACGGAAAAATCTTGAATCGCTTGCACTACATTTTTATTCGCTGAATTGGCTAGGCCTTCAGCATAATATAATTGAGATAATTGATACAAATTAAGATTCTTCTTAAGTGACTTAATAGCCTTAACCTCGGTTAGAATTTTATCCCATTGCTTATCGGGGATTAATCCCATGATTTTAGCTACAGCTACTTCATTAGCCATCTCTGGAGTGAGTTCACTTGCTCTTACCGGATATTGGTCAGCTAAAGCTTTAGCCCCGGACCAATCCATTAAACGTAGAGCACTCACAAGCTCCTTGTAGGCGGCAGTAGAGGCCAAACTATGAGGTATCACGCTGGTTTGAGCATATTTGCGCTTCATGTTGGCAAACATAGTGCGCGCATCCTTATAATTTGAATCGGCAAATGCTTGGTTCGCCTTCTCAAAATCATCCGGAGCAAAAACATAGAAAGACGTAAATCGACTTGGTGGTAAAGTACGAATTTCTTTAGTTTGAGCATTTTCTCGGAAGGTAATTTGAGTAGGTTCAAACTTCATAACATAAATATCAGAAGGAGCACCACGGCGAATTTCAGGAGAGATGGCTCTCACCTTCATAGATCCGTCTTGCATTACTTGAGCCATGGCGGGCACGGCCAAAGCCGCACCTAACATTAAACTTGCGATGGAAATTGCTTTCATAATCGTATTTGAAAATAATTGGTTATTTGATTACTTACCTGACTTAGCGTCTTTCTTCATTTGCTCATAATTGGCAATTTCGCTACGTTCACGAGATACATCGGAATCTTCGCCTAGCTGTTTCACCTTAGTTTCAAGCTCATTTAAGAGCAACAATTGATCAGGTGTCATTTTCTGGCGGTTTGCTTCCGTGCCTAATAGAACTACATAATCGGCGCCGGACTTCCACGCTGTGTATTTATCCGAAGGGCGTTTACCTAAACCTTCAGACGGCGTATTTCTCTTAACGAGCACATCCATCATTTTCATCGTGGCCGGTGCTGACCAGAGAACGCGGTTCTTAAAGCCTACGTTTACATTCAAATAACTTGCTAATGCCTTATCAAGCTTATTGTCATTCATGTAAGCATCACCAATAAGTAGCAATACCTCAGGTTGACGTCTTTGATTGTTAAACTTCTCAGACTGATACTTCTCACCTTCGCGCACGGTTGCAGCCCAATCACCTTTAGCGTGATTAAAGAGAATCATATAATATTGAGCCTCTTCCTTGGCTTTTTTGTCACCACCGCCGGAAGCAAGCTGGCTGCTCATCATGCGAATAGCCTCATCAATTTTCGCCTTATCCTTGCTTCGACCTAAAGCGATAGCCTTACCAAAGGTAGCCTCATTGACGTAATTCTTTTGCAAAGCAATAATTTGATCAAAATAAGGAACACTACGCTCAGGTTGCTCGGTATTGCTCAAGTAACGAGCCAATTTAAGCAAGGTAAACGGAGTAAGGTCTTGTGGTTTAAAGTCACGAGAAATCTCACTGAACAAACCATCTACCACACCCTGCAAACGAGCTTTTTCTTGACGATCAGCATCAGTAGTACCGGTAATGGCTTCATTCATTTCTTGGTAGATACCAATCATCGCCATGCGAAGCATTGTACTCAAGGCAATGTCTTTCTTATTATCTACGCCAGGGAAATTATAGAAATGATTTCTCATTTCATCAGTTTTCACTTCACGGCCTAAAGCCTTATTACCATCAACATAATTTTTGGTGTAAGAACCCACGGCTTGTTCAAGAAGGGTAATAAGTGGACTATTTTCCTTCTTACCTTCTCTTACGATTACTTCACCTAAACGAGTAATAGCCGCATCAAATTCTTTCGGGTCCTTTTGGAATTCCGATACACCAAATGCACCCATCATTAGAGCATTTCGGCTACCGTCAAAATCGCAATTTTTCCAGAAATCGTCGTACCATTTCTTAACTTCGGCATTTCTCTCGGCTAAAGCTTTATCTCTATCTTCAGGAGACAAGTTTCCTGGCAAAGGCAATTTGGAAGTATCAACTGCAAGTTGATAAGCAGCATCACCGGCGGCTTGTTTATCTTCAAACTTCAAAGCAATTTCATAACCCTTCTTAAAGGATTCCATAGCTTTCTCAGGCTGTTTAGCCCCCGAATAAAGACGACCAAGAAGAATATTTGCAGGGCCAGCTAACTTGATATCCGGATAATGTTGGAGCAAGGTCTCCACATCTGCCAATGCAAGCTTATCATTTTCTTCACTACCGATATTGTAGTAATTATAAGCTCTGGTAAACAAGACAGGCGCCATGAATTCATTATTTTCAAAAGAACCAAAACGCGTAATGTAACTAGTAAACACCTTGTTAGCTTCTTCAGGACGTTGAAGCGAGGTTAAGGCATCACCTGTTAAATACATCGCTTGCTGTACATAATTGCTTTCAGGGTATGTCTTGACAAACTCTTCCAATTCCTTCACGGAATCCTTCATTTTCTTTAAGTAGAATAAGGAAGCCGCCTTGCAGAATTTTGCTGTGATGAAATATGTGTGCTTAGGATCGTCAGCCTTTTCCTTCATGATTTTATCAGCTGCCTTGATACAGTCTTCATAACGATGCTCTTTGAGTAATTTCTCTAAAGAAACAGTATTCAAAGTCGCAGCATGTTTAGAATTAGGGAAAGTTTCTAAGTGACGATTAATTAAAGCATCAGCTTTTTCACTTTGGCCGGATTCGCGAGTCAACAATGCGTAAGTATAAAGAGATCCTTCGCGATTAGCCATTTGCGGATAATAGTCTTCCAATACTTGGAAAGAAGCCTCAGCCAATTTTTGGTTATCTAAAGCCAAAGCTTGTTGGGCAAAAAACGTGATAGCCAAAGCATCAAAAATGGTTTTTTCTTCTTCCAATTTTTGGAAGTTTTCCATTGTTTTCTTCAATACATCGGCAGAATAGGTCACATTACCATCGATGACACCTTTAGATGCACCCAACTTAGTAACACCTAATTTTGCATCCGCGATTACGTCTTTCATATTAGGCAATAAGCCTGCCAATATGAATGACAAACGTGCAAATTGATCAGCTTTTTCTCCGTCTCCCTTAGCAAGTGATTCTTGGCTGAGAGCTAAGGATTCACGCAACAATTCATAAATACTTGGAGCATAAGCAGCCAAGCGTGCCGGGCTCAAGTTTAATACCGAACCGTACTTAGTTAAAAAGGTAACAGCCTGATTGACGTTATTGGTCGTCATGGCTGCTTTGATCATAGCCAAGCAACCTTGTGCAATCATTTGCTCGGAAATACCCTTACCGGTATTACGATTTTCTACACATTGAGTAAATGATGCTAAGCCTTTTGTAAAATCAGGCTTTTCTTGTTTAAAGTAACATTGAGCCAATAAACTATAAACCTCACCAAGATTCAATTGAGCTTCCACACCGTTAGGTCTGCGCTCCTTCATGAATTTTTCCAAGATTTTTACAGTCTCACCATACTCACCAAGATAGAAACTATTTACACCCTCTTGAAAGAGAGCCAAGCGAACCAATGGGTTCTCCTGCTTTGGATAATCAGTATAGCATTTATGGAATGCTTCCTTAGCTTCAGCATATTGCTTCAACTGGAACAAACACATACCGCGCTGATAGTAAAACCAACCGAAATCGTCTTTCAGACCAAGAGAAGCACGACGTGGTTCGTAATTCTTGATAGCTCGATCAATGATTTCCAACGCACCCTTCCAATTTTGGCTGCGCATTTGCGTTAAAGTTTCATTGCGTAGTTGGTTTGGGCCACCAATTTGAGCACTTACTGATGACACAGTACCACTCACTAAAGCGGCCGTGGTGGCAAATGCCAATGCTTTTAAATAATTCGATCTCATGAGATTATTGATGAAATGTATACAGCTACATAAGCTCCCTTCTTAAAATGACAGGTCTCTTATGTCCTCTAAAAGAGATTGCCTTATTCTATCAATTCAATGCTTAAGCAAAAGAGAAAAGTTAATCTTTTTAGTCATCCCTAAGAATTAATTCAATAGATATAAGTAACAGAAAACGCCACCCTTCCATGGAAAGGTGGCGCCAAAAAATATCGAACGATAATTTATTTATCTGCTATATCGGATAAAGCTACAGTTTGGATACCTGCGGCAGTCAAAGCGTTGATCACGTCCACCACACGTTGGTGTGGAACGCCATTTTCAACCCATAACTGCACTACCGGCTTAGCATTAAGAGCTTCCGCATTGATTTTGAGCGTCTTCAATTGCTCCACCAATGTACCGAGGTTGTGATTATTGATATCACTATCGATAAGGATTTGGTTATCGGGGGCACCCCAATAAACCGTACCATTATCTTCCACTCGAATCAAACCGGGCTGAAGAGGAGATGGCTCACTACTACCGGGGGTTCGCCCAGGCATCGCCATGTCTAATTTCTTTTCGGAAACCAATTCGGTAGCAACAATGAAGTAAATAAGCAAAAGGAAACAAACGTCAATCAAAGACGAAATATCCAAACCCGGATTTTCTTCATCGGCCGAAGCCATTTTTTTATGTCTAGCCATATGTTCCTAATTAATTAATTTCCTCGTTTTTCAGGCATTGCGGCAAAAATAATCTTGCTCACACCTTCTTCACCACCGGCTCGAATCACTTCACGAGCCCCTTTAAACAAAGCTTTTTGGTCACCACGTAAGTACAAACGGATCTCGTATTCGCTACCGCCTTTATTAAAGTTTTCGTAACGTTCTTTGAGACCTTTAATATACTCACGTAATGCTTCATAGCTCTCCAAAGGTTTTTTTTCATCCGTACCCCAAATAACATCTGCCGGGATAGTATCCGGACGCTTAGCCCCTTCACTAGCTTCACCGTAGATATTAATCACGATACAACCGTTAGATGATTTCACATCTGCGGCGTTAGATGCATTAGGCATCGTGATGTTTTTATCCTTTTTAACAGTAATGGCCGTAGCGTTGATAACAAAGAAAATCAACAAAAGGAACACCATGTCAATCATGGGCGACATGTCCATTTGTCCATCCTCTTCGGGAGGCCCAACAGCTGCATGTTTTTTGCTCATTAAATAATCTGTTAAGAGTTAATACACTTTAGGTAGATGACCTTAATCATCTACCCAAGCACCGGATCTTAAGCCAAACCTTCAGGAATGCGTGCAAGCTGAGCTTCAGCGTTAACAACATTGATGGAGGTATTTACCATTTCTTGGAGTGTACCTACACATTCTGCAACGTGAGCATTAGCAATGTTTTTTTGGAAATAGAAGCAAGGAACAGCGATAATCGCGTTAATCAAGCCCCAGAAAGTTGTTAACAAAGCTACGGAAATATCACCTGCAAGTGCGGATGGGTCAGCAGCACCGGCATCACTCAAAGTAGCAAACGCAGCCACCATACCTTGCACAGTACCGAAAAGACCTAACATCGGAGAAATCTGAGCACAAAGGGAAAGCATGTTGATCCATTTGTAAAGCACGCGGCTTTCATTAGCAGTAAAGTCAGCAATAGCGTCTTCAATAGCATCACGACCCAAATCTTCAGGACGGGTAGCATCTACGTTAGGCAAGGCATAAGCCACTAAACGACCGAGATAAGTTGGACTACCTGCAGCAACTTCAATTGCGGAGCGCACACGGCACTCAGCCATCAATTGCAACAAAGTTACTTTAAGGTCTTCAGGACAGAACTTGTCCTTTTTCAACTCAATCAAGTTGTAGATTACGAGCGCTACAATGATGATCAGGACCACAACAAGAGGAATCATGGTAACACCACCTTGAATGACCCACTTGTTAAGCATGCTGGTTTCTTTGAGTGGAGCGTCAGCCGCTGCTTCTTGAGCAAAAGCTGTAGTAGCTAACGCAGCGCTCATCATAGATCCGAAGATTGCGGAACGGAAGACCAATTTAGAAAGATTCTTCATAAGATTGATGATATATGGTTTGTTCGATAAGATACCCGCTTAGTAAACCAAACTATCCCAGACTTGCAAGCATTCATTTTGAGCACGCGCATTTTTTTTGAACGCTCGCTCAAATCTGGCTACAAATCAAACAAGAATCCCCACAACCCCTAGAATTACAATACAGTCGCCCATACAAAACCATGCGAACATGGATGTCTAACCAGAGTTTTTTCGGGAAAATTTTCTTCAAATCCGCTTCTACAGTGTCAGTATTCTTCCCTTTAGATAGCCCCCACAACCTCGCCAACCGAAAAATATGGGTATCAACGGCAAAGGCCGGCACCCCAAATGCCTGTGACATGACAACAGAAGCGGTTTTATGACCAACCCCCGGCAATGACTCCAGAGCTTCAAAACTTTCAGGAACTTGCCCATCATATTTTTCTATCAGAATTTTACTCAACCCAACAATGGCTTTCGACTTCGTAGGAGACAGACCACAAGGGCGAATTATTTCACGCACTTGTTCAGGATCTAGCTGTGCCATTTTTTCAGGTGTATCCGCTAAAGCAAAAAGGATCGGCGTTACTTGATTGACCTTTGCATCGGTACATCGAGCCGATAACAATACGGCTATTAAAAGAGTATAGGCATCTCGATGATCTAATAAAACTGGTCGCTCAGGAAAAAGCTCAAATAAAACTTTTTCAATCAAACGTGCCTTTTCCTTTTTATTCATTTAGCCTATCCTACATACATCACCTTAATGAGTGAATAGAAAAAACCTCGCACCATGTCAGTGCGAGGTTTGTATAAATGAAACTTGGTAAAGATTATTTCGTCTCAGCCTTAGCATAGTAACCATTATCGGTACGATGCTTAAGAGATGTAAGCATTTTTTTGCAATGCTTATAACCCCGTCTTTGGCTTAATACATCCATACTCGCTTCCGGACACCCCCATCGTACAATAGTGATTTCTACGTAACGACGACCCCAACTACGCATCAACGAGCGTGTCGGTTGATAAATATCAATCGTTCCCGTACCTACCAAGGCACTACCGTAGTCATCAACAACGTACAAATAAGGCTGACCCTTAATGCGGAATGTTGTACCTAAAGGATAAACGGACCAATCTGCAGCGGCGCTACGGACGGTCGAAGTGTATTTTAAGGATGTCCCAATAGCATTTTTCGCACCATAAACTCGGTGATCACTTTCTGAATGCGTATAGGCCGTTGTTCTCACAACGCGATTTCGTTGCTCAGCGTGATAAAAAGGCATACTATGCTTATCACGACCTAATTTTGGCAACTTACTTGATGGCTTAGCCGATGGACTGGGGGCCAAAGGCTGCACAAACCCACGAGCCACTTGTGAAGTAGACTCTTTCTTACTTGAAGACGGACTTGCACTTCCTGCCGCGCCTTGAGCAAGGGCTAACCCTAGCACGACGCAAAACATTGATACAATTTTTCTATAATTCATGCTTAATTACGTTCGGTAATTAGTCCGTCTCCACTCTTTGGAAAGGCAACCACCTTAATTAATCTGACATGTGCTATCAGCCGTCACACTGAGTAGCATCGCGGTTGTTGTTACGATAATATCACGTAGGGTTCAACCATTTTTTTCACTGAAAAGCCATGCCACCACCATAACACAAAAATTAAAAATAAATAATTATTAATAAGTTATAGAAAAATTAAACTTGGAAATCTTGCATGACAATTCATACCGCCATATCTCGTCAGCACAGCAGATAGTTAAGCATACTTAAACAAATTTTACTCTAAAAACATCGAAATCGAACCAATATCTGTAATGAAATACGCTTCAAAGAAAACAAGCCTATCAAATAAGTATGAAAAACAGATCAAACATACACGAATTTAGCCAATTATTAAGTAATAAACTTTGACAATCAGTGGTATTTTCACTAGATTTCCAGTCCCTTCCGTGTCGATTGCATCTGAACAAGGGGAAGAGGAAGGAAAAAACAAGCAATCGAATTCCCACACAACAGCTCCTCCTGCTTAAGGGGGAACACATATAGATACACATTATGATTAACGATTTGATCAACCAGATGGTAGATGCCGGCGTTCACTTTGGTCACCAAACCCGTAAGTGGCACCCAAGCATGAAGAAATATCTCCTTAAGGACAAGGCCGGTATTCATATCATCAACCTCGAAGAAACTGAAAAGTGCTTGGACAAGGCTTGCGCCCTCCTTGCTGATCTTGCTCGTCGCAACAAGAAGATCCTTTTCGTTGGCTGCAAACGCCAGGCACAAGACGCCGTTCGTGAAGCTGCTGAAGCTACCGGACAATACTACGTCAACCACCGCTGGTTGGGTGGCATGCTCACCAACATGAGCACCATCCGTAAGAGCATCGAACGCCTTTCCTACTTGGAAAACATCGAAAAGACTCCTGAATTCAAGAGCATGTCCAAAAAGGAACTCGCTTCCTTGGACCGTGAACGCCAAAAACTTGAGCGCAACCTTCAAGGTATCCGTACCATGGGTGGTTCTCCAGACATCATGGTAGCTATCGGTGCTGATCACGAAGACATCGCTATCCGCGAAGCTCATCGCTTGAACATCCCTGTATGCGCACTCGTTGACTCCAACTCCGATCCTAAGGGTATTGAACTTCCAATCCCTGGTAACGACGACGCAGTTCGCTCCATCCGTCTTATCCTCAGCTGCATGGTTGACGCTATCAACCAAGCTAAAGGCGCTAACTAATCCCCATTTACACAACAATCATTATGGCAGAAATTACAGCCGCTATCGTAAAAGCCCTACGCGACAAAACTGACGCGGGCATGATGGACTGCAAAAAAGCCCTTACTGAATGTAATGGTGATATGGACGCAGCCGTAAAATACCTTCGCGAAAAAGGTATTGCTAAGGCAGCCGCCAAAGCTGACCGTGACGCAAACGAAGGCGTAGTACGCGCAATCGTTGCTGAAGACGGTAAGTCCGGCATCATTCTTGAACTTAACTGCGAAACCGACTTCTGCGCCAAAGGCGACAAGTTCCAAGGTCTCGTAAACCAAGTAGCAAGCACACTTACAGCTTCTACAGCCAAAGACTTAGACGAAGCTCTTCAAATCCCAATGGGTGAAGGTTCCGTAGAAGAAGGCATCAAGGCAGCTTGCAGTGCTATCGGTGAAAACATGAGCCTTCGTAAGTTCAACCGCCTCTCCGTTGAAGGAGCCGGCAAAGTTGCTTCTTACATCCACGCAGGTGGTAAAGTTGGCGTTCTCATCGCAGTAACCGCTACCAAGCCTGAATCTGTAGATTCCGAAGCATTCCAAACTCTCGTGAAGGACTTAACCCTCCATATCGCAGCTGCAGCTCCAAAGAGCATCAGCTCCACCGAATTGGATCCTAAGTTCATCGCTGAAGAACAAGAAATCGCACGCACTCAGCTCATCCAAGAAGGTAAGCCGGAGCATTTGCTCGACAAGATCCTTCCTGGCAAGCTTAAGGCTCTTTACGCACAATCTTGCCTTCTTAACCAAGGCTTCGTAAAAGATCCTTCCATCACCGTGGAAACCTTGATTGCTAACATCGGTAAAGAACTTGGCGACACCATCGCCATCTCTGCCTTCGTTCGCGACCAATTAGGTGCTTAATTTTAAGTTCCCCTAAATATTTAACGCCATCTGATTTAAACATCAGATGGCGTTTTTTTGTAATATGAAATATCGAAGAAATCGATCACTTCTTTTTCTTTCTCAATACAAACTCTTTCAAATCATAATCGACAGGATTATTGGGCTTTGGAACACCACGTAATAAAAACGTGGCTTCAGGGGTTTTTCCTAAATTGAAATCGATCAAATCATAATATTCATCCTCCTGGTAGCCCGCCATAAAGATATACTTCTTCACCATTGCCAAATTCTTAGGATAAAGACTTAATAAGAGCTTAATAAAATCTTCCTCTTGCCCTCTGAGGCCCGTGCCCGCCTCATTATTACGGCTTGTCTGACCATTAAATTGATCAGTAAGTCGATTCCAATCGTTTCGAGTGATCTCGGAAGAAAACATTTTTTGATTATGCTTTTTCATCTTCTCAAACCACCATCGATCGTAATGATCATAAAATGTTTTCATCGCTGCTGCATAATAAGAAGCCAACAGATGACTAAGCTGCAAGGTAGTTACTGAGAGCTTTTCCGCAGAAGGTTTAAGATACTTATTATCATCGGAAACATATTTCCCTAGCAATCTGGTAATATGGCATTTTACATTCAAATCATGCTGATAATTTTTCCGTAACCATTCTATCTCATCCTCAGTCAGGTCCGAAAAAAGAGGAGCCGCCACGTAATAATAATAACACCAGAGACAATCACTCAAATCAAACTTTGTGACGCCCTTATCATAAGGTTTTTTCAATCCATCAAAACATGTTTTCGACGAAAGATAGAATGACTTTAAATCCCCGGCATCCAACAAAGCTTTTAATCGATGCGCCTGACTTTTCGGATCCTTTAAAATTTCAGCATTGGGAGGCACGGGAATTGTTTGATCCAAGACAATAGGCTCTTTAATCAAATCGCCATATCCCAATAGGCTCGAGCAAACTATTGATAATAATATAATAAAGGTTTTCATAGCGTTATTTTTATTACTCCGATAGTGTCACCATTGAAGTAGTAGTATTATCTTCCGTATTTACGGCAAAAGTCAATCTAATCCTATCGAAATAAACGTTTGATAGACATCACTAAATGCCTACTAAACGCAATTAATATTAAGGTTCGCCCTTGGAAAAGTTCCACCAGCGATGAACTGTCGTGAGAGGAGGTATGGATTTAGGACGTACTACACGAAAACCAACCATTCCACCATCCGTCAAATACCAGATACTTTTGGGATTTTGGGGATCTGTTTGATTCCATGAAGGGGAACTGGCTCGGCGAGCGGCACTTCTCAATCGATCGGGGTCATCATCCCATGAGCCACCTCGTACCACATGAGGGGCTCCGGCCACAATATTAACAGGGTTATTATTTATTTTACCCTCCCTTGAGGAATAAGCATTAGGTTGATATGAATCAAGCACCCATTCGGCAACATTGCCATTCATATCATAGAGCCCCCATGCATTAGGTTTTTTGCTTTTTACACGTTGGTATCGGTCATTGGAATTATTCCAATACCATGCATAATCATCCAATTTTGATTCTTCCTTGCCAAAGGGATAAGCTTCTTGTCCACCCGAACGACAAGCATATTCCCATTCCGCTTCCGTCGGTAAACGGTAATATCGTCCGGTTTGAGCACTGAGCCATTCGCAAAATTTATTAGCTGCGTGATGAGACATGGCAATAGCAGGCATATCTTTCTCATATCCGTTGCCCATACCTAAATTCATCGACGCATAGGGGGCGGTAGGCTGAGTCACAGCATCCCACAATTCATCATCAGTACGTTTTTCAAGCAATTCACCGGCCTTGGAGCGAGGGCGTCCGTTTTCCATAAAAGCAGTGTATAATTGCCATGGTATTTCTATTTCAGACATCCAAAAATCACCCACCGACACTTCATGTACAGGCCCCTCATCAGGTTTTCTCAACGGCTCCGAGGCAGGACTACCCATAAGGAAACTCCCTCCTTTAATGGGGATCATTTTAAGTGAGGAACCGGCTGCCGGAATGATTTCATCATAGGCTTGCCATTCCTTAAAGGAGGAATTTTTATCAAAAAGATTATAAATTTCCTGAGTTAGTTCAAACAATTCAGGAGCGGGCGAGCCCGGAGGTAATTCTTCCTTTACCTCGGCCTCGATACCCGTTTGTTTTAAGCGTAGAGATTCTCTTTGAGAAGCCCAAGCTTGAGTATTTGTTACGCGACGAGCCTCATCATCTAAGGGCCTGGGCTTATCTTGATCACACTGAGTCAAGCAAAGCATGATCAAACCTAAGCAGACTTCGGCCCACCGCGTATTCATAATTAAATGACTTACATAGTCATACCACCATCACAGGTCACGACTTGACCGGTAATGTAGCGTGATTCGTCAGAAGCCAAGAAAGCTGACAAGGCAGCAATATCTTCTACTTCACCCAATGTATGCAAAGGAATCTTTTTCAACAAATCTTCCTTAATCTTTTCAGGGATAGCATCAGTCATCTCAGTAGCGATGAAACCCGGGGCGATCGCATTACTGGTAACTTTACGGCTAGCAAACTCTTGAGCAATAGCCTTGGTAAAACCAATCATACCTGCCTTGGACGCAGCATAGTTTGCCTGACCAATGTTACCGGTGATGCCTACTACGGAAGTCATATTGATAATACGACCGGCAGGAGACTTCATCAAAATACGTTGGAAAGCCTTAACCATGTTAAAAGCACTCTTTAAGTTGGTATCAAGCACGAGATCCCAATCTTCTTCCTTCATACGAAGCATCAAGGTATCACGAGTGATGCCGGCGTTGTTAACCAAAATGTCAATTTGAGGAAATTCCTGTAAAATTGCGGTGGCTACATCTTGCACGGCGTTGTAATCGGCTACATCGCAAGCAAATGCCTTACATGAATTAGGAAACTCTTCATTAATCTCATCTGCTGCACCAGAGCAGCTACCATGACTTCTGCTAATGAGAACGACTTTGGCACCTTCTGAGGCGAATCGACGGGCAATAGCATTACCGATACCACGGCCTGCACCCGTTACAATAGCTGTTTTTCCTGCTAATCTTTGCATGATTTAGTTAATTAATCTTGTGTTATACTATCTGACAAAGCTTTGCCTTGCCATAAAAATCGTTATTTATTCTGCGGTAATTCCACCTTTATCATCGTCCAAAAGGCCTGATTTTTCCAAATAATAATCGTAGCCACCCGCATAAGGAGTGACCGTACCTTTATTGACGTGTAAGGTCTTTTCTGCCAAAGAACGAATAAAGTGCACATCGTGGGAAATGAAAACCAAAGTACCTTCAAAGTGCTTCAATGCCTGAACAAGAGCTTCTACGGAAAGAAGGTCCAAGTGAGTGGTAGGCTCATCCATTAACAAAAGGTTCGGTGGATCCACAAGGAACTTCACCAAACTTAAACGTGATTTTTCACCACCGGAAAGCACACTCACGCGTTTTTCCACATCCAATCGACGGAATAAGAATGAGCCAAGAATAGAGCGAGCTTCTTCTTCACGAATCTCACCATTACTCTTCATGATTTCCTCCAATACGGTATTATCAGGGTTTAAGTTTTCCGATCTAGCCTGAGAGAAGTACCCGATACGTGTCGTAGGGCCTACGATTCTCTTACCGCCGTCAATAGGCAATACACCGGCTAAGATTTTTAACAAGGTAGATTTACCGGCACCGTTAGGGCCAACCAATACCATACGCTCACCGCGCTCTACTAAAAGATCAAGATCGGAGTACACTTGATGCTTTCCGTAGGATTGAGAAACTTTTTCAAGCTCAATAACTTTTTGAGTACTGCGCTGAGGTTGTGGGAAATTGAATTTGAAAACCTTACGCATGGATTTCGGTTTAGGGATCAATTTCATTTTCTCCAATTGCTTAATACGGCTTTGAACTTGCCCTGCTTTGGAGTTGATGGAACGGAAGCGATCAATAAATTCTTGAATACGTTCCACTTCCTTCTGTTGGTTGCGATAAGCAGCCGTTAATTGATCGAAACGGATGTCTTTTTGCTCTAAAAACTGGCTGTAGTTACCACGATACTCCACCAAGCTCTCATTATCGATATCATACACGTTTTCCATCAATTCATCCATGAAATCACGATCGTGGGAAATCATCAAAATGGCACCAGGGTAGTTCTTAAGATACTTTTGAAGCCAAATCAAAGAAAGCAAATCCAAATGGTTAGTCGGTTCGTCGAGCATTAGCAAATCAGGCTCCAAAACCAACAATTTAGCCAAATAGGCACGCATTACCCAGCCACCGGACATTTCACGAGCCGGGCGGTGAAAATCAGTCTCTTTAAAAGAAAGACCTTTTAAGATTTTTTTTGCTTTTGGCTCCAATTGATAACCATTTACGGCATTAAAAGTATCCAAAGCATCTGCATATTCGGGAGAATCGGTTTTATTTTGGATCTCACACATTTTCATCGTGTGGATAGCCTTTTCCATCTCAGGTGTAATACCTAATGCAATATCAAGAATGGTCTCTTCTTTAGGTTCACCTGCTTCTTGGGGCAAATAACCAACTACAGCGTATTCGTCAATGTTGATTGAGCCCTCATCAGGTGTATCTTCACCCAAAATCATTCGGAATAAAGTAGATTTACCTGCACCATTCGGACCAACCAAAGCGACTCGTTCGCCCCAGTTAATAGTCATTTCAGTTGAATGGAACAATGTTCTGCCCGCATGGGCTTTCGTAAGATTTTTAATAGTCAACATGATAAATAAGCAGGCGCAGTGTAACCTCTCTATTCGTATTTGGCAAGAGCGTGACAAAATTAAGGCACACATTGGGGATAAAGAGTTTGGAAATCTTTGCTAAATTATCTAAAATTGCACCGCGTGAACCATCAAAAGACATTTTCCCTTTCTGCCTTAGCACTAGCAGGCTGTTTATCTATGACCTCATGTTGCACCCCGCCACCTGAGAATGCCTTTTGCACCCCCTATGGCAAACAACAAATAGCTGACGGCACTGAGAAATTTTTAGCACTTTTACCCCCATCTCAGGCACAACTCCCTGAGGCACGTAAAGAGGCGGAATGGATATCCGACACCGCCTTTAAACAATCTGCACTATTAGCAAGATATTATGATGTGATTTTGTATGGTTGGTTTAATAACATTCTCGTTAATAGCAAACTACAGAAACGAGGCCTTTGCTGGCATTATCAACAGGACCTCTATGCAGCTTTACGCCACAAACATCTTAAATATTTTTACTTAGGACTAACCGTAAGAGATAAGGGTAAGGGCAGCTCACATAGTTGCGTCTATGTAAATGCCAAAGGTAAAGGTCTAGCAAGTTCTTTAATTCTCGATCCATGGATCCATTGTGGCCATTTACAAATCATTTCCCCTAATGAGCGAGATGATAAACGCTGGGAAGAAGATGTTTGGAGTTGCCAAATCGTTCCTTACTCATTCCCTGCAGGCCATACTTATACTCATGAATATCATATTCCTCAGTAAACTTTGCAGGAATAACTTTTTATATTTTAGACATAAAAAAACAGCTCATTCAAATGAATGAGCTGCAAAAAATTAATTACTTAATCCTGTATTAGTTAATGCGGATTGTTGCTCCGGTGCCACTTAAACGACCAAAACCGGAAATATTGGCAGACCAACTAAGATTTGGATCAGGAAGACCTCCAGGAGTACCATCTACAGGGAAGTTCAAAATAGTTAAGTTCAACGTATCGGCAATACCGTCAATGGTACCGTCAGTATTTGATGATGCATACTGGAAGGATACGTTATCATAAATCTTTGCTTCCTTGTTATAATAACCACACACATAAATACCGGTAACAGTCTTTTGAGTGGAAGAAATGCCCGTTACATAGGTCATGCGACACTTATTACCTTCTAAGATTTCTACAGTCATCGAAACACCGGTATTAGTAGCCGATCCTTCACAAGTAATATTATAGGAACGACCAAAAGGAAGCGTAATTTTATCGGCATCATCACCAGATCCACCGCAACCTACTAGCACTACACTGGCCACTAATGCACAAACAGCACCAATTTTACGAGCAAAATTTTTAATCATACAAAAATATCAATTAGGAAAACTCTATCATAGAGACTTTCTACGTCAACAAGAAATTAAACGATATCTTTTTTCCCTTCTAAACGTCTCTTTAACCATATTCCCGATATGAATAAAGGTAACATTCCCATACCAAATAAGACCCACCCATTTTTAGCAACAGTGCCTATCGTCCAATCATCCGTATCAAATTCATCTAACTGTTCATCTGAATCGGGTTTTGAATATGTACTGATCCCTAATGGTTGACGCCTGGCTAAAAATATCTCCGGCTTTTCTTTTTGATTACGACTAACACGCTGTATTTCAGCATTCTCATCCATCATCGTGATACGATCATTGACGAAAAATGATTTCATTTCTCGCATATCACGGGTTTCCTCTTCCATCTTATAGATCAGATTTTTATAATCTTTTTCCGTATCTCCGATAGCAGATCGACGAATCGTCCTCAAACCTTGTTTAGCAGATTCCACCGTATCAGCTCCCAATGCCGATACATGCAATAAACCATATTTTAATACTTTAAATCGAGCAAACTCTTCATCTGTCAATTGAGCTTTAGCTTTTAAAATATCAACTTCATTTTGAATTTTTTGTCGTTCTTCTTCCCACGGGTTATATGATGATTGAGATACGACCATCATTTCAAACGAATATCTTAAAGGACAAGACTCGGCAACCAATGGAACACGCCCGGGTTTCAATCGTCCATTTTCATCGGTACGATGGGCAGACCAGGGAATAAATTGATTCATTTCATCAAACCTCACAATAGCCCCTGCCATCAAAATCTGAGGAATTAACAGTAATGGCACCATATTGAGAGCAGCACGTTCCGTTTTAGCAAATACGGATACTAACAAGGAAAGGCTCACCCCTACAAAAGCGGTTAACACCATTGTCAACCAATACCAAACAAACATCTCATGCACCTCGAGGATGGCGTTACCAACCCACAGGAACAAGGCAGATTGCACCCCGGACAAAAACGTCAACACCAAGGCTTTCGATGCCATATATCCGGTCACAAAAACACGAGAATTACTCTCGCGTTTTAGCAAAGGCTGATCCTTTAGTATCTCGCTTGCAGCACCGGTCAAGCCGAAAAACATGGCAACAACAGTTGCCAAAAACAAATAGGCGGGAATATGCAAAGCCGTGGCAAATGTATATTCTTCAGCCGATGAGGCTCTTAACGTAAATGCTATCAGTAGAGCCAAAACAGGTCCCTCTAACAACATGGTATAGAGAGCCATTCTACTACGGACTCGCCCCAAAAACGTGCGGGTCATCCACAATTTAAACAATCGCCATAATTGTTGCGCACTACGACGTGGTCGCATCGGAATAGCCTGCATGCCTCCATAAACAGTTTGTGGAGAGGTATCCAAAGATTGGCGACCTAAAGTATCTCTAAATACGGTACCTTCAAAACGTTCCTGCCACAAACGAGGGTGTTGTTTACGTCGCAAATCATGCCACTTTAACGGCGCTGCCAATACTTCAAACACGAAATCGGCACCTCCGGAGTTCTTCGCCTCTTCAGATACGAAGATACCTAAATCATTTGCAGCTTTACGGAAATACTTAATCATTCCCGATACCGTACCCCAATATGCCATTTGTCCACCTTGATCGAGTACCAGCACCTTTTGGAATTGATTCAAAATCGATTGGCTAGGTCTATGCATGGTCGCAATAACCATTTTATCACGACTGATGCTTTGAATGCTTTGCATCACATTCTTAGCATCACTAGTTGATAGACCGCTAATCGGTTCATCTAATAAGAACACATCGGCTACGCCTACCAAATCCAGACCCAAATTAAGACGAGTACGCTCACCATCTGAAATAGTACGAGAATGGGATGCGCCTACGCGCCGTGATGCAATGTGAGTCAGCCCTAAGTATTTCAAGACGGCATTGACTCGGCGCATCCTTTCACGTCGAGATAATCTTGGGCGTCTCACAATGGTGGCTTGAGCAATATGCTCCGACACGGACATTGCAGAATCCAAAATATCTTGTCGAGGGATGTATGCGATATAAGGACGCAAGGTCTCAGGCTCATCATATAACGATTGATTATTATAACGAACAATACCGCGAGTTGGGTGCATGTGACCTGCCAACATTGATAAAAAAGTACTTTTACCCGAGCCGCTAGGTCCTAAAATACAAACCATTTCACCACGTTTGACGGTCAAATCGATATTATCGACCACACGGCCACTACGACTAAACTCCTTTGTTAAGCCTTCTACGCTCAAAGAACGTATCGCATTATATTCTTCATCCAATACTCCGGATGAGAATCGACACCTTAAAGCTTGATACGCATTTAATTTGATTAAATCGCCATCTGATAAACCGACTCGTCCTTTAACGATTCGATTATTTAGCCAAATGGGCATATCGGACTGCATGACCTCCAGCCAACCGGAATTGGTCGCACTGGAAAAAGAAACTTCCATGACTACGCCGGCAGCTAAGCCGGGAGTGAGCAACATATCACCCTTACGTGCCTTTTCAGGTAAATTGGTAACTCGCACCTTACGCGTGGTGGGGTCCAATTGAAATCGACGGCCGGTATCGGAAATCACACTTTGCACTTCGCCTAAGGCAAAAGGCCCCACTCCATCAACTAAAAAGGTAGAGTAATATGGCCAAGAGACAGCTTGAAACGGTAGAAGCCTTACGCCATCTACCTCGACTACAACTTCACTCCGTAAAAGCTCCAGAGTACAGGATAGCCCCATAGATACCTTTAATTGGGAAAATCGCGTCTTAGTACGGCTGATTTGCAAAGATTCATTTTCAATGTAAACATAACAAACTTCCTGCTTACCGGAACGTTTCGAATCTAAGAAAAACTCCAAATCCTCATAACTCATCGGCCCAGATCCCAATAAGACCACTTGACCTGTCGTCAAAGGCATAATCCCCTTACATGGCAAGTAACGACCACGCACAACAATGGCCTTATTACCATCATTGATAATCAATACTAAACGAGAACAGCGCAATACCCTAAAAGCAATCCCCTCATCTTCTTCAGGTAAGGAAACTTCCGCATCGGGATAGGCTCCGAATTTAACGCAATACACCGGTTCCTGACTAATCGTATTAGGGTCTTCCAATAATTGACGTAAATGATGAGATGCACCGGGGAGCTCCAATCCATATGTTACCGTATCAAAAAGATCATCAACGAGCCTCATATCACCCTTATTGATTAACAAGGATAATACTTCTAGGGCAATCGCCATTCTTTCCGCTTCATCGCGCCCCATCGCCGCAGCAGCCAACACATTCTCCACAGTCAATCCGGCCGCCATCGATCGCTCAAAACGTAAAGAAAGCCATCGGTGCTCCACTTCCGGAAATGTGTAACGCAACAAATCCAATGCAGCATCGGCATCTTTAGCGCTTATATGATTTTTGTTCCCTAATATCGTTGCAAATAAATCTACTAAAGTACCGGCATAAACCTTCATTGATCCATCATCACGACGAAACCAAGGAACATAAGCACCTACCAATTTCATCAACTCTAAACGCCATAAAACCAATTTAGAGGGTAATTTTCTTAATCGATGAATCATAGTTTTAATACAGTACGCCCTAGTTTTACCTTGTCAGAAGAAAACCTGCAAGTGCAACCCATCGGAAGTGGAATAATGACACTTTTTTGAACACTTATGCTTGCAATAAAACAATAATTTACCTACAAATATACAAGTATCACCGCTCAATCATTGAGCGAAACATCTATTATTACAAACTTAAAAATCACACTAACATGGACTTTTTAGTAGCAACACTTTGCGATTTCGCCGCAGATTATCAAGGCAAGCTTTGCATTCAAGGCGGATTTGACTCTCTTGTAGCACGTCAATTCCCAGTTGTACACCCAACTTGCGCTGTAGCGCTTCGCGTATGCCTCACTCCTGAAGATGAAGGTGAGCACGAATTATCTTTGACCATCGTTGACGCAGATGGCAATGCTCTTGACAAAGAACGCATGCCAATCAAGATCAATTTCCCAGTACCAACCTTCCCTGAAGGTGCAGCATTCTTTACTCGTAACTTGATCATGAACTTCCAAGGTCTTCGTTTCGAAAAACCAGGTAACTACTCTGTTGACATCTCCGTTGACGGTGAACTTGCTTCTCGCGTACCATTCCGCGTAGTACAAGTACAAGACCAAGCTGGCGAATAATTTCTCTAGTCATTTTTACTATAAGCATCGGCGTCATCAAGCATGGCGCCGATGCTTTTTTATTGCACGGATAGAGGGATAATCTATCATCACACAAGAAGTTGTAATCATGAATCATCTCTTGCCGATACCACAGCGAGCTATTATTACCGGTGCGTCATCCGGTTTTGGTGTACGATTTGCCACGACCTTAGCTCCCAAATGTAATGAAATGATCTTAATCGCTAGACGAGAAGAGGCATTGCAAGAGGTCGAACGAGAGCTACAAGAAATAAACCCTTCTTTAAAGGTTATCATTATTCCTTGTGATTTATCCGATGCAAATCAACGAACGGAGCTCCTTGCTAAACTTTCCGACTTAACCTCATTAAGCACTTTGCTGATTAATAATGCAGGATTAGGTGATTACGGAGCCTTTGAAAACTCCTCATGGGAAAAAATCAATCAGATGATACAAGTGAACATAACCGCTTTGACTCATTTAAGTTATGGGATGATCCCCAAACTTAAACAAACGGGAGGTGGCATCATCAACATTAGCTCACTAGCAGCAGATTTATTCATTCCCGATTTTGCTGTTTACGCAGCAAGCAAAGCATACGTAACAAGCTTTTCAGAAGCCCTAAGAGTCGAATTAAACGCGGCGAATTTATCTGTCACGGCAGTATGCCCCGGACCGGTTGCTACAGGATTTGGAAAAGTCGCTCGTCGAGAAGGCTTCACCGGCAATATGACCCCGGGTCGCGATTATTTCGACACCCCGGTTGATGTCGTGATTAACGATGCGATCAAAGGCTTTCAAAAAAGAAAAGCTTTAGTCTATCCTAATCTTAAAATTCGAATCATTTCATTATTCTTAAAATGGTTGCCCAAGTGCATTTTACGTCGCATCATGAGCACTAGACCAAGACAGGTAAAACCCACTCATTAAAGTAAAGCCATGCGCCAATCTCCCAACAAATTTTTTACGGCATTTAAGGTCTTGATAGGACTTAGTATCCTTATTTTTTGTATTTCTTTATTAACGCCCTATCCTGCTCAATTAGTCGAAGCTTTGCGTGGCACATCCGATAGTGATAATAATACGGCACCCACACCGCCTCAGCCAAGCACTGACACACCTAAGCCTAAACCGGTAAGACCCGTCATTAACGTGCCTATGACCCAATCATGGCAGCCTGAGATCACGATCAATACCCCTGAAGTGGTTTACCCCCCTTTTCCACCTGTCTTGCCGACGAGACCTTCCACATCGGCCATGTATAATGTTTATGATTTGGCTCGTGGGCTCAATCTAAAAACAGCAGTCAATTTCTCTAAAGGAAGCTCGGCATCGCAAGATCGCGAAAAAAAGAGCAACTTTCAAATGACCTTATCTTTAGATGTGAAGCAACCTAATGCTACAAAATCAGCAAAGGATCTGGAAAAATTGAATAAACATTTACCGAAAATATTTCCTCAATTAGATCAACTAGTATCCTTATCTAAAATCTCTCCTTATTATGGTCAACTTTATTCATTAAAACAAAATGAATTAAGAAAAAACCTCGGATCATTAAATAAATTGCTTACTCGTCACAATTTTTATGATTTGGAAACGATATTGGAGTTAGAATATCCAACAACCAATCGAAAAGCATTATGGATTCAAAGCGAAATGGATGTCGTCTCTGACGGCTCTGACGGTGACCGTTTAACAAAAATGCCGGCTAAAATCCTCAATAGTAGCTACTATCAACCTAGCACATCATATAGATGGAGAAAACAGACTGATAAGGTGAATCCTTTACTGGCTCCATGGCAAAAGAGATTAGCAGCAGCTCAAAAAGAACTCAGAACAGCCAAAGCATCTGAAAAACAGGCTATTCTCAAACGAATCGACCATGCACAAAGAGTCATTACCGAACTTAAAACATACAGCTTTCTCATATCGGAATATGATCCGTTCATCGTCATTCCTCTTGGGGTAGTCAAACAGAATAGCGATTACTCGCCTCAGTTTGGCGATTATGCCGTTGTGATAGCCAACAATAAAATTTATCCGGCTTTAGTAGGTGATGCCGGTCCACGATACAAAATAGGCGAAGGCTCGATACGTCTTGCAAAAGAAATCAACCCTAAGGCTGACTCCTATAGTCGCCCTGAATCAGATCTTAAAATCTCCTATATTGTTTTCCCAGGTAGTGCGGAAAAAGAAGCAGGACCACCTAATTACGGGCAATTAAAGGAAAAATGTGAAACGCTTTTACAAGAAATAGGTGGCATATCACCCGAATATACCGTCCACGATTGGGTAGATTTATTAGCACCACCGAAACCCAAACCACCTGTTACACCAACAAGTGAACCTGAATCCCCCTCAGATAAATCAACTACCGAACCCGATCGCACTGAGGCCAGCGAAAAGACATCACAATAGCTTTTACCATTTCGGAATAAACCGTTTTTTTCGTAATTTTTATCTTTGTGTTGGGTTCGTGAGAATTCAACATAGCCTCTAAGGTTCTACGCCCCAGTTGAGCAGGCAATGTCGTCGCAAACCGTAATCGTCGGTCAATGAGCGAATCCGAATACAAATCGGCTTCATCAAACCAGCTGATGGCTTGGGCAAACCAATCTTTATCGGTCTTAGGAATATAGCAGCGACCTTTCTCTTCATCTTCCGATCTATCTCTCAATATATTCACTAATTGCAGAGCCATCCCATAGTGACGACCCCAATCAAGCAACAATTTATCAGGAGCCACACTGAATCTATCCCTCAGTTTCAATCGTGATAACTTTGTCCAAAACTCACCCACACATCCGGCTACTCGATAAGTGTATAGCTCCAATTCTTCATTAGTTTGTACACTTGAGCATTGCTCAAAATATTCTAAATCCCAAATTTGACCGGTAATGATAGTATGTAATACTTCACGAATCAAAGATTGCTCAGCCTCTTCGCATCCGTGAAAAATAGCCATACAGCTATCGAACTCTTGTAACAAATGAGCCTCTCCCTCATGGCTTTGCACGGCTCCTACGGAAGCTAATTCGATCATTAACGCTTGATAAGCATCGCCACTTAGCTGACCCAATATGGCAGATTCCATCATTTTCAGCTGCTCAACTCTCTTTTGAAGAGAATGTGTAGCTGAATCTGCTACCGTATCGGTAGCTCGAGCCAATAGATAAGCCACCCCTACCGGCACCCTTAATGATTTAGGTAAAAATCTTATACTTAAATAAAATGAACGAGAAACCGATTTAAGTAAGGGATAAAACTGCATATCTGATTTCTAAGCCTGAATTTTACCGACCCAGCCCCATAATGTAGGGTCTAGTTCTTGTTTAGCCGCTTCGAGTACAGCCTGAGCATCAGCTTCAGTGGCACAAAGAGCAAAACTCGTCGAACCGGAGCCGGACATCAAAGCACACAAGGTTTCAGGGCGTTGCTTTAACCAATTTTTCACCTCAGCTAAGAACAAATGCATCTCAAATACAGGTCGCTCTAAGTCATTTTCCAAAACCCAAGAACCAAATTGCTGAGGAAGATAGTCCACCCCGTCCAATTCACGAGAATCTTTCCATCGAGAATAGGCTTTAGGGGTCGAAACACCAAATTCCGGTTTTAACAAGACAATCCAGCAATCTTGAGACACCCAATTTTGAAGAGGAGTAACGATTTCCCCTCTGCCGGAGCAGACACATGGTGTCCGATAAACGAAAAAGCCGACATCGGAACCCAGTTCGGCAGAAAGCAACACCAATTCTTCTTGGGAAAGCCCCGCCTGCTCTAGTTCATTTAAAGCAACCAAACAAATGGCGGCATCGCTACTACCACCGCCTAGACCGGCACCGTGTGGCACATGCTTTTCTAAAGTAATTTTCCAAGATAATGATTTACCCAAACGTTTTTCCATCAAACGAGCTGCTTTGAGCACTAAATTCGATTCATCGAGAGGCACTCCGGGCATATCGCAAAACAGCTCCATTCCCTTTTGGCTTTTCTCAAAAATAAGACGATCACATAAGGTTAAAGGAACCATAACAGTCTCAACAGCATGAAAACCATCTTCGCGCTTTCCTAAAACCTTTAAGGACAAGTTCACCTTACAGGGTGCTTCATAAATCTTCATCATCTACGCGAGTATTAGACCAATCACCAAGCACGCGGTCAATCCCATTTTTTTAATGGAATTTGTCGAACACTTCGCATAGAATGCGCCGAGAAGGAAACCCTTCACACCCCCCATATCATGGCTTACGACGAAAACAGCATTAAAACCTTAGACTGGAGAGAACATATACGCATGCGCCCAGGCATGTACATTGGCAAACTGGGTGATGGTTCATCTCCTGATGATGGTATTTATATTTTGATCAAAGAAGTCATCGATAACTCCATCGACGAATATGTGATGGGATTTGGCAAAAAAATCCAAATTTCCGTTAAAAGTGATGGATTATGTACCGTGAGGGACTATGGCCGAGGCATCCCATTAGGGAAACTGCTCGATTGTGCTGCTAAAATCAATACCGGGGGTAAGTATGATAGTGACGCCTTTAAGAAATCGGTCGGTTTAAACGGTGTAGGTATCAAGGCAGTCAATGCCTTATCATCCTTCTTTGAAATCCAGTCCTTTCGTGATGGAAAAACTCGAGCCTACACCTTCCATCAAGGGATAGAGCAACAAGAAGCACGTATCGAAGGAGACACGGAAGAACCAAACGGCACTCAAATTGCCTTTCACGTCGATACCGAGATTTTCCCACCACATACGGCTTTTCAATATGAATATATTGAAAAAATGTGCCGTTATTATTCCTACCTTAATACAGGCCTCAGCCTTTACTTAAACGGCAAACGATTCATTTCTAAAAATGGTCTTAGGGATTTATTAACTGAGGCTATGAGTGAAGAACCACTCTACCCGATCATTCATTTGGAAGGGCCCGACATTGAAATAGCCTTCACCCATGGTAGCCAATATGGTGAAGAATATTATTCCTTTGTTAATAGCCAACACACAACGCAAGGCGGCACACACCAAGCGGCGTTTCGTGAAGCTATAGTCAAAACCTTACGCGACTTCTACAAAAAGAGTTACGAAGCTTCAGACATTCGTTCCTCGCTTGTCGCAGCCGTCTCAATCAAAGTCATTGAGCCGGTATTCGAATCTCAAACTAAAACAAAACTCGGATCAAACACCATCACACCCGAAGGTGAAACCATCCGTACTTTTGTCGGTAATTTCTTATCTAAAGAGCTCGATAACTTTTTACATAAGAATCCGGAACTTGCCAAAACGATCGAAAATAAAATTAAGGACTCGGAACGCGAACGCAAAGAACTTTCCGGTATTAAAAAATTGGCAAGAGAACAAGCTCGCAAAGCAAAAATTCATAATAAGAATTTAAGAGATTGCCGCGTTCACTATAATTCCAAGCATGCTCGTGCCGAGGAAACATGTCTCTTCATCACAGAAGGTATCTCTGCATCCGGCTCAATTACCACAGCTAGAGATGCGGAAACACAAGGAGTATTTTCACTCAGAGGTAAACCACTCAATTCATTTGGAATGAGTCGCAAGGTTGTTTACGAGAATGAAGAGTTCAATTTTTTACAACACGCATTAAACATCGAAAACGGCTTAGAAGATTTACGCTATAACCGCGTTATTATCTCTACTGATGCTGATAACGATGGTATGCACATCCGTATTTTGTTATTAACTTTCTTTATTCAATTTTTCCCGGAATTGATTCGAGAAGGGCATTTATTTATTCTGCAAACTCCCTTATTCCGTGTAAGAAACAAACAAAAAACTTTTTATTGTTATTCTGAAGACGAAAAGAACCAAGCCATTTCCGAGTTAGGTAAAAACCCGGAAATCACTCGATTTAAAGGTTTGGGGGAAATCTCACCAAGGGAATTCAAAGAATTCATTGGAGAAGGCATACGACTCGACAAGGTTCGCCTTGATGATTCGCACAAAATAAAAGATTTACTAGCATTTTATATGGGCAAAAACACGAAAGAGAGACAAGATTACATTCTTGACCATTTGAGAGTGGAGCTTGACCCGATCAATGCCTAAATATTCGGTATATGAAAACTGACTTTGACAATAAACCCACACATATTGCCTGCATTATGGATGGCAATGGGCGATGGGCAAAACAACAAGGGAAGCCCCGCACCTTTGGTCATAGAGCAGGAGCCGATGCCGTATCCAGATGTATCGAATCATGTATTCGCCACGGCATCCCTATGTTGACATTGTATGCATTTTCATCTGAAAACTGGAATCGACCATCTTTGGAAGTAAAGGCATTAATGTCTCTTCTTCATCATTTCCTTAAAGAAAAAGTTTCTTCATTAGAGAAGCAGGATATAAGACTTTCCACCATTGGTAACACGGCCAAATTACCGGCAAAAACCCAACAATTATTGAATCGTGTTGTCGAACAAACCAAGGATAACAAGACTCTTCATCTTGTATTAGCTTTATCCTATGGTTCTCGTGATGAAATCGTTGAAGCAACAAAAAAAATAGCTCACATGGCTCAATCAGGGCAACTCAATCCTGAACAAATTACACACGAATTATTCGAAAAACATCTTGATACGGCAGGCATGCCGGATCCTGATTTACTCATACGTACTTCGGGTGAAATGAGAATATCAAACTTTCTTTTGTGGCAAATCAGTTATACGGAATTATTCGTCACACCGACACTTTGGCCTGACTTTTCTGAAAAAGAATTTTTAGAAGCTTTAACCGATTACAATACACGCCATCGTAAATTCGGAAAAATTTAATATCATATTGATTATTGAAATGAACAACTACGCACTCATTCTAGCTGGCGGCAGCGGAACAAGATTTTGGCCCCTGTCCAGAGACCACAAGCCAAAACAACTTTTAAACCTCTTTGGCAACGGCTCTCTACTTAAACAGGCAATCTCTAGACTTGATGGCCTTGTCCCTAATCACCAGATTTTCATCCTGACAAACCATTTGCAAGAAGAGGAAGTACGTCGTCAGGCTAGTGACATCCCTGCCTGTAACATCATATCCGAGCCGGTCAGACGTGATACGGCTCCGGCTATTGCCTTAGGTATCGGGATTATTAAATCTATTGATCCAAAGGCCAACATGATCGTAATCCCGTCTGACCAACTCATCCAAGACGATCAAGCCTTCAAATCTCTCATGAGAGATGCTTTAACGGCCGCGGAAGAGCAACAAGCTCTTATCACCGTCGGCATTAAACCTACATGGCCTTGCCCATCCTACGGCTACATCCAACGAGGAGACATCGTGCCAACTCCAAACTTAAGCCATGAATGTCGCGAAGTACTTAATTTTAAGGAAAAGCCCGATATGGATACGGCTAGATCTTATCTATCTCAAGGGAATTATTGTTGGAATGCCGGCATGTTTGTGTGGAATGTAAATACGGTGCATCGCCAATTGGAAAAATATTGTCCTGAGCTCGCACACTTTGTCGACACATTGAGCGAATCACCTGCTCCTGAAGAAACAATTACCACCCTATTCCCTGAACTTACACCTATTTCTATCGATTTCGCCCTAATGGAAAAGGCTGATCGAGTTCTCAACTTCGAAGCTTCTTTTGACTGGGATGATGTTGGTTCATGGATATCGGTCGCCACTTATTTGGCAACACAAATGGAAAATAAGACCAATACCGATATTACGGCTCAAGATAGTAAGGGAAATATCATCTTTTCTTTAGACACTCAAAAGCATGTAGCCTTACTTGGCGTCGAAGATTTGATCGTTGTCGATACGCCTGACGCCTTATTGGTCGCAGATAAAAATAAAGCTGACGATATCAAAAAAATCGTCAACCAACTCCCTGACCATCTTATTTAACAATGTTTTCCACCCACCCGGCATTAGGAATTGATTACGGTGATGCCCGCATAGGTATCGCTGCCACGGATCCCATAGGAATTATGGCACATCCGGTCGAAACCATTCATTTACAAAAGACCGACCCCATCACTCGCATTGCCGAACTGGTGCAACAACGAGCCATCAAGACGCTAGTATTAGGTCTGCCCATTAGGATGGATGGCACGGAAGGGACAGCAGCAGAAAAGGTCAGAGCCTTTGGCGAAAAACTTCATGCAGCCCTACCTCAAATCCCACTTATCTACGTTGACGAATGCCTTACAACTGTCATTGCTCATGAAAAACTTCATGCGTCAGGTAAAAAGGCGAAACAATTTAAACCCATCGTTGACCAAGTAGCCGCCGTGGAAATCCTCAATTCATGGATGGACATGAATATGGCATAAAACGCTTTTTCAAATAATCACAATAAAAAGGCTGTCCCGCTATTGCAGGGCAGCCTTTGTTTATTAAAATATCTGTATGATCTTAATAACGGTAAAGGTCGGCTTTATATGGACCTTCTACCGGCACGCCGATATAGTCGGCTTGCTCTTGAGATAAGCTTGTTAACTTGCAACCGATTTTCTTAAGGTGGAGGCGAGCTACTTCTTCATCGAGGATTTTTGGAAGCACTTCTACACCGATCGGACGGTTTTCACGTGTTTTCCATAATTCCAACTGAGCCAAAACTTGGTTAGCAAAGCTATTTGACATCACAAAGCTTGGGTGACCGGTAGCGCAACCTAAGTTGACCAATCTACCTTCAGCAAGAAGATAAATAGATGAACCATTTGGGAAGGTATAACGATCAACTTGTGGCTTGATATTTAATTTGGCAACTCCCGGATATTCTTCAAGTTTAGTTACTTGGATTTCGTTATCAAAGTGGCCGATGTTACACACGATAGCTTGGTCCTTCATCTTATCCATATGTTCGATACGGATGATGTCACGGTTGCCCGTGGTGGTCACATAGATGTCAGCCCAGCCCAATGTGTCTTCCACAGTCAAGACTCGGTAACCTTCCATAGCGGCTTGTAAGGCACAAATAGGATCCACCTCGGTCACGACTACTTGTGCGCCCATGCCACGTAAAGATTGAGCACAGCCCTTACCTACGTCACCATAACCGCAAACTACGGCTACCTTACCGGCAATCATTACGTCTGTAGCGCGCTTGATACCGTCAACAAGGGATTCACGACAGCCATACAAGTTATCAAACTTGGACTTGGTCACAGAATCGTTAACGTTAATGGCAGGGATAAGAAGTTTACCGGCCTCTTGCATTTGATACAAGCGATGTACGCCGGTGGTGGTTTCTTCGGAAACACCCTTCAACTCGGACATCCAACGATGGAAAATCCCCGGTTTTTCGGCACCGATTTTTTTGAGAAGGTTCTTAATGATTTCCTCTTCTTTGGAATCGGATGGAGTATTCACCCAATCGGAACCATCTTCCATTTCGTAGCCCTTGTGCAAGAGTAATGTAGCATCGCCGCCATCATCAACAATCAACTGAGGACCTAGGTCATCACCAAAGTTCATAGCGGCCCAAGTACACCACCAGTATTCTTCCAATGTTTCACCCTTCCATGCAAAAACAGGCACTCCTGTTGCAGCAATAGCGGCAGCGGCATGGTCTTGAGTAGAAAAGATGTTGCAGCTTGCCCAACGCACTGTAGCACCTAATGCCACGAGTGTCTCAATAAGCACACCCGTTTGAATGGTCATGTGCAAAGAGCCCATGATGCGTACTCCGGCTAAGGGCTTACCTGCTGCATATTGTTCACGCACAGCCATAAGGCCTGGCATTTCATGCTCGGCAATATCCAATTCCTTGCGGCCAAAATCAGCAAGGCTCATATCACGTACCACGTGAGGTTCTTGTAAACTAAACATATAATTAAAGGATTGATTTAAGTTGTTCAATGCGAGCGGAATCAAGCTCTTCCCAAGGAAGTCCGGCTTTACCGAAATGTCCATAATGGGTAGATTTACGGTAGATCGGAGCAAGCAAATCAAGTTGCTTCACCATGTCGGCAGGCTTAAAGGAAAATACTTTTTCAACAATTTCCTCAATAGCACCTTCGCTAGCTTTACCGGTACCGAAGGTCTCAACACGAATGGATACCGGCTCAGGATAGCCGATGGCGTATGCCACTTGTAATTCACAACGGTCAGCTAAACCTGCGGCAACAATATGCTTGGCCACCCAACGGCACATATAAGCGGCAGAACGGTCTACCTTAGATGGATCTTTACCGGAGAAAGCACCACCACCATGACGACCCATGCCACCGTAGGTATCTACGATGATCTTACGACCGGTCAATCCGGTATCGCCATGTGGTCCACCAATAACGAATTTACCGGTTGGGTTAATGAAATATTCGGTCTCATCGTCCAAAAGCTCAGCAGGTAAAACGGATTTAATTAAATCGACACAATATTCACGAATCGTTTCATGAGAAACATCTGCCGTATGTTGTGTAGAAATTACCACGTTGTTGATATGGGATGGCTTGCCTGCTTCGTCATAAGCAACTGCTACCTGAGATTTACAATCGGGGCGCAACCAAGAAACTTTGCCGGAATGGCGTCGACGAGCCAATTCTTGAAGCAATTTATGAGCAAATACGATTGGAGCAGAAAGATATTCTTCCGTTTCATTAGTAGCATAACCAAACATGATACCTTGGTCACCGGCACCTTGTTCAGCATGGCCTTTACCTTCAGCATCACAAGCATCTACGCCTTGAGCAATGTCAGGAGATTGCCCGGTCAAAAGGTTAATCACAAATACCGTATCAGCATGGAAAACAGCATCATCATGCTCGGTACAATAACCAATCTCACGAATGGCTTCGCGGGCTATCTTTTCAGGGTTAATGTCGGCGGTTGTTGTGATTTCGCCGGCAATGACTACCGTATTGCTTTTAACCAAAGTCTCACAAGCTACACGGGCAAATTTATCTTGTGCCAAACAAGCGTCTAAAATAGAATCGGAAATGTAGTCCGCAACCTTATCAGGATGCCCTTCACCTACAGATTCTGATGTAAAAATGTGCGGATTTTTCATGTCGTATCGTCAAATCGTGATTTGTTGATATATTATTATATTATGAAGTCAATCCTAAAAACGCTCAAACTGCTGACAGACCCCACTAGACTAAGAATTATTCATGTCTTAAATGAAGAATCACTTAGTGTGGCGGAGCTACAAGAAATTCTCGGCATGGGTCAAAGTAGCATTTCTACTCAGCTGTCCAAAATGAAAAAAGAGGATATCGTCAGCGATTCCAGAGCAGGTAAAAATGTTTTCTATTCAGCTCATTTGGATGATTCATTATTACAAGTTACCATGCAGGCATGTGCAGAGCTGCCGGAAACCGAGGATGACCTCAAGGCATTAAAAATCGTGCTAGATAGACGTAAAAACAAGGTGCAGGCTTACTTTGATGACGTCGTGGCGAGGATGGGTAAAAACTATGCACCAGGTCGTTCATGGAAAGGCTTAGCCGGAGCTCTTTTGCGCATTATGAACTTTGACGTTGTGGCCGATTTAGGTGCCGGTGAAGGATTTGTCTCTCAATTACTCTCTCCCACCGCCAAGCAAGTTATCGCCATTGATAATTCTCCCAGCATGGTTGAATTGGGACAATCCTTGGCAGAAAAACACGGATTAACCAACATGGAATACCGATTGGGCGAAATCGAAGCACCACCCATTGATGCTAATTCCGTTGACTTGGCATTATTAAGTCAGGCGCTCCATCATGCTGATAAACCCCAAAAGGCGATCGAAGCTGCTTGGAACATTCTAAAACCGGGGGGATGTTTGGTTATTTTAGATCTATTACAACATAATTTGGAAGAAGCCAGAGATCTTTATGCAGATAGATGGTTAGGTTTTACCCCTACGGCACTGGAAAGCATGCTTTACGATGCGGGCTTTCAGCATATTTACACGGATATTGTCGATAAGGAGCCTGAGCCCCCTCACTTCCAAACACTCATGGCAGTCGCAAAAAAATAAACGATTTCCCCGTCTAATGTGTCTCTTATATGATGACAATAAAATATGTTAGATATAGCTAACTTTTATTGATTTTTAGAATTATTATAATATAAATCAGCCATGAGCCAACAAATCCTTTTCGCCTTTTTCTTAACTTTGTTAGCAGGATTATCTACCGGCGTAGGGAGTTTGATCTCGTTATTTGTTCATCGTTCCAATCATAGATTTCTCTCAGTAAGTCTTGGATTTTCAGCAGGCGTCATGATTTTTGTTTCGTTGGTGGATATTTGGCCAAAAGCGGCAGCAGCCTTGAGTGAATCATATAGTGAGCGCACAGCCACTTTGATAACAATGATTTCATTTTTTGCAGGAATGTTACTCATCGCTGTGATCGATAAAATGATTCCCTATAGTGATAATCCTCATGAAATCAAAACATTTCAAACATTAAAGAGACGTCACGAACCAAAGAAAAAATTACTGAGAACGGGGCTTTACACCGGACTAGCCATCGGAATTCACAATTTCCCGGAAGGCATGGCAACATTTATTGCCGCATTGCAAGATCCTGCCTTTGCCATCCCTATTGTTGTCGCTATTGCCATTCACAACATCCCTGAAGGCATAGCCGTGGCAGTTCCTATTTATTATGCAACAGGCAACAAGAAAAAAGCTTTTGGTTATTCACTATTATCCGGACTTTCCGAACCAGTCGGAGCATTACTCGGTTACTTAGTTTTAATGCCGTTTTTAAGCAACACAATGTTCGGCATCATCTTTGCCGCCGTGGCAGGTATTATGGTATTTATTTCACTAGATGAATTATTGCCGACAGCCAGAGAATATGGAGAACATCACTTATCCATTTACGGCTTGGTCTCAGGAATGATGCTTATGGCAGTCAGCATTTGGATGTTTATGTAAACGAAACACCCCGAACGATACTTAGGGCTAAGACACGCGAGACTCCCATGTGTTTTTTTAACAAAGACGCACATGCTTCAAAGGTAGCACCTGTAGTCATCACATCATCAATTAGCAGAACGGAAGCTCCTTGCAAACAGGATGAGCCACGGTATGTAGATTTTAACGCATAGGATTCTTTGGCATGTTTCCATCGTGCTTGGCGAGAGAGCTCTTTTTGCTCACGAGAGGAAGATAATCGCTTCAAAGGCTGCATCAGACCTAACCCTAAATGTTTGGCTATGGGCTTAGCCAATAATTGGGCTTGATTAAAACCGCGCCGCCTAAATGACCTTAAATCTGAAGGAATAGGGATAACAACCCACCCTTTTTGGCTTTGGAATTCAGGTAATAATGTTAAAACTTCGATCAGGCCATCCACAAAAGTATCACGCCAGTATAACTTGCGTTGAAATTTAAACTCATGTAGCAAGCGGCGAGCTTCACCCTCATTTTTCCAAACTGATCGGGCAAAATCTACAGCGCGCTTTTTATCCCGACAATCCAAACATAGGGCGTCATCTGCCCACGCATCCGCAAAGGGTTTACCACAACACGCACAAAATGGAGCTTCAATACGTTCCCACGTTTGTGTACATTTTTTACAAACGTAGCCGTTTATATCGTGGTTTGAACCACAAAGTTCACAATACTGAGGAAAAAGAAAAGAGAGCCAATCGGCACCAATTTGACGAATGACTCCCCTCATGTTTCTTATCTTATTTAAGAGGTTAGTCCTCTTTATCCATATCCTCCAAAATTTTATCAATGGCATCTACCCATTCCCACGGACAGCGTTTTCTTTGGTATTTATTCCATACCAAACCACGCAATGTCTCATAGTGGTCACGGTTCATCTCCACTTTTTCCCATACTACTTCATCTTTCAGCGCACGACCCACTTTAGGGGCAGTTTCCAAGGTCCATCTTCCTGCATGGTGACAGGCTTTATACAAAATGGTTCCGTCTTCGGTGCGCTCTTTCCATGTATAGGCTTCCATGCCCCTAGTGTGCCGTGATATCTAAAAATGGTAAAGCGGAAATTTAGCTAGCCTTGTGGCATAATAAGATTAGTATTTTTTTGCCATGACCGATGAAGAGATCATCAACTGCACCAAGCCTGAGCTCCAATTGGAGAGATTAGTTGCCATCATGCATCGTTTAAGAGCACCCGGCGGTTGTCCTTGGGATGCGGAACAGACACATGAATCACTCATAACCAACGTTATAGAAGAAGCATACGAAGTCGTCGAAGCCATTCAACGGCAGGATAGTGCCGGCATTAGAGAAGAACTGGGCGACTTGCTTCTACAAGTAGTTTTCCACGCTGAAATCGCTCAAGAAAAAAATCAATTTTCACTTGAAGATGTGGCACAGGAAATCAGTGAAAAATTGATTCGCCGCCATCCGCATGTGTTTGGCGAAAACCAAGCAGACACCCCCGATGCGGTCTTATTACAATGGGATAAAATCAAGCGACAGGAAAAAAATGCGGAAGATAAACCGTATTTACACGGTACAGCCAAAGGATTACCGGCACTCCTACGTGCTTGGAAACTTCAAAAAAAAGCCGCTAAAGTTGGCTTTGACTGGGAAAATATTGATGATGTCATTAACAAAATCAAAGAAGAACTCGGTGAAGTCGAGGAAACTTTGCAATTCGACAAAAATGACCGCAGACGTGAAGAAGAACTAGGCGATTTACTCTTTTCTGTTGTCAATTTATGCCGCAAGCAAAATATTGATCCCGAAGTGGCTTTAGCCGGAGCCAATAAAAAGTTTGAATCACGTTTCCATGTGATGGACCAACACTTACAATCTCAAGGCAACACACTTATTGATGCTTCATTAGATGAAATGGAAGCAGGCTGGCAACAAGCCAAAAAACTCGAGAAATAAACCATCTCGGTCAAATAATAGGAAGCACACGAGTTTTATTAAAATCGTGTGCTTTTTTCATTAGATCTATTACTCTTTTACACTACGTTGATCAAACGCTTGTTTTAACTGAGTTAAGGCTTGAATAATCACGCTTCTTGGAGCACCGATATTCATACGCATAAATCCTTCTCCATCACTTCCATAGATTTTCCCATCGTTAAAACCCAACTTGGCTTCATCTAATAAGAACTGATTCAATTCGTCATGGCACATTCCACATTGACGAAAATCCAACCACAAGAGAAAAGTTGACTCAGGCTCTACACATTTGATGTTTCGCAAATTCTGGGCAAGAAACTCTTTTACCAAAATAATATTTTCTTCTAAATATTTCTTCAATTGCTCCATCCATTCGGCACCATGATGGTAAGCTGCCTTCAAAGCAATCAAGCCAAACACATTTACTCCATCACAATGAATTTTTAAAATTTCATCATGATAGCGGTTACGGATATCTTCATTGGAAATCACTGCATAAGCCGTGCATAATCCTGCAATATTAAAACTCTTACTTGGGGCCGTGATCGTAATTGTACATTCGGCAAGCTCCTTACTTAAGGCAGCAATCGGTAAATGTCTACCTGGGGAATAGACAAAATCCATATGAATCTCATCTGAGATAATTGGCACATTGTATTTCAGGCACAATTCTCCCATCTTTAACAGTTCGTCACGAGAGAATACACGGCCTGTCGGATTTTGAGGATTACATAACACAAATACTTTGGCTTGCTTCAGCTTATTTTCAAAATCGTCAAAATCAATTTCGTATCGTCCGTTGTCATCCTGTACCAATGAATTCGTCAAAGGCACACGACCATTACGAACGACAACATCAGCAAAACATTGGTAGGCAGGAGTTTGAAATAAAACTCCATCACCCTCTTTAGTCAAGGTCAACAAACCGAATACTACACCTGGTACTACACCGGGAGTATAAACAAGCCAATCATGTTTCACATCCCATTGATGCTGCCTTTTAAGCCAGCCACATATTGCTTCCCAAAAATTAACCGTCTTCCATGTGTAACCTAAATCTCCATTTTCGACACGCTCAGTAATAGCGTTTAAAATAAAATCTCCGGCAGGGAAATCCATATCAGCCACACCCATAGGTAAAACATCATCCTTCCCCATCACATCAGGGAAAAACGAATACTTATTACATTCATTATCAGATCGTTCTAAGATCGAGTCAAAATCATACTTCATAACAAAATAAGGCAAAAAATCTGTCTTACATGATAACGTTTCGCATTCTAGGCATCAACGAAAAATATTAATCCTTTGCTCTTATAATAGTCTAGTCATGCGATTTTCATCGCAAATACACAAACAATAAAATTGTCAACATTAAAACATGGTTCGTTTTTTGACACGTAAATTTCATATTGAAAACATAATTTATTTAGATTCAATATTTTAAATAAAACCATAAAAATTAACCAATGATATATTGTTCAAAACTCGAATATAATCCACCATAAAATTCTTATGAAAAAGACATTAACACTCCTGTCATTAGGGTTAGTTGCTTTCGGCTCTACCGTATTTGGGGCTACCATTAGCTATGACTCTACTGCATTACAACAAGGCAATGGAGCCATCACCATTAACGGCGGCTTTGGTACAAACACAAATTATGGAAATATTACCGTATCAATGGCATTAGACGCAGCTCTGCTTACATCCTTAGTGTCCAACAACACCACAACAGGTAGCTCATCTATCAACATTATCAGTACCACAGGTACAGGGTCAGGAGCCACATTCGGTGCTGCCATTAATACAACAGGAGGAATCTCATCAACTTATCAAGGAAATACCAGAAATGGTTTATCTACTGATTTTCGAACTAACTTAAAAAATGTTCTTACCACCAATACTATCATTGGAGCAACTCTATCCTATACTATAGGAGGAACAAGCTCGAACAACGCAGCATATTGTCTGACGTTACAAAAATCAGACGGCACATTTTTAGAATACTATGCCATAGATACAGGATTAAAAACCGATAAGTTTCAAAATCTTACATCATTCACATACAATAAGGATTTAATTAAATATCTTGAATTTAATGACTCGGTACTGACAGAGCAACAAATAAAAGATAAAAATCTATTTTTAATGGCACAATCTATTCCCGAGCCATCAACAGCCACTTTAGGCTTACTTGGGCTTGGTGCTTTAATGCTTCGACGTCGCCGTCAGGCTTAAGTATATTGTAAATATTTTTCTTATCTTGCATCTCTGACATCAGGGATGCATTTTTTATTGCCGATAAAAGGATTTATCTTCACCATGTGATAGAGACACAAGAAATCATCGCTCTTTTTGGACCTTTGTGTATCATCCTACTTTAGAGAGATATATAAATATAATTTTGATTTCTGCCCCATCATTCAATATTGACCGCATACTATTTCCCATCATGCTCAAAGCCTTTTTATCAGCCACAATATCCATCTTACTTTATAGTTCTATGGTGCTATCGGCAGTACCATTAGATGGACAAATTATTACAGGATATCTCAGAGGAGACCATATTCGATATGGATGGATCGGTGACGATCATCTTAATAAAACAGATGACATCATTTACATGAATGCTTACCCTGATGCCCAAGGGAATATTCAATGGCGTAGTCCGCATTTTAACCTCAAAGTTGAGCCGGGTATTTCCGTACTCAACTCCTTTAAAGACAAAACCGGGGTGTATGTAGCTCGTAAGGGTACCGAGGTCATGTCAAATACATCTAACATCCCGCTCATCCCTAATTCTTTAGAATCTTGGACTTTTGAAGGGAATTATATCCCAATTAACTCCCAAAATCCATTACCCCTTTTTGAATCCGACGGCAAACGATTTTATATTCAAAAAAATCAACTTATTTTCAGTAATTCTTCGGAAACCTATTCAGCCAATTTAGAACACGATAAATCAAATACTTGGCAACATTTTGCCATTACATGCAATAAGGGACAGTATTCTATTTTTCAGAACGGTAAAAAACTGAATATTACAACTAAAAAGGCAACACATCCTCAACAAACTAAGGAGTTCCTTGGCATCCCAGGCAAAGCTAGTGATATAAGAATTTGGTGTGAAAGCAGACAACCGGCATTCTTAGGCAAAGATTTAACTCCCACTTGGCATGATCGTAATGTGAGAGCAAAATGGGATGCATCTCGTGCCAAACAACCGGGATTTTCCACCGGAAGTTGGACAAACGATATACTTTGGATTAGATCCAAACTCAAAAACCAAAAATCACACATGGTACGATTAGGAATTGCCGGGGGTGAGTGGAAAGACATGTTAAGGGATGAAAAAGCACAAGAAAATTTTGCACAACAAGTACAAGAATTAGTAAAACAATTCCCTATTGACGGCATCGACCTAGACTTTGAATGGATTGAAGGTGCCTACCAAGGAGATAGCCCAGATAAACAATGGCAAAATTACGCTAAATTGGCTCGAAATATACGCAAAAAGGCACCTTCTACTTGTTTCACCATTTCTTTACACGTCGTGTGTTATAAAATGCCAAAAGAAGGCATAGATGCTGTGGATTATTTTACCATGCAAAATTATGGTCCATCAAAAACACCTTACTCTTTTGAAAACTTTACAGGATCATTAGACAAATTCCGAAAACATGGTTTTCCTAATAAAAAACTTCAACTAAGCGTCCCATTTCAAGGCACATTAGGTAAAACAGCCAGTTCCGTACGCCTATATCGTGACATTATCGCAGCCAATCCAACCATTGACCGAGCTCAAAATGAAGTTTTGTATTCAGGAGGAATGATGACGTTTAATGGGGTCGAAATGATTCGAAAAAAGGCTGAATTTATTAAAAAAGAAAAACTTCGTGGCGTTATGTATTGGGATATGGGAGGAGACACAGCTAAAGGAGGTAATAAAGGCGTAAGTGACTACAAGCACACCCATGCTCTTCTTCCTGTACTAAATGAGGTCATCAAAGGAAAGCCATAATAGGCCTAAATTCTTTCATACCATTAGCATACTATTTTTAGTAATACACATAAATATGCTAATAATTAATTTTTTATAATAAAATTCATTTGTTATTTTTTGAGATTGGATTAGGCAAAATCATACCAAAAATGAATATCACTGAACCCCTGTCTCTTGGTCCCCAATTTTCACAAAATAATACATATAAAAACACATAACAAACTCATCATAAATACAATAAAATAGAACCAACAAATAGCGTTCTTTTATATTGCAAACAAATCCAATTATGATTAAAAAGGGTAATTGCATATAAAATTGAGAAGACGTTACAAAATTCAAAACTCCGTTTTTGTAAGCTAAAATTCTCTCTACTCTACAAGCAAAAATATCATAATGTAACTTCACATCCCCAAATCCTTACTAAAGGCCCTAATTTTGGCTTTAAGCACAAGCTATGCTATAGGTGCCGTAACCTATAACGAAGCAGATAAAACACTGACGTACACCGGCACAGAAAACAACATCAACATCGACACTGGAGGTGGTAGCACGGGGGCGGCTGACGTTACAGCCATCTTTGATAGCGTAACGGGAGGGTTTACTTCAGACGGAAATACAACCTATACCCGAAACATCGTCCTAAATGGTACGGGATGGACAATCACCGATGGTCGACTGATTACCAGCATCTTTTCAGGCAGCATTACCGGCAGTGGCGATTTCACCAAAACCGGGAGTGGGGGCTCAGGACAAATATTCATTTTTACCGGAGACTTGACCGGATTTACAGGTAACTTTACATCAAATGCGCAAGGGTACAATAGAGGGTGTTTGGGCTATGGCAACTCTACTGTTGCTTTAGGCACAGTAACAAACGACGCTGCAGGTAATTACATCAATAATGTAATGGGCACGGGAACAATCTCAGCCAATCTAAAAATCAGTATTGGCTATATTGCAGACAGCTCCTATAACCACCTAAAAGTCACCAATGCAATTACTGCAGGAAATATCGACTTGACCAACAATACGGCGAATCTTGTTTTTACCAATTCGGTACGCGGTTATAATAATACACAGGGCACAGTTACATTTGGCTCAGCTATTACAGCTATGAGTCTATCAGGAAGCAATCAAATCATTGTTACTACAGGAGGCACCACTTATACGTTCAATGACATTCAAAACGTAACATTATTTAGTAACAATATTACTACCAGCACAGATCTTACGCTCACAAATGCTGATTTTGTTGATGTGGATAGCATCATGGATGCAGCCACTAAAACATATGCCACTGAACACGGTCTAATTTCCACAGCCAAAAATGTGACGATCACCGGAGGTACGACTACTTTAGCGGAAGCATTAAGTTTAGATGCAGTGACTATTACGGGAGGCGGCGTTCTTAAAACTGAAAATGAAGCAAGCACCATTGTCTCTGTTTCACTAGGAGAAGGAAGCATTAATGCTACTGAGGTACCTCTGACCATTACCGGCGATTTGACAAATACCAATAATGGCACAAACACAAGAAATTTGAGTGGGAATATCACTATCAATGGTGCATGGAAGGGCTTAAGTGCCCTAAACGTAGCGGATACTGTCAACATTTTAGAAGGAGCCAAAATAACAGCTTCATCAATGACCGGCCGATATGAAACAAATGGTACCACAACCATTAATATTCAAACAGGCAGTCAATTAAACGTCCTTAACACATTCCAAGCGGCAAGAGACGGAAAAACTATTTTAAATATAGAAGGTCGCCTCATTGCCAACCAATTAGAATTAGGTCAGAATTGGGCAGGCGCTGCTAACGTAAAAGGGTCTACAGTCAATCTCCAAGGAGGTGAATTATTTATCGGAAGTGGCGGTATCACTGCTTCCAATAACATCGATAACCATCTTATCAATCTTGAATCAGGCACAATTGGAACTACTGCAGCAGAGTGGACTTCGTCACTTAATATGAGCTTAGGCGCAACGGGTAGCGTAACGTTCAACACCCAACAATATGATGCAAGCACCAATACTTATAAAGCTGACGCCGGTAGCATTACATTGACGGGAATTATTTCCGGTGATGGATCTATCATCAAAGCCGGCACAGGCACCTTGACTTTAGGTGGTGCCAATACATTTACCGGTGGCCTCACCATCGAATCAGGCACAGTTACTTTAGGCAATGCTTCGGCATTAGGAACAGGCATCACCACATTATCTTCCACCGATGCCATTCTCAACCTCAACAATCAAGCTGCCACTAATAAGATCGTTTTGACTAATGGTGCTTTACAAAATGCCGGTGCTTACACTGGTGAATTAGTCATCAACCAATCAGGCACAGGAGTAACCGTAGGTCAGCTAAACCTTGGCGGGCTTTCCGGAGGCACCATGAATATCACCGCAGGTACAAATGGTGATACAGTAACCACTCTTACAGGCATTGCCGGTAATGTATCTCTAACCGGAGACAATACAATCGCGATTAGTTCCGGAATGCTCGGCGGAGCCCCAGGTGCTACTTCCGCCATTGATGCAACAGGTAATACCATCTCCTTAGGTTCCGGTGCTACCTTGGATCTTAAATTAACGGATACCCTATCTGAGTCATTATTAAATAATACCACACTAACCACAGCCAACCTCAATGTAACTTCAGGCACATTGACAGGAGACCTAAGTCAAATTTCACTTAGCTCTACTTATGCCGCTTTTAAATATATTTATAAAGTTACATCAATCAATGGAGGACAGGTTGTACTCACACAAAACACCACTAATACACTCGTCGTTCCAGACGGACAATCTCTTGATATTTCATCAGGAAACCAATTGGGTGTAAGTAATAAAGATCATGTCATCAATAATGGCACCATTAATATCACAGCTCCTGCCGGAACAAATGTGACACTTAATGGCTTCGAAGGAGGTAAGGATGGTATCTTAAATACCGGAAGCGATACCAATACAACCATTACCTTAGCCCAGGGTGGATTAAGTGATTCCGATACAGCCGTCTATCAAGGATCAATCAATGGCTCTGCCGGAATCGACAAGACCGGAGCCTTCACCCAACAATTATCAGGTAAGGTCACGGCATCATCCTTAACGGTCTCTCAAGGGAAGCTTGTATTTGCCGCCCCGGGTGGTGAATCAACCATCAATGGAAACATCAATGTAGCCAACGGAGCTACATTAGGAGTAACAGGCGCAGGAACGACCTTGACCGGTACGACTTTAACTTCACAAGCAGGTTCCACTATCGATATTGGCAAGGGTTCCACCTTAAACATAACCAGCACTGCCACAGGTGGCACGACGATTAATGGTAATGTAACAGGAAGTGGAACCTTGGAGATTCATGGGGACTTAGCCCTCGGTGCTACAGGTGGCTTCATCCCATCAGGAAGCGAATCTTACAATACCACCACCCTCAAATTGAATAATAATGCTTCTTTTAATGTTAGTAAAAACATCCAAATGGGTGCATTAGCCGGCACAGGCACATTGAATCTTGCAGGCAATACATTAACTTTAGGCGGGGCCAATGGAGTATTTGAAGGAGCGATAGCAGGAAATGCCGGTTCAAAAATCGCCATGAACGGTAGTGATTCCGCATCACAAGTACTTTATGGCGCAGGCAATGCCAATACCGATTTGGACGTAGCAAAAGGCACGCTTATTCTTCAAAATAAAGAAGGAGCCAATGCATCTTACGGAGCTACCAATGTAGCATCAGGGGCTACCTTACAAATTGGGGGCTATCCAGGTGGCACTAGTGCACTAGAACCCCACAGCACTAACGTACATCTCGACTCCTTGAGTTTAGCATCAGGTTCCACATTAAATCTCTATTTGGGTAATAATGCTACTGGTGATTTAATCCCTCCCGCATTAACCACCACGACAGCTGTCAATATCGGCTCGAATGTCACCGTAAAAGTAGGTAGCTACATTGCTGACAATGATATTTCACTCAAAGGGGCTACAGATGTTTCGATTACTTTGATTCATGGAGAAAGTGGCACAGCATCCATTGCAAGCAACAGCACAAATCCACTTATGGGATTTTTATCAGCCTTGTACGAATGGAAACTTAAAGCAGAAGGTTCCGATATCATCCTTGACGGCACGGTTCGCCAAGGTAATTACTACGATAAGGCTGGCTTAACTCATAATTCATCTGCCGTAGCCGACCTCATTTATCATGCATCCGATGCCATCATTGCCTCACCGGGCAGCACCCTACGAGGCCTTGCCGATTATGTAGCAGACAATATCAATCTAGGTAATATTGATGCAGCCTCTCAGGCGATGTCCGCAGCAGCCGGCTCGACGATAACCGGTCTATCCATGGCTCAAAACAATCAGATGAACGATGAGATGCAATCGATTCGTAACAGAACGATCACCATGGGTGCAAATCAAAGCATGGATAACGATGATGCGCCTTACTATCACTTCTGGATTCAAGGCAATGGTGGTTATAACGATCTGAAGACATCTCGTGATGAAAGTGGTTATGAACTCACCTCTTGGGGTGGCACAGTAGGTATGGACGTTGATTTCAATGATCGATGGACAGGCGGTATTGCTTTCTCAACAAGCTTCGGAGATCTCAAAGCTCATGGGGCGGACTCTGCCTCAGGCGATCTTGATTCCTACTATTTGAGCCTCTTTGCACGTTACCAACGTAAAGCTTGGGCTCATACCATGATCGTAACGGGTGGTTGGAATGATATGAAGCTGAATCGTACCGTCAATTATGGTGACGAGTCCTACGAAGCTCATGGCAAAACTAATGGCGGTGGCTTTGGAGCTATGTATGAATTAACATACGACATCAACCTTCGTGAAGATGCCACATCTATCTTGCAACCTCTCTTTAACATCGCCGTAGCAAGCACCTCAGTGAAAGGCTATGACGAAACAGGAGCAGGCAATGCAGGATTGCGCGTCAATAAGATGGATATGACCACGACCACCTTAGGTTTAGGCGGACGCTGGATCGGTCTCTTCGGTGCCAACCTATTCGGACGTGAGTCTGTCGGACAATTCCGTGCAAACGTATCTCAAGAGTTAGGAGATAATCGAGGCAAAGCCAATGTGGCCTTCTTAGGTAACGCCGGCTATAGCCAAGAAATCATTGGAGCCAAAGCAGGTACGACAGCTTTACAATTAGGAGCATCCATCTCAACACCGATCAACCAAAACAGTTCGGTATTCATGGAAGCCAACGCTGACTTCCGTAGCAAACAAAATAGCGTAAACGGTAGCATCGGCTATCGCTACGACTTCTAAAAAGTAAAAAATACTAGTTTAAAGCCCTGTTTGTGTATAATCAAACAGGGCTTTATTATTTTAAACAAATGATTTGCATCTTGACAAAGAAATCATATTTCCCTAAAAGGAATACTCTTCCAAAAAGCATACATACAATGAAAAAAACACTATCACTCATGTGCGTATTGTGCCTTGCTTGTTCAATGGCATCTGCTGCCAGTTATACATGGACAGGCGGAGCTGGCACGACAGATTGGCAAACAGGTGCGAACTGGCAAGGGGGAACGGCTCCCACTTTAGGAGAAGGAGCTGCAAATACGATTAATATTGGAAACAATTCGACTATCACTAATGGACCTCAACTGGTTCAGTATTCAGGAAATCACATTTTCAATATTGGAAATAATTCTAAAGTCACTATTTCAGGAAATACTAATGCTAACATGGGAAACATTACATTAGGGACAGGATCATTGTTTACTATTAATACGAATGGGACATTAAAAATGAGAAATACAACCCAAATTTCTCAAATTCATGGAACATGGAATGTTAATGGAGCAAGTCTTCAAAGTAATGACGATACAGGAACCACTACTAATGGGGCCGGCAGAAAAACATTAGATTTAGGATTAACAGGTCTAGTGAATGTTACGTACTCATTCTTCTGTTCCGGATTTAAACTTGAGGCAAGTATTGATGCATATGGAGATGCAAATTCATTCCAATCACGCACTTTAATTAATGCCGGGATATCCGGAGGAGCCATCAGCAATTTCGATAACCTTCTTTTTGATGTAAAGGATTCAAATGGCTCATTGCTAACAAATAGCACATACAACTCACTTGCGGATTTCCTTAATGCAGGAGAATCAACCATCGGAACTTATTTTTTTGAACATAATTCAGCCAATAAAGACATTATTGTTCATTGGTATCAAGGAGCAAAACCTATCCCCGAACCATCTACAGCCACTCTTGGACTTCTTGGTCTTGGTGCTTTGATACTTCGTAGACGTCGTCGTGCGTAATTTTTTCTTAGCACATTGTTTATTGATTGTTTAAAAAAAGGCTTCCTCACATGAAGAAGCCTTTTTAATGCACCAATGGCTAATAAAAATCATTTTGCTATAGCCAAGGGGCTAAAAATGATGTAACTGGTTTGCCTTCCTCAATGTGACGTAGGAGGGCGCTACCAAATACGGCGGCATCGGGTCTCATGTCACTTGGTAAGACATCTAATTGAGATGGCTCTTTTAAGCCGAAGCCTAATGCCAATGGTATATCAAAGGCTTCACGAGCTCGAGACAAGGTATTGGTGACGGAATCTGCCAAATCGACCGTACCGCCTGTCGTACCTAGTACGGAAACTACATACACGAAGCCTCTTGCACTTTGTGCATATTCTTTCATACGCTCTAAAGAAGTATTTGGGGCTACCAAGGTAATGACATCGATATCATAGGGGGCTAATGCTTGTCTAATTTCTTGGGATTCCTCTAAAATGACATCGGGAATGATGAATCCCGCTACACCGGCTTGATGAGCATCTTTCGCTAATTTTTCATAGCCGTATTGCATAAATGGGTTGATATATCCCATCAAGACTAACTGCGCTTTGTATTGCCCTGCACGCTGTTTGAGACCGTCTAATATCCATGCTAGAGTAACGCCTCTTGCTAGCGCATCACGAGAAGCATTTTCGATGACAGGTCCGTCTGCTACAGGATCGGAAAACGGCACCCCGATCTCGATAATGTCGGCTCCGGCTTGGTCAATTGCTTGTAGTTCTTCCCAAAATCGATCCATATCCGGAAAGCCGGCTGTGATAAAAGGGATTAATGCCGTCCTGCCTTGTTTTTTGGCGGACTCGATAGCAATTTGCAATCGTGATTTGTCTGTTTGGCTCATTGTATTAAAATTGAATATATTGTTTCACAATTCCTAAATCCTTATCACCACGGCCGGATAAGTTGACTAACACATCACCACCTTGTGGTAGCTCAGATGCATGATCTAGTACCCATGCAAGAGCATGTGATGATTCCAAAGCAGGGATGATACCTTCTTCTAAGGTCAATTCGCGGAAGGCATTCAAGGCAGACTCATCACAGATCATTCCATAATGCACTCGCCCAATATCGGCTAGATAAGAATGCTCCGGCCCTACGCCCGGATAATCGAGACCTGCGGAAATCGAATGTGACGGTTGAATCTGACCATCTTCATCTTGAATGAGCATGGTAACATGTCCATGTAAAATACCGGGGGAACCTAAATTGATCGGAGCGGAATGGTAACAACCGGGTTCACCGGTTCCTCCGGCTTCCACACCTACCAATTTCACATCAGCATCTTTCACAAAAGGATGCAACATACCGATGGCATTTGAGCCGCCACCTACGCAGGCTACGACGACATCGGGCAAACGCCCTGCTTGAGTTAGCATTTGGGTACGAGCTTCTCTTCCGATGACTGATTGCAAACGTTTTACCAAGGTCGGGAATGGATGAGGCCCCGCGGCAGTACCGAAACAATAGAAGGTATCGGCTTGATGTGAGATCCAAAATCTCAAAGTTTCGTTAATCGCATCTTTCAATGTACGTGAACCACTCTCAACCGGAATCACCGTAGCTCCGAGCAATTTCATACGCATGACGTTCATCGACTGGCGCTCCACGTCCTCCGCACCCATAAAAATGGTACAGCGTAATTTCAAACGAGCGGCGGCAGTAGCTGTAGCCACACCATGTTGTCCGGCTCCCGTTTCGGCGATAAGATGAGTCTTACCCATCTTTTTAGCCAAAAGACCTTGCCCGAGAGCATTATTAATTTTATGAGCTCCGGTATGTAGCAAGTCTTCACGCTTCAACCAGAGTTTAAATCCCAATTTAGCAGACAAATTTGGGCAAAATGTCAAAGGAGACTGACGACCTACATAATGGGTGAGTAAGTCATTTAATTCGTTTTGATAATCTTCGGTAGGCATGATGTTTTCCATCGCCTCTTCGACTTCAAGCAAAGGAGGCAAAAGCGCCTCCGGCACAAATTGACCACCAAACTTTCCAAAATAACCTTTTTTATCGGTTTTATTCATGATTTTAATTAACAGTTAATACATTTAAGAGCAGCCAATAGCTTAGCAGGGGATTTTTGTCCGGCACCCTGCTCCACACCGGAGTTTAGATCGATACCAAAAGGTCGAGATTCTTCTAAGGCTTGAGTAATATTTGATGGGGAAAGCCCGCCTGCCAATAACCAAGGTTTCGGGGCACAAAGACTACCTATCTGATCCCAATCGAGACTAAGACCATGACCACCACCTGAGGTACCGGCATCTAATAGAAACATAGAGCATGAATCGGCGTATCGGTACATCTCTTGCTCCAAATCTTGAATGCTTGCGTATCGAGCGGGCCATAAGACACGAATCACTCGATCAGCTCCTATTTTGAGAGCATCTTCAATGCTTTGGTTACCATGCAACTGGGCATAATGCAAACGAGCCGTTTTCATAATCTCATTGATTTGCTCAGGGGTATGGTTAACAAATACACCAACTCTTTTGACTAAAGCCGTTTGAATGACCGCAGCGCGCTTGGGCGAAATATATCGGGCACTTTTCGGATGAAAAATAAACCCACACATTTGCGCTCCAAGGCCGACCACGGCAGAGACATCACTCTGCTTAGTCAAACCACAGACCTTAATCATCATTTTGTTCCTATTCATAATTCACTAACAATTTTCTGCAAAGCATCACCCGGTTTTCCTTCTTTCATGAGTGCCGTACCGATGAGTACGGCATCATAACCGGCGGCTTGAGCCTCTTTCACGTGTGAGGCACAATCCATAGCACTGGCGGCAATCCACACCTCGTCATCACGTTTTAATTTCACCAAATCCAGGCATGCTTGCCTGTCGGTTTCAAATGTACTTAAATCTCTCGCATTGACTTGGATGATTCTTGCACCGGATTCTCTCGCCAGCTTCAAATCTTCCTCATCGAAAATCTCAACAATAGAATGGATGCCGAAACTTTCCGCCTGTTCTCGTAATTGTCTTAATAAAGTGGCATCAGGAGTCAAACGTACGATTAACAACATGCCGGACGCAGGGGTAGAAATCGTTTCAATCACCTGCAAAGGATGAAAAATAAAATCCTTACGCAATAAAGGTAGTCCTAGTGATTGCATTTGATGCAAAAAGCTCAAATGACCTTGAAAGTATTCTTCCTCCGTCAATACGGATATACAAGTCGCACCTGCTTCCGCATATTGGCGAGCCACTTCTTCAGGGCGTAAGCCTAAGGCAATCACGCCACAAGATGGAGACGCTTGCTTAAACTCGGCAATGATAGCTGGTGGCTCATCGGGAGAGCTACGTTTAATAGCCTGTAAAAAGTTAGGTCGCACACCCTTCCATGGGGTAGGTAAAGAGCGATCCTTCGCTTGCATCGTCAATAACTCGATTTCCGATGCTTTAGCTACTTTGAAACGTTCTAGCATGATTCTAGCACTCTCCTTCCTACTCCGGCGGCTACGGCTTCCTTGGCTTTTGCCATACAAGCAGATAGAGGCAATTGAGACTCCATCAAGTACACACCTAAGCCAACATTAAGAGCAATCATATCAAGCATCGCTTGAGGACCTTTACCTGCCAACAAAAGAATCAACACACGCACGGCATCTTCTTTGTCCGTCACGGCAAGGTCAGCTTCCGTACATGGAGCAAAACCAAACTCTTGAGGGTCAAGATCCATTTCTTCCACTTGACCATGATGCACAAGCTTCATCTTAGCCGGACCAATCGGGGTCAATTCGTCATAGCCACCGGCACCATACACGACAGCCGCACGAGTTATATGAGATTGCTTCAAGGTATCGGCTAATAAATCCACCAAATCAGGGCGAGCCACGCCTAACAACAAATGTGATGGGCGAGCAGGATTGATCAATGGCCCCAATAAGTTAAATAATGAGCGAATACCTAATTCCTTACGAATGCTAGCGATATTTTTAAATGTCGGGTGGAAGTTCGGGGCAAACAAGAAGGCAAATCCGGTGTTTTCCAATACTTGAGGCACCTGATCGGGCATAATATCAAGAGGGAAGCCCAATGCCTCTAAAGCGTCAGCACTACCGCAAGCAGAAGAAACCGCCCTGTTACCGTGTTTGACCACACGATACCCCATACCGGCTAAGGTCAAGGATGTCGCCGTCGAACAGTTGAATGAATTTTTACCATCACCACCTGTACCAACCACATCGATGCAATCACCATAAACACCTTCAATACGTTTGGCTCGACCGAGAGCGATACCGACGGCATGCGCCATTTCTAATGAATTTTCGCCTTTGAGACGCAAGCCCATCAACAATGCACCTGCTTGGGCATCAGACATTTTTCCATCCATCAAATCGGCAAAGGCTCCGGCAGCTTGTTCAGCAGTCAAATCTTGACCCGCCGCCAAGGCATCCAATACCTTGGAAACACGCTTTTCTTTTACGTCAGCCTTAACGATACGATCAGGGAAATTGGCTAATAACTGTAAACCGTCAGGAGTCAAAATTGATTCCGGGTGAAACTGAATGCCAACCCATGGACGATCTCTGTATTGTAAAGCCATGACTTCACCTTCCGGACCACGAGCAGTCACCTCAAATAAGGCATTGGGTTGCTCTTCGATAGATTGCACCACTAATGAGTGATAGCGAGCAACAGTCATCGGCTGAGGTAACCCTTCAAACAATCCTTTGCCATCGTGCATGATTTCGGAACTTTTACCATGCATCACATACGGGGCTTTTGAAACCTCGGCACCTGCATAATAACCTAGAAGCTGGTGACCTAAGCATACGCCCAATACGGGAATATGAGTCGGCAACAACTTTAAGAACTCCAAACATAATCCGGCATTGCGAGGATGACTAGGACCTGGAGATATACACACAGCTTCCAACTCTTCGCTCTGAGCCAACTTTAAAATCTCGGGATTATCATTCGTATAAACGACAGGCTTTTTACCTAGACTGTAAAACGCCTGAACCAGATTATAACTAAATGAATCGTAATTATCTATGAATAGAAACATGGTCTTCTCCTTTTAAAATAACATCAATGATTTTGCCTTTATTTAGGCATTCCTGCCATTCCGATTCAGGATTGGAATCATACACAATCCCGGCTCCTGCCTGCCAAAAAATCTTACCGTCACGCACCCACATGCTACGAATCGTAATACCTGAATCCAAATGCACGGTATCTTGATCCAAACCCAACCAACCGATACAACCGGCGTATGGACCACGAGCCTGAGGCTCACTATCCGAAATAATTTCCATGGCTCTCACTTTAGGCGCACCACTGACCGTACCGGCAGGGAAAGTCGCACTCAATACATCCAAGGCATCTAGGCCATCTTGTAACTGGGCAGTGACTCGTGAGGTCAAATGCATCACGTGAGAGAATCGCTCTACTTCCATCAAACGCTCCACTTGCACAGTACTAGGTTTAGCGACATGACCTAAATCATTTCGACCCAAATCGACCAACATCACGTGTTCGGCACGTTCTTTAGGGTCTTGTAAAAGTTCCGCAGCCAATTGGCAATCTTGCTGATCATCTTCACCACGTTTGCGAGTACCGGCAATTGGTGATAATTGCAATTTACCATCCGTACAACGCACCATCAATTCAGGGGATGAACCAAATAGCTCCAATCCGGGCAATGACATGTAAAACATGTAAGGCGATGGATTGATACGGCGCATTCTACGGTACAAGGTAAAGGCATCTCCTGTAAAATCGGCGGATGCTTGGGTAGATAATACCACCTGAATCGCTTCACCCTCATGTAATAAATGACGAATCGTATTTACACCCTCCAGATATCCTTCATGGTTGAGATTACGAGTCACCTCACCAATCTCAGGAGCTTGCTCTTGAGGAAAATCTCCACGCTTTAATTCACGATGCTCACCCAAACTCAGTTGAGTCAATTTATTGTAAACATGGTCAAAAACAATCACCGTACCGGCAAGCACCAAGCAGGATTCAGCATCATTCGGATTGATCGTTTGTGCCAATTTAGGTTGAAATAAGGCAGCCATTTCATAACCGAAATATCCGTACAAGGCACGAGTAATCGGCGCCTGTTTCATATCTTCACCAATCAGCTCGATTGCTTTCATCAAGGCTCTTACCCCTTCAACATAAGGTAATCCATTCAGCTCGGAGAGAGACTCCAAACGCTCATCCCGGATCTCTAATTGTAAGCGAGCTTCACGACAATGGGCAATCAAAGCATAATCACAGGCGATTACACTATAACGACCCCAGCGTCCATCGACCTCGGCACTTTCAAGGAGAATCCCTTGCGTACCATCCTGTCGAATGCTCAAGAAGAGACTAATCGGCGTCTCCAAATCCGCATTCAACATCCGGCTCGTTTGTTGTAAGGTTATTTTCGGTTGTTTTTTCATTTGTGGTTGTGGGTAAAAGTTTAAAAAAAAACTGCTTCGATTCTCAGGGGAATCAAAGCAGTTTCTCTAAAATTGTCTCGCATGTATTACATTACGACTGCACAGCGGGATTCCCCCGATACAAGTTCGAAGTACGCCACCAATAACCGTTTCCTTCAAAACGGGTGTTCATCACATAATAATTGGTGTTTGCTGCTTGCATGTCTGAAAGAGAACTACACCCATTAGCCCCTCTTGTCAAAAAAAACTTTCGTTCTAAATAAAATATTTTCAGATAATACTTATTTACAATAAACGACGTTACAAAACTGTCACACAAATATCACAGCAAACAATATCTATTAGCCGCCTTAGCTACAGAAAACCACTACCCTTAGAACACCATATATCATGATATTTTGTGAGTGATAGAGGATTTATCCCTCATCTGCGAACAAATCACAAAGAAGTAACTCCGTTTTTAAGATCAAGTTACCATATTTAGCTTGTTCTGCGAGACAGCGATGGCGTAAGCTCGCTTTGCACGGACATAAAAAGTGTAACATTTTTTACGATAAATATTCTAGTTGGCAAGATAAGAATAATTATTCATTAAATAGGCTATCGAATCATGATATTCGATAGCCTATTTGATTACTCTCAACTCTAGAAAAATGCCTTTGCAACTAAGATACTACCTACCGTGGTTTAGACGGGATGAGAACAAATCGCCAGAGCATGTAGCATTATTTCATGACTAGTTAATAAACAAGCAACTATTTCGATCATCGATCAGACTTCAATGATTCTTGATCGGACTTAAACACTTCCAGAAATTCAGCGAGTTTCTTTTTACTTTCTTCGTCCGAAGACTTATTAATTTGATTAATAACATCTGTAAGATCAAAATAAACCAAAATCATATCATGCTTCTCATCAAATGTACCCAACTCCAAAATGTAAGGCTCTTCGTCTAGAGTCAGGTACCGGCTTTTCACTTCCCTATTAGGAAGATGTTTTCGAACATAATCATTTATTGCCTTCATCATTTGGTCGAATGTCTTGATAGTCTGGGCATCCAACTTTTCCGGATTTTTCCTATTTCCTTGCTGCCTCAGTTGCTGCTCCATTATCTCAGCTGCTGATCTAGGTGGATTAGGTGAATCGGAAGGCGCATCTTCCCCATATGCCAAGCCCAGTAGGGCACCTAATGATACCATTGTTAGTGGTAATTTAATCAATTGTTTCATCTGTTGTTACTTTCTATTTTTTATCAGTTCCGTTGCAACCTTTACGTTCGCATTCAGGAAGAAGCTCTTCGTTCCTCGCTTTTTTTAATGCTTCATCTTGAGCCACTTCTTGTAATTGCTGTTTTCTTTTAATTTATGTTTTTCGTTTCTCTACAACCAATAGATAAAAAGCCTTAAACTTAATCTAATGTGATGTTTCGAATGATGAAGTTTTAAATTCGCTAAGAAATTTATTGATTTCTTCTCGAACTGACTGGTCACTAGATTTTAGAAGTCGATCAAATACTGATGTTACATCAAAGACTAATGTAATAACACGATCGGCATCATTCGCAATAGTACACCATAGCATATATTTATTTGCTTCTGTATCCATAGCGTTTCCTACCAGATGCCATCCATCATGATGTTTACGAAGATATTCATCAATGTAGGTATGCAATTGATCAATGTCATTGATTTGTTTTGAATCAATGATGATTGGGTTTTTGATGTTTTGAACTGATATTTTAGTATCTTCTGAAATAACAACCACTTTTGGTGGATTCGTCTGGTCTGTCTCTTGAGATGAGTACGCTAAATTAATACTACAAGCCAATATGAATAATAATGTTTTCATTATTAATTATCTGTTGTATTTGTGCAAGATACTACCTACAGTGGTTTAGACGGGATGTTAACAACTCGCCAGAGCATGTAGCATTATTTCATGACTAGTTAATAAACAACCAACTATTTCGATCCTTGAACGGATTTAAATACTTCCAGAAATTCAGCGAGTTTCTTTTTACTTTCTTCGTCCGAAGACTTATTAATTCGATTAATAACATCTGTAAGATCAAAATGGGCCATAATCATATCACCTTTCTCATCAAATGTAGCCAATGCTAAAACGTAAGGCTCGCCATCTAGATTCATGGAACGACCCTGCACTTTCCTATTAGGAAGATGTTTTCGAACATAATCATTTATTGCCTTCATCATTTGGTCGAATGTCTTGATGGTCTGAGCATCCAACTTTTCCGGATTTTTCCTATTTCCTTGTTGCCTCAGTTGCTGCTCCATTATCTCAGCTGCCGATCTAGGTGGATTAGGTGAATCGGAAGGAGCATCTTCCCCATGTGTCAAGCCCAGTAGGGCACCTAATGATACCATTGTTAGTGGTAATTTAATCAATTGTTTCATCTGTTGTTACTTTCTATTTTTTATCAGTTCCGTTGCAACCTTTACGTTCGCATTCAGGAAGAAGCTCTTCGTTCCTCGCTTTTTTTAATGCTTCATCTTGAGCCGCTTTTTGTAATTGCTGCTTTCTTTTAATTTATGTTTTTCGTTTCTTTACAGCCAATAAATAAAAAGCCTTAAACTTAATTTAATTTGATGTTTCAGATGATGATGAAGTTTTAAATTCGCTAAGGAATTTATTTATTTCTTCTCGAACTGCCTGGTCACTAGATTTTAGAAGTCGATCAAATACTGATGTTACATCAAAACTCAATGCCACAACTTTACCATCTTCATTTCTAATACCACAATGGAGTATGTATTTGTTTTTGCCTTCTTCTAATGCCATCACAGATCGAGACCACCCTTCATGATTTTTATTGATATATTCATCAATATATTTCTCTAGTTGGTCGATACTATCAATTTCTTTGGAATCAATAATAATAGGATTCGACATGTTGTTTACAGATTTCGTTATCTCTTCTGTAATAACTATTTCCTGTTGCGGCCCTGCTTTCTCATCAGAATATGATAAATTCATACCGCAGGCTAATATTAACATTAATAATGGTATTTTCATTGTTTATTGTTTATTTTTTGTTTATTTACAGCCAAACTCAGGACTTTCTTCTGTAAACATTTTATTTTCACGGTTTATGTTATACTTATTAGCAATTATTCCACCGAATAGATAGAAAGACTTGAAACTGATTTAATTTAATGATTCTTATGATGATTAATGCTTAAGCTCATCGAGGTAATTATTGATTTCTTCTCTAACTTCTTTTTCATTAGATTTTAAAAGACGATTAAATACAGAAGATACATCAAAGGCTAATGTAATTAAGCGATGTTCATCATTTGCTATCATACACCACAGCATATATTTACCATCTTTGTTAAACATAGCCCTACCAACACGACGCCATCCATCGTAATTATTCTTAATGTAATCATTAATGTTGTTATTCAATTGCTCAATATTATCAATTTTTTTTGAATCAATAATGATTGGGTTTTTGATGTTTTGAACTGATATTTCAGTATCTTCTGACATAACAACCACTTTTGGTGGATTCGCCTGTTCTGTCTCTTGAGATGAGTACGCTAAATTAATGCTACAGGCCAATATGAATAATAATTTTTTCATTGTTAATTATCTGTTTTATCCGGTTCAATAATGGTTATCTTTGGGTTTCTACACATATCCATCGCTTTTTCAATGCTAGTGATGATTTTATTATATTTATCATCCTTGTTTTTAAGCTTTTCATATCAGGATGTTATATCAAAATATAGTCTACCTACTTTTTCATCGAGATCAAAAGATCCATAAGCTAGAGTTTTGTCATCCTTGTAAATATAATTTATATAATTGTATTGTGATTTAGGGTATTTCTTGAGAATTGTTTTTTTGACAAAATCCTCAATATCATCCAAGCTTTCAATTTTGGATTCTTTGATCGTAAAAGGCGATTCTATAGAACCTTTTGTACCCGCAGGAAGAGGGGGCAGAAATTCGCACCCTGTGATTAGTATGGGTTCTGAACTATTCGCGTTGCCAAAAAAGATTGAGGAATCATTTTCAGATGAAGGGGTCTTTACCGTTTCTTCTGCTATCAATACCCCACTCACTGAAGCTGATAAAATCAGAGTTAAGATTGTTTTTTTCATTTTATATCATTTTTGGGGACTATATTTACAGTCAGGACATTGATTTTTCAATTTTTCGTCATATTGATCTCGTTACTTCTCATCCATGTAACTATCCATCAATTTTTTTGCCTCTTCCTGAGTTTTTTTATTAGAAGATTTTGATAGCTTTAATAAAACGTCAGATATATCGAAATAAACCATAGTTTTTTCACCTTTATCATTCCTTATACCAAATACAACCAAATATTTCCCATCTTCTTTAAAGAATCCTCGAGAATTTGAAGTGTATCCTTCAAAATTTTTGCGAATATATTCATTCGCCAACTCCCACATTTTCTCCATACTCTCGATTTCTTTTATAGGGAGTATAACAGGTGTAGCATAATTACCTAATTCCGGTTCGTCCCCATTGACAATAAGCATATCGGAGTCAGTTTGCGTTTCAGCGTATGTAATACTTGAATAGGCTAGAGAGGAAAAGCCTATAGCTAAAGTTATGTTTCGAATATTCATAATAATTATTTAGCCTCACATTGTTTTTTAAGTTTTTGTTGTCTCAGTAGATTTTGTGTGTTCCCAGCTAATTCGATTACGCACGTACAGAGAAGAAGGCTGTCTGGGCAAAAAAAATGGCAGGAAGTTTACTATAAGTATTCATAGACTACTAAGAGCAGATGAGTTGTTCATCATTAAATACTGTGTAAAACAAATGATATATTGTCAACGATAGAAAATGAATTTGTTGAAATGACAACCTAAATTTTGTTGCCATTATTATTGAAATCACAGTTTTTATAAAACTAATCTAGACAACAAAAAACAATACAACTAATTGATAATAAAATATTATTTTTCATAAAATTCATAAAAAACGGAAAATTTGTTCGAACGCTTGTCCAGTTAACAAGTTATGACAAATCGATAGTGTGATAGATATGAAAAATGACGATTTCTCCAAAAAAGAATGGTGTTTAAGATACTTTTTAAACAAAGGCAGTTGATTTTCAGCGCAGCACAAGCAAACCTTATTATCCTATACGGTGAGGGAAGCAATCATGCCGGAACCAAGAGACGATACACCTTCGATGTGTACTTCGGGCTTCTAAAATAATCTACCCAGTCCACGGGTTGCGACTCAAAGTCACTACCCGTGGAACAACCGTGTATCACATTATTGTGTGAGTAATGGGGGATTTATTCCCCGTCTGCGAACAAATCAGGCCGGAGTGACACCTTTTTTTAGGATCACGTTGCCATATTTGGCTAGTTCTCCGGTGACGACGACGGCGTAAGCTTGCTTTGCACGTTCATAAAAAGCGTAGCGTTCTTCACGATAAACTTCGCCTGTAAAACCTAAAGCTTGGCAATACCTAGTCTCAACGGAAGGGTCCAAGCTATCGCCTGCTACTGCTTCCATCATGATGACCGGAGGTGCGTAGGCATCTAACTCAAATAGAGGAATGACTGCTTTTAACAAATCGGCGACTTGCAACCCATCAGCACGAATGACTCGGGAATTGAAGGTATGACCGGGGAAATGAGCGTCTGAGAAAACGATTTCATCACCATGGCCCATTTCAGCCAAGGTCTTTAATAGCTCAGGGCTAATTAGAGGAGATATGCCTTTTAACATAATGCAAGGATGATAAAATGTTTTGCATAAAGTGCGATAAAAAAGAGAATGAGCCCGATAAAACCGAAGCTTTAAACTCCATAATAAACTCAGCACGATAAATCAATAAGCCATCGGATGCCGGCATGCAGGAAATTCAGGCTTTCCTTTCGGTCAATTTTCTGGCACTCTGCGAGCTCAGCCCATTTTATGCCGATTATGCAAGCTATCCGACGTTGGACTCCTACAGCCATTTTCCTTATACTAGGCATTGTAGGCGCATATATCTTGATGAATAAAGAATGGGCTCAAATGCAATGGGAAATTCCCGGCAGACCATCCGAATACCCGTTTGCCCAACAAATGCGCCCGTACTTAATCGCCGTAGCGTGTTTTTTACCTTTTGTCATTTCCATCATTTATCAGTGTGCCGACATTATGGATCGATATGTAAGTCGATTATGGATGGAGGCATTTTTTATGTGTACGGCGATTCTTATTACCATCTTTATCCTAGGGGATTTTGCGGAGAATGTGAATGATTTGATGGATTTACCTAATCCGGTATTATCGTCGGTAAGATTTTATCTGGCACAAATGCCAATGATCATGAATTTGATCTTACCCTACACTCTTTTAATGGGTACCTTATGGTGTCTATCAAAGTTATCTGCAGGTAGTGAAATCACAGGTATGTTGCAATCCGGCAAATCCCTATTGAGGATCAATTTACCTATTTTAATCGGTTCTTCCTTTGTTGCACTTTATTTTGGTATTTTCGGATTTCACTGGGCGCCCAATGCCACTTTATATCGGACTTTACTATTTGATTCCATCTCAGCTCAAAGCAACAAAGATGCACCGCCAAGAGGAAGCGTCTTTAAAAACGATACCCAAAAACGTATTTGGCGCATAGGTGAGCCCGCTTATATCGACAATCCCGGCAGACCTATCAAAAACGTTCATATCGAACAATTTAGCGCACCGGGCAAATTGGAGTATGAATTGATCGCCAAGGAAGCATCATGGAACGCAGAGTCTCGCCTATGGTCATTCAAAGATGCGGTTAAACGCGTACACCATGATTTACGAGATCAGGATTTAACAAAAATACCGACTTTTGAGACCGTTCCTACCGGAAATTGCGAACTTCCTTTTGAAGAAACTCCTTGGCAAATCATTGCCCCGACCACCAAAACTGAGAGCTATGGCACACCTGACCTCTTAGAAACCTTAAAAACCGATACCAATGCGAAAATACGTCGCATGATGCGCACGGAGTGGCATGTACGTATAGCCAAAGTATTTTCCTGTATTATTTTAACTTTTATCGCCATTCCCTCTGCTATCACTTTCCAAAGACGCTCACCGATGGCGGGCATTGGCATTGCGATCTTCTTGGCGGCTTTCATGCTATTTTTGTATGAGTTCTTCCCAACGATGGCTTCGGCAGGTTATTTACCGCCATGGCTCGGAGCATGGATGCCAAACATTCTGTACTTAATTATCGGCATTAAACTTTTCCAATCGAAATTGGCCCATCGTAGTATTTTAGAGGCTACTCAATCTTGGTTAAAACATCGACATGAACACAAATCTTAATAAAACGAAAATCCCTAGCCGCCCGGAAGAAGCAAAAAAACTTTTTCAAGACGCTCAAGCAGTCATTTTCGATTTTGACGGACTTTTAGTCGATACTGAAATGGCCATTTACTCATCTTGGGTGCGAGTATTTGAGCATCATGGTCATGAGCTTCCACTTGATTTATTCAATCAATGCTTAGGCAGCGGATACACTCATTGGAATCCGGCAAATCATTTGGAATCCTTAACCGGAGATACCTACGATTGGGATCAGATTAATGCCAAACGCCAAGAGGAAATCGTAGATGACCTCACCCATGCAGGATTATTAAGAGGAGCTTTGGAAGTACTTGACGAATGCCAACGTCGTGGACTACCTATCGCCGTAGCATCAAGTTCATCACACCGCTGGGTAGATGGATGGCTTAAAAAATTGGGTATTTACGACCGATTTATCTGTGTAGTATGCCGTGATGATAATTATCCGGTAAAACCAAATCCCGATTTATTCTTAGCAGCGGCAGAACGCATCAAAATGAAGCCGGAACAATGCCTCGTATTGGAAGACTCGGAAAACGGCACCAAAGCGGCTCACGCAGCAGGAATGAAGGTTATCTCCATCCCCAACAGAGTGACCGAAGAAGCAGACTTTTCACTAAGTAACTGCATCACCTCGTCCTTGTGTGATTTATTATAAAATCTCACAAAATGAGGTCTATTTCGCAGGAAATGGATTGGGTGCCGGCATTTTATTTTTTTCGGTATAGTCCCAAGATTTCTGTAGTGTTTTCCAAAATTCATAATGAGGAGAATCTACTTCTTTCTGTAAACGAACCTCACTAGGCACAAACGGATAAATCTGCACCGGCACCGATACCTGACCATTCCTCAAACCTGCCTCAACCAAGGAATAGATTTCTTCAATACCCTCATCGGTCATAGCAAGGCAGCCTATGGAAGCATTGCTACCATGAACCATAATGAACGACCCGGTCCGACCTAAGAAGCGATCATAAGAATTGGGATATCCGATATTAAAAGATAAATGGAACTTACTCTTGGGATTTAGATCTTTTAGTGTTGTTCTATAAAATCCTTCAGGAGTCTGTCCGTCGCCCTCTTTCATTTTAGGGCCTAACTCTCCCGACCACTTAGCTATAGGATAAGATTTCACCAAGACGTAGGAGTCTTTGTCCTCAGGTTTCATCCATACTTCCAATACAGAGTCTTCTTTGATAGCCCGAATAAACACAGGCGATCCGAATTTCACGCTTTGTTTGGTTAATAATTCAGTGAGCTGTGGCTCTACCTTAGCCCGAGCAGCCTTATCTCGTCCGTTACTATCTTGGCAGGAACTTAAAAACAAACACATAACAACAGATAATCGTAGCAAGTTAAGCATGATTACATACATAACACAATAAAGCGCATAATCAACCATTTTCAATTCATTAGCTCACACATAGGTTCGACTGATCTTTCTTAGTCTGTCTGCATATCACTCCCCTCTCGATTTCCATGCTATTTGATATTATTCTGCTCTTATGTCCGATGAGATTCCTGCTCAAATCTTGCAAATGCAACGAGAACTGGAACAATTTGCCTATGACAAACTGGCCTTACATGGCTTGCAAGGGTGGACTTTTGGTTGGGATCGCGCTAAAAGTCGCTTAGGAATGTGTAAATTTCTAGAAGAACACATTTCATTGTCGATTTACGCTTTGGTTACTCATCATCAAGAGCCAAATGAACTTTTTGATACGATATTGCACGAAGTAGCGCACGCCTTGGCATGGACGAGGCATGGAAATGCCTCACATGATAAAGTATGGAAATCGATTTGTTTAGAAATAGGAGCCAATCCGAGAAGATGCGCCCCGGCTCACCTTGCCCCTAGTAGCCCGCCAAGTTATGCCCTACGACTAAAAACTACCGGAGAGATCGTCAAAACATATCATCGGAAACCAACTTTTAAAAGACCCCTTAAATATTATGGTCTGACGAATCGACCTGACACATTAGGACAACTTGAACTAATCAAATATAAGCCTTGAAATAAGTCGTTCTCCGTTAATCGAATCGATACTCCATCATAGCACAAGGGGAGTCTGTCTCAGGTTTCGCTCCTGCTCCGACCAATAAAAATGAATATAAAGTTGCCTTCTTATTTTGATAAATAGGATTGCGATCAAATAACCAATGCAAAAGATGCTGAACAAAGCTGATCTCACTGCGAAGTTGCGTACTTTGGATCGAGAAATTCCTATAGCCAAGTTTCATTAATTCCTGCCACCTTTGCATACTTAATAAACAAGTTGCCCCATTGGAAAACAGATTCATGCCCTCTTGTTTCAAGATTTTATCTTTTTGGCTCTGTAAGCTTCCATTATAGGGTTGATAGCGGAATAAGGAACGATTATGAGCAAACTCTTTACGCGCTGACGACTGCTTCTTCCACCTATCATTTACCACGATTTCATAGCGAGATTTATCATTTAAATGATTGATGATATCAGGCTCGAAAACATCATCCGGATGCAGGCACACGCAGTCATATAAACTCAGTAGGCTTTCATAATAATCTACCGTCCTTTTTTCCACATCAACATGTCGAGTAGAAACGGCGCGAACTATTAATCTCGGGTATTTTTTCTTAATATAAGAGGCCAGAATATCTTGAGATACATAAACCCCGTGGCGACATTTCCAAAAGGGTTTAGACAAATAGGTACAAAGTTCATTACACCAATCATCAGTCAAGGAAGCTTCATCAATTTCTAAATTATCCAATAGAACAAATACGGCAATCTGTCGCTGTTCATACCAAGTGATTTGCTTTTTAATCCATGTAAGATCTGACAAGGCGCTCGCTCCATAGGTCTCAGCCGACCATAAACATGAAACGATACAGTTTACTTCATGAACCAAGCTATCTGTCTTAAACGTATTTTTATACAGATCATGCATTAATGCTATGATCGAATCAAAACGAAAGCCACCGCCTAGGTTCCAATGAGCCGTTTTGATGTCTTGGGAAATGTATAAATCTCCCACATAAGACCGGTCGGGAGAAATGTTAACTAATGAAGGATTCATGATATTAAGAATGTAGATATTCAGCTAAAGATTCGAGGAAATCAGTAGAAATTTCCCACATCATCGTTTCGTCTAAGGCATCTTCTCGGAACATCAAACGGAGCATATCCATCAGTTCACTACCGGATTGATGCAAACCGCGACCTTGGATTTTAAAGAATCGGATACCTGCTTGATAGGCGACCAATATTTCATCAGGAGTCAATTGAGTAGTACATTTTGGCGTATTACTCAACAAAGCGACATCACTTACACATAGATTTTTAAGCCTCATATTTTCAAAATCATCCGAATGCCCAAGATAATTAAGGGATAAATTAGACAACGATTCATAATGTTTATGTCTAATCGGGCATTGGCGCACACAGTTTTCATTCAAGAGAATCTCAAACTTTTCAGGATTTTTGAGCTGAGACAATAATTCAATATTGGTCGAATCATCGGGATGAACCATCACCTTGTCAAACCGATCGGCCAAAGCCTCGTAATAGGCTAAGTTATTTTTACCTTTTTCCCATGAAACTTTTAGAATAGACGACACGAGTTTTAAGGTAGGGTATTTTTCCTTAATGTAAGAGTACAACACATCCGAGGATAAAATCACGGCGTTATCACCTGTCGGATTATATGTAGCTAATGCTTCTAAGATATTGTTACCTAAAAGATCATCCAAATGCTCTTCTTTAATAAACAAATTAGTGAAGGTAACATCAATAGCGATATTTCTTTTAATAAAATTGCCAAGAGAATCCACTAAACGCTGAGTATTCATCTGCATTTTAGGATTCACTCGTCCACTATTCCAAATACATAAAGGAGCACCGTGGATCAAAGAAAAAGGCTTAATGCCAAATCGATTCAGAAAATAATCGTGAAAATAAATTAACTCCTTATCGTTGGCAAAAATTCCCGAAACGTCCCATTTGGCATTTCGCCAAAGAGGATTCAATAGATCTAAAGAAGGTATTTCAGAAACCATGCACCACGATACTAATTTTTCGTCATTGAGTAAATAAAGAAGCTACTCGATTTATCAAATTGCCAAAAGATTTTATTCAAGTTTGTATAACTAAACTCTGTTTTTCTTGACAATATAATTGATAATATCATAGATAAACTATGCCTAAACAGTTTCTATCCATAATTGCATGTGTTTTTACTCTCAATTCGCCGCTTTATGGAGCCATGACCATCACAAATGATCATTTCAAAGTTAATTTGGATGATTCCACATTTAGCAATGTCTCAGAAGTTTCTGAAATTATTACAGATGTGATTAATTATTGGAGCTCTATTATAGATTACGCTCCAACTAATAATAAAGTAAACCTTTCGATTTCCTTTAGTTCGGAACTATCTGATAGAACAATCGGTTCCACATCAATGAGCCTATACGGTTTGCAACCTTCACAAACTTTAGACAACAATAAGCAATATAATGTAGTAACAGGTGCTGAAGCCAGATTAAAGCTGGGAATTTCATCAACGGATTCGACTGATTTTTCCATTACATTCTCTTCAAATTACAATTTTTCCTACTCTGATACGGTTTCGTCATCGCAAGTGGATTTTTATTCAGTTTTACTTCACGAAATCACACATGGAATGGGATTTGTTTCGAAATCAACAGCTACCGGTTGGCAAGACCATAAGACAGCATGGGATGCATTGATGAATATCGACTATGAAACATACAAACCCGGTGATACCATATCAATCGGAGATCCTAATTTAGGACTTTATGTTTACAATCCGGAAACTTGGAGAGATGGATCCAGCATGTCGCACATTACTCAAGAGTCTGATCCCGATGCGGTTATGAATTACGCAATTGGAAATGGAGTTACCAAAAGAACTCTCTCGACCGGTGAATTAGCTTTATTACAAGAAATGGGATGGAAATTAAACGCCATTCCGGAGCCATCCACCACGATTTTGTCACTTTTGGCCTTTACTGCAATGATGCTACGCCGAAAACGAACGATTTAAATCAAGTACTACATTCAACATCTTAATGAAGCCTAGTAAGCAATTACTAGGCTTCTTCGCTGAGTTGGGAGACCTTTAATGATTGGTCTTTCACCCAATTAGCAACGAGCATATCGTTATCATTGGCACGCCAAACAATCATTAGAAAATCGGCAAGATGTATCCCACCATGTTCTTGTAAAAAAGCTTGGTCTTGCTCGCAACCATAGATGACATCTTCTCCTAAAGATCCCAATAACTTGGCCTGTGCTTTTTTGATAAGTCGAGGTAAGTAAGGAATACCTTTAATTTCATCACCAAAACTTGGTAAATCATGAGTGGTCACGACAGGGATTTGTTGAAACTGACCTTCATGCACAACATTAAAAAAGTCGCGTCTAACGGCTGCCATTAAAAGAATCGTCGACGGAGAAGGATAGCCTGTTTGAGCATATAATGAGACAAGCCCATACAATTCTTTAGCACGACACCCAATGGATGCTAAAAATAACGCCTCTTGGTCGGTAAAAAATAAGTCGGAATACCGACCATTTGAATGAAATCGAACGACTGCTTCACGAAATAACTTGTAAAACACGCCATCCCATTTGGAAGGGGTCATCATGACTGGTATGGTCTCTTGCGTTTGAAATTAAGCACCATCATTTGCTTCGCTAAATCAGCCTCAAACTTGGCTTCTTCTTCACGAGTCATCGCTTCACGCGCTTTAAGAGCCTCTTTAGCTTGCTCAATAGCCTTCTCTACACTGCTTTCATCAATTTGTGCAGAATTTAATGCCAAATCGGTCACCATGAGGATTTCATCTTGATCGACTTGCACATAACCATTACCCACGACCATGGATCGCTCTTCCTCATCAGGAATTTTATAACGTAAAACTCCCGGTTCCAAGGCGGTAATCAATGCAGCGTGATGGTCCAAGATGCCCATTTCGCCCAAACTACCCGGTAGGTACACGTACTCGACAGAAGAATCGAGTACGACCTGATCGGGAGTAATGATTTTAAAACTCAATGCCATAGACGCAACATTTCTATTCAGATTGATAATCTTCTTCGATACCGTCTAAGCCACCGCGCATAAAGAAAGCACTTTCAGGGATGTGGTCCCACTTACCGGAAAGGATTTCATCAAAATCACGCACAGTTTCGGCAACCGGTACGTATTGACCGGGCACGTTGGAGAATACTTCGGCAACGTGGAAAGGCTGAGATAAGAATCGTTGAATCTTACGAGCGCGAGAAACGGTTAATTTATCCTCTTCGGACAATTCATCCATACCAAGAATCGCAATCATGTCTTGCAAATCTTTATAACGCTGCAATACCACCTGCACGCCACGAGCTACACGGTAATGATCCTCGCCCACGATATCGGGGGCAAGAGCTTTCGATGTAGAGGACAAAGGATCCACAGCCGGGAAGATACCTTGAGCAGCCAAAGCACGCTCAAGCACCACCGTAGAGTCCAAGTGAGCAAATGTCGTAGCGGGTGCCGGGTCGGTCAAGTCGTCAGCCGGCACATAAACGGCCTGCATAGAGGTAATCGAACCATTTTTGGTAGATGTAATACGCTCTTGCAAGTCTGCCATTTCTTCAGCCAAGTTTGGTTGATAACCTACGGCGGAAGGCGTACGACCAAGCAATGCGGATACTTCGGAGCCTGCTTGTGAGAAACGGAAAATATTATCGATGAATAACAACACGTCGCGGTGCTCTTCATCACGGAAGTATTCAGCCATCGTTAAAGCGGACAAAGCAACACGTAAACGTGCACCGGGAGGCTCATTCATCTGTCCGTAAACAAGTGCCACCTTAGATTCTTCGGGTTTTTCCAAATTGATAACGCCCGATTCGATCATTTCATTGTATAGGTCATTACCCTCACGAGTACGCTCACCTACACCGGCAAATACGGATAGACCACTACGAGCCTTAGCAATGTTGTTGATTAATTCCATAATCAATACCGTTTTACCTACACCGGCACCACCGAAAGCACCGATTTTACCACCTTTTAAGAAAGGACAAATCAAGTCAATAACCTTGATACCGGTTTCTAACACTTCCGTACCTGTGGACTGGTCTTCCAAAGAAGGAGCTTCACGGTGAATGGGGCGTCTGCCTGCAATATCGGTCAATGGGCCACGCTCATCTACTTCATCGCCGAGCACGTTAAAAATACGACCAAGCACACCGTCACCAACCGGCACAGTAATACATGAACCTAAATCCGTTACTTCCATACCACGGCGCAGACCATCGGTAGAACTCATCGATACTGCACGTACCCAACCGTCGCCAATGTGTTGCTGAACTTCTAAAATCAACTTTTTAGGTTTACCATCTACCTCGTAATTGATTTCCAATGCATTGAGCAAACTTGGGATAGATTCCGCCTTAGAAAAGTCAACGTCAACGACGGCGCCGATAATCTGTACGATAATGCCTTTGTTATTCATGGGGAAAATATAATAAAGTGAATTGTTTTTATTTGTGGGATATAACTTATTCCATCGCCTTCATCGCTGTCGTAATTTCCAACAACTCGTTGGTAATTTGAGCTTGGCGTGCTTTGTTGTAATCTAAGGTCAAAGAATCGATCAGACCCTTTGCGTTTTCGGTAGCGGCTTTCATAGCTACCATACGTGCGGAATGTTCGGAAGCTCTAGCCTCTAAGACGATTTGCACTAGTCCATAAAAGACATAAAGAGGCAAAATAGTATTCAAGAGCGTATTGGCATCGGGTTCAAGGATGAATCTTGGCTGAGGTTTCGCCGAAGCAGTCTGAATCTCTTCCTTAATGACGGTCTCAAGTTCTTGAGTGCTAATCGGAAGTAGCTTTTTGAACACAGGACGCTGAACCATCGTATTCACATATCCGGAAAATGCAATATAGACGCTACCATAAGTGCGATCCAAATATCGTTCGACAATGAAATCAAAGATTGGTTTAAGCTCTACTAAAGATAATGGGTCGCCAATGCTCCACGTAGCATCGAGCGTAGCACCCACTTTAGCCAAGGTGACATTCAACTTTCTGCCGATAGTGATATAGTGAGCATTTTCGGGAGCTTTTTCACGAGTGTGTTTGAATAAATTAATATTCAAACCGCCACATAAGCCACGATCCGTATTCACTAATAATACCAGCGGATCACCATCACCTTCCGGAGCTTGCAAAAAAGGAGAAGCCTCTTCATCAATCTCATCCTGCAAGTGATGCAAAACGTTTGCAATAGCTTTAATATACTCTCGACCTTTTACTGCCTGGTCTTGGGCGCGTCGCATTTTGGCGGAAGCCACCATTTGCATGGCTCGAGTAATCTGTGAAGTATTTTTCACAGATTTGATGCGCCGCCTGATGTCTCGTAAGTTCGCCATATATTCGCCTAGTTATGGTTTATACCCAACCCATTTTGAATGATTCTACCACCTCTTGCAAGGCAGCTGCAATCTCATCCGTGTAATCTTTCTTTTTGCCGATCATGTCCATCACATCGGCACAACGATCTTTAGCGTAAGCTTCCAATCCCTTTTGGAACTCACGTACTCGATCTACCGCTACATCATCAAAATATCCATTTTGAATGGCGTAGAGGTTTAATGCTTCAATGCCCAAAGATTTTGGTGAATATTGATTTTGCTTAAATAACTCGACCACACGTTGACCTCGAGCCAACTTAGCTTTGGTATTAGCATCCAAATCTGAGCCGAACTGAGCAAAAGCCTGCAATTCATTATATTGAGCCAAATCAAGTTTTACCGTGCCGGATAATTTTTTAATGATTTTTGTTTGAGCAGCGGAACCTACACGAGATACGGAAATACCTACGTTAATAGCAGGACGTACACCTTGATAGAATAAGTCGGTATCCAAGAAAATTTGACCATCCGTGATGGAAATAACATTCGTAGGAATATAAGCGGAAACGTCACCTGCTTGGGTCTCAATAATTGGTAAAGCGGTCAAAGAACCGCCACCGTGCGCCTTATTGATACGAGCGGAACGCTCCAACAAACGGCTATGAAGATAGAACACGTCACCAGGATAAGCTTCACGACCGGAAGGACGGCGTAAAATCAAAGAAATCTGGCGATAGGCAACAGCATGCTTAGAAAGGTCATCATATACGATCAACGCATCTTCACCTTTATCCATGAAAAACTCACCCATTGCACATCCGGCATAAGGGGCTAAATAAAGCATCGGAGCCGGATCGGAGGCGGAAGCTACCACGATGATGGAATATTTCATCGCACCGGTTTCTTCAAGCTTGGCAACCAAACGGCTGACATTGGAACGTTTTTGACCTACAGCTACATAAATACTGTATAATGGCTGATAACCTTCCAATTTACCTTCTTCTGCAAGGCGATTTTGGTCGGCTTGGGCAATCATCGTATCAACGGCGATAGCAGTCTTACCTGTTGAACGGTCACCAATAATCAATTCACGCTGACCACGACCGATTGGAATCATGGCGTCTACTGCCAAGATACCAGTCTGCACAGGCACGGAAACGGACTGACGGGAAATAATACCGGAAGCAATTTTTTCAATTGGATAATATTCCTCGGATTCAATAGGGCCCTTACCATCCAATGGCTCACCTAAGGTATTTACCACACGACCTAAAAGAGCACGACCCACAGGAACGGAAAGTAGGCGACCTGTGCAACGCACTTCATCACCCTCTTTCAAATGAGAATCGTCACCCAAAATAATGGCGCCGACTTCATTTTCTTCAAGGTTCATAGCGAGGCCTTTCACGCCACCCGGAAACTCAATCATTTCATTGAGCATCACATCGCTGAGACCCTCAATTTTGGCTACGCCATCACTCACGGATCGGATAATGCCCACATTCTCTTTATTGACGGCTGCGGTAGCCTTAGAAATCTCTGCTTGTAATTCTTCAAGTATATTACTCATGAAAAAATATCGTTAATTGTTATTATTTTGAAAATGATGATGCTAAAAGTTTTAGGCGATCAATTCTTGAGGAAATCGATCCGTCGATCAAATCGTCTCCTACGCGCATTTTGATACCGCCGATCAGTGAAGGATCAATGTGCCATTCGAAAATCAAGCCTGTGCCGTATTTTTTCTCTAATTTTTGGCGAATTTCCGATTTTTCCGCATCGGTCAACTCCTGAGCACTTTGAATTGTTGCCGTGTATCGGCGCATCTCATAGCCGATAAGCTTAGTCAAGGCATGCAAAAGAGCAATATAGTTACGAGGCTTATCAGCTAAAATACGCTGAGATATAGTGCGTACCTTTTCCTCATCTACACGCCCGTCCACTAGGCACAAACCAAATAGTCGGCGTGCGAGAGTTTGCGTGTCTTTCCTGATCTTCATAAAATTGAGTGGGCTTAGGAATCAATGCTATCAATCGCTTCTTGATTGATGCGGCGCTGGTCGTCCTCAGTCAAAACCTTACCGGTTACTTGAGATGTAGCCAATGCTACCAACTGGGCAAATTGACCTTTTAAAGCATTCATCGCCTCTTGTTTTTCCAAAGCGGCTGATTCGCGAGCTTTTTCAAGGATTTCACTGCCTCTTGCATTGGCCAATGCTTCTTGGCGCTCCATCATATCGGCTGCTACTCTTTTGGCATCTTCGATTTCAGATTTACCCTTTTCACTAGCAACTTGAAGAATTTCCTTAGATTGTTCCTGTACATTCTCCAATTGACGCTCGCTTTCTTCTCTCATTGCTTCACCTTCGGCAATACGCTCACGCCTTTTTTCGAGCATGCGCTGGATGGGTTTAAAAGCAAAAAACTTCAACATGAGAACCATCAAAACAAATGCGATAAGGTTCGCCACTAAAGGTTCCCAACTCGTGACTCCGAACTGTTTAAAAATATCCATAACGTTGATTTTTCGCTCAAAGCGATTGTGACTCAATCAGAAAAACGGCAAAAAAGCCATGACCGGCAACACCACCTTAAGGTAGTGTTACCGATAAAACATACTACCTTAACCCATGAGGATGGAGATCAAGGCAACACCTTCAATCAAGGCTGCAAGAATAATGGAAATAACCATGATGGATGTAGAAGCACCCGGATTGCGTCCTGTGGCTTCAGCTGCTTTAGCACCAATCATACCGATACCGATACCGGCACCCAAGGTAATCAAACCAAACCCGATATTACCGGAAATATCGGCGGCAGCTAGCATATTTACTGTTTCTAACATAATATTTGTGTGTTGTGTTGTTGGTTTCAGCACCCCCACGATTTGGGCTCATGGTCAGATGCAAGAAGGGGGTTAGGCATGTTCTTGAAGTTGTTTAGGCTCAATCGCCTTATCTTCCTCAGCGTGATCATTATCACCATGTCCGTGAGAGCCATCTCCCACTTGCAATTTTAAGAAGACGGCCGTCAACAATAAGAACACCAAAGCTTGAATAAAACCGATGAGTAATTCCATCACCATGAAGGGGAACACGCTTAATGCACCGATAAGCACATTATCATTGGCCGCCATTGTTTCGATGATGTTTTCACCGGCAAAAATATTACCATAAAGTCGGGCTGCTAAAGCAATAGGTCGAATGGCAATACTTACACACTCGATCAATCCCACAAAAACAAACATAGGAACTAAAATCACTCGTAAAAACCCGGTTACATTGCCTTGTGGTCCAAATAAGTGAAGAAAGAATCCCTTTAAACCTTGTTCGTTGATACACCAGTAAAACCACGCAATAGCATAAAATAGACCTAAAAATAAGGTCACATTCATATCGGCATTAGCACCACGGAACACCGGCACGGCACCCGAGGCCGATTCATAGGTAATGATACCCACACCGGGCAATAATCCCATGTAGTTCGTAATTAAAATAATGGTAAAAATCGTCCCGAAATACCAAAAGTATTTCTTCGTCAAATAGGGACCCAAGACACTTTGCACAAAGTTGTATAAAGTTTCGAAGAAATATTCAACGGCATTTTGTAATTTACCGGGAACGATCGACATGCGGCGAGTGGAAAGCCATACGACAAGACTAATCAGAGCCACACCCAAAACCATCATCACCATGGAATTGGAAAAAGGTAATGAGTATCCACCCGGCAAAGGAATACTGAACAAGACGTCAGCAATTTTGCTCATTCCATGCTCTTCACCACCGGCAGAAGCAAAAGCACTGCTACCGCCTATCATCATCAATACCATCAGCCTTTTGAGCATCCTAAACATTATCAGTATTTTTTTGGGTTGATATAAAGATGCACTTTTCAATAGAGCTAAGCAAGTCAAAAGTCAGTTATGATTACTCACGATTTATTACTAAAAACAACAATAAGTTATTTACTATTTAGCATTAACAAAACAAGATACCATATTGAATAGTATATAATTGCGAACACGATTCTCGTTCTAAAAATACTCTACTTTCGTATCTTTACTAACTTTTCAACAATTTGATTTTTAACAAATCACAGAAAAAACCGCCAAAACATACAAATGAAAAACCCGCACATGAAAACCATGTACGGGTTCATTAAATAAAGGAGGGTAAACCCTCTATTACTTATTTACAGCCTTTAACTGGAGCTACTACTTGAGGAGCAGTAGTTTCAGCTTGTTGTTGTTGTTGTTGTTGTTGGGAGCAAGAAGCAACCAAGCAAGCTGCGCCAGCGATAGCGAGGATAGCGATTTTCTTCATAATTATCTATTAACTATAATGTTTAACTAATAAACCACTGGAATCATACCAGTAGTCGCTAGGCACAGCCTAATGTTTTCATCTAAGAAATCAAGCGATTTGTATGCGACTCAATGAATTCTAATAAAAAAAACGCCTTCGAAGCTTAGTTCGAAGGCGTGAGTTGACTTTTAAATGAACAATTTTCTAGAGAGTCGTGCCCAACTCGATAATGGAATAGTCACCATCCGGTCTTCTATAAACGATTTGCAAAACTTCACGTCGTGCATTTCTATATAGAACAAATGGTTTGTCACTCAATTCCAAATCCATGATAGCTTCTTCTTTGTAAAGCTTCTTAAGGTTGTAGCTTTCGCGATGAATAATCATTGGTTCAGGATCTTCAGTTGCTTCCATTGAGTGATCCAATACATCTTCGGAGTATACCTTTTCATCTAAACGACGAATCGTCTCTTGGTGATGTGGGCGATATCTCTTCATAAGGCGGGTCTTATGTTTTCTCATACGACGGGCAATCTTAGAAATTGTCTCATCGATACAAGCGTACATATCAGCACCTTCTGTTGAAGCTTGAATGGTAATGTGATCCGAGCAGAACAGAATCACTTCAGAAATCTTTCTATCCTTTTGTACATCCAAAACAACTTTAGCCTCGATGATTTGAGGGAAATCTAAATGAATACCTTCAATCTTCTTTGTCACATAATCATGCATGGCTTCTGTCACTTCGATGTGACGTCCTGTGATTGTGATTAGCTTATTTACGTTTACCGTTTGCATGGTCGTACCTCTTTCTATATTAGTTATTATATGCGGCCTATCCGCACCTTTTAAGATATACCTATGAGACAAGCTTTGTCGAGATTTCCGTGAGATTTTTTTTACTTTTTTTGAGATTCATTCTTGTTTCTTGGCTCTATTTCATTCCGTGATTTCTCCCTTAAGCTTTCTCTATGAAACGACCCAATCCCTTTTTATCTACCCGATTTTCATTAAATTTGAGATTTGACGATTTTGTCATACAAAAATAAATTTAAAAATATTTTCAAAAAGACCTTGACTTATATTTAAATTCGAGTATAAAGGTCTTGCGCACTTTAGACAGCGACACTAAATTGCGGGATGGAGCAGCCAGGTAGCTCGTCAGGCTCATAACCTGAAGGTCGTAGGTTCAAATCCTACTCCCGTAACCATTTCAAAGAAAAAACCGTAGATTATCAATCTACGGTTTTTTTGTTATTACGCATAAAGCTTCATCATTAAAATATAAAAGGCCCTCCGACATAATCGAAGAGCCTTTAGATTTAATGAAATACTTGAATGTATTACTTAGTAGTAATCGAATCGTCGGCCACCCAACGGCCATTTTCTTTTTTGACAGGAATAAAAGAAATTCCCCAGTTTTGATAATCGCCCGTGTAAGGTTGCTCAATCAGCAAAGTATTGTCACCTTTTTTAAGTTTGATTTTAACAGGTTCTCTTAACCACCAAAACTCTTCATCTTCAAACGGCATTTCATTTGCAGGTTGAAACCATGTATGTTTTTCAAATCGGCGTTGACCTGGGAACTTAAATTGCTGAGTATTCGTCAATTTCTCACCGTTCAACCAAATTTGAGTACCGCATTGAGACCATTCTCCTTGTTTTGGAATACCTGAGCAACGGCGTGTTGAACGAGCGGGAGAATCAAATCCTATCATTGCATAGATTTCTCTATCCTTTTTAGCTACCAGATTTGTTTTCGCCCATACCGTATTGCCGGGTTTCGCTTGTGAAAACATACCTAAGTGAGCGGCCCTGCTACGGAAAATGAGATTTCCTCCATCAGCCTGAGTTTCCTGTATGCCTTGAGGGGTTTTATTTTCCAAGAGGGCTGTTCTCACCATAGATTGATCCTGGTTTTTAACGGGACCAAATACTTGCCAGCTCATAAAAGTATCTCTCCAATATGGGAATGGCAATGATCCGGAAAGTTTTTCCATGCGTTTTTCAAACAGCTCAAACGAACGTCTCGCATCAGTTCCTTTCGGCGCCATTTTACCTGCATATTCCGAAGCATCGTTCTGCATACCTTTCCAAGAGCGCTCCGCCATAGCAAACATCACAGGCCACTGGGCACTTTGACGTGCAATTTTTGATTTATCATCAACTCTTACATCCGGCCACAAACAAATAATCGGGCCTAAAGCTTTTTCATTACCTTTTGATACACCGCAAGGTTGTCTAAAAAACACTCGTCGAACCAAAATACCAGGCTCAAAGGCGTTCATGTAGCCCATACTGGAATCAACATACGCACCTGGTTGTTTATCGGGATTTGGCAAACCGGATGAATTTTCATCATTCCATAATTGTCCTACATTCTCCGGATGTACCGGTAAATCGTGTGGTCCCGCCCATTGCATAGGAATACGACCATTTGCTTTTAATTTGTTAGAAAATCGTTCTACAAATTCTTTTGCATTAGGAATACGCACTTCATCGGCTCCAAAGTGAAAATAGGGAGCCATTTCCGGAGTTACGTAAGTGAAGAATTCGTCTAGTAACTCCTCCAAAATATCCATCCCTTTAGGAGAGTTCATTTTAATACCAAAGCATTTTTCAAAGTATTCACTATGCCCCGGCATATCAATTTCAGGAATGATTTGGATATGCCTTTGCTTAGCATAATTAAACAAATCTTTGATCTGTGCCATGCTATAGGTATCCTTCTCATCTCTATCTTTGCGACGTTTCGCAGGATCATTGAGGATTGGGTATTTTTTCGTTTCGATGCGCCATGCGGGATGGTCAGTCAAATGCCAATGAAAGACATTTAATTTTAAAGCGGCCATCACATCCAATTGCTTCTTTAATGATTCAATTGTTTGAAAATTACGTCCGGTATCATGCATCATACCGCGAATAGCAAAGGCCGGATAATCCTCAATTTCGCAACATGGATAACCATCTTTGGTTTTTAACTGGGCTAATGTTTGTTTAGCATAAAAAAGCCCGGCAGAAGTAGTCGCTTTGACGTTAATAGATTTAGGGCTGATTTGAAGCAAATAACCTTCTTTCCCCAAACTAGATTCTAATTTTTCATCAATCGATTGTTCGACTTTGGTCGAAAGAGGACAAAATCCACCGTTCCATTCTACTTTTACCGGAAACGGAAGAAGAGCAACAGGTGCTTTTTCTTCTTGAGATAAAACATGAGGATTAACCCAATCATTACTAAAACTTAATGCAGGCGACAACGCCATAATACCACATAAAATCAAATAACTTATTTTCATACGACAAGCACAATAATTCGTTACACAAATACGATAGCTGATGAATATATCTTACACAGTAATGACTATTTAGAGAATTTCTCATCATAAATTTTGCCATGAAGAATCGAAAAGAAAGATGCAACTCGCTTTTGTCAATAAACTGTGATAGCCTTTTTGTCGTGAGAATCAATGAAAAGACAAACGCCAGACAAGTCGCATTAACATGCCTATACAAATGGGAAGACGGACGCTCTTTTGCCGAAACTCTGGTCGACAAAGAAAGCCAAATGGCTCGATTATCGGAATCGGACAGAAAACTTGTCTTAGCTTTGGTCTTTTCCGTTATCCGTAATATCAGTTTACTCAACAGTCTCATCACGGAATTACGAGATGGTAAAATTGATACTCAAACACGACTTATCTTACAGTTAGGCCTAGCACAACTTTTTCTTCTAAACCTCTCCTCTCACGCAGCCGTTTTTGAAACCGTTAATTTAGCCCCTCAAAAGACAAAAGGGTTGATCAATGCCATCCTAAGATCCGCATTGAGAAGACAAAAAGAACTTGAGGCAAAAATCGACCAATTAACACCCGCCACTCGATATTCTACGCCTAAATGGTTGGTTAATCGCTGGGAAAATAACTTTGGGCATGATCAGACCCTCGCTATGTTGCAATGGAATAATATGACCCCTACTCTTTTTGCACGTAAAACACAGGGAGCGGATATTGATACCGAAGCATTAAGACTTACTCCCATACCGAATCTTGAAGATTGGTATGAGATACAAGGTAGATTACCATTAGAAGAAGTACGAGCAGGTAAACTCTATATCAGTGATCCTTCCACTCGATATGCCATCGACTTATTAGCACCCGTACAAGGTGAATCTATTTTGGATGCTTGTGCTGCACCGGGAGGCAAGGCAGCGGCTATCATTTCCAAAACTCAAGGTGTCGTGAAATTGGTCGCTACCGATTTGCACGATTACAGACTTCCTACTTTATTGGAAAATTTACAAAAACAAGGCGGCAATGACGTTTCTACCGCACAAGCAGACTGGTCTCAACCTTGCCCCGAACAATGGAAAAATGCTTTTGACGCCGTATTGCTTGATGTTCCCTGCTCTAACACGGGCGTTATCCAACGCCGTGTAGATGTACGATGGAGACTTACAGCCAAAGAAATAACACGACTTGCGGACTTGCAGTTTCAAATTTTAGAAAATGCTTCCCAAGCGGTCAAACAAGGAGGAAGACTCGTTTATTCGACCTGTTCTATTGATCAGGAAGAAGACAGAGCCGTTATCGATCGTTTTTTAGCCACCCATCCGGAATGGAGTTTCGTCGAAGAAAAATTGGCTCTACCTCACATTGAAAAGTCAGACGGAGCTTATGCCGCATTATTGAAGCGTCAATAGATTCTCGTTCATTGCTTGTGTGATACTCATATCATGCTTGACCTTCCTAACATTTTCGCAACAATACCCCTTCAGTTTAACAAACATTAACATTATGTCTCGCAAACCAATCATTGCCGCTAACTGGAAAATGAACATCGGCCCTGCAGAAGGTGCCGCTTTCATTGCCGAATTCAAAAAATTAACCGACTGCAGTTTCTCTTGCGACACCGTAATCGTTCCTCCGTTCACCACCATTCCTGCCGTTCTTGACGCATTGGGTGAGTGCAAATGCGTAGGCATTGGAGCTCAAAACGTTTCTCAGTTCGACAATGGTGCTTACACCGGTGAAATTTCCACTTCTATGTTGAATGAATTAGGCCTTCAGTACGTTGTACTCGGTCACAGCGAACGTCGCCAATACTTTGGTGAAACAGACGCTATCATCAACGCTAAAATCAAAAAATCCATCGCTGCAGGCATCATCCCAATTTTCTGCATCGGTGAAACCAAAGACGAACGCCTTGGCGGTCAGCTTGAAACCGTACTCGACACCCAAGTTAAGGGTGGCTTAGAAGGTCTTAGTGCAGACGAAGTTGCCAACTTGGTAATCGCTTACGAACCAGTTTGGGCTATCGGTACCGGTTTAACCGCTACTTCTAAGGAAGCTCAAGAAGCTCATGCTTTCATTCGCCAGCTTATCTCCAACGTATTTGGAGCAGATGCAGCTGCTAAAGTACGCATCCAATACGGTGGTTCCGTAAATCCGGGCAACGTTGACGAATTGCTTGCTCAACCTGACATCGACGGTGCTTTGGTTGGCGGTGCTTCTTTGAAGCCAGACTCCTTTGCCACCTTGGTTAAAGCTGCTAAGTAATCGCTTTTTTCCATACTTTTTATTGCCTTGGTATGTATTTACCAAGGCAATTTTATTTCTAGCTTTTCAAGCTGGCTTCCTTCGTGTAGTCTGAACGGAAATTATGAAGACCAATTTCCGTCACCAATTTTCAAAGGGATTCACGCTTGTGGAAATTTTGGTAGTTATTGCTATCATTATCACACTAGCCGGTGTTTCTTATACTATCTTCAGCAAAGCGGGAGCTACTTCTGCCGCAACCAAATGTACGGCACACCTTAAACAATTACATGACTATGGTGTCGAGTTTGCCAACCAAAATGGTGGTAAACTTCCTTCTAGTGGCATGAAAGACTCTTTAATCAAAGGTCGCGAAGCCCGCAATTGGTGGGATGCTTTAGCACCAATCGCTAACGCTCAGAACCCCGGGGAGATATCTCTTAACGAAAAAGTTCCTCACAACCTTCCTCCTGCATTCCGCTGCCCGGATGATGCTCGCAATTTTGAGAATAAAGATACGGCTTACGTACCGGCCAGTGCCGATACGGTGTCATACACCAGCTGGCTCCCTACTACCAAGCGTAAGGCAATCAGTGTAGCTTCAGGTAAAGCCCTCTATAATGTACCTTGGCTTTCAGATGGAGTCCCAATCGACAACCGCAGCGTCATCACTAAAGAAGATTTCGAAGAAATCGTAGGACCGGCCATCGATCGTCATGGTAGAACTATTATAGTTCTTTATGCTGATGGTAGCATCAAAAAGTTTGATGAACCTACTTTCGAAAACATCAAAGCGAAGAAATAATCTACGAAATTGATTTTAACAAACAAGCCACCGAATCATCAATTTGGTGGCTTGTTTCGTATCTAAAACCATGAAAATTTCTCTTTGGGGATAGTCTAAACTATGTTAGCTTTAAAAAGATGAATCACGCAGACTTGGAACCTTTAATTATCTTGCAAGCTAAAGATACCGAAATTGCCAAATTGGCACATACTCTTGATCATTTGCCCGAATTGAGACAAAAAATACTCATTAAGCAAAAAGCCTTAATCAAAGATGCGTTAGAAACCAAGGAACAAGCCATCGCTCAAGAAAAAAAAGTACGTAGTATTGAAGTAGATATTGAAGCGAAAAAGGCACTTATCGCCAAATTGAAAATTCAACAAAGTAGCACTCGTAAAAACGAGGAATACCAAACTTTCATCCGCGAAATTGACCGAGCAAACGAACAAATCGACGAGCTTGAAACACAAGCTTTGCTTACCATGGATGAGGTAGAGGCAGCCAAAATCTTATTGACTCAAAAGGCAACTAAAGTTAAAGAAGCCCAAGCTCTCGTTGACCAAGATTTGAAAAAATTTGATGAAACAGCTCAAGTTGATGGCACTAAATTAAAGCAATTGCGTGAAGAACGACAAGCCATGGCATCAAAAATCAATCCGGATTCACTTGAGCAATATGAACTGATGGTAAAGGGCAAATCTCTACCGGTCATCATCACAATGGATGAAAGAGGTCGTTGTGCAGCTTGCCATATGACTCTTACCGACAGCACCCGCACAAGAGTTTTGTCCGCTCGCGAGCTTGTTTATTGTGAAAATTGTCGTAGAATCCTCATGTAATCTATAGGCCGGACAAAAGCCGGCAAATGAAACTCTGCGATCATGAAATCACGCTCGGAAGAATTGGAAGAATGGGGAGCCGATGTTATCTTTGGGCGAGCAAAAGGTTTTCGTGCCACGATAACTCGTATCTTCTTACGTGCTATTTCTTGGTTATTTCGATTAGTAGTTCTCATTCGTATCAAACTGTTTCATAGCGGCATCAAAAAACAAGCTAGGCTTGGCACACTTGTCATCAGCGTTGGGAACATTACAATGGGAGGAACGGGCAAGACCCCTGTTGTCGAATTATTAGCCCGCACCTTAACTGAAAAGGGGCGCAAAGTATCCATTCTTACTCGTGGCTACAAAAGCCAAGATTTACCAACTTCTCAAAAATGGTTAGACCATCAGGGCAATCAAATTAAGCATCTGCCTAAAATTGCCAGCGACGGCACGACACGGTATTTATCACCACTTTACTCTGGTGATGAACCATTTATGTTGGCAAAAAATCTCGACAATGTAGCCGTACTGGTTGATAAAAATCGTATCAAATCAGGTATATTCGCCATTGAATATCTTCATTCCGACACGCTCATTTTAGATGATGGTATGCAATACCTTGCACTTGGGCATGAATTAGATATTGTTTTAGTCGACTGTGGTGCCCCTTTTGGCACAGGATCAATGATCCCAAGAGGTACTTTACGAGAGCCAAAATCCAGCTTAGGACGAGCCAGTTATATTATCTTAACAAAAAGTGAAGGTAAGCCACAGGATGAGTTAGTCAAAAAAATTAGAAAATACAATCCTGTAGCCGATATCATCATCACCAATCATGGTCCTAAATTCTTAGAAAACGTATTCACAGGAGAAAGATTACCTTTGGAAGCAATTCAAGACAAATGGATTGCATGTTTAAGCGGCATTGCACGACCGGAAAGTTTTGAAAATTCCGTACGCCAATTAGGCGGCAAAGTCGAGATTTGTCGCCGATTCCCGGATCACCACTGGTTTGACGAAGAGGAACTCCTCGCCTTTTACGAACGTTGTGCCGAGCGCGCCATGGAAATGATCATCACCACCGAAAAGGACGCTGTGAGACTCAATCAACCGGAAGAGATTGAAGTACCGATCTATTTTCTACGCATCGAAGTAGAGATATTGGAAGGTCAGGAAGCTTGGGATCGATGCATACAACGCATTATCGACATTAACAAACCCAAAAAACCTCACGATTGGGCACCCCAATAAATTTTTACTGTTAGCATATTGCATTAATAAAAACTCAAAACGACATCTCGTGCAACTTTTGCATTAAAATAAAGTATTTATATCACAAAAATCACTATTGTTTACTCATGAAGCAAAGCTACCTTGACTTAGCCTAACAAGAGTAGAGAATTATCCCAATCAAACCATATAATAATATGTCTATTTTCTCACAATTATTTGCGACGGCAATGCTCGTTTGCACGACTTATCCCATGACAGTCGCCGCAGCAACAGACACCACCCCTTCTACCCCCTCCACTATAGATAAAATGGCTTCAGAAACGCCGAAACAGGACCCGCAACTTATCAAAGGAGAACTTGCTAATGGTCTTACTTATTACATTCGTCCGGCAGCTGAACCTAAAGGACGTTTCAGCATTCGATTAAGAGTTAATACCGGTTCACTCAACGAAAAAGATCACGAACAAGGTATTTCCCACTTTTTGGAACACATGGTATTCAATGGTAGTACCAATTTCAAACGTGGCGAATTGATGCCGGCGATGCAAAGAGAAGGTCTTGGTTTAGGTGGCGATGCTAATGCTTATACTTCGTTTGACGAAACTGTGTACATGATGGATGTGCCCTCTCTCAAACCTTCTACTGTTGATTTGGCTTTCAAAGCTATGAGAGACTTTGCCGATGGCGCCCATTTGACAGCAGAAGCTTTAGATGCGGAACGTGGCATCATTACTAGTGAATATAAGGCTAGAGACTCCGCCGGTTATCGCATGATTAAAGATACCTTCCGCTTCTTATCCGATGGCACTTTGATTGGAGAACGCTTCCCAATCGGCACTTTGGATTTCATCCGCAATGGACCTCGTGACCTCTTCCTTAATTATTACAAGACTCATTATGTTCCAAATGAGATGCAAGTAATTGTTTCCGGAGATGTCACCCCGGAACAGGCCAAAGAATGGATTGAAAAATATTTTGGCAGCATGCAAAAGTCTGCTCCAATTAAGGCTGATTATGGCACACTCAAACAAATTACTGCGCCTCAAGCCAAATGGATTGCCAATAAAGAAGCATCTGCCACCGACATTTCAGTTGTTTTAACTAAGCCTTTTGAGAAAAAAGCCGATACGGTTGCCAACAGAGTTGAAGATCTTCCTCTTGAGCTTGCCTACGCCATGTTGAATCGTCGTTTCGACAAAATGACCAAGCAAGAAAACTGCCCATTTTTAGGTGCAGGCGTCAATCGTGATGACATGTTCAAAATTATTGAGATGGATATGTTATCAGGACGTTCTGATTCCAAAAATTGGAAAGCCAGTTTGCAGGCTATGGAACAAACTATTCGTAGCGCCATCACCCACGGCTTTACAGCTAAAGAATTAGATGAAGCGAAGAAAGATATCACCACATCATATGAGGTAGCAATCAAATCATGGCCAACAACCAAATCCAATGATTTAGCTAATGCCATAACCAAAACTGCAGCTGACGGCAAAGTATTCACTACGCCTGAAGAAAATTGGCACATGATTCAACCGGTCTTAGCTAAAATTACTCCGGCTATGTGCCAGCAAATGCTTAAAGAGGCATGGGATGGCAAGCACCCAAAAATCATTATCGGTAGTAATATCGAAAATGATAAAGGTAGTGATGAAATTTTAGCGACTTATAAGGAATCGACACAAAAAGAGGTGAAGCCTTATGTTGAAAACGAAATTAAACCTTTTGATTATCAATTCGGAGCACCGGGCAAAGTTGTTACTCAATCCTACAATAAAGAGTTGGATCTTACCGAATTAACTCTTTCGAATGGAGTGAAGGTCAACCTTAAACCTACACCATTTAATAAAGATAACATCAGCATTCTTTTCACTATTGATGGAGGTAAAGTCACGAAACCCGTATCTCAAATCGGTTTGGACATGTTGGCAGGTGCCGTGATGAACATGGGTGGATTTACGAATCACTCAATTGACGAAATCAAATCCATTTTTGCCGATAAAAATGTAGGTTCCAGTTTCTCCATTGGTGAAGATACCTTCGTAATCTCCGGAGCAACCAATCAAAAGGATTTCGAAACCCAGTTGCAATTGCAAATGGCGCATATGATGTACCCGGGATATCGTCCGGAAGCTGAAATGCTCTTCCGTCGCGCTATACCGATGCAATATGCCAAAATGAAACATGAAGCAAACGGAGCTCTTCAAAAAGAGTTACCTAAAACTTTGTTCAACAACGATGTTCGCTTCAATTTCCCATCTCAAGAAGAACTGGAAGCCAATACCACACAAATGGTAAAAGATTGGTTAGACCAACTTCTTAAGAAAAATTATTTGGAAGTAAGTATCGTAGGTGACTTTAAGCCGGAACAAATCATTCCTGTGCTTGAAAAAACAATTGGCTCCTTACCAGCTAGACCTAAAACCAGCACACCTCCTACAACTGAACAAACGAAGATTAATCTTAACGCATTTGATCAAACAAAAGACGTAACTTATCCTTCAACAATTGATAAAACTTTAGTGACTCTTTTCTGGAAAGCTCCTGATGCGTTTGATAAGAAAAAAGCCCGTCGTGTTAACTTGATGAAGGGATTACTTCGTGAGCGCCTTTTCGTTGGTGTTCGTGAAAAAATGGGTGAAGCTTACTCTCCGAGTGTGATGACTAGCGCAAGCGAAGTTTATCCGGGTCTAGGATATATCGGTGCTGTTTCTTCCGGTGTAGTGGGTAATAAAGATAAAGTGCTTGATGCCATCATTGAAATCACAAATGATTTAGGAAAGGGCAACATTCCTCAAGACGAATTGGATCGTGCACGCAATCCTATTCTCAATAGCATGGAAAAATCACGTCGTCAAAATGACTACTGGCAATCTGTCATTGGTCGTGCTCAAACTAAGACAGATCGTTTACAGGCATCCCAAGAAGCCATTGACGACATGAAGTCCATCACGGTTGAAGAAATCAATGAGTTAGCCAAAGAAATATTTGGCACCGGCAAACATCTTAATCTAAACATTTTACCTGATAAACCAGAAAAAGAATCTGATTCAGATAAGAAATAGATAATCTTTGTGATTTAATCATTTATCCATCACCCTTCGAGTTGTACTTGAAGGGTGATTTTATTATTCTCGTGACATGGTTCCTTTTAACTTGATGCCCGAAGGATTTACTTTACCCTGTACTATCATGTCCGTTTTCCACACTATTTCTTCACTATGTATCGTGGCAGGATTTGGCTCAATTACTTGGGGAGCAACCTCATTTAACGAGCTTACTACTTCGATCGATTCCTACCATGTGTACGCCAAAACTACGAGCAAAGCCAAAGAACAAATTGCCGTACCTTATGTAGTTTTAATTTCAGAAAAATCAGCAAAAGACCCTGAGTGGAAAAAGGTAGCTGATGCTTTGGCGAAAAAACATGAAGGCAAAATCATCACTTTCAAGGATAACGTTTATGAAGCATTGCCAACGCTTAAAAAAGACTTACCTCGCTTCCTAGCATTGGTAGGTAGTCCTGAAGAAATTTCAAGACCACTCGTTACGGATCTACACCGTATGACCAGACAATTCGATGAAGACCCATATGGCGACTGCATTTGGGGTATCGTGACCGGTTATAGCCCGGGGCAAGCAATGCGTATCGTAAACCAATCCGAACCGCTCATCATCAAACGAGCAGCAGGTACGACCAACATCAATGCTAAACGCTTCGACGATAGTATGGTCATTACCGATTGGCAGCCTTTCCAGTATTTGGAACAGCATGGCGCTACCGAACCGAAAATTGAGTTTTATAAAGAATCTCTCAAAGAAGACGCCGAGGCCAAAGGCAAATCCATGGGGATCACCCCTAAATTGGTCGAGTTTTGGGAAAAATATCAGCCTGAGCTTATGGTCACTTCGTCACATGCAACCCAATTTAATTTGGAAATGCCATTTGGCAAAGGAATCATCGTCTCCTACGATAAAAAATTCTACATGCTAAACATGGAGCAATTTAAAGAGTTCAGAACATTCCTGTCCGGCGTGATTTTCAATGGTAAGGAAGATGACCTCAAAAAGTTTCTTGAGCGCATTAAAGCACCGACAATTAAGCCCAATGATAAACCTGCCGTTTGGCTAGCACCGGGTAATTGCCTAATCGGAGATGCCAAAAACTCACCCAATTCGATGGTTATAACCGCTTTAGGCGATTACGGATTTAATCAATTGGTCGGCTATACCGTGCCATCATGGTATGGTGAAGGAGGCTGGGGCACATTACGACTTTTCTTTGATAATCACGACCAATCTTCTCTAGCCGAGGCATGGTATCTCAATAATCAATTCCTTTTGGAATGGACACAACGAGAATACCCAAAATTAATGGATGTTCACTTTAACTCTCCTGACATTCAGAGCGCCTCGCGTAATCCGGAATTTGGCCGCAAAATAGCGGAAGCCAAATATGGTAACAACAAAGATACAATTGGCCTCGTACATGATCGTGATACCGTTGCTTTCTATGGAGACCCTGCTTGGGTAGCTAAATTGGATGAATCTCACACCAAATCTCCATGGACTATTAATTGGGATGATAAGCAAAATCCGGCAAAAGGATTTAGTATAACCGCCAATAATGACTTTAAAGGTCGTTTTGCCGTGTGGTACCCAAAAAAGATTAAGGAAAAGATGGCCATTCTAAGTATTGGTGATACAAGTATTCCTATTTCAGAAGTAGGTGCTTTAACCAATGACTTTCTCCTCATCCGAGAATTGGATCTTAAAAAAGGACAAGAAGCCAAAATCACTTTCAAATAATCCCATTCTTTTATTTTTTAAGAGCCTTGGCAGAGAACTTATCTGCCAAGGCTTTTTCGTTGATGGCTTATAGCGATACCAAGATCATGAAAATAAAGCGATATATCCCGTTTTCAACTTGAGGTGTTAAAAAAAATGTAGATAATCTTTCACATGATTAAGGCTTCTATATTCTATGTAACCTTAGGATTATCTATGCTTTGCAATCATTCCGGAGCTGTGACGATTTACGTCGCCCCCAACGGAAATGATACTCAAAAAGGTGACGCCCAGAACGCTCCTGTACTCACTTTGGGTAAGGCCCTTGAGCTAACTAGACAATCTCAAGATAAACAAAACACCATCCTTTTAGAAAGTGGCTCGTACCATTTAGCTAAGCCAATCATTTTAAATAAGCAGGACAATAACCTGACTATTCGAGCAAAAAAGCCACAACAAGCTATCATCAAGGGATCTAAAATCTTAAAGCTCGATTGGCAGCCATATAAAGATGGTATTATGCAAGCCAAAGTGGCCTTAGATAGCAAACCGGATGTACTATTTGTCAATGGCAAACGCCAGCGCATGGCGCGTTATCCCAATGCCACGGATTCGACCAAAAAATGGGAAGGTTACGCAGCTGATTGCGATTCTCAACACAACGTGGCAAAATGGGCTAACCCTAAAGGTGCCTATGTACATGCTCTACACAAAGCATTGTGGGGTGGCATGCACTTCGAAGTAACAGGAAAAACTTCTGATAATCGTCTACAATGGACAGGTGGATGGCAAAATAACCGTCCGATGGGATATCATGCCGACTATCGCTTTATCGAAAATATTTTTGAGGAATTAGATGCTGAAACCGAGTGGTTCTATGACCAAACCAATGGCACTCTTTACTTAAAACCTGCGTCTCAAGTTGATTTAAAAACGGCAACTATTGAATTAGCTACTTTGGCAAATTTAATCACTGTAGAGGGTCCCGATGCAAAGAATATCATTCTCGATGGTATCGCTTTTGAGCAAACTCGAAGAACCTTTATGGATAACAAGGAGCCTTTACTCTTAAGTGATTGGACGATTGATCGTTCCGGCGCTCTTTTGTTCAATAAAGCAACGAATTGCCTTGTTCAAAACTGCAACTTTGAAGAATTGGGCGGCAATGCCGTCATGGTGACGGGTTATAATGATAAGATCACGATTAAATCTTGCCTATTCCAAGAAATTGGGGGTAACGGCATCTGTTTTGTTGGAGAAAGATCAGCCTACAAAGGTCCGCATGATTATACCCAGCACAGAAAAAGATCCATTGACCAAATGGATATGACCCCAGGGCCTCTTAACAACGATTATCCGCAAAATTGTCGTGTAGAAGATTGTTTAATTACTCGTACGGGTTTGATCGAAAAACAAACGTCTCCAGTACAAATAGCCCTTTCTAAAAACATTACTATTAAAAGTTGCTCACTCTATGATGTACCACGAGCCGGCATTAACATCGGTGACGGGTGTTGGGGTGGTCATGTAATTGAAAATTGTGATATTTTCGACACGGTCAAAGAAACCTCCGACCACGGATCCTTTAACTCATGGGGTCGTGATCGATTCTGGGAATTACCCGGATTGAACATGAACGATTTAAGCAAATGGGAAACTAACAAAAATATCCCATTGCTTGATGCGATGACACCAACAATCATTCAGAATAGTCGCTGGCAATGTGAACATGGTTGGGACATCGATTTGGATGACGGTTCAAGCAATTACATCATTCGTGGCAACCTCTTGATCGGTTCAGGCTTGAAATTACGTGAAGGTTTTTATCGAAAGGTTTATAACAACATTATCGTTAACAACTCTCTACACCCACACGTTTGGTATAATAAGAGCGAAGACGAAGTGACCAACAACATCTTCTTTGTCGATAAATACTTCCCTGCCGGTCACATGCCCAATACGCCATGGGGCAAAACGATGGATAAGAATTTTGTACATCGCGAAGGCATGAAAGGAGTAGAACCGGCAACCGGTTTGCAAAAAATGTCTCAAAGAGACCAAAACTCTAAAATGGGAGATGCCTTATTCATCGATGCGCAAAAAGGTGATTTTCGATTAAAGAAAAACTCACCCGCCTTTAAAATGGGCTTCAAACCAATCACCAACCAATTCGGAGTTACCTCGGAACGATTGAAAAAGCTCGCCAAAACGCCACAAATGCCTCGTATCATCACCACTAACCAATCAGACGATTCCACACCGGAAATCGAACTCGACCACATTGGTGCCGTTTGCCGCGACGTTAAGGGACTAGGTGATCAATCCGCCTATGGTCTAATTGATGAAACAGGTGTTATCGTTCTTTCCGTCTTACCAAATATGCTATTCGCTACGACGGATGGTAAACCTCAAGATGTGATCATCGCGATCGATAACAAAAAGATCCAAAACATCGAAGAGCTCAACAAAGCAATGGGAGAAAACCCTAAAACGATTACCGTACGACGTAACCAAAAAGATATCGTTTTACCATTTAAAAGATTGAAATAAATCTAGGTATCACACTAAAACAATCAATCTTTCTGCGAGCTCTTCGATATTGAGGCTCACAGAAAGATTGATTTATTTTTAGACTCAGCTAAATACTCTCTTTACTTCTTTTCGACTGGTTTAAAATCGGCTTTTTTTACCAATTTAAAGATCGTGCCTTCTGCACTGGCATGGTTTTTACCGCCTTCGTATAAGATTCCGATATATTCCGGAGAACAATCGACAATATTTGAATAAGAGGCAGGGCCTTCATGGACTAAGATTGAATCGTTCCACGTTTTACCACCATCTTTGCTACGGTAGATCGTCATATTATTGCGACCCCATTTAGCCGGATTGGAAAAATATAAGGTTTCTTTTTGAGTATAATCACGAATGATGGAACCTTGGCAACGAGGACAATACAAATCATCTTGTTTTTCAATCTTGGTCCATGTTTTGCCACCATCTTCGGAATAACGCTGCCAACGGCGAGCTTGCCCATGGTCTTGCATACGGAAGTTTTGCACTAATAAATTAGGTTTTACTTCGGCAATACTACTTTCATTAGCTCCATCATCGGCAGTATCTCCGATTTTCCATGTTTTACCCAAATCATCAGAATAAAAACAAGAACCACGATAAACAGGCTTTTTGACCATTTCGCCATTCTGCTCTACCTCGGCCATTTCGCTCATATTACTTGGCACGACAATACGACCTTTGTATTTGCCTTCACGCACAATAATGGCATTGCAAGGACCAGTTGCAAACCAGCCCCATTCCGGCTTTTTAGCCTGCTTAGAAATATTAACAGGCTTACTCCATGTCAAACCATCATCTTTTGATACTTGAAAGTAAACTTCTCGTGGTTTGATGTTATGCAAGTTTTCATGCTCACTACCGGTGCTACCACATGAAATCATGTAAATGTAGCCGTTACGAGGATCAACAACAGGAGCAGGATTACCACATGTATGATTACCATCATCATGCACGGTAATCATCGGCCCCCATGTCTTACCTCCATCCGTTGAACGCTTCGAGACCAAATCAATATTTCCTGCATCGCCGATACCATTGACTCGACCTTCTATAAAGGCAATGAGTGTATTTTTCTTAGTTTTGACTATAGCCGGGATTCGATAGTTTTTATAACCTTCGCTGTTACCTTTAAAAACAAAGTTATAATTTTCTGCTTCATCATTATTTTGAGCAGATACAGGGCTTACCATCCCCATATTTAACCCTAATAAGGTGACCATCATGGATGTTTTCACTAAATATGCTTTCATAGAACAAATATAATTATGCTTTACGCTTCATCATCTGAATATCTCATAAGTGAAACAAGGTCAACCGGCATTCCTTGGTTCTAAATTTTGATACCAATTCAACAAAATAAGGTAGTATCATCGTTTGACAATGACACTACCTTATTAAAAGTAAAAAAGATCGATAATTAGGCTTTTCTACGACGGCGCAAAAGCAAGGATGTTAAACCGAGAACACTTAATGTTGCGGTTGATGGTTCGGGAATTGTTTCAAAAGCAATATAAGAAAGCCCCCCTTGTAAGTTCTGCCAACCTCCGCCAGATATCTCTCCAAATAATTTGATATTAACCGCATTTGGATCGGTAATCGTTAAATTCTTAATGTCCAAATTAGTCAATGTATTAGCAGATGATCCAACCGTATAGGTATAGGTATTATTTACTTCAGAATAAACCCAATCTGTACCGGTCGTATCAAAAGATACACCAGTCAAACTGACTTTCAAAGATACGGCATTATTACCCCAATTACCTTGGCCTACTCCAAAGCTCAATTGAGAAAGGGTAGTACCAGAACTAAAGCCGCCTAAGGTAAAGGTCATCCCTGTTTCAAAAGAAGTATTAATCGTAGAATAAAATGATTTTGCATCATCACTAGGCAATGTATAGGAAGCCCCAAGTTTATCTGTAAACTCTAAGTTTGGGGCAGTAGTGGTAGCATTATTCCATCTTTTTTCAGATGTAGAACTAACACTAAGACTTATACTAGTTTCTTCTCCTGTTACTGTTTTGAAACCAGAGTTAATACTTTGCGATGAGCTAACATCTCCGAGAAAAGAAGCAGAGTTAATGGAATTGTTATACACATTTTGTGTACTACTTCCTCCATTAATATCAATAATCGTTAGGGTAGAGCCCCATGATGCAGGAGCCAAAACTCCAGCCAATATCATCAAGGTCAATAATGTTTTCTTCATAATCGTATGTTTTTAATAATAAGCAATAAAACAGAATCATTGTATTGATTCCAAAATTTACTCTAGCAAAAAAATCATTTACGGCAATGATTTTTTCAACTATTAAAAATTATACGCAAGAATCCCTATCCTTTCAACGACGTATGTCTGATATCTCTCGCATCATCATAGAATACTACCGATGCAGCGATGGTTTTGGCTATGTCGCCTAATCGTTCGATGGATCTGATAATTAAAAGCAAAGAAACATTAAGCCCTGATTGATTTTCCGAAGCACATTGGATAAGTGCCGAGAGGGCTTTACGGTGGGCCTTATCGAGTTTTTTATCATTGACTCGCACATGTAATGCCTTCTCCACATCCTTTTCTTGCAATGAATCGGTCGCATCTCTTAATTCTTCAATCGCCATGGAAAGTAAAGGCAAAATAAGCTCGGGGAACAAAGGCGTTTGATTTTTTAATTCCTTCTTCATTCCTTTCGCAATGCCCTGTAATTCATCTACCGCTTCCATCAACTTATCGGAAGTACGAGACACCGCCATGACGAAGCGCAAATCGGACCCTAGAGGATGAAATTGGCTTAAAACGTTCGTGCCGTCTTGTTGTAAATAACGAGCCTTATCCTCAATGGATGGAGTTTCCGCAATAATTTGGTTTAAACGATTAAGGTCGGCTCTTTCAAATACTTCTTTCAAAGAACTCAACTGAACTAACAATATTTGCGCAATTTGATAAGCTTGATCGCCCAATCCCGTAAGTGCCGCCTCATAGTGTGGCAAAATATGTTTGTGTGTGTTTGGCATGGTCAATAAATGTAATAGATAATTAACTAAATCTACCTGTGATATAGGCTTCAGTTTGTTCTTCTTTCGGATTGGTAAATATCTGAGCCGTATCTCCATATTCGATTAAGTTGCCTAAATATAAGAAGGCTGTTTTGTCCGAAATACGGGTGGCTTGCTGCATATTATGTGTCACGATGACAATCGTAAGATCCTTTTTCAAGTCCTCCATCAAATCTTCAATTTTAAGAGTGGCTATCGGGTCAAGAGCGGCACAAGGTTCATCCATCAATAAGATTTGTGGGCGATTAGCAATGGCACGTGCAATGCAAAGTCTCTGTTGTTGCCCACCTGACAAACCATAGGCACTTTGATGCAATTTATCTTTTACCTCATCCCAAAGTGCGGCTCCTTTTAGACTGCGCTCGACGGTTTCATCCAATTCCGAGCGACTGTTACGTCCTGCCACACGCAGAGGAAACACGATATTTTCATAAATACTCTTAGGGAATGGATTATATTTTTGAAAAACCATGCCAACGCGTTTACGTAAAGAAATCACCTCTACTTTAGGGTCATATAAGCTTGTACCATCTATGCGGATATCACCCTGATGATGCACACCCGGCACCAAATCATTCATACGATTAATGTTGCGTAAAAGGGTCGATTTACCACAACCTGATGGCCCAATCAATGCAGTCACTTTGTTTTCTTCAAAATCCATCGAGATATTGTGCAGCACCTGCTTATCTCCATAAAAAAAGGAAAAATCATCTACTTGAATGATGGGTGGTTCGTATGGTTTCGTATCGTTCATAATGTTTTAATACCAAGTTGGATGATGATTAGAAGCTGGATGCTTGATAGCGTTTGCGTAATTTATTACGAATCAAAATGGCGGCTAGGTTCATTACTACAACTAATAAAATAAGCAATAAAGTCGTAGCGAATACCATCGGCTGTGCCGCGTCGGAGTCCGGGGATTGGAAGCCTACATCATAAATGTGGAAGCCCAAGTGCATAAACTTACGCTCCAAGTGCACAAATGGACCTTCACCGTCGATTGGCAAGGAAGGTGCTAATTTCACCACCCCTGTCACCATGAGAGGGGCTACTTCACCGGCGCCACGTGCCATAGCCAAAATAAGACCGGTCATGACCCCGGGTAAAGCACAAGGGAGAATGATTCGCTGAATCATTTGCCATTTAGAGGCACCACAAGCCAAAGCAGCTTCACGTAAGCCACGAGGAACGGCAGATAAGGCTTCTTCTGTGGAAACGATAACGACCGGCAATGTCATTAATGCCAAGGTAAGAGATGCCCATAATATACCGGAGGTACCAAAGGTCGGAGTATTGTCCACGGCAAGTTTTTTCCAATAAAACAATTGGTCGATGGAACCGCCCAGATAATAAACGAAAAACCCTAAACCAAATACACCGAATACGATAGACGGAACACCTGCCAAATTATTGACGCAGATACGTACAGACTGCACGAGTGGGCCTTGCTTAGCGTATTCTCTCAAATAAATGGCACCTATAACGCCGATAGGAGTTACCAGCATACTCATCAATACCGTCATGATAAACGTACCGAAAATTGCGGGGAAAATACCACCTTCCGTATTAGCTTCACGAGGATCATCTAAGATAAATCCTGTAAAATGATGCCAAAAGACACCAAGTTTACCAAAGAAACCGAGTTCATTAGGCATAAATCCATAAACTATCTGGTCAAGTGGCATTTCTTGCACATCATTATTGCCTAATTGGTACAACAAAATGTCTTTACCCTCATGTTCTCTTAATTTGGCAACTTGTGCGGTATAAGTTTCATATTCACGATGCAATTCACCTATTTGCTCTTTAAGTTTGGCTAATTCGGCAATCGGATTTTTAATATCATCCACAATAGGGTTATCTTTGAGTGTGGCGACGCTTACTCCATTCACTTCACGGATGTCATAGGAACGTTCGATGATTTTTACCTCACGTTGCAATTCATCCAGCTTGTTATTGATTGCTCCGATATCTCCCTTTTCAATACGATGAACGGACTTACGAACATGATCGGCTTCATCGGTTAATCGCTGAAAATCACTCAAAAACTCCGAATCTGTTGCTTTTAAGACTGAACCATTTTGGAGTTTGATACCGATGGGGTCAACAATGGCTTTGCCTCCCTCGAGTCGTTCCAAAGTCATCAAACGAGGTAATTCCTCTTGATTGACAATGCGGTGTACATCGATAAAACGAAAGGCTTGTCCAAATTTTTCCTTATTCCCGGTAAAAATTTGATATTCATGAATTGATTCCTGTTTGCCTTCCGCATTAAGTACGTGACGGGTCTGATCTTTAGTGATATTTCCGTAAATGGTTGTTTTTTCACCTTCAGGTTCATTTTGTACGGTAAAGGCATAGGCGGTTTTCGGCCAAAATGCCTCTAATCCGTTATAAACGATAATGCCTAAAAGACCAAAAATCATGATTAATCCCAAAGCCAACCCAATACTGGTGAGCCAGATTTTGGCTTCACCGATAGGTCTTTTTGGAGCCGGTGGTAGTGATAAATCTTTATCCATATCAATTTTCGTTCGTGTAAGGTAATATCAAAGAAACTAAACAATGTGATAGCGTTTACGTAAGCGTTGGCGCACGATTTCGGCAATCGTATTGAGCACAAAGGTAAGGGAGAAAAGTATCAAACCGCCAAGGAACAAGACGCGATAGTGTGTAGATCCCTGAGCTGCTTCGGGCAGTTCCGTCGCAATATTGGCAGATAAAGTTCTCATACCATTAAAGATATTCCAGTCCATGATAGGTGTATTACCCGTAGCCATTAATACGATCATGGTTTCCCCTACGGCACGACCTAAACCAATCATCAAAGCAGAAAAGATACCTGCTGATGCAATAGGAATGACAATCGTTTTCACAATCTGCCAACGGCTCGCACCCAAGGCCTCGGAAGCAGCAATCAATGACGGAGGAACATTGCTCAAGGCGTCTTCGGAAATCGTAAAAATCACCGGAATAACGGCAAAGCCCATGATAAACCCGACTACGAGTGAATTTCGTTGCTCATAAGCCATATCGAAGCCATTTCTCCATAATTCCGGGAAAGTCGTACCTTGGAAGTCGCCACTACCCCATAAGCTCATTACTCCACGCACCATATCAACAATAGGTTCCTCAACCCAATAGCCCAAATAGCACCAGCAGACCCAGGCAATGATGAGAATGACGGGAATCATTACGATATATTCCAAACCGTGACTAATTTTATTTCTCCACTCGATTGGACGCGTCGTCCAGAACCATGCAAAGAGAATGGCTACTGCCGGTATCAAAATCGCCATCATGATGATGGCTGGCACTTTATCCTCCATCTTAGGAGCTAAATATAAAGCACCGAAAAAGCCCAACACCACAGAAGGCAAAGACGCCATAATCTCCATCAAAGGTTTCACTACCTTTTTCACCGATGCCGGCATGAAGTGTGATGTATAAACAGCAGCTAACAAGGCGACCGGCACGGCAAAAATCAATGCATAGAATGTTCCTTTTAAAGTACCGAATATCAAGGGCATCAAGGATATTTTTGATTCATAATCATCTGTACCGCCTACTGATTGCCACATCCATTTAGGAGCATCGTATCCCTCATACCAAATCTTGCCTACCAAAGCTTTAGTGCCGGATTCCGGATGTTTATCATCAACGGAATAACGATGTAGTTTCCCTTCTGCATCTTGAGCCAAAAAGGAGGTCAATTCATGATTTCCCACGACCTGAATAGGAGAAAAGTTCAATTTCGGTTCCTCCCAACGAGTATCGGCTGTCGTACCATAGCAAAGTTTCATTTGCGTAGGAGAGGTCACCAAAAAGGAACGGTTAATGTAAGAAGAGATATAGTGAGTGATTGGCCCATTTAATGGCTCAAACTCTTTTGTTTTACCAAACAAACGCGTGGTCGTACCATCGGCTTGTGTTTGGGGATAAAGACTAAAAATAGATAAACTACCATTTTTGCCGCCTAGCACGAATGACATATCACCAAATAACCATTCGCAAACGGAAATACCTTCATCATTGCCAAAGGCTTGTTTGATGGTCTGTTTCTTATTCCAAGTCTCGGTATTTTCATCAAAGGCAAAATACACGATTTCATTTTTATCAGTCACGACCACGATCCCGTCTCCTGCCATATTGGCTAGGATTTTGGAAGGTTTCCCATCGATTTGCTCACTTAACTCAAAATAACCTGTTGGCTCCAGTTCTCCATCACTAACTAGAGAACGGCTTTGCTCCAACGACATCACAAAGGTACGTACCTTATCAGCATCTTGATGCAATGTTACAAAAACCTTTTTATCACCTGCATCGGCATAGGTTAAACCAATAATCTTACCGATTGGTTCTCCGCTTTCCGTAACGGGGTATAATTCACCGACTTTAACTTCAGGTTTCCCCCCTGTCTCCACATCAGGATCTCCGTGTCCATTTAAACCTGATTTAACGGTAATAAGCCCCACTTTTCCTGCATCCGTAGCTATAGGATAGAGACCTAAACCGGAATGATAAGTGTAAGCTGTGATTTGTTCGTTATCAGGCAAAGTAAAAGGTACGGGAGTCAAAGTACCATCTTCCTGATTTAAAAAATCGATCTCTTTACCATGGCGAAATAAATAGGGGCGCTTCCCTGAAGCGTCTAATCCCCATGAACCATCCGTAGGTACGACCGGGCTTGTTTTTACATCCTCAAGCACTTCGGCCTCTTTAAATAACGGAAGGGTAACAGCCAATAAAAAGAATAAAATACCGAAAACGGCAACGATAACAGTAAAACCACCCCCGATGATAAGTTTGGTCATGATCCGATCGCACCAAAGGGTGGCTTTAGAGACAAGAAAGCGTTTAGGTACCGGCTTGGGCTGATAAGCGGGTTGTTCCTGAGTAGGAATATCATCTTGATTCATCATGCGAACAGAAATATATGAGATTTAAGAACCAAGCCGTTCCTGACCACCTTGGGCAAAAACGGCTTGGGGGTATGATTATTGGTACAGAAAGAGATAAGTTTATTCTACAGACTTGATAGCCTCAGCACTTACCTTGGCAGGAACAGGATAGTAACCATCTTTGGCAACGATTTCTTGACCATCCTTAGACACGATAAACTTAATGAACTCTTTAGTAAGGGTATCCAATGGCTCGCCCGGCTTCTTGTTAACATAAATCACAAGGTAACGAGAAAGAGGATATTTACCATTTAAGCAATTATCGTATGTTGGTTGTACGGCAAGTTGACCGCCTTTTTCCGCTACGGAAAGAGTCTTCACGTTGGATGTGATATAACCGATACCGGAGTAACCGATGGCATTTGCATCAGTACCGATACTTTGAATCACAGCGGAAGAACCTGGTTGTTCTTTAACGGAGTTCTTATAGTCACCTTTCTTTAAGGCCACTTCTTTAACGAAACCATTAGTACCGGAAGCACTGTTACGGCCGTAAATGGAGATGGACTTACCTTTCAAGGAAGGATCCAAATCACCCCAATCGGAGATGTTGGAACCACCACGCTTAAAGGTTGAAGAGAAAATTGAATCAATTTGATTCAATGACAAAGCTTGTACGGGATTGTTCTTATTAACGAAAAAGGCTACAGCATCAAGTGCTACTTTAATCTCGGTAGGCTTATAACCATACTTAGATTCAAAAGCGGCGATTTCTTCGCGCTTCATCACACGACTCATAGGAGCAAGCTGTGCGGTGCCGGCAGTCAAAGCCGGAGGAGCCGTTGAGGAACCTTTACCTTCAATGCCTACTTTAACACTTGGATATTTTTTACGAAATCCTTCTGCCCAGAGGGTCATTAAATTATTCAAAGTATCGGAACCTACTGCATTTAAGTTGCCGGATACGCCGCTTGTTTGAGCGTATGGCTTAATGTTGCTATCAACGGTGACTTTTCCATCAGCAAAACAGAATGAACCTAAGCTGACGACGAGTGTGAGGATATGAGAGACAAATTTCATTGCTTCTACTATATTTTGTTGTTCGATTGCCCTGATCAATTTGTATCGGTTGTCTCAGGACGGCATTAGAAATACATCTACACTTCCACTTTGCGAAGTGAATCTTGGTTAAGAAATCGTCACAATTGAATGATGGAGCAAAACGGCTAAATTTTAGATAAAATAGAGCCATCGACAGGATATGTGTCGAAATGTTTACCAATGACCTCCAACTCATGAGCGACTCAAACATCCCCACTCCATCTATTTCCATCGAAGTAGATTCGGTAGATTTTCATTACGGTGATAAGCAATCATTGTACCAAGTATCTATGCAGATACCTAAAAATCAAATTACTGCATTTATTGGTCCTTCAGGTTGTGGTAAATCGACTTTATTACGTTGCATCAATCGAATGAATGACCGCATTCCCAATGCAAGAGTTACTTCGGGAGCCATTCGTATTGATGGTGTAGATGTGACTTCACCAACGCTTGATCCTATCATTTTACGCCGTGAAGTTGGTATGGTGTTCCAAAAATCAAATCCTTTCCCCATGAGCATTCACGAAAACGTAGCATACGGCCTTCGTCTTGCAGGGGTAAAAGATAAACGATTGATCAACCAAACCGTAGAGGAAAGTTTAACGCACGCAGCTCTTTGGGATGAGGTCAAAGATCGTTTACACACCTCAGCCTATGGCCTATCCGGCGGTCAGCAACAACGTTTATGTATCGCTAGATCAATTGCCGTGAAGCCCAAAATTCTATTAATGGATGAGCCCTGCTCGGCTCTCGACCCGATCGCTACGGTAAAGATTGAAGAATTGATGCATCGATTAAAAGAGGAATTTACCATCGTTTGCGTTACTCATAATATGCAACAAGCCACACGCGTATCAGACTTAACAGGATTTTTTATGTTAGGGAAACTTGTGGAGTTTTCTTCAACGGAAAAAATGTTTTCCAATCCGGATTGCCAAGAAACGGAAGATTATATCACCGGTAGAATCAGTTAAACCATGCTCACACATAATAGCCACACACTTAGAGAATTTGATACGGCACTCAACAATCTTCACCAAAGTTTGATGACGATTGCCTACAAAGCGCAATCTGCCCTCGACTTAGCCATCAACGGGTGCCTCAAGAATGATGAAAACGCCATCAATCAGGTCATCGCCGATGATGAAGATTTGGATGAGCTGGAAAAAGTCATTGATGAAAAAAGTTTACACATTCTCGCCTTTTTTAGCCCGGTTGCCACAGATCTCAAATTAGTGCTAACCAGCATTCGCTTATCAGGTATGTATGAGCGAATAGGCGATGAATGTGTAGGTATTGCTAAGCGATCAAAAAAACTACGCAATTATCCTCCCTTACGTGAAATTTTGGCCATCGAACCGATATATCGAGATCTGGCCACTTTATTCAGGCAAATCAATAAGGGCATTTCGTATTGGGATGTAAAAAGTTTGGAAATTTTGTTACCGAAACTTCAAGAATTATCACATAAATCTCAATTTCTTACCCGCCATTTAGCCGAATTACCGGAACAACACCCCGATGCACTTTTAGCTATCAGTGAGTTAATCTTTATCGGCAGATCTTTAGAAAGAATTACGGAAAATCTTCAACGTATTGTTGAGGAAGCCATGCTCGTTTCCATTATTACGGAATCTTAGTAGGCACCCTCACATTACGAACCAAAGAATATCCCTCAAGCCGGACGTCTCGTCAACGTGGCTTGGGGGATATTTGTTTTATAGATCTCAATCCTACAATACGTAAAAAACCGCTCCAAGCAAACACTCGGAGCGGTTGATTTTAAAATGTTTCGTATCTGTTACCAGAAGATATAGTAGAGAATAACGGTAGCAACTACCACTAAAACACCATAAATCTTCGTTGAAGAGGAACTCTCAATGTTTACCTTATTATTGACAGGTAATACGATTGCTTTACCGCCATTTAAGGCATTGACGATGGTGGAAACAATACCGATTGCAGCAATGATACCGAAGCAGATTGCCATACGATTTAAGAAGGCAATATCGGAGAACCAAAGAAGGAATACGGAATAAAGAACCACGTTTAACGCAATACCAAACCAGCCAAAGAAGCGTGGGCACTTTGGTACAAAGAAACCAAAGAGGAACACACACAAAGCACCTGGGGAGATAAAGCCTTGGAACTCTTGCACGAATGTGAAGATACCGCCAAACTTAGGATTACCCAATTGAAGGGAAATCACAAAGGCGATCACCACGCAAACAACCACACCAATCTTACCTACCTTCACCAATTCACCGGGAGCGGCTTGACGGCGAAGCTTATGATAAATGTCCATCGTAAAGATAGTGGAAGCGGAGTTTAACATGGATGCCAAGGAAGAAACCACAGCACCGAACAAGGCAGCCAAAACGAACCAGCTCAAGCCGGGGCGAAGGAGATTCTTCAATAAGGTTGGGAAAGCGGCATCAAAATCATAACCGACTAACTTATTACCCTTAGTGATTGCTACGGCGGCACCGGCTACGGTTAAACCGGACTTAGAAGCTGTTTCCATCTCCTTTAACAAGTCATCATTCCACTTAGTCACATCCTCAGCTAACGCTACACGTTGACTACGATTGGTTGAGGCATCGGCAAAGTCGGCATGAATCTTATCAAACTCTGACTTAATCTTAGCCTTACCTTCTGCATATTTTGCCGAATTTTGAGTTTGTTGAGGAGCCTTTTCGCCACGAATGGTTTCCAAGTTGTGAGTAATAATCTTTTCAGAAATATCAGGATGTAAAGCTACAAACTGAGGAGTCACAGGAATAATCTTATTTGTTACGTCCTTGAGCTCGTTGGTGATTTTCTTTTGATCTATACCGGAGATGCTTAAGCCATCTTTAGCGATAGATTTGCCATATTCTTCAAGTGAGACAAAGGCTGCCAAATTACCACTTTCAAAGTTTTTCTTCACACCTTCACTGCGCAAGTCGCCACTGTAAAGGTTGTAAGCTAAAATACCCGGAATCACCACTAAGAAAGGAATGAGCAACTTAAGGAAAGCCGCAAAAACAATACCCTTTTGACCTTCAGCCAAAGACTTGGAAGCCAAGGTACGTTGCATGATATATTGGTTTAAGCCCCAATAGAAGAAGTTAGGAATCCATAAACCGATCATCAAAGCTGTCCATGGGATAGCAGGATCATCAGCAGGGCGCACCATGTGAAGCTTGTCACCTACACCGTTAGCACCGGAGAGGCTATCGGAGTTTAAGTATTGGAAGCGATCCCAAATACCTGCGCTTTGAATATCGGCAGCAGAATGAGTCGCACCGGCGGCACGTGTATCCCAAAGCATTTGAGCATCTGCCGTAGCAAGTTGGTTTACTACCAAATAAGCTACCACACCACCACCTACGATCAAAGCGGCACCCCAAATCAAGTCAGTCCAAGCACAAGCTTTCAAACCACCTACGAATACGTAAACAGCACCGCAGAAAGCAATAATAGCACAACCCAAGGTAAGGCTACCAAAATCCAGCCCCATCAATGAATATCCTTGGAAGAATACGGAAATAACCTTGGAACCGGAATAAATAACAGAAGCGGTAGGCACACCGACCAATACGGCCAAAGTAGCTAACGCCATCAAAGTACGAGCTAATGGCGAGAAACGATATTCGAGAAACTCAGGGATCGTATAAACACCGCCACGTAACAACTTAGGCAAGAAACAAAAGGCTACCACGACCAAAGTAATGGCGGCAAGCCATTCATAGGAGGCAATTGCCATACCTAGCCAGTCAGCAGCCTGACCGGACATACCAACGAACTGCTCCGTTGAAATGTTAGCGGCGATCAAAGAAAAGCCCACTAACCACCAGGTAAGACCACGACCTGCCAAGAAATAATCGGCGGCCCCTTTTTCTTCCTTATCTCCTTCACTACCTTCGGCAGCCTTTGGCTCACGGGCTTTCCATATACCCAACCAAATAACGCCTACTACGGCAACGCAAAACAAAATCAAATCCCAAGTACCAAATGCACCTGATGGAGAAGATTCTGCGGCTGCCAAAATTGTATTGATGCAAACCATAACAGTTTTTGTAATTGTAGTTTAATAAATGTTAAACCAATACGCGTGCACCGTCGCCCGGACGTGTGACTAAGTATGTGGTTTCAATTCCTGTTTCGTGATGATAAGCCTCAAGTAATTCTTGAGCTACTTTCTCCACGTCTTCAGTTTTCACGAGTGCCACGATACAACCGCCAAAACCGCCGCCAGTCATTCTGGCACCGTAGATGGAGGAAGCAGAGGGGATGCGGTCACACAAGGATACCAAGGTATCAACTTCTGCACAGGAAACTTCATAATCATCGCGCAAGGAGGCATGGCTACCACGCATGGCAACACCGGCTTCATCCCATTTGCCTTCTGATAATGCTTTGGCAAAAGCGGCTACGCGAGCATTTTCACCAATCACGTGGCGGGCACGACGATAACGTACATCACCTAATTCTGCTTGAGCAGCTTCGAGCATTTCCAAATCGGCTTCACGCAAGGAAGGCACATTCATGATATTGGCAGCCTCTTCGCATTGTTGACGACGCTTACCATAAGCACCATCGGCAAGGGAATGCTTCACTGCACTATCAAGTACTAAAACGGAAACGGCAGGGTCATTCATCGGCACCAATTCATATTCCAAACTGGCACAATCAAGCTTCAAAGCATTACCTTTTTTACCGTTAGCGGAAATAAACTGATCCATGATACCGCAAGGCACATTAGCAAACTCATGCTCCACGGCTTGACCAATCAAAGCAACATCCTTAGGAGAAATCTCTACACCGGCTAACGCGGCAAGTGCCGTACATACGGAAACTTCAAGAGCTGCGCTAGAAGATAAGCCACCGCCACGAGGTACGTTACTGTCGATCAACATATCCACAGGACCGACATCGATACCACGACGATGCAAATTAGCTAACACACCGCGTACATAATTCGTCCAAAACGGCTCGCCTACATGCAAGGCATCCTCAGGGCTAATCTCAATAATCTGATCACCTAAAGAACCACACCATCTGTGATTACCCGTAGGAGATGGGGCTACTGCTACCACACATTGATTTTCCAATGCCATGGGCAATACAAAACCATTATTGTAATCTGTGTGTTCACCAATCAAATTGACACGACCGGGAGCGGCTGCTACGTGGCTGGGCTCGTGCCCGAAATATTCCACGAAGTACGGAGTAACCGTCTCTTTTGAAATTTCGCGTTGAACTAAATCCATGAGGGGCAATTTACCTATTTTACACTCTATCTCAAGATTAAAAGTCACTTGAGAGCAAAAAAATGAACATTACTTGTCCATTTATTACATTTATGATTTATTCTACCTAAAGGATTACCTCAAACCCCCTGCTTTTACTCCTACTCCCCTTCTTTCATACCATATCTTATCTCATCATTCCTTATTTTTGCTTTATTCTTATTTAATTAAGATTTCTTAATTAAAATGACGAAGTCAAGACTTGAAATATTCTTCAAAACAAGAAATGTTATACGACTGAGTTTGCTTTCCTAACTTCGCGTACATGCGTAGGATTTACGCATTGAGAAACGGGTCCCTACCGGCATGTGAAGTGCCGAGATCCGAGAAATGAACAAAAGCAAACGGGCAGCACCGCGATGAATGACCGAGTGCCGCCCCTCACAACACAACATAAGTTACTTCTGAACATATTTATGTCGCAACACCACACACCAGGCAGACAAGGGCATGGCCCACGTCGCCGTTATCATAAGGGAGGCCGCCCACCGTATGCAAATGATCGCAACGGTTATCGCCCTCGCCACCGTCATAGCGCACCAAAAAAACTCACGTTCTGGCAAAAGGTTCTAAAATTCCTCGGACTTTATAAACCTGCTACTAAACCGATCACCAAACACGAAGGCCCTAAACCGACCAAATCTAACACTCGCATCGCCAGAACCAAAGGCAATCCGAGAAATACCGGTCCTAAACAACCTGTATCTTCCGCAAGACTCTATGTAGGCAATTTGTCCTACGAAGCCACCGAAACGGATTTGGAAGATTTGTTCAAAGGCATCGGCGGCGTGAAAAGTGTAGAAATCATCTACAACCCACGCACCCATAAATCCAAGGGATATGCTTTTATCGAAATGCAATTCATGGATGATGCAAAGCGTTCCGTTGAAATCTTGCACAATCAACCATTCATGGGTCGCAATCTTCTCGTGAGCGGAGCTAATGAGCGTCAAGAGACCATCAAACAAGCCCCTGCATCATCTCGTAACGAAGAAGATGATATCCCAATGAGCAAAGAGCACACCACCCCGCTCTTAGCCCCAAATAATCAATAAGATATTCCAAAAAAACATTTCCAACCTCTGTTCCCATGTGGACAGAGGTTTTTTTATGCCAATACATCTTGTTAACAACGAAATGCCGTTTCAATATCAACAAAGCACTTTGTTAACATTAAAATAGCAACAAAACACTTTGTTGACAAAAAAGGTGGAATATAATATCAACAAAGTCTTATGACTCATCCTCATTTACCTGAAACACTTCCTATACAACAATTAGATGCTAACGCATTTGTTGAAATTCTAGGTGAAGCCAATCGGGAATTATCCCGATATGATGGGATGGTACAAACTCTAATCAATCCTGATATTCTTCTCTCCCCATTCATGACCCAGGAAGCTGTCCTTTCCTCCAAAATAGAGGGAACTCAAGCAACGATAGATGAAGTTTATGAACAAGATGCGGGGGTCACATTTAATGAAAGCAAGAATGAGGATATCAACGAGATTAAAAACTACCGAGAGGCCATGCGTTTTGCATCCAAAGACCTTCAAGATCGTCCGATTACCCTAAGACTCATTAAAGAAATTCATTATAAATTAATGGATAATGTAAGAGGGCAAAATAAACAACCCGGTTGTTTTCGTGATATCCAAAATTGGATTGGCAGTAAAGGTAGTGCGCTCGACTCTGCTACTTACATACCTCCGGACCCTCTGCAAGTGCAGTCACTCATGGAAAACTGGCTTGCTTATTTACAAATTAATCAAATTGACCCATTGGTGCAAACTGCCATCATGCATGCACAATTTGAAATCATTCACCCTTTTCTTGATGGTAACGGGCGCATAGGACGACTCATGATTCCTCTCTTTTTGTTTAGCAAAAAACTCTTACATCGCCCCATGTTTTATCTCTCTTCGTATTTGGAAAACAACAGAGATAATTATTATGATAAACTTAATTCCATACACAAACACAATCAGTGGAATGAATGGATTTCTTTCTTTTTAGAAGCAATTTATCAACAAGCACAAGAAAACATTCGAAGAGCCAAAGCCATCAATAGACTGTTTTCCCTATTACAAGACAACTTTCGCCAAATCACTCATTCGGAATATTCTCAAATGCTCTTAGAAAGCATTTTTGAAAGCCCCATCTTCACGAAACCTCTCATTATTAAAAAGATGCAACAAAAAGAAGAATCCATCCAAACATCCACCATTAGGAACCTTCTTAATCAAATCACCAACTCCGAGCTTATTACTCTTTCTAAAAAAGGAAGCGGTCGTAAACCCGACTTATTCCAGCTACATGATCTCTTACTCATTGCATCGGGAGAAACAACGAGCTTATTTTCATACTAGAATCATCTTGTTAACAACGAAATGTCGTTTCAATATCAACAAAGCACTTTGTTAACATTAAAATAGCAACAAAACACTTTGTTGACAAAAAAATGGCGTTTCATTGTTAACAAAACCAAAACTTACTTACCACGAATGATCCTTTAGATAGTGATCATCTTGTTCCAGCATGATCGGCAATGATGTAATCGACTAGATCAATACTTTCGCCTGTATAATAACACTCCTCGATCGCCCTAAAAATCAATCTTCATTCTTCCTTTTTGTCAGTCCTGTATCGAAAGAGAGATTTACGTAAATTCATCAGAAACTTTCGACTGCTATAGACTTCTTTACCAATTTTTTCATCAATAATACCGGAGCATAGATTCACCAGATCACTCACGGCAAGTTTATCTCGGTTCCATTGTTCTATATCCTTTTCCGTAGCCCGCCCAAACAATTTTAAAAAACCCATTATATACATCCCATCGAATGAATTATGGTCAACTACTAGATCCAATCTCATTTTCGCCAATCGATTCACTTCAGATGATAAATCCTTATCAGCCAATTGAATATTCTTAAACACGATCATTTTGGACATGTCTGGGGAATGTTTAAAATCCCTTGTTAACAATTCGAGAGCTCTTTCTTCATACATGGGATCTCCCTTCATAAATAAATACGCTACGCCCGTTTCATAGCAAGCTCCTTGCAAAGCTTGATTCATACGCCAATGATCTACAAACCATTGTTGTAAATTCCGATAAACAATATCTGCCGATTCCTCGACAGACATGCCGATTTCTGCTTCTTTTTCAAAAATTATATTCAAACGACACAAACACAATAATGCTTCAGGATCGTTTGGGTCTTCCGGTACCTTTTTTAATAATTGAATCAACTCCTGCAGTTTCTCCTCAGTACATAGATCATAGTGCAACCAATATTGACACCATTCATAAAGAGCAAACCTTGATCCGGCTACAGCTGATTTATACAAAAACTCGAAAAGCTGAGGCTCGATTTGCATATATACATTTTGCTCCACTGCTTCTGTCGCATTTTTCTTCAAATGTTGATATATGCCATAATCGATCGTTGCTTGAGAAACACCCAATTTTTCATAAATACCCCGGATTTTCCGAATAGCTACATCAGGCTCTTGGTTAACGAGTATTTTTAGAGAATTCACGATACCAACGTATTCTAACAATAACTCCTTATTCTCTTTTTCATACTTGCTAAAAAATACCATATCCTCCTGAGTGGGACGTAATTCGGATAAACGACTAAAGGCATCGTTAATATCCGAAGAATTCACATTGGCAGCGTTTTCGGAAAGAGCAGGATTATTATCCCCTAATCCTTCATAAATGACTAATACGCTTAATATTAATGTCAAAATATATTGCATAAAAATTAATTTCTCTTCTTATCTAAAGTCACATTTTATTATTGCGCTGATATAAGTTCACTTGACCCCATATGAAAATATGAAATTAAAACATACGGACTGTCTTTAGGGGAATATAATTAAAAATGAACGAGAATCTGTTTTGTCCCATGATCTATAATATGAAGAACATTAATGTATAAATATTCTCCGTTATTTTTAAAAAATGGGGCATATTTTTCAGGCAACTCCTTAATCTGAAACGTTCTTTGTATATCACAATCAGATTCTTGAGACATGATATTATGATCCTTTGCCTTTACCAAATTCAAAATTTTAGGCAATAGTTCATGTTTTGGATCATCAACTATAAAATTTGCTTGGTAATCACCGCCAAGGATATATCTCTCGCAATCGGAATAAATAACAACCGGATCTTCTAAATCCAAGCATTCGTTTAGCGTATTAATATCCGGCTTATTAAACCATGAATATAGTGTGGGATATATAAACGGAAGTACCAATAAAAATATAATATAAAGTACGAACAGCAACGCGCCATATTTAAGTAATTTCAAAAATTTCATACACTTTCATCAATGTAATTAGGGCTTTTGAGAAGAATTATTCGTTATCTACAATCAATCATTCTGATCCTTGTCTTTTCGAAACAAAAATATCAAAGACAAGAACAAAAAGAATATCATGTTAAGGAAAAACAGAAAACATACAAAAGCTCCACCTCCGGTTTGGTCTAACAACAAACTATAGGGAATACTGGACCCCAAAAATATGATACTACATGTGATAGATTTATTATTCATCGTAATACTTTTCAATTTTGATCTATTTTGATTTAATAAAAAATTTGCATTTATTATTAAAAATAATGATTTTATCTGCAGATATCAAGTATCTATTAGGATAAGTTTTTCTTTTCTTGATTTCAGGAATAACAATTACAGACAAATAAGTTATTGTATTTTTTCCATCAACTTGCATGCTTACGAATTTCCGCTTATCAATACTAGCATTGAATATCGTCATTTCGGGCGAAGCCGGCAATACTGCCATAGCTGTTTTGCGAAAATCAACATTAATTAAAGATGAACACTCAAAAGATTCACTAGCTTGCCCCCCTTTTTCAATTTTAACAGGAAAACAAGAAGGATTATCCCCATCATCCAGCAGTTGCTCAAAACGAACATCAAATGTTATAATTTTTTTGTATTTCAATAAATTGTATACCTCTATCGTATAAGGCGATCTAGTAACACCGCTAAGTTGTGTTTTTATGTAGTAAAAATATTTTTTATTTTTATGATTACTAGCAAAAGTAATGATTGCATCACCGTTATCTAATTTATTTTTAGTGTAATGCAAACCCGAAAAATGAAATTCTTCATTTGACACATCGTGAAATACATTCGGGACTAACGAAGATAATATGATTAATAAAAATGACATAGGGTTACATTCTGTAATCAAGAGTATTTTTGAGATACCTCAAGCATACCCCTTTTTTCTTTTTTACGATTTTGAAATATTCTATTCGTTTTGCACTCAACGGTGAATTTCTGATAGTATTTTGTGATTCTTTAATAAAATCTTGAGAGAATGCAGAAAGAGCAAACAACTTCCGTCAGAACATTCCATAGCATAACTAAAATAAAAACCGATATAAGTCAAACAAATCCGACAAAATAAACTGATCGTCAAATTTTTACATCTAACGAAAATTCTTTATATGTAAGGAAAATTCGAATCAAGGGACTTCACCTTTTTCTATATCAAAGAGGAGGCGATCGTCAATTCCGATCAAGCGTAGTTAATCCAGTGGCCATCTTTCGGGTTGTAGTGGCGGTAGTTGTAATACACTAGGCCTAGTTCGGTGTCGTAGTATTCACTACTCCACTGTAAAGGTTGCGTGGTGGAACCGGAGGCTACTACTTGACCGAATGGGGCGTAGGTGTAGGTGGTGGCGATTGTTCCGTTGTTGTTATAGACTTCGGTGACGTTTTTGCTCAAATCTGTTCCGTAGCAGTACCATGTGCCGTCTTTTTGTAAGGCGAGCGGTCGGGTGGCGCTTGCTTGGGTCGGATCCCAAGTAATCATCCACATTCCGTTGAGTCCGCTTCGGGTCATGTCGATGCAGGCGATTTGCAGATAGCCTCGGTAGAGGTATCTTTGATGTAACGTCACGGCTCCGTTTTGTGTGACTTTCTTATTCACTCGTCTGCCCATGCTGTCGTAACTTGATTCGATGATGATGGTCTCATCTTGCGAGGTAAATCGTATCGGGCGGTTGAAGGCGTCGTAGGTGACACTCCAGATACCCGTTTGAGTTTCTAGCAAGGTTTGGTTGCCATCGGCATCGTATTGAGGCGTAAATATGATCGGCTCGGCAGGCGGAGTTCCGTCCTGAATGATGCGGGCGTATTGATTAAGCTCGTTGCTCAGATACGACCAATCCTGCCCGATCTCGGCAGCACTTTTACGGTTGCCGATGTTATCAAAGTCGTAAGCATAGGCATCCGCCCCCAGGGTAGCATCGATTAGCTCGTTTCTTGAATTATAACTCAACACGTCATTTCTGACCCTTGCTTGGCGAGAGTATTGTACCGAAAAACCCATATTACCACAGACTGCTAGTTTCATTATTTTATTTGTTTTTCAATAATAAATTTATAAATAAATAGGTGATTAATGACGTTACAATCATTGATGATATAGATATTATATTTTGTAGTATATGCTTATTCGAACTAATTATATATAAAATAGGCAAATCTATAAAAATAACACCATTAATTATAATAAATAAACTTCTTTTTGCCTTTTTCTTACTATATGTAGAATTTAAATTTACAAAAGATATCAAAAGGAAAGGGAGATAACCTAAAACATAAAAAACCAAACTATATATTATACTAGCAAATATCGATATAATATCGACATAATCTCTCAATTTATCATCATTGACAAAAACACCATATATCATAAATGATATATAAACAACGAATATATATGTAAATAATGACAGTGTAAATTCTAATGTACGTAGAGATTTCATCGTCTAGGAGGATAATTTTTAGGGGGGCGACAAGGAGCCCAAACGCAAGCTTCCGATTGTGCATCTTGATATGCAGAACCAGCAGCAAAAACCACTGCTTTATAATATATCGCAGCCTGATCATTGCATTGAATAGTAAGCAAAACATCAACTGCATTTGTAAAACCAATAGCATGACATGTTTTCATCAAATCATTGTAAAACATTTTATCACAACTATCTTTGGTTTTACCACAAGTTCCATAACAAATATCATGATTATTACAATCCTTTTTAAAAGACGCACCAAACGAACTATTGGGAATGACCCCCCCAATAATATCATCACTACCACAACCATTTGATGTTGGCGTATAATTCTTCTTGGGGATTTTGGTTCTATACTCAAAACATCCACCCGTACTGCGGAGTCGCCTGACCATACCGGTAATGGGACATTCTATTAATTCTCTCCCCAAAACATCCCACAGCCACTCGGCACTATTCCCCACGTAAGCATACAAGTTATACCCACCTTTAATCCCGATAGGATCACGGTTGATCCAGCGGCCGTCTTTCGGGTTGTAGTGGCGGTAGTTGTAATACACTAGGCCTAGCTCGGTATCGTAGTATTCACTGCTCCATTGCAAGGGTTGCGTGGTGGAACCGGAGGCTACTACCTGCCCGAATGGGGCGTAGGTGTAGGCGGTGGCGATTGTTCCGTTGTTTTTATAGACTTCGGTGACGTTTTTACTCAAATCTGTACCGTAGCAGTACCATGTGGCGTCTTTTTGTAGGGCGAGCGGTCGAGTGGCGCTTGCTTGGGTCGGATCCCAAGTAATCATCCACATTCCGTTGAGTCCGCTTCGGGTCATGTCGATACAGGCAATCTGCAGATAGCCTCGGTAGAGGTATCTTTGATGTAAGGTCACGGCTCCGTTTTGAGTGACTTTTTTATTCACTCGTCTGCCCATGCTGTCGTAGTTTGATTCGATGATGATGGTCTCATCTTGCGAGGTGAATCGTATCGGACGATTGAAGGCGTCGTAGGTGACACTCCAGATACCCGTTTGAGTTTCTAGCAAGGTTTGGTTGCCATCGGCATCGTATTGAGGCGTAAATATGACCGGCTCGGCAGGCGCAGTTCCGTCCTGAGTGATGCGGGCGTATTGATTAAGCTCGTTGCTCAGATACGACCAATCCTCTCCCTGCTCGGCAGCACTTTTACGGTTGCCGATGTTGTCAAAATCGTAGGCGTAGGCATCTGCCCCAATCGTGGCTCCGATTAGCTCGTTTCTTGAGTTATAGCTCAATACGTCATTTCTGACTTTGCCTTGGCGAGAGTATTTTCTCGTAGCGGGGCGATTGAGCGCATCGTAGGTGTATTCTCGCAGAGAAACTCCCGTATCGCCTCGATAATCATTGATGTGAGAGGCAAGGTTACGATTTACCTCGTAGAGGTGGCGCACGTTCATCCCGTTGGGCATATTGAGGCGTGATCGCAGATGGCTACCTCCCAAATATTCAAAGCCGAAGCTCTTATCCTCTCCTGCGTGACGGAAGCTTGCCGAGCTGATGCGACCCTGCGCATCATAGCCGGTCTGGACGAGGTGCATGGCATTGGTTCCTCTCCACAGGGTATAACCTGATGAGCGACCCAAGGCATCGTACTGTTCTTCAAGCTTAAAGTCGGTGGTGTTGACACGCAGACTGTCACCCGAGATTCTGCCGTAGGTGTCGTAAGTCATCTGATGTGTGCCGGAGGCATCGACCACTTGGGTGAGCCAGCCCAAAGGATTATACGTATAGGTTTGTATAATCGAGCCGTCATCGGGGCTGATGCGTATCAGCTCTCCCGTAGCGGCGGTATAGGTGTAGCTAATCCGCACTCCTCGTGCATTGAGCACTGAGGCAAGGCGATTCATGGCATCATAGGTGCGTAGCTCCTGCGTCTCATCGGCATAGGTGGTGGACAGAAGCAAACCGGTGGTGTCATGATAAGTCCATCGTGTGGTGTCGCCGTCCGTGCGACCGCTCGGGTCGGTATCGATGGTCCGCTCATCGACTCGGAAGCAGGTCAAGGCGATCAGGCGATTGGCCTCGTCATAAGCAAAGGTCTTTGCTTGCAAAGCGGTGCCATATTCGGCGATTTTACGAGATCGCTCATCATAAGTGTAGCGTGACGTGTAACCCAAGGCATTGGTACGGCAAGCGATTTGATCATCGTGCGTATCATATTGAGTCAATGTACGAGCTCCTGCCGAGTCGATCATTTCGATCTGCCTACCTGCCACATCGGTATGAACCGTGGTGGTCAAACCTCTACCGTCCGTTTGGGTGATAAGCATGCCCTCGGCACGATAGGCTCGAGTATGGGTAGTGCTTACTCCGGTGGCATCGGTTTGACTAACGACATAGTTATCGGTCAAGTGCACCACGGCAGGCGTATCACTCGTAGGCAATAGGGTACATTGTTCGCGCTGAATGAGGCTTGCCCCATAGAGGGTTTCACTCACGGTGATAAGCCCCATCTCGTTTTCATCGATGGTTCGAGCTTCGTATTGGGTCGAAGTCTGAGAAAGGAGCGACTTGCGATAAGAAATCAAGGAAACTCCGATCTCATTATATCGAGTGTTGCGCAGGGATTGATAAATCAACCCGTCTTGCAAGATAAAGCTTGTTTGCGTATTGACAATGCGATTCTCCGTCACGCTTTGAGGATCTGATGATTTCAACAACATTGTGCGTTTGGAGATATTGCCCATGAGGTCATATTCCAACAAGGTCGCAGCGAGATTACCTTCTTGAGTACGTGTCAACTGCCCCAAGGCATTGTATTCGCTACGAGTGTAGATGTAGGTGTTATCCAACGAGGTCGGGGCGGTAAGCGTCACCACCTGACCGAAGCCGTCACGAAGCTCTTGGGAAAGAACGGTTTGATGATTGGAAAGATAGACGGTCTGACGTCGACGACCATTGGTGATATCATAATCGTAGTAACATTCACGCTGCCCCGTACCTGACTCATGGCGAATACTGCCATCCAAATCATATCGAGTAATCAGCGTAGCACCGGTAGGTAAGGTGCGAGTGACCAATAAACCATGCTCGGCATAATGTGTAGTCTGACTGCGACCCAATTCATCGGTCGAAGAGATCATGCGCCCCAAAAGATCGTAGGAGAAGTAGCGGCGGGTCTCCATCGCCCCGATGCGTGTCGTTTCTACCAAGACTCGACCTGAGGCATCTTTAACATAATCGATAATCGTCTCAGGTGTCACGGGAGTCTGAGCACGGGTGGACTCAATCATCGTGCGAGCGGAATCATACGCATAATCGGTACGTACTGCATTTTCATCGATTTCCCACAGCATATCTCCCGTGCACATGAGGGCTCGGCTCGAGCTACGACCATTGTCACGATGGCTGGCGATTCGGCGATTTTGAGAGTCAAACTCATGACTGACCCCCTCAATGAGCACCCATGAAGAGTCCTCAAGCATGACATAAGACTCATCCCTCACTTCATTACCCTCGGCACTCACATAGCTCAGCTTACGGGTGGAAAGCCCCGGCACGGGTGCGCCATCAACGCGAGTTTCCTCCAAGATTCGATAAAGAGCCCCAAAGCTCTCGGTGGGAGCATATTCATAATGAGTCTGCACACCATTGATCGCCTGAGTCATCTTTAATCTACCGCGAGATAAAGCATCGGGAGCATCCGACATCCAACGCTCGGTCACGCTTAATTGAGTATGTGAAGAGGCGGCGGCCGTAGAACGCACCTCGGTACGTTTCACCCCACCGGTGATGGTATAAGTATAAGCATCGGTACGAATCACCGCCGCACCCGACGATTTACACAAGCTCGTTTTTACCAAGGCAGGCTCGGATGAATAGACACCCGAAGCATCATTGTAAGTCGTTTCCACTATTTGATAGCCATTATCCACCCAAGGAGTACTCTCCAAAATCATACGACCAAATCGATCATAGCAAGTGCTCAATACCCCACCATCGGGAAGATTCGTGCGATACAAACGACCGGCATCATCATAAACATAAGTCGTCGTCTCGGCAAGCTCACTACCATAGGCCTCCGTTTTACTTAGGAGCAAATCACCTACGGCTGTTGATTCATAGATTTCAAGATTATCCGAAGAGATTTGATCACCTTTTGATAAGGTCGTGCGTACCTGCCATTGATTAGGAACCTGCGTATCACTACGTACGCGACGAGTGCCGATAGCCGCTGGACCCGTGCCCTGCACCATACTCCATGCACCGTCGCGGTCATCCCAAGAGGTCAAGAAATCCTCCACATTGACAGGCAAGGTCAAATCCTTCTCAGCCATCGATACTTCACGAAGCTCCGCATTGACTCGCACAGTAAAGGTCTTAAACGGGTCTCCCGTCACCGTATATAAATCACCGGACTGACTCGGAGCACTCACCTGAGTCGGCAAATACAAGCTCATGACGTAACCCAAGCCCTCAGGCAAAGCGTTCACATCCAACAAACCGTCCCAATAGTTCCAAATCTGGCGAATAGCACCCGAGTCCGAACGTAAGACGACCAAATATGATAAAGCATCTTGAGCGCTCATCATCTCATTAGAGGCACTCATCAGAGCCTCGGGAAGACCGGTAAGCTTCGAATAAAAGATAGCTGAACCATTTGGCTGCAAACAACGCACATAAATGGCATCATCCAAGGAACAAGCAGCCGAGAGCTCTCTGGTCAAGCTTGCCGTGAAATCCATACGGCGCAAGGAAGAAGACGATGCACCGACGCTGAAAGGAACAATGCCATTGGCATCACACATAAAGTTCCAATAACTCGCACCGTCACAAAGCATGACTAAGGCATTTGGCGTGATACCACCCTCGGGCATCACCAAACTTGTCGCAAAAGGATGCCTAAAACTTAATGATTCGACCAAACCAAGCGTAGGAGAAAACTCGCGAGCCAAAATCTCCAAACGACCGGCAGGCACACCCGATTTACCACGAAAAACACCAAAACGACAAGACCAAGTCATCTTATCGATCGATGATTCATAAGAAGCACCACGACCACCCGAAGAGGAAGCGAAAGAAGAAGTACGCAAACCTACGCCAAGGGCTCTATAAGAAACAGGATAATCAGGATCCCCACCGGAAGTAGGCTCACCATCTTCACCTTCACAAGGAGGGCAGTCACAAGTCTCTTCTTCGGGTGGATCATTATCATCAGGGATGATATCCACCGCACTAATGGGCGATAAAGTACAATTAATATGAGAAATATTCCCGGATGGCGGATTGTAATCCATATTCTCATGCCTGATACTCACAGGATGAGACCCTGCCTTTAAGCCGGAAAACGTACGAGAAATCGGTTTATTTTTGCCTCGAGCCGATTCATAAGAATCACCACCGATCGTAATGAACGCCTGGTCATCAACATTCCCCGAAGCAACCACATCATAAAACTCTTGGCCCTCAACCGGCGCGATATAACCGGTAAGATTCTTTTCGGGCATGACATCGGAAGGATAGCTTGGGCTACCGTGGCTATAATTAACACTAATAGCATCTGCGCCGGCAGCACGAGCAAGAGCTTGACCGGAGAAAGTATGAGGTTCTATACGAAAGCCAAGAGAGTTTTTAGTGGCAAAAGCCGTGGAAACTTTATATTTCATGATTGTATGAGCTATGATGAGTTATTGATATTTTTTGCGTCTAAACGACACAAGATTGAGAGAATGAAGAGAGCAAATATAGCCGGTCAGATCATTCAATAACACAATTAGGGTAAAACTCGATCTAAGTCAAACAAATTCAATGGAATAAATTTGGCATTAAATTTTTACAGCAAAAAAAAATCCTTTAAATATAAGGAAAAATTCTAATCAATGGATTTCACCTTTTTCTATATCAAACGAGGAGACGATCGCTTAATCTTGGCTTTTCTATGGTTTTTCTCATATTTGATTTTGGTGAATTTCCAATAAGTTAACAAAACAACTAAACGAACTTAAGAAAAACCAAATGAAAGGATCCACGTGGCGAATTTGCCACTTGACGGAACCAAAACGGTAGTTACTCTTGTGGGCTATGAGCTTTACCTCATCACTTCTACAGAAAGTATTGGAGGGGCACCGATGCACCAAGGCAGAATTGCTTCAATTGTGCGAGGAACCAATCGATGAAGTTTGCCAAGCGGCAGATCAGATCAGAACTCATTTTTGCGGTAATATCTTTGATATGTGCACGATCATCAACGGCAGAAGCGGTCGATGCTCGGAGAACTGCAAATACTGTGCGCAGTCAGCACATTATAAAACCAATGTAGAAGAGTATCCGCTTTTACCTCAAAAGGCTATCATTGACGGAGCCAGGTATAATGAAGAGCGAGGCGTTTTACGCTATTCTATCGTTACCTCAGGCAAACGCTTAACCGATAGCGATGTGAATGAACTTTGCGAAACGTATCGAGCTCTATCGGAACAATGTGATATCGCTCTGTGTGCCTCACATGGCTTAATCAGCAAAAAACATTGTGAAGAACTTAAAGCTTCCGGCGTAGGACGTTATCATAACAACTTAGAGACATCTCGTCGTAACTTCCCTAACGTATGCACCACTCATACCTATGACGATAAAATCCAAACCATTAAATGGGCAATGGAAGCCGGCATGGAAGTATGTAGCGGCGGTATTATGGGCTTAGGTGAGACCATGGAGGATCGTATTGATATGTTTATGGATATTGCCTCTTTGGGCATCAAATCTATTCCTATCAATTTCCTTACCCCGATCGAGGGTACTCCTTATGCCACATTGGAACCAATGCCGGCTGATGAGCAAAGACGAATTGTTGCACTAGTGCGTTTTATCGTGCCTGACGGTGCCGTGCGCATCGCTGCAGGACGCAACACGATGCCTGACCATGGCAAACAAATTTTCCAATCCGGAGCCAACGCTGCCATTTCAGGCGATATGTTGACAACGGCCGGAGTGACTATCAAAGAAGACCACGACATGCTCACCAATATGGGCTACGAGGTGCGTCTTAAATAAGCAATACATTCTGCGCTTATGTTGAATCAAGAACAATGGGCGAAAAAGGATCTGGAATATATCTGGCATCCTTGCTCACAAATGAAAGACTATGAGCATTTTTTGCCCATTGTCATTGATCACGCCAAAGGCACCGTCCTCACCGACGTGAATGGAAAAACCTACCTCGATGTCGTTAGCTCGTGGTGGTGTAATTTACTCGGACATTGTAATCCGATTATCAGTCGAGCGGTCAAAAACCAATTAGACCAACTCGAACACGTTATCTTTGCCAACTTTACGCATAAACCGGCTATTAAGTTATGCGAAGAACTTGCGCAAATCGTGCCAAAAGGGCTTTGCAAATTTAATTTCATGGATAATGGCTCCGCCTCGATTGAAGCTGCCATGAAAATGAGCTTTCAATACCACCACCAGACAGGCAACCCCCAAAAGGTTAAATTCATGGCTTTAAGCGACGCTTACCATGGTGAGACTTTGGGTGCTTTAGGTGTGGGTGGCGTCGATTTATACTCCGAAATGTATAAACCGCTTTTGCTTGATACGATTCGCATACCCGGTCCCGATTGCTATCGCTGCCCTAAGAATCTCAACAGAGAAACATGCCAAGCCGAATGCATCGATCAGGCAGAGCATTACTTTGCTCAATACGCCAATGAAACGGCAGCCATGCTTGTCGAACCGCTTTTGCAAGGGGCTGCCGGCATGAAGATTTATCCTCCGATTTATTTAAGAAAAATCAGAGAATTATGCACCCGATATCAAGTCCATCTCATCGCAGATGAAATCGCTACCGGATTTGGACGCACGGGTACTATGTTTGCTTGCGAGCAGGCGGAAATCACACCGGATATCATGTGTATTTCCAAGGGCTTGACCGGCGGTTATATGCCTATGGCGATCACGATTACCACCCAATGTATTTATGATGCTTTTTATGCCGATTATTTGGAAGGAAAGGCATTCATGCACAGCCACACCTATTCCGGCAATCCATTAGGCTGCTCGGCAGCTTTAGCGGTACTCGGTCTTTTTGCCGAAGAGGATATTTTGTCCCAAACCAAGGCTAAAGCACCCGTATTTCATCAAATGGTAGTCGAGGCATTATCGGAGCACCCCAATGTAGGAGAAATCCGTACCATCGGACTCATCAATGCCATCGAATTAGTTGCCAACAAGGAAACAAAAGAGGCTTTGGACTCGAAAAACCGTACAGGCTACCAAATCTACAAAGAAGCTTTAAATCGAGGTTTGCTCTTACGCCCTCTTGGCGATGTCTTATATTTCAATCCACCTCTGACCATTACGGAAGAGGAGATGAAACAAGCCGTAGCCCATTGCAAAGCGGCTATTACAGCTATTCTAGGTTAATTACTTCGTCTAATTGACCCTAAAAAACCCCGTATGTACGAAACATACGGGGTTTTTGTTAAATCGGATTGTAAGCGTATTAGTCACGACGGCGACGTCCACCGGAGCGACCTCCACCACGACGATCATCACGACCGCCACGGAAGCCACCGCGATCTCCACGATCGCCGCGATCACCACGGTAACCACCGCGATCATCACGATCTCTGCCACCACCACGGCGATCTCCGCCACGACGGTCACCACCACCACGGCGATCTCCTCTGAAACCACCACCGGAACGGAAGCCACCACGACGAGGAGGACGGCTGCCACCATCAAATTCAGGAGCACCCTTGTCTTCGCGGATGTTTACTTCGTAACCGCAGATATTTGTAGTAGCCAATTTCTCCAAGATTTGAGGAGCTACGGCTGCATCTACTTCAATAATGGAATGTTTAGGGAAGAGACGAATGTCACCTACGGCGCCTTTTTCCATCTCCACAGAGTTGTAAAGCATACCGGCGATATCTTTTGGCTTAATGCCAAGCATCTTACCACCGTTCATAAACAAGGTAACGGTATCACCATTATCGGACCATGAGTCACCCTTTTGGTGGCTATCTTGGTCACGGTCACGACGGATGGAACGTTTAGCAGGCTTATCTTCAGGGATAGCTTGCACATCACGGTGCAACTTATTACGTAAAAGGTCGAAAATCGCAGCAGCTAATTGCTCGGCAGGCACTTCGATTTCACGGAGTTCTTCAGGAAGCTCCAAGTTGGTGTTTAAGCGTTCGATGATCTCATCCACTAAAGATTCTTTTCTAAGCTCGTCAACTTGCACTGCTGTCAAAACAGGTTCATGAGTCAACTTCACACCGATGAAACGTTCGATGCGACTTAAAAGGGAGAAGTCACGGCGACCTACGAAAGTAATAGCCTTACCTTTACGACCGGCACGAGCGGTACGACCGATACGGTGTACGTAATCTTCCGGATCACGAGGCAATTCGAAGTTGATTACAGCATCAACGTCATCTACGTCTAAACCACGCGCGGCAATATCCGTAGCTACAAGCACTTTAAGGCTGCCTTTACGGAAAGAGTCCATCACACGCTCACGCATAACCTGTGGCATGTCACCGTGCAAGCGGTCAACAGGATAGCCACGAGCCATCAAACCATCTACGATATCATCAACAACCTTTTTCGTATTGGCAAACACAAGACCCATCTTCACCTTACCGGTATCTAACAAGCGGCTAAGCACTTCGATACGGGAGGAAAAGACGACTTCATAGAAGCTTTGCTCGATAGTAGGAACGGTTAAAGTTGGACGCTCAATGGTAATTTGCACCGGATCGTCCATAAAGCGATCAGCTAAGCGGCGAATCGCAGGAGACATCGTCGCAGAGAAGAATAAAGTCTGCTTATTGGCAGGCATCGCATCAGCAATACGCTCAATATCTTCTAAAAAGCCCATATCGAGCATTTCATCAGCCTCATCCAAAATAAGCATGCGAAGATTATCAAGCTTCAACGCACCTGATTCAATATGATCAATCACACGTCCAGGAGTGCCTACAACAAATTGTACGCCACGACGCAAGGCGTCCAACTGAGGTTTAAAAGAGGAACCACCATAAATAGGCACAGCGGACACGCCATCTAAAAAGAGAGCAAGTTTGTCCACCTCACGGCAAATTTGCACGGCTAATTCACGAGTTGGGCATAATGCAAGCACCTGAACACAACGTTCATCCGGTTCAATACATTCCAAAGCAGGAATGGCAAATGCCAAGGTCTTACCGGAACCGGTGTGAGACAAACCGACGATGTCGGAGCCTCCGATGGCGGCAGGAATGGCACGCTCCTGAATGGCGGATGGGGTCTCAAAACCCAATACCTCGATTGCTTCGAGAATTTCCGGGGAGATACCTAGTGTGGAGAACGAAGTTGCTTGCGTCATATTGATAAGGCTCATATTGAGCTGACATGAAACTGCCAGAATCTTAACGACTGTCCAGTTAAATCATAAAAAATTAAGTCACCATGAATAATTTTTGAACTTGTCACCGTATATAGGACAGATAACATAGCTATTTAGCTCAACCAGCCAAAATATACTAATGAGGATTTTACCAATTATCATAGGAGCCATGTTGACCGCACCGGTCCTCGTTTCGGCTCAGGAAAAACAACCGAATATCTTATTCATCATTTCCGATGACCATGCCTATCAAGCTTTGGGAACAAATGAAAAAGATTCACCGACAAAATTGCCTAATTTCAATAAATTAGCAAAGGAAGGGATGGTCTTTGATAAGAGTTATTGCACCAACTCCATTTGCGGCCCTTCACGTGCCTCGATTTTGACCGGTCGTCATTCTCACAAAAACGGTTTTGTTTTTAACGGGCAAAAGCCATTTGACGGCAGCCAGCCTACTTACCCGAAAATGCTACAAAAAGCAGGCTACCAAACAGCCCTATTCGGCAAATGGCACCTCGAATCTAATCCTACAGGTTTCGATCAATGGGAAATCTTCCCGGGACAAGGTAGCTATTACAATCCTGATCTCATTTCCCCAAAACCAAATGGTAAAGGTAACCAAACTGTGCGTGTACCCGGTTATGCTACCGATGTGATCACAGATAAAGCCATTGACTGGATGGACAAGCGTGATAAGACCAAGCCATTCTGCTTAGTCGTGGGCCACAAAGCTCCTCACCGTCCTTGGTGCCCTGCCCCACGTCACATGGGCAAAACCGATAAGTTAAAGCTTAAAATGCCGGCAAACCTCCATGACGACTATGCCAACCGCCCTGAGTTTTTAAAGAAAAACCAACAGACCGTAGGCAAACACATGGCTATTTACTCCGACCTTAAAGTTCTCAAGGAGCAAGTACCTGCCGACATTCAGCCAAAAATCGTTTCTCCCGGTTATGGTTGGGAAATGGGCGAGCTTAATCGTATGGATGCCGACCAAAAGAAAGCTTGGTATGACCACTACTCTAAGCGTACGGCTGACCTCGTCAAACAAATGAAGGATGGTAAGCTCAACGATCCTAAAGCATTTACCGAATGGAAATGGCGTGCTTACATGAAGGACTATCTCGAGACGATCATGGCTGTAGATGACAGCATCGGCCGTTTAATGAATTATCTGGATAAAAACAATTTATCCAAAGACACATTAGTTATTTATTGTGGAGACCAAGGCTTCTACCTCGGTGAACATGGTATGTACGACAAGAGATGGATTATGGAAGAATCTTTCCGTATGCCATTAATTATGCGCTGGCCGGGCAAAATCGCTCAAGGCGTGCGCAGCAAGGCTATCGTGCAAAACATCGACTATGCTCCAACTATGTTGCAAGCGGCAGGTGCTTTAACACCGGAAAACAAATCCACCTTGCAAGGTATCCCAATGACTCCGTTATTCAAAACCGGTCAAGCACCTCAAGACTGGAGAGATGCCATTTATTACTGCTTCTACGAAAATCCGGGTGAGCATAATGCACCTCGCCATGATGGCCTTCGCACAGATCGCTATACCCTAGGTCATATCTGGACAAGTGACGAATGGTTGCTTTTTGATAATAAGAAAGATCCGACCCAAATGAAAAACGTTGCCAATGATCCGGCATACGCCACCATTTTTGAAGGATTGAAAAAGCGCTACGAAGAGCTTAGAAAAGATTACAAAGTGCCTGAAAACGCACCGGGTTCCAAAGGCCCTATCCCTCAATTCCAAGCATCTTGGGACTAAAGGATTAGACAAAGATTCTTCTCAACGCCTCGCAGATATACCTGCGGGGCGTTTTGCTTATTTCGCCAAGGGCTTTTCTCCCATGCTATCTTGATCATTGTCAGACCCGAAACGATAATAAAATACCACGTTAGGTCTTTTATACGAAAATTGGTGAGTGATGGAGGAATGATCATTCGGATCTTCTAAAGTAATAGAAAAACCCTCATTACCAAAAACTACATTCTTTTTATCCCATTGCCCATAACTGCTACGTACTTCGTAATCGCCGATTTTTTGAAACGAGCCATCGGAATCGCGCTTATATACTTGAAAAATGTAATAATGATAATTAGGTCCAATCGGCTCATACCATGTAATAGCCACTTCATGATCGGCTTGCCACAGAACATGGCGGATAACTCCTGAATCGAAGCTCTGTTTAAACACATCATCCAAAAAAGCTAACTCTTGTTTATGCCTTTTTAATTGTTGCTCCGCAGGAAAGATGTAACCGCCCGATTGAGATGGTATCACATATTGCTTCTTATCTTCCGCACTCATATAGTCAAGGTCATTTCCACCTTGAACCTGCTCACCTAAGCCGGAAGCATGCAACATCACAAAACCTAATAGAGAGCATATAACGTTTTTCATGATTCGATAATGTATCAAGCGGGTCGTTTATCAAGTATTATAAGTTTGTCAATTTACGAAGAAACCCGATTAAATATTGCCAAAATAACAAAAATCATTGATAAATAACGTCAAATACAACCAAACAACCCTATTAAATGAAAGCGATTTTGCAATTTTTCTTTTGTGCCATTTTTATTCTTTGCACTCGTTCAATCCATGCCTCAGATGCACTACAATCCGAAATCGATTGGAAACCTGAAAATATTTACACCATACAAAATGATCCGACTCATGATAGTGCTAAAATCATTCAAATATCCTGTCTGAAGCCCACAAACGAAAACCTTCTAGCCACCTATCTGACCTATGATCAAGCCGACAACTATGTAATCGTAGGATTAAAAGGTACGGAATTAAATAACCTCAAACTTATAAAAATTAAACAGCCTTATCCTTTTCAATCGGAAAATCAGTTAGCGGAAACACTTCAATGCTTTCAAATCGCTACATCCTATCTTTCATCATATGGAAGGTGTTATCCGTTTTTCCAATCATTCAATACGGTATTTGCCCTAAGCCCCAATTCAAAAATAATTAGCAACCCGCTTAAATTATCTATCAAAGAATTGTCACTGCAACAAGTGGAGCCCTATGTCATCTCTGTTTTGTCAATTTCCAATACGAAACGAAATGGAAAATTAATTATCGCTTATACGAGATCTTCTACAAAACATAGTAAAGAAACGACAACATGCTTAGGCATCTTGAATCCGAATACTGGAATCATTTCTGAATTTTATGCAAGTTCATCCCTATTATCCACTACCCAAGCTTTCAAAACGAGTTCTCTGCAATGGATATCAAATGATTATATTCTCGTAGTCAGTCCTGCTAAAAAAGTTGGCATTTGCTATAGAATTTATAGTTTACATGGTGAAACAGGCAGAGAATTATCATGTACTAACCCTTTGTTAATCTATCAAAATAAATTATATGAGGTAGTGATTAAAGGCGAACAAGTCAAACCTCTTTTATTATTCGATCCACCTCAATACCATTATGATGAAACCTTCCAAAGCTTTTTTGTAAATCCATAATGAATCTTCTTAGGTATCATTAACCTAGTCCCCCACCTAAAATGTGTTAACATGGTTTAATGAAAACGGAAAAAGAAAAAATGCTCGCCGGCGAGGTTTATGACTGTGGCGATTTAGAATTAATTACACGTTGGCATTTAGCAAAAAAGTTACAAAAACAATTAGCTGAAGCCGAATCGGACGATCTTGAAAAGATTTCTGAAATCTTAGACCAACTATTAGGATCACGAGGTGAACACGTTTGGGTAGCGGCACCTTTTTTCGTAGATTATGGTGAAAACATCCACATCGGACACCATGTAGAAATTAATATGAATTGCGTATTTCTCGACTGCAACGAAATACGCATCGGCAACTATACGGGGATAGGGCCGGGAGTGCATATTTATACCGTTTTTCATGATGTCATTCCAGAAAAACGATTACCGGAAGGCAGCAACTTCTGGAAATCTAAAACAGCACCCGTCACAATAGGAGAAAACGTGTGGATTGGCGGTGGAAGCATCATCATGCCCGGAGTAAAGATAGGTGACGGAGCCACTATCGGTGCAGGAAGTGTCGTAACGCGTGATATCCCAAGCCGATCAATAGCAGTAGGCAATCCATGCCGAGTCATTAGAACTGTCTAAAGACTCTCTATAAGCAAAATTGACGCAAGGTGAAATCTAAAATTGGCACCTTGCGTCTCTATATCGTCATTAGAACAAGCCTAATGCTTTTTCTCTAACTCCTCAATTTGATCTTTTATTGCTCCACCTTTATTTTTCAACATTGCATAGGCGTCGGTAACATCAAAAGATGCTGTTATCGTTTTACCTTGGGAATTTTCTAAAAAACAAACTAAGACATAACGACCTTGTTCATCCTTCGTATGCATTGTCAGCTTAGGTGTATAGCCCGGATAGGTTTTTTGAATGTACGTTTCTCTCTGACTTTTTAGGTCATTAAAATTTTGTATGTTGTTCGATTCAAGGATAATAAGCTTCTTTGAATCAGGATAAATATTAACCCCCACTTCTTCAGCTCCATTAACGTAGGTAGCTGCTAGCAAAGTAAATGCAACTAAACTCACATATTTAATTTTTGTCTTCATCGTTTTTTTAATCTCACTAAATTTATTTATCCATATAGTCCTTAACGCTGTCTTATTTGGATGAATTGCGAGTTTTTTTGCACTCTTCTGCTAATTTTTTCATTTTAGGACCAAATCTTTCTTCTTCGGTACCAGGCAATGATACTGCCCATTCTAAAAGATAAGAGTCGGGATATATAAAATCATTCATTCGAAGTTGTAATTGCTTGAAAGCGTGCCTTTTTTGTTTTTCATCGGCTATTTGAAATAGTTTTTTTGCTTGGCATAAATCTACATAAGTTATTTCATCTATATACTTAATAAGTAATTCGGATTGTTTAGAGGTCTCTTTCAAAGGGCGAAGCTTTTCAAACTCCAAACTATGTTTGTTAAGTTGATCTAAACTGATTTCAAACCGTTTCATACCATCCTCTTCCTTTACGATCCCATTCAGAATATCTAATAAACAATCGTATGCTTGTCCTACCAATTTAGCATGTTCATTGATTAATTGAGATTGTTCTTCAAACGAATATTCCTTATCGGTAGGCAAACTCGCCCAATAGCCCCGATAAGGAGTTAAAAGAGGAATTTGTCCTGCAAGATACGAATCAAAAATTGACAGACTATCGATATGCTTTCGGTAAGCACCTGATAAAACTCGTTCTATTTCAGAACGCATACTTTCATTTGAATGGAAAACAATTTTTGCTTTTTGATATAGCTTGTTAATTTCCGGGACATAATAATTGCATGCCAATATCACATTAGGAGGGGCTACATCAAAGGCGTCGCCATAATCTAAGGTGAAAAAAGAATATGTTTGACGTATATCCAATTGATTTTTTTGACAGGCATTTAAAATGGAATCAAGTGCCTCAAGCCTTTGTTTAAGGGGGAGTTCATTGATAATTTGAGCGATACTTCGAAATTGACGATCTTCTTCAGAAAGGTTTAGAATGAATTCCAAACATTTTTGAGGTTCTGCTAAAACTTGTTGCTTAAAAGAATCAAGCTTTGCAATTTCGGGAAGAACTTGCTCCGATGCCATGGATTGAGAGCAAAATAACAGAGGGAATAACAATAATAGTGTGTAGTGGAGTCGCATTTTAATTAAATCACCACATAAAAAGCCCATATACAAGCATTTACTTCGTATGTCATGTTGTATAAGACACTCAAAACAAAAAATTAGCGGGCGCCGAGAAACCTCGACACCCGCCACTCAATCATAATCCTACCTTGGTTGACAAGGTAAGTTGGTTTACCTACTTCGTTCGCTTATGCAGCATACTGGCCGCTGCAGGTAAAATGAGCAAGTTCAGTAATGTGGCGGAGATCAATCCACCGAACTGAACAATAGCCAAAGGTCCGAGTAGCTCACCACCCGGCTTATTAATGGCAATAATTAAAGGAATCAATCCGAGAATAGTTGTCAAAGAGGTCATGATGATCGGCACCACACGCTCGAGAGAACCTTCACGGATAGCATCTATAGGTGTAACACCTGCGGCTGACAAGTCAATATATCTGCGAAGCATGATCATACCACTACGAATGGCAAAACCAATAACCGTAACAAAGCCAACAATCGAGGCTACGGATAAAATCGGTGCTACATAGCCTTCACCGGAAATCAAATGCCAAGTGTTTGCCCAAAATGGTGCAGGCGTGGCAAGATAAACGGCAATAATACCACCAATAAGACAAAGCGGAATGTTAACCAAGGTCAACAAGGCATATTTGACATTACCTAGCGAAGCACTTAGGAATACAACCATCAGCACCAAGATACCACCTGTAAGCCAATATAGTCGGCTAGCAGCAGATTCACGGGCTTTAATCGTACCATCGTACTCAACGGTAACACCCATTTTATGCATTTCAGGGTCTAGCTTTTCTCTCAGAATCTCAACCACGTCACCCAAATTGGAGTTGGCGGCAGGGTTGACCGAAATCATTGCCTTACGTCTGCCATTATCACGAAGAATCATATTAGAGGTTTCTTCTCGAGTGATATCGGCCAATTCAGATAAGGGGATGGTATTTTTTCCGGCAACGATGCGTAATCTTTTCACATCATCGATAGATTGCTTAATACGGTCATCCAATCTCATCACGATATTCCAACGGTCTTGGTTTTTTACCACTTCTCCCAATTTGAGACCATTCAGAGCGGCGGATACTTGTTCCCCCACTTCCGCCATGGTTAATCCGGCAGCAGCGATGACTTCAGGGCGATATTTAATATCGAGAGTATCTACCATAATCTCACGATTGGCTCGAGCATCTGCCACTTCCGGAATCTTTTTCATGATTTCCTGAGCCTTTTTGGATGCTTCACGCAGGGTTGGCAAATCATTACCATAGATATTGATTGCCAATTCGGCGGCATCTCCTGATAAAGCCGAACTGATACGGTGAGCTAAAGGATAACCAAGCAAGGTACTGGTACCGGGAATGTCGGCAATGATTTCATTAATCTGCTTTTTGACCTCTTTAGGGTCATGATTCAAATCAAAACGAACAAGCATTTCAGAAGCACTTACAGGCTCGGCATGTTCATCATTCTCGGCACGCCCTGCACGTTGAGTTACGGAAAGCACCCCGGGGATGTTCTCCAAATCAAGCATGACTTGGCGCGAAATACGCTCAGTATCTTTTAACGAGGAACCGGGTACTGTGGAAACAAAGACGGTAAAGCAGTCTTCATTAAACGGAGGTAAGAAACTCGTACCAAAGGTCGATGCCAAAATCAAAGCCCCCCCGGTTAATGCCACCATCACCGATACGACCCATTTTGCTCTCTTAATGCAAAAATCAAGCAAAGGAGCATAGATTTTTTTAATCCATTTAGTAGAGAAAGTTTCCGCTTCTGCGGCGGTATCGACTACATCGGTACCTGAAGCAGTATGGTGCTTTTTCACTTTAAAGCCGAAGTAGCACATAACCGGCGTCACCATCAAAGCCACAATCAATGAAGCAAAGACGACAAGCATGTAAGTGATGCCCAATGGCTTGAAGAATTGCCCTTCAATACCCGACAGGAACAATAATGGGCAGAATACCAAGAGAATAATCAACGTTGAGAAAGTAATAGAGCCGGAAATTTCTCCCGTAGCCTTTTTCAAAACGTCTAATTTATTCAATTGGTCAGCTTTCGGTCTTGCTGCGTTTTCTTGCAAGCGACGCCATGCAATTTCTACGAAGATAATGGCATTATCAACCACATCGCCCACAGCTACTGCTAAACCGCCCAAAGTCATGATGTTGATCGCCAAATCAAACATTGGGAAGCAAATGAATGCCAACAGAATCGACAATGGCATCGAAAACAAGGTAATCAATGTCGTACGAACATTTAATAGGGTCAACAACACAACCAAAAGCACCACGATCGCAGCTTGAATAATAATATTCAAACCTTCATGCAATGACAATTCGATAAAATTGGACTGGCGGTAAGCGTCGGTTCTCAAGGTCATCCCTTCAGGCAATTCACTTTTAATGAACTCAGCCACTACCTTATCTACCGCTTGGGTAATCTCCATCGTGTTAGCACCCGGTGCCTTTTGAATGGATAAAACGACGGCGTCTTGTCCCTTAAAGCTAGCACCACCACGTCGAGGAGCGCCACCGATCTCTACTTTTGCCACATCCCCGACACGAATCACTTTGGAAGGATGATCAGGAATGATTGCACGCTCTAACTGAGCGATTGTTTGCAAACGAGCCTCTTGCTTGAGCGGGATTTCCTGACCGGCGACATCTTCCAAATAGCCGGCAGGCAAAGTGGACTGTGCCGATTCGACAGCTGCTCTCAATTGATCGAGAGTTACACCTGCCTGAACTAATCTCTCAGGATCATAAAGAACTTGGTACTCCGGTAAACGACCACCCAGCACAGTCACCTGACCTACCCCCGGAATAGCCATCAATCGATTACGCAAGGCGTATTCTGCCGTGCGACGCATATCCAAAGGAGAGATGGTGCCATCACCCGTCAAAGATAAAAGCATGATCTCACCGGTAATGGAAACAATAGGAGCCAACTCAGATTCCACCTCATTAGGCAGACTACCCCTAGCCGCGGACAAGCGTTCACTGACGATTTGTCGGGCACGATAAATATCTTGATCCCAATCAAACTCGACCCAAGCGAACGCCAGACCACTGCCGGAGGAGGTACGTAAGGATTTAACCCCCGTTGCTCCCGTTAGTGCCCCCTCTAGAGGAATACTGATGTATTGCTCCACTTCTTCGGCTGTAAGCCCCGCAGCTTCCGTTTGCACAGTCACTCGCGGCACTTTTAGCTCCGGAAAAACATCGACGGGTAATGTTTTGATCACATATACCCCCGCACACATCGCCACGACGGTCAAAATCATGACCACCACACGATATTTTAAACAGGCTTCAATTAATTTATTCATCCGGATTATTTTTTAAATTAATGTTCACCCTCATGGAATTTACCATCGGCATGGAAATGGCCTGCGGATTTCTTAGGCTGTTGCCCATCACCCGTAGGAATAGCATATTTTAATTCATTACCACCCTCTACGACTATTTGATCGTTTGCATGCAAACCTTTAACAGGAACCATACCTTGATAAGAAGGCAAAGTCTGAACTTTAATCATGGCGAAAGAATCGGATTTTTCCTTAATTTTCACAAAAACGACATCTTCTACACCAACCTTGATCACGGCACCCTGAGGCACATTCAAATAACCCGAGGCATCTTGAGAGCCGGTTAACACCAACTTAGCTCGTTGCCCGATGAAGGCTTGCTCAGGTAAGGTTTTATTAGGAATGAAATAGACGGCCTTCGTTCTTGATTCGGCATTGACCTCCGGTGCCACGCGTAATTTACCATCAAACTGATATTGTTTGTTGTTCAAAGCAAACTCTAACTTACCGGTCATATTGGATAAGTCATCCCCGGCATAAACGGCACCCTTAAATTCTAAAGATTTAGTCGGAATGATGTTCATGATAGGTTGCCCTTGTTCAAGCCAAGCACCTTGATTGATAGGAATATCTCCCACTTCACCTTCAAATTTGGCTTTTACAGTCAAAACTTCATCATTTAAAACGCCCATACCGTTAATCATACGATCAAGCATTTTATGAGTCTGCTCTTGCTTACTTTTTAGCAAAAGCACTTCATTTTGCTTAGCTACGATTTGTGATTCCAATTCAGCGTTGCGGACATTGATATCGGATAAGTTCTTTTGGCGATGTTGTAAATTACCTACTTCTGCTTCCAAGCGCTTAGTATCCAACTCCGCATTTTTCATCTCGGTTAATAAAGAAGTAATCTCCGGAGAAACGATAGAATACAAATCTTGCCCAACTTTAACATCCTGCCCCGGCTTCACCATTAAGGTTACCAAGCCTTTTGACAAAGCAGCGTATTGCAAAATGGATGAAGGGGGTACTTCCAATTGACCATAGACAACTTGTCCTGAGGCAATATCACCCTTGACCGGAGTACCATAGACCAAAGCCAAAGATTTTTGGGCTTTATCCGTAATGGTAAAGATCACTTCACCACCGCCTGCGGTACACACTTCGCCGGGAGCATGGTCATGATCATCTTTTTCGCTAGGTCCATGATCGCCCGTGCACTCAGCACCGCATTCATCGGCTGCGGCTTCCCCTGCATGGTCACCGGAACATTCCGTACCATCCTCATGCACGTGAGTAGCAGGCTCATCATGGTTATCTGAACATTCAGTACCGTCTTCATGTACATGAGTAGCCGGTTCTTCGTGATTACCGGAGCACTCGGTACCATCCTCATGAACATGGGTTGCGGGTTCTTCATGATTACCGGTGCATTCGGTACCATCTTCATGTACGTGTACGGCAGGGCTAGCTTGATCTGCCGCATAAACGAGTGAGAGGGCAGATGCTAAAAAACCGGAAAGAAAAACAGATTTTTTCATATAAAAAATTATTGGTTAAAATAGAGATATTTAAGGGAAGATTTTAAAACGGACAAACGATATTGCTGCTCGAGCAGAGACATTTTCGTCTCATAATATCTTTGAGTTGCTTCTGACAGATCCAACAACTTGGCTTCACCCAAGGCGTACATTTTTTTCAATGTATCAGCTGCCTTTTGATCACTTACAAGTTGTTTGCTATCACGATCAATCAAATCAACAATAATACGCTGACTTGCAATGTTATTAGCCAATTGATTTGACAAATTTTTCCAAAGATTGATCGTTTCGGCTCTCGTCACATTACGGTTTGTTTCACCTGCTGCAACGCCGGCTCGGTTTCTATTCCACAAAGGAATCGAGGTTAAATCGACTGTTGGTGAAAAACGATAGTTTGACCCTTCCTTTTCAATGGCGGCATACAATCCCAAATCGGGATATTGCTTTTTGATTTCTGCTAAAAATTGCTTTTCGGAAATATCAAATTTGGCCAACTGAGTTTTTAATTGGGGAGCTTGCACGATAGCTGACTGAGGCAAGGTCAACAAAGAAGCACCTCCTAATGAGGCAGGTTTCAAATTGATTTGATTAGCCAGATCCGGAGAAATGCCCATCATTTTCAAAATGGCAAACTTTTGTTGTGACGCTTCATTTTTCAAATCACTCACCGTGCGATAAACTTCATTATAAAATGAGGCGGACTCTTGCATCTCAGGTAAGGAAATCTCACCATACTCCATCAAACGCTGAAACTTCGCATCCTTATTAAATAATTCATTGGCACGCTGCTCCGACCTTTTAATCTTTTCTTGGCAAACAGTCCATTGAAGCCAAGCCTGCTCCAATTCACACAGGAATTTCATTTCCAACTCTTTAACCGTCCAATAATCTTGCTCCTTGTATAAATTGGCAATCTTTTTTTCTAAACGAGGCAAGCCCGTTAACGGAATCGTAAAGCTTGGGCCAAGCTTTGTCATTTGTGAGCCGGGAACATTTGAAAATAATTGGTTAAATTCAAAAGCGATAGAAGGGTCTTGCCAATATCCGGCAGCCTCAGCTTCCTTGATGGCTCCTTGGTATTTAATGCGAGCAGTGTTTAATTCGGGGCTTAACATCAAGCCGATTTGTTGGGCTTGAGCTAGCGATAATGATGATTGTACGTTGTTACGTGAAGAGTTTTGCCAAGCGTGGGATTCTTTTTCCCAATTTACCGGATCTGCCTTATATGACTGACAAGAGGTGAGAGTCATCCAAGGCAAAGCCACACATCCTAATAATAAAATTTTATTCATTCTGTTAATGATCATAATTGATTAAATCGCCCTAAGGCCGATGAAAAACCCTCGAAAGGGTATGACAATTATTTTGGCTATTTGATTAAAAATCAAAGCCGCCAGAATCAATTAATTTAAATGTGGGCGCAAATACCCTAAAGAAGCCAGACGAGAATCCGATTCGGGAGGAGGAATAAGCATTTTTTCAGCAATCTGACCCTCAACATCTTGCAAACGTATCACCGATGCCAAAACATCAAAATAAATCAAGGTTTGCCATAAAGATGGGCTGTCCGCCACATCATCTAGACTTGGCATCGAAGTCGTAACATAGAGACTAAAATCATGGTTAGGCTTATCATCCCCATGATGCTCATGCTCGTGATACATCATATCCGCTTCTACGGCAATTTTTTCGGAAAGCGTAACAGATTGCTTATTATCACAAGAGTGATCGCACTTACTTGATGAGCAAGTTACCTGCACGGTTCCCTGCATAAAATTCGATTGGCACGCACAAACGACGCTATGCACAATTTGACATAATATAGTCATGAGCATAGCGACCATCATCACATAATGTGATAGTTTGCGCATTCGAATCATTAAACAAGAACTATAAAATTTATTCTCCCATGTCAAGAGTCACGAGTCTCATCGTGGGTCCTTGGTGCTCAATCAACACCCATTTAGTATCATGAGGCATGGCATTCGGGCATAAATTGGCCCATTCCACGACTAAAATATCACCTCTATCTAGATAATCATCCCAACCGATCCCATACAGCTCACTTTCATCCTTCAAACGATAAAAATCAAAATGGCAAACAGGCAAACGCCCATCCGTATGCTCATGAACCAATGAAAATGTAGGGCTAGCAGCAGAATCACCGACCTCTAAACCTTCCATAATCCCTTGTGTAAGATGTGTTTTACCTGCACCCAAGTTACCTACTAATCCGAGCACCTCACCCCCATGTAAAATTTTACCAATTTCACGTCCCAATTGCTTCATTTCTTCCGGAGAATGGGTCAAAATCGGTCCATTTTTAAAAATTTTATGCCATTTTTGCATGATTGAATGAAATTTTGCTTGTTTGTTATCTGATTGTATGGTTAATTCCGTCACCCGCATTCGGCGGGCAAACCCAAATAGAGAAAGTAATGGCATACGCAGTTTTCAAAACAGGTGGTAAGCAATACCGCGTCCAAAAGGGCGACGTGATTGATGTCGAGTGCATCAATACCCTTGAAGAGGGTGCTGAGGCAAGCTTCGATCAAGTGCTTATGGTAGAAAATGACGGAACAATCACCGTTGGCACCCCAACCGTAGCCGGAGCTACCGTTACCGCCAAAGTTGTGAGCCAATTCCGAGGTAAGAAAGTGATCGCTTTCAAATTCAAGCGTCGTAAAGGCTACCACAAGAAAAAAGGCAGCCGTCGCGCTCTTACGAAATTGGAAATCACCGAGATCAAAGCTTAATTTTTAACCTCTAATTAGATTTAACATTTTATGGCTCACAAAAAAGGTCAGGGTTCCGTTAAAAACGGACGTGATTCACGCAGCAAGCGTCTTGGCGTGAAGAAATTCGGTGGTCAAAAGGTTATTGCCGGCAACATCATCATCCGTCAGCGTGGCACCAAATGGCAGCCAGGTCGCGGTGTTGGCATGGGTCGCGACTACACCATCTTCTCTTTAGTTGACGGCCGCGTATTCTTCGACCGTGAAGGTCGCCGCGTGAACGTAGCTATCGAAGAAACAGATTCCGCTAACTAAAGCGAATCTACAAGCTAGTTTTAGCAAAGGCGGACATCTTAGGGTGGCCGCCTTCATTTTTAATCATTCTAAATAACAGACACAAATTAGAATGATTCTTCTTGCCAAACTCATTCAGCATCATAATAATTTCCTCGAAAAGAGATTAAGTGCATGAAACAAACCAAATCAATTGCAACAGACAAAAAATTAAACGCTCCACTACCGGTGGTTAGCGGATTACGCCTGACCAAGCAAAGGCAAGAAGTCTATCAGACACTTTTAGAAAAAAGAGATCACCCGACAGCAGGTGAAGTCTTTAAACGAGTGCGCAAAAAATTACCGACCATTTCATTGGCAACAGTCTATAACTGTCTAGAAGCCTTAGTCGATCATCGTTTAGTAAGACAAGTAAACTTTGAACGCAAATCCTCTCGCTTTTGCCCAAACCTAGTCGAGCACGGTCACTTTCAAGATACCTCAACCGGTAAAGTATATGATATCACCATTAAAGATGGTGTAGATTTAGCTGATTTCATCAATCTTCCGGAAGGCGTTTGCGTCCAAGAAGCTGAAATCAATTTACGCGGTGCCGTAGCCGATTCTTAATTTTCCATCCATCACCATGAGTTTAATTATCAAAAACTTGCACGCCAATGTGCAAGGCACACCAATCTTAAAAGGAATCAATTTAGAAATCCCCAAAGGTGAAGTTCATGCCATCATGGGGCCTAATGGTTCAGGGAAAAGCACCTTGTCTAAGGTTCTTTGCGGCCATCCGGATTATGAAATAACTCAGGGTGAAGTTTGGCTCGACGGCCAAAACTTATTAGAAATGGGTGTCGATGAGCGTAGCCGTGCAGGCTTGTTCCTCGCCTTCCAATACCCAATGGAAGTACCGGGTGTCTCAAATGCCAACTTTTTACGCGCAGCCATGCAGGCTCGTATGCCGGAAGGTGAAGAGCTAGATGCGGTAAGCTTCTATAAAACACTCTATGCCAAGATGGATCAACTAGGCATGGCTCGCAAGTTTACCTCACGCGCCGTAAACGAAGGCTTCTCCGGAGGCGAAAAGAAACGCAACGAAGTGCTCCAGATGCTTTTACTTGAGCCTTCTTACGCCATCCTCGATGAAACCGACTCAGGTCTTGATATTGATGCCTTGCGCATCGTTTCCGAGGGGGTGAACTCCATGCGTTCTCCTTTCCGCAGCTTCTTAGTGATCACTCACTACAAGAGATTGCTTGATTACATCAAGCCTGACGTCGTACACGTTTTAGCCCATGGTCAAATCGTACGTACCGGAGGCTATGAATTAGTCGATGAACTCGAAGCTCAAGGTTACGAGTTCCTCAAAGAATTGGATTTACCCAACGCATAATATTTTATCAGTAGGCATATCTTATGAGCGATAAACCGGCTCCTAAAGAATCAACAGATAAGCAAGCCTTGCTCGATTTAGATCGTTCCATCGGAAACTTTTCCTTCCCGGAACGCCATAAATATGATGCGGGATATGGTCTAAGTGAACAGACCATCGATTACATTTGTGATGTAAAAAACGAGCCGGACTGGATCCGTGAATTTCGTAAAAAAGCCTTACAAGTATTCGAAAGCAAACCACTCCCCACTCATTGGGCAACTAAAGAAATCGAAAAAATCGATTTTGACGCTATTCGTTACTATTTATCTGATGGTGAACGCCCTAAACGCAGCTGGGATGACGTACCGGATGATGTAAAACGCACCTTTGAACGATTAGGCGTACCTGAGCAAGAAAGACAATTCTTAGCCGGTGTTGAAGCCCAATACGATTCGGAATCCGCTTATTCAAACATCAAGGAAGAACTCAAGAGCCAAGGCGTAATCTTCGTCAACTCAACAGAGGGTCTCAAAGAATATCCCGAAATTTTCAAACCTTGGTTCGGCAAAGTCATCCCGACAGGTGACAATAAGTTCTCCGCATTGAATAGTGCCGTTTTTTCAGGCGGTTCATTCATCTACGTGCCTAAAGGGCTCAAGCTCAAGCATCCGCTTCAAGCTTATTTCCGTATTAACTCCGAAAACTTCGGTCAATTTGAGCGTACTCTCATCATCGCAGATGAAGGAGCCGAGCTCATGTATATGGAAGGGTGTACCGCACCACAGTTCGAAACATCCACCTTGCACTCTGCCGTCGTAGAACTCGTGGCACTCAAAGGAGCTAAAATCCAATACGTAACGGTTCAAAACTGGTCATCCAACGTATTTAACATGGTAACCAAACGAGGAATCGCTATGGAAGATGCCGAAATCCGCTGGATTGACTGCAACATCGGCTCAGGGCTTACGATGAAATATCCGGGAGTAGTGCTTAAAGGCAAACGCGCCCGTGGTGAAGTAATCTCTATCGCCATCGCCAACACGGGACAGCACCAAGACACTGGTGCCAAAATGATCCATGCTGCAGATGATACGACATCAAATGTTGTTTCCAAATCGATCAGCATCGGCTCGGGGCGCTCCTCCTATCGCGGTCAAGTCGTCATTCCTCGCGGCCTTAAAGGATGCAAAAACAACACGGAATGTGATGCCCTTTTATTGGCAGCCGACAGTAGGACGGATACCTACCCAGCCATTACCGTAAGAGGTGATAAAAACGTGGTTCAGCATGAGGCATCAGTTTCACAAGTTTCAGAAGATATGCTCTTCTACATGGAGCAGCGCGGCATACCGAAAGCAGCAGCCATGTCATTAGCCGTCAATGGATTTATTAACGACCTCGTACAAGAGTTCCCTATGGAATACTCCGTCGAGCTTCGTCGTTTGATCGACTTGGAAATGGAAGATAGTATCGGTTAACCTTTAATTTTCATCAACATGATTCAATTCCTTTCGCAACACCACACCTTGCAGGAAAACGCACCCGAATGGTTTAAGCAACGCAGCCAAGAAGCGTGCGACTTAGCCAACCAAACGGCAGCCCCCTCCTTGCTCGATGAAAATTGGAGATTTGGCAGCATCAATAATTCTTCGCTCGATTCCTACAAATTAGCGGACAAGCAGGACGATGATTTCGCACCGATTGATGAACAAGCTCTTAACGTGTGCTATAGCAATGGCTACCCAACCAAGCTTCCTTCATCCTTGCCGACCGGTTTACAGATCGTAGAACTCAGCGATTTGATCCACAGCAACCCCGAGCAGGCACAAAGCATTTTAGCGGAAATACCTCACTCACTGGGTTCGGAACAATTGACTTTAATTCATCGTGCCATGCAATCCCATGGCATTATCATCATAGCCAAGCAAGAATGTCAGGCTCAGATCAACATTCATCATTCCATCAAAGGAGATGATTGTGTGGTCTTCCCTAGCACCATCATTATTGCTGAAGATTATGCCAACATCATCGTCAAGGAAACTTGGCAAAGCGAAGACGCAGGAAATCAATTCGCCGTCGGCATGCTACAAATCTCGGCAAAGCAAGGCGCATCGATAGATTATGCTCTCAAGCAAGATTTAAACATCCAAAGTCAATCCGTCCAGATTCAAGACCTGCGCGCTTACGACCATGCGTGCATCAACCATGTAACGGCGCAAAAAGGCACCAAATGGACCAGACAGGAAACATTTGCTTCCATGTTAGCGGAAGAAGCTCAAATCAAACTCTACTCGGCTAATTTCGTCGCCAATACCACCAAACTGGATCAGCGCACCAAGCAATGGCATGCCAAGCCCGGCGCATCGAGCAACCTAATCTACAAAAATGTCTTAAACGATCGTGCTAAAACCATCTTTTCAGGCATGATCTTGGTAGATCAAGGCGCACACCAAACAAGTGCCTACCAAAGCAACAGAAACCTTTTGCTAAACGATCAAGCCGAAGCAAACTCAATGCCCGGACTTGAGATTTTAGCCGACGGAGTCCAATGCTCACACGGTAGTGCCACATCATCCCTTTCCGACGAAGAAATCTTCTACTTACTCTCACGAGGCATCCCGGAAGATAAAGCTCGCCATATGATTGCCCAAGGCTTCCTAAAACAAAGCCTAAACGACCTTCATAACGACAACATCGTTAATTTCATCTTCCCCGAAGAAGTCTAAACCTTAGTTGCCGTACAATTTACGATCCCCTTGGAAATGCATCAACATACCAAGGGGATTTTTGTATAAAAAAAGGCCGAGATCATGATGAACCCGGTCTTTTGATTTAATAGTTCATAGCTATGATAATTATAGGAACTATTGCAAGAAATATACTGACTGCATTGAGAGCTACATCCTTACGATTAATGATATAAATGGAACTCCATATTAAGGAAGCAATAAACATGATCAATGACAACATGACCATCGATAAATACATAAAACGTTCCGTAGAAGAAACTTCTGATAAATGGTATATTTTAATGCTGGTGATAAAAAATACAATTATCATTAACAAATAACCAAAAAGACAAAGAGAAAGAGCTTTCATTATATTTATTTTTCCGTGCGAGTTTACGATACTCTATCCAATATTTTCACTATCAGCATTTTTTACATTCGGATTATAACCGACTAATACCCCTGCAATAATAGGCAAACAATAAGTAAGTATTACATAATAACTCACATAATTGGTAAGGTCTGCTCCTTTGTAAATTTCCCATAAGGCTATTCCTACACAGACACCAATTGCATATAAAAAAGCTCTCAAAAATGTAGAGGAAATACTCAATATGCACCATACCAAAACAAACTGGATTGCAAATAAATAAAACACAGCTAACCACAAAAAAGGAAACATCGGCAAATCGAAAATTAACATTACCGGGCATATAATAAAAAATGAACGTCTGCGTTTCATAAATATACTCTATCCAATCATTCGTTAAATAATATTTTCATCGTTAATAAACAGAAGTGAAAAAATTCTACTTAAATGCAACTTACCTATAATAATACTGCCTATCTTTGTGCCAACATCAAGACTAACCAGCACGCTGTATGACATTTAAGGCAAACTGCTCGCATCTTAGAAATCAACTCTCTTCCATTTAGCGATTTCAGTAAGCCCCCCTCAATTATAGTAATTTTTTATCTGCAAGTTCAATTGTAGTATTCCTCTATAATCACTATAAGAGAGCAATAAAGATGAGCTCTTACCGCAGTTATATGGGCTCGATAAAATTGCATATAATCATTAGGATCATCTTGAGAATAAATAACGCTTTTTACATATTCACTAACGAATTTTTCCAAATAACTTACAGATTCTTTTGGTAATTTAGAAGCTACTTTATTAAAGGATTCATCAATTAATTGATATGCTTCATATACCAAAAATTTGTCTTTATTAAGAATACCTTCTTGTTCCATCTTACCTTCAGCGCGCGCAATAAACTCATCGGTTATGTCCAACTCACTCTTAATGTACGTAAAAAGTTGTTTCTTGATACGTGCTATTTTGTTTTTGCCGTAATTCGGATTCATCAATGGCAACGCATGGTCGAGTGCTGCAATAGCCTTATTCATATAGGACTCAGATTCTGTCGTAAGCTTGTCGTGAAACCCTGACTCCTTTTGTACGGTTAAAGAATTGATATCATAGCTAGTCGTACAGGACGTTATAACTGATAATGATACGACTATCGTCAGAAATAATATTGTTTTCATATAGTGTTATTTACGAGATTATTACTAATTATAGTTATTTCAGACGAGGTATTAATCATTTGATTTAGAGAGCGTTTAAACCTATTAACCCCACCACTAAATTCTCTATTAAAAGTAGTAGAAGTTATACGTTTTATACCATTATGTGTCAACCAACTTATATTCCCTAGCACATTGATTGGATCGGCTCTATAACACAGACCCCATTTTAAAATCACGACTCAAAAAATCCTTGCATCGGGCTTGGCTAGAGTTAAAGTAGTATAACTTTCTTACGAAAGTTAGTATTAACTAATAAACCCCATTATTTTATGATCAAATCATTAGTAACTGCATGTTGTTCAGTAGCAATGCTTGGCATGGTGGCTTTTGGCCAAACGGAAGAAGCACCAAAAGAGGCTCCAAAAGCCCCTGCTTCTTGCAAATGTGAAAATTGCTCATGCAAAGATTGCAAATGCGCTGAAGGAAAAAATTGCTCTTGCAAGGATTGCAAGAAGTGCGAGTGTGCAGATGGCAAAAAAGATTGCGGTAAGAAAAAAGACTGCAATGGCTGCAAATGCAAATAAGTCGCTAACGAAACATTCATTAATTAATGAGTAGTTAGTAATTGATGAATCGTTTTTTAACCCACATATGCTTCCGTCAGAATCGAAAGCATATGTGGGTTTTCTTATTTTCATCGGTTTGATTTTCTTTATTTTGTATAAGTTATAAAACCCAATTCCAAATTCTCTTTTTTTCTTTTTTCAACAGACTATTTACTGATTTTGTTTAACTAGATGATGGAGATCAAAACGAGAGATAAAATTCCACATGAATGGCTCCTTCTTTTAGCGATGGCATTCATGTGTTTTAATTTACGTACAGCCATTACGGCCATAGACCCTCTTTTGAAAATGATTGAAAAGGATGTGGGTATTTCTATGGAGTGGTCCGGTGCGTTTGCTCTTTTACCCGTAGCCGCTTTAGGGATTTCTTCAATGATTACTCCAAAATTGTCGGATTATTTATCTATTTGGAAGGTCATCTTAATTTTTCAGCTCTTAGCATGCGTAGGAGTTTGCTGGCGCAGTATGGATGGCATTGTCGGTTTATATGGAGGTGTTTTGCTATTAGGGCTTGGGGCAGGGGTAGTTGGCTCCTGCATGCCGGGCTTTATTAAATTACACTTTCCTGTGCGTGCTCCGCTTTATATGGGTGCCTATTCCGCCTGTTTGGGATTGGGTGTTACTTTATCTTCTGCGACGTCGGCACCAATTGCCCAACATTGGGGTGGGTGGCGAATGGGCTTAGGTTTTTGGGGCTTACCTATGTTGATAGGGGTAGCATTATGGGGTGGGTATTTTTTAATTTCTAAGGGATTCGCCAAACGAACGGCATTAGCAACGCATATTACCAAAATGCTCAAGAAGCGTATCGCATGGAATGTAACGATTTTTTATACTTCACGCATTGCTTCTGCCTACTTTTTCTACACTTGGATTACTGTTTTATTACAAAATAAAGGCTTAAGCTCAGATGATGCAGGGTTTGTGATGGCTGTTACCAGTTTAGCAGGCATCCCCTCAAGTTTATTTTCAAACTGGTTTTCAGCAAAATTAGGTGGAGATGGTCGTTTGATCATTATCAGTGCTATTGTATCTATTTTATCTTGTTGGTTAATCTTTTATTTACCAATTTTCTGCATTCTGCCGATGGCTATTTTACTAGGACTCGGTTCCGGTGCCATTTTTGCTCGTGGTATGGGGTTCATGGTATTACGAGCTAAAGATGAGGTATCGGCGATTGAATTATCAGGAATGGCTCAAGGATGTGGCTTCATTTTAGGTGCCGGCATTGCCTTTTGCTGTAGCAGCTTAATCCATCCTACAGGGGGCTTCATTATCTTTTGTTTACTCTACACCGTATTTAATTTGATCAGTATGATCTATGGTACGATATGTGCGAAGCCGGGAGAGGTTTAGCAAGATTCATCATTGTTTAAGGATTTTTTCACATGGTTTTGCCTCCAACATTAAACACACAATCAACTATTGCTCCCAAACAGAGCAAATGGCTGTTATTGTGTGTTTTAATCTTCTTATGTTGCAATTTACGGGCTCCATTAACAACCATCGATCCTCTTATCGGACTTATTGAAAAAGATTTACATATTTCTAAAGAAACGGCAGGTCTTTTTGCTTTAATGCCTGTCGGCATTTTAGGTGTGGCATCAATCTTTGCTCCTCACATAGCCCGATATATGTCTATTTGGCGAATGATATTTTTATTCCAGTTAATCACCATTGTAGGAATGATCTGGCGTAGTTATGGGGGATATGTGGGGATGCTTGGCGGAACCTTGGTACTGGGTATTGGCTTAGGCATTATCGGCTCAGCCATTCCGGGATTTGTTAAATCCCATTTCCCTCGATCCGCCCCACGTTTGATTGGTGCTTATAGTGGCTTACTAGGTTTAAGTACAGCCATTTCCGCCGCTTTGGCACTACCTATAGCTCAGTCAACGGGGAGCTGGCGATTTAGTCTCGTTTTCTGGGCAATCCCCTTGGGTCTTTGTGCTGTTTTATGGTTCATCTATTTTACGAGAAATAAGGTGGAAAAGTCCGCCCCCCCGGTAAAAACGGATCTGAAAGTCGTCTTGAGAAATGGTACGGCACAAACGATTACTCTATTTTATATTTTAAGAGTTTCCGGCGCTTATTTTTGCATTACATGGATTACTTTATTACTTAAAAACCGTGGACTCGAAGCTGACCAAGCAGGATTAGTATTAAGCATTTTATCCATATCTCAAGTACCTGCCAGTTTTTTTGCTCACTGGATAGCCATCAAATTAGGTAGCGGGTTTAGATTAGTCTTTTGGTCTGCTCTACTTTCAAGCGGTGCGCTTTGGGGTATTATGTATCTGCCTTTTTACTTTTGCATACCATTTGGCATCATTATCGGGTTGGGAATTGGAGCCATCGCTGCACGAGGCATGACTCTCATGGTCGTAAAGACTCAAGATCCGGTATCAGCTCTAAGTCTATCGGGAATGGTGCAAGGAGTGGGATTCCTCGGGGGAGCAGGATTAGCTTTGGGTCTTAGTAAATTGATTGACCAAACGAGTAATTTTTGGATTTACTGTTCCCTTTACTTGTTGATCAATATCATGATCACTTATTTTGCCTATCGTTGTGATCGCTCCGAACCAATTCCACTATCAACTAGCCCAAGTGCATGAATAACGAAATTCAAAGAGCCAGACCTCCTGTCTTGCACGAATGGTTATTTATCATAGCCATCGGCTTATTGAGTTTTAATCTCCATGCATCTATTACGGCTACTGATCCACTTTTGCGTATGATCGGTCGATCCTTGGGAATACCGATGGAATGGTCCGATCCTTTTTCATGGATGCCGATTGGCTTTTTGGCTTTAGCTGCCCTATTGGCTCCTAGATTGGTAAAAAGTTTCCCCATGTGGAAAATAGCATTGATTGCTCAAATAGTGGGATTGTGCGGTATTTTTTGGCGGTGTTCAGATGGGGCAACAGGTTTATTTGGCGGGCTTATCTTAAATGGATTGGGGCTTGGTTTAGCCGGATGTATTGTCCCCGGATTGATTAAAAAACATTTTTCCGTAAGACCTCAAATTTATATGGGATTTTATTCCGCTATGATCGATTTAGGCATGATGATGGCTACCGCTGTGACCCTTCCCATAGCGTTAACGTATGGCAGTTGGCGATTCGGTTTAGGAATATGGAGCATACCGCTTATTTTAGGTATTATCGTTTGGATTATCTATTTTAGATTCTTTCGTATACCGGATCGAGATGAGCTGGTACCCAATAGATTTGCTCAAATCATCAAACAAAAAATCGGTTGGGATTTGACTTTTCTCTATGCTGTTCGGGTGGGAAAAAGTTACCTATTTGCCGCATGGATAGCCATTTTACTACAAGGTAAAGGATTTGTGGAAAGCGACGCCAAATTCATTATGGCAATGTCCATTTTAGCTCAAGTCCCTAGTAGTTTGTTTGCCAACTATGTAGCACAGACTATGGGCGGAGCCGGACGATTGATTGCTACTTGCTCAGTTATTACAGCCATTACGAGCTGGTTAATTTTTTATACTCCCAATTACTGGACTCTTCCTCTAGCCGTTTTGTTAGGTTTTTGCTCAGGAGCCGTTTTTAGCCGAGGTCTAGGATTGATGTTGGAGCACGCAGGTAATACGTCATCGGCTATTTGCCTATCCGGCATGGTACAGGGCTTTGGCTATTGTATCGGGGCGGGAGGTGCGTTCCTTCTCGGTCAATTGATTGATCCACAGGGCAATTTCTGGATATTTTGTTTAATTTATACCATCTTGACTGCATTTAGCATTATGTATGGGCTCATTTGCGGACGACCGGGAAAGGTCTAATGCATGCAAAACGAACATGCTAAAGACATTTTTCATCGACATACTGCATGTCTTTTCGTTCCGTGTCAGCATCTTGTCTTGACCAAAGCCCTTGTTCCTACTACTCTCTGCGCCCGTATTATACTCATTATTACAAAGGAGTAAGAGCCATTATGTCTACTGAATTGACTCGTAATTTTTCTATTATCGCCCACATCGACCACGGTAAAACCACCCTTTCCGACCGCTTGTTGGAAAAGACCGACACGATTTCCGTCCGAGAACGCCAAGATCAGCTTCTCGATGCCATGGATTTGGAACGTGAAAAAGGCATTACGATCAAATCACACCCGGTTACCATTTTTTATAAAGCCAAAGATGGTAAAACCTACAAATTAAATCTTTTGGACACCCCCGGCCACGTTGACTTTTCTTATGAAGTTTCTCGTTCTCTTGCGGCTTGTGAAGGTGCATTGTTAATTGTTGATGCAGCACAGGGTGTTGAAGCACAGACCTTGGCAAACATGCACTTAGCCTTGGAACAAAAACTTGCCATCATTCCGGTCATTAACAAAATCGACTTACCAAGTGCCAACCTTCCTAACGTTTATCGTCAGTTGGAAGACATCATTTGCGTCCACCATGAAGAAGCCATTCACGCTTCAGCCAAAATGGGCGTAGGCATTGATGAGATTTTGGAAGCTGTGGTTGAGAGAGTTCCCCCACCACAGGATTCCGAGGACGGCTTGCTTCGTGCCTTAGTTTTCGACTCGGTATATGACGCCTATCGTGGTGTAGTTTCTTACGTGCGTATTGTTTCCGGCAAAGTAAAACGTGGAATGCGTGTTAAACTTTTCGCCACCGATGAGACCTACGAAGTAAAAGAAGTGGGTATCTTTACTCCAAAGATGCAAAAGACCAATGAACTAACCGCCGGCGACGTAGGTTATATCATTGCTAACATGAAATCTGCCAGCGATGTAAAAATCGGTGATACTTACACCGACTCGGCCAAACCATGCAAGGAACCACTTTCCGGTTTTAAAGAAATCCGTCCAATGGTATTCTCCGGTATCTATCCTGTAGATACTTCCGACTTTGAAGCGTTAAAATCCGCTATGGCTAAGCTTCAAATCAATGACGCGGCATTCACCTTCCAATCCGAATCCTCTGTGGCTCTTGGCTTTGGCTTCCGTTGCGGTTTCCTTGGCTTGCTTCACATGGAAATTATCCAAGAACGTCTCAGACGTGAGTTTAACATGGATATTATTTCCACTTATCCTTCCGTTATTTATGAAGTAACCAAAACCGACGGAGAAGAACTTTTAGTCGATAACCCAAGCTTGTTGCCCGAGCCTCAAGAAATCGCAGAAATTCGCGAACCTATCGTGCGTATCTTCATCATGGTACCTGGCGATTTCATTGGTGATGTGATGCAATTGGTACTCGAAAAACGTGGTAACGTAGAAAACACTGAAACCATCGACGACACTCGCGTGATGCTCACTTGCACCGTACCTCTTGCTGAAATCCTTGTGGACTTCAACGATAAGCTCAAGTCGATGACTCGCGGCTATGGCTCCATGGACTACGAACACGCCGGTTACCAAGCTTCCAACTTGATTAAGATGGATATGCTTATCGCAGGCGAACCTGTTGACGCCTTTTCCATGATCGTACACCGTGAAAAAGCAGTGTCTCGTGGTCGTGAATTAGCAGAAAAGCTCAAAAACGTGATTCCAAGACAACTTTTCACCGTAGCTATTCAAGCATGCATCGGTGGTAAGATTATTGCTCGTGAAAGTATTTCGGCAATGAGAAAAGACGTGACAGCCAAATGTTATGGCGGTGACGTTACTCGTAAACGTAAGTTGCTTGAAAAGCAAAAAGAAGGTAAGAAGCGCATGAAGGCCATCGGTAAGATTAACATCCCGCAAGAGGCGTTCATTAAGGTTCTTAAGACCGGTGACTAATCCTTCGAAAAACATCCTTTCATCTCATATGGGCTACAATTTGATTGTAGCCCATTTTGTCTTATGTTAAAGCTACTAGCCATGAAGCATCGTTGGATTTCATTTATTTCGATATTTGCTTTAAGTTCTTGTATGCAAATCGCCTCAGAGCGTACCATCAAGGATGATGGCTCCTTTAGTACCGGCTTGAGAGCTATGGTATCGGGTGCTGAATTTAGCTCATCAGTAAGCGATTTCTCGGGTGATGACCCATTAAATATGGGGAAAGAAAACGCGAAAATGGTCGAGGTTAGTGATGTGTCCGAAATGGAAAAAGATTACCATAAGGGATCAAAAATTTATTGGACTAATGCTCACGACCCTGATGCCTTCATTCCTGAACTAGACGATGAAATTTTTGCAGGTAAGGAACAAAAAGCAGCTTGGCATTTTAGCTACGATTCAGCTTTAAAACGTGCACGTTATGAAAACAAGCCCGTATTGATTTGGTTCCACGATTCCCGATACAGCCCACCCAGTGCAAAATTGGAAATGGAACTTTTCAATACGGAGGCATTCAAAACTTGGGCGGTTGATAATGTAATTAGATTGAAATTTGATACGGCAGAACAATTTACAGGGGAAAAATTTCGCAAATATAAAAGTAAAGCAGACGATATGCGCCGTTATGTAAAAAAAATGCATACGAACTTTAACGTACGAGGCGTACCGGTATTAATGATCGTATCTCCTGATGGCGCTCAGATCAACTCGGTCAAGGGGTACACATCCGGACAAAATAATTTTTATATGGATACGATTAAACATAGTGCGAATTTAGCTCGCATCCATTATAAAGACTTTAAAAAAAGCCTCACAGCTAAAGGTTTTAGAACATGGACGGGCGCAAATGGCTCTACATTTTTTGCAAAGATAGCGAAATATGATGATAAAGCTACTCACAATAACATTTGGTTAGCCTTACATGATGGACAAATAGTAAAAGTTTCGTATCAAAATTTAAGTGCTAAGGATAAAGCCTATTTTGATGGCATCAAAAAAGATCTACAGCCACCTCCTCAAAAAAAGGGAAAATAACTTAGATTACAACAAAAAATCGTTCGCATCCAATTAGGTTACGAACGATTTTTTAGGATTATACTAGAGTAAAATCTTCCTGTTGCCGAGCAATGTCCTCACGACATGTTTTAAATCGCCATGTAGAGCCTCTTTAATCATAGATTTACCAAAACCGGTAACTTGGGCCAAAGATATGGCGGGAGGTAGGGCAATAGCCTCAGCATTTACAACAGCATCGAGCAAAGCAGGACCGGGATGAGCAAGAAACTCTTGAACCACACTATCCACCTGAGATGCTTTAGTTAGACGAAAACCCTTGATACCGATGCTATCGGCTAGAGAAGCATAAGACGGATTATGTAAATCTACCTGCCAAGGCTCCATACCGGCTGACTGCATCTCCATAATAATGAAATCTAAAGCATCATTATCATATACCACCAATTTCACCGGCAATTTATATTGTACAATCGTAATTAAGTCGCCTAACAACATTGAAAGCCCCCCATCCCCGCACAAAGATACAACCTGTCGTTTGGGATCCGTACATAAAAGCCCAATTGCCATAGGCATGGCATTAGCCATCGTCCCATGATGGAATGAGGCGATAAACTTTCTCTGCCCTGTACCACTCAAGTAGCGAGCCGCCCAAAGACAAGGAGTACCCGTATCTATGGTAAATAAGGCATCTTGATTGGCATATCGATTGATAGCATCGGTTAATTGCTCCGGTCTTAAGGGATAATCATCACCTTGCCCTGCAATATAGGCATTCAGTCGTTTTAACTGATGTCGATGCCTTTCTTGGCATACTTTTAAAAACGAAGCATCCGTCTTTTCCTCCACTAAAGGCATTAAATGCTCAATCACCATCGAGACATCTCCATTTATACCTAAATCTAGGCGCCCTCTTCTGCCTAGCATCTCACCACGGGCATCAACCTGAATAACGGGAAGATGATCGGGAATAAATGCCGTATAAGGGAAATCCGTACCAAGCATGACAATTAAGTCACTATCAAACATGGCCTCATAGGCGCCACCCCACCCTAATAATCCGGTCATGCCCATTGAAAACGGATTATCATGCTCAAAGTATTCTTTACCTCTCCATGTGTAAGCTACCGGTGAGTTCAGTCTTTTAGCGAGATCAATTACTTGCTTTTCATAACCTGCGCATCCAGCACCGCAGAACAAAGTTACTTTTTTCGCCTCATTAAGAATTTTGGCACCACATTGTATCGCTTCTTCATTCGGGGATTGCTTAGCCTGCAATACTACAGGGGGATGCATCCAGTGCAATTTTTCCGCTTTCATGCCCGCCACATCTCCGGGAATGACCACGACTGCCACATCATTTAAGGAAATGGCATGTTGAATAGCAGTCTGCATAACTCGAGCGACCTGTGACGGGTCGGAAATCAACTCATCGTAGCAACTACACTCTCGAAATAACATTTCAGGATGAGTAGCTTGAAAATAATTAGTCCCAATTTCCGACTGAGGAATATGAGAGGCAATAGCTAAAACCGGCACACGTGTACGATGAGCGTCAAATAAACCATTGATCAAATGCAAATTACCCGGACCTGCACTACCACAACATACGGCTAAACTACCGGTCATTTGAGCCTCTGCGCTTGCAGCAAAAGCGGCTACTTCTTCATGCCTTACATGAATCCACTCAATTGTTTTCTTATGATGAATGGCATCCGTAATAGGATTAAGGCTATCTCCAACGATACCATATAAGCGACGGACTCCTGCTCGCTCTAAAATATCTACCAACTGCTCAGCGACTGTGTACATACTACATTAGACCGACACATCCATGAAATGCTGAAAATCTATCGTCATGGCTTGATACAATTTCGTATTGTACAACCCGGGCATAAAAAAAGATGTGCCACGTTAATTAACGGGCACATCCAAAATTTATTCTAAGAAAGCTTCTTAGTTGGAGCGGCCTAAGTAGGAACCATCTTCAGTTTTAACAGAGATGCGTTCACCAGGCTTGATGAATAAAGGCACTTGCACAACAAGACCGGTGGTCATGGTAGCAGACTTGTAAACGTTGTTAGCGCTGTCACCTTTTACACCTTCAGGAGCTTCAGCCACTTCCATCACGATAGCGGCAGGAAGTTCAACGGAAACTACAACTTCGTCAGTGAAAAGAAGAATGTAGATGTTACCTTCCATCAAGTAATCCTTCACAGGCTCAACAATATCAGAACTTACGGTAATGTCTTCGTAAGTGTCCGGATTCATGAAGTGGTAGCCCATACCGTCGATGTAGCTAAATTCGTATTCTTCACGAGCCAAGTTCACCCCTTCAAGAGATTCATTGGAGGTCAAACGAAGGTTATAAACCTTTTTGGTAGCAATGCTACGAATGCTCATTTGAACATAAGATGCCATACGTGGAGGACATTTGTGCTCCATATTCACAACAACACAAACATCGTTGTTATGGTTAACTGCGTGGCCCTTTCTTAAATTAATAACGGGTACTTTTGCCATGTGGCGGATAACTTAGCAAGTTTTCGCCTTGCGTCAAGTTAAAAGCCCGATACTTACGCAGTTCTATAAAGAATCAAACCATCACAACATCAATCATTAAACGACGAGAACTATCTGCTTAAATCTTGTTGGCGACAAATACAAAATCCTGCTTTATTTAAGACTTCCGCAGCGAAAGGAACATCTTCTACATGCAAGACCAACATCGTTTTTTTCATAACGGGTAGCAAAGCATACATAAAATTCACATTTATTTCAGCTCGAAACAGTTTATCTAAGCACTCCTGCATATCGGCAGCGCCCTGTTTTAAAATAACCACCAATACCTCACATGTATGAAACGATATCCCCTTTTCTACAAAAACTTCAAGCGTGGCATAGGGATCGCTTACCACCATTCTGGCAATAGAAACCTCTTTACCATCTTGAATACCACAACCCAAGCAAACGATGCCTCGAGATTGCAATAAACCGAGCAGGGACGTAAACGACCCTACTCGGTTTTCAAGCATAACTGAAAACTGACGAACGAACTCACCGGGTTTTTTAATCAAAATATTCCGCATGTCTCTCCATCAGTAGGTTAAAAATTATTAAGAAAGCGATTTCAAGACTCGCTTGATGAGCACGAGAGCTTGATCTACTTCATCATCAGTCACATTAAGAGGTGGTAACAAACGCACTGTCTCAGGACCGGCCGGCACGGCAAGCAAACCACCGTCACGGAGAGCATCTACTACGGTAGAGGCAATCGTTGCTCCTTCTTGGATCTCAAGCATATCGGGCTTGATTCCTATTCCGATTAAAGCACCAAGACCTCTCACGCCGGATACCAAAGGAGAGTTCATCTCCATCACTCCGTTTTTGATGCGTTCGCCTACTTGTTGAGCTCTCTTTGGCAAATGATTGCTATGGATTTCACGAAGCACGGTTAGGGCAACTGTTGATGCCAAAGGATTACCTCCATAAGTGGAACCATGAGAGCCGGGTCCCATGATGGAAGAAAGTTCCGTACCTTGACCATTCATAGAGCGATCACTTACCCAAAAACCACCAATAGGAAAACCACCACCTAAAGCCTTAGCCCATGAAATCACATCAGGTTTTACTTCAGGAGCCACGGCACGCCAACCCATCATATCGCCACAACGACCAAAACCGCATTGCACTTCATCGATCATCAACAACAAATCGTGTTGCTTACATAAATCGGACAAACCTCTTAAAAACTCAGGGGTACATGGGTTCACACCACCTTCACCTTGAACCGGCTCAAGCATGATAGCTACAGTTTCGGGAGCGATGGCGGCTTTCACCGCTTCTAAATCATTAAATGGTAAATGGCGGAAGCCATGTAACATCGGATCAAACTCGGCTTTAATCTTATCCTGACCGGTTGCAGCCATACTACCTAATGTACGACCGTGGAAGGATTGATTAAAAGTCAACACCTCATAGCGGGGTTCACCATTTGCTTGTGGCTTTCTATGACCATATCGGCGGGCGACCTTGATCATACCATCGTTGGATTCGGCTCCACTATTTGAGAAGAATACCTTACCCGGCAATTCCACGCAACGAGTCACGATAAACTCAGCTAAATCAGCTTGTTGAGGGATGAAATACAAATTGGAACAATGCACCAAAGTAGCAGCTTGTTTTTGTAATGCCTCTGTTACGATCGGATTGCAATGACCCAAAGAACAGGTAGCAATACCCATACAAAAATCTAAATAGCACTTTCCGGTACTGTCCCAAAGGCGTGCCCCTTCCCCTCTGACCATGGAAATAGGGATTCTACCATAAGTAGGTAATACGTAATGCTCAAATTTCTCTGCTATATTCATACGATCGTAAATGTTAATGCCCCTTAGTTTGCCCTCTTCACCTCGACTGTAAATACTTTTTTTATCCACCCTAAAAGAAGTACCCAAAAAAGCCGAATTCGATGCTTTTATGACCTATAAAAATGACTGAGTATGACAAATTTGTCATAAAATTTAGAATCTTCATACTTTCTTGATAATGTTCTATTGACATTTAAAGTGTATTGAAGTGTACTGACTGTACCCCTAAGTGTATTCGACCTTATGCAAAACGTATCATATCATTCATGTGGTTCATGGACCCACAAGCTTGATCCCAAGAACAGGATAGCCATTCCTGGAGATTGGAGACCAAGTGATGATACTCCTTTGCTTCTTCTTTCCTCATCTCGAGAAGGACTTCCCACCATTAAAGTCTATACACAGCAATGCTTTTTACAAATCGTCGAGCAAATCAAAGCTTCCGATTTCAGCTTCGCCGCTAAAGATGCCTACATCGGTAGAATGTACGCTAACAGCGTTGAGTGCCTCGTCAATTCACAAGGAAAATTGCTAGTTCCAAAAAATTTAGCTGAACATGCCAAAATCGAGTCCCTTGTAAAAATTGCCAGCCGCGGGGAATATTTCGAACTCTGGGAACCGACTTTATTTGAAGAGGCAGAAGAAAAGACCCGCCTTTCTACGATGGACATCAACAATATGTTCGCCATTTTCTAACCTGTTTTTATTTACCTCATGTCATCTACGCCTAATACATCAACAGATCGCCCAAGCTTTGTGCCAAAACACGCCCTTAGTGTTTTCAGCACAGATCAGGGGAACTGTTATGATACCGGATCAAAACCGGAGACCACGGCGTATTTGGTAACATTGTGGACAGGGGATGCACTCAGTGACGATACCATTCAATCATGGCAAGCTGAGAAAAAAGACATTTTGGCAGAGATGGCTTTAGCAGGACAAAAAGGATCATACGGCAAACTGGCAGGTCTTTCCGATCAACTGAAAAATTTATTTCAATCACGTATTGAAGAGACCTTAACTCAGTCAAATGCCTCTTTAATGTCTGATGAAGCTATGAGAGAAATTGCCGATTCTTGGGCAAACAACCCTCATTGTGATTTGCATCTTTGTGGCGTTTTTAACAATCACCTTCACTTATTATTAAGCATTAATGGTGAGCAAGGGTTAGATTCACTAATAAGCGAGTGGCTAGGCAATCAAGACGCTTCCGCATGGTCCCCACTCTATTATACTGAAGCATTTTTAGCCCCTCAGTATTATGCCTATAACCGTGCCATAAAAGAAGAAGTAGCTAAGGGTAAGCCAAGACAATCCGAGCAAGATGCCTCTCAAGCCGATACTCCTACTGAAGAAATCGATTTCCATCATATTACCGTTTTATTAAATGAGACGGTAGATTTGGTTCAAGCAGGTCCGGGCAAATTGATTATTGACTGCACCCTTGGTGGCGGCGGTCATACACGCAAAATGCTCGAAAAAGGAGCTACCGTATGGGGAATCGACCAAGATGCTGAGGCTCGCTGCGCCGCATCAGCTAAATTAGCTCAATTTGGAGATCGATTCAAAGCAATTGCCGGTAATTTTAGCGACATCAAGCAATTACTCGCAGATGAAGGCGTATCTCAAGTTGACGGTATCATTGCCGATTTAGGTATCTCATCTCATCAGGTAGATAAGGCAGAGCGTGGATTTTCCTTCCGCGAAAATGGCCCTCTTGACATGAGAATGGATACGTCAGCTCGCTTTTCAGCAGAAGATCTCATCAATAATTACGACGAAAAAGATATCGCCGATATTATTTGGCAATATGGTGAAGAACGTGCTTCTCGAGCCATCGCTCGAGCCATCGTCAAAGCCCGTAGCAATAGTCGAATCACCACAACAGGACAACTGGCAAGTATTATCGAGAGCGTTTTACCGCGCAAAGGTAAACAACACCCTGCCACCCGTTCCTTCCAAGCATTAAGAATCGCCGTCAATGACGAACTGGGAGCTCTTGACAGACTTCTAGAAGATTCCGCTTCATTGCTTGCCCCTCAAGGACGCCTAGCCATCATCACCTTCCATAGTTTGGAAGATCGACGAGTAAAACAATACTTCGATCTGTGCAGCAGACCCGAAATCGACCGTCCGGAATGGCCTGAACCAAAACCCAATCCACTCTATTACTTTAAGAATCTGACGAAAAAGCCAATCATTGCGACTGACCAAGAAATTCACGATAACCCACGATCCCGAAGCGCTAAATTAAGAGGCGTAGAAAGGATCTAACTCACCCGACCCACCATGAAGCGTATCAAAAAACGTTACACAGCCAACCAGCTTAACATCAGCCTTGTTCTTTGGCTTATAGGCTTTTCGACTCTGCTTTGCGGAGCCGGCATTACTTTTGGCATTTTGAAAAACGAGCAAGTAAAAGTGGTGCGTGAAATTAAGCAATTGGAAAGCGAGATCAATTCTTGCCGCATGACTGAAGAGTTTTATCGTTCTAAAAAGATTTCTCTAACTTCCCACTGGGCGATTAAGGCAAAATTAACTGATGGAAACTCAGTGTTGCAACCTATCGAAAACGAACAACTGCAAATTATTGATACACATCAAACACCTCGCGCCGTGGCATCCAATTAGTAACAGCCGACCAGATTATAGCTCAACATGCTTTTTTCCGAACAGTCAGTCTTTGCTAAGCGATGTTTCTTATTAGGCATCGTAGCCTGTACTGTAACCAGTTGGCTCACTTGGAATCTTGTTAAAGTCCAATTAAAAAACGAGGGAAAGCATGCGTATGAGATACAAGGAGGACGTCTCAGAACAGAAATAATCGAGCCTGAACGAGGCAGATTAATGGATTGCAATGAGGAAATTCTTACGAATAACACTCGTTCTTCACATTTGATTGCCGACTTATACTATTTACAAGATCCTAAAAAGAATAGTTACGGTTTGGCATATTCCATTGCCATGCATTCTGAGGAATGGAAGGAAAAAAAGACCACCCGAGAACAAGACAAACTTGTTTTACGTTATCGAGAACGATTACTACGTGAAGCTGTAGCCGAAACGAAAGAAGGTAAGGCATATAATCTCGCTAAGGTCTTATTAGAAGAACCTGAAAAAGCACCTGAGGGAGTCGATAGAGCACGAGAGAAACTGAAAAAACTCTACGATGCGGAAAAATCGGAAGAATACTTCAAAGCGTATGCAAAATATGCATCCGAAGTCATTGCTCCCCTGCTGCCGGAGACTACCACTGTAGAAATTTACGATAAAATTGTGCAACCGGGTCGTGAAAAGCGACGTGGTCGCGTTGTTTTAGCCAAAGATCTAACTGAAGAAAAGGTCGAACAAATCAAAGAGGCTTTACAAAAAGCTCAAGTAGAGGGCATCACTTTTGAAACGTCGGCTAAAAGATCTTATCCCTCCCCTATTTGTGCCACACATCTCATCGGATATTTAGGTTTCCCTGACACCAATAGTCTCAAACCTATTGCCTTAGCAGGATTGGAAAGGAGCCTCGACTCTTATTTGACCGGCGTACCGGGCATCAATGTCTATCGCACCGATAATCGTGGTAAGATTATTCCATCTGCCGATGCTCGTTTCAAAAAACCTATTGATGGCATCAACGTTAAGCTTACCCTCAATATGGCGGTACAAACCATCGTCGAGCAAGAGCTGGAAGCAGGACTGAAACATTTCAATGCCGAAAGTGGTACGGCCATTATTGTGGAGCCCAAAACCGGTGGCATCTTAGCAATGGCCAATAGACCTCATTATAACCTCAATACCTTTGAGGGCGTGCAAGACGGTCTAGTGAATCATGCCATCCAGACAGCGTACGAACCGGGATCTACTTTTAAAATCGTCGGTGTTACGGCAGCCGTTGATTCCGGTAAATTATCATTTCAAACAAGCGTACCTTGTTTTGCCATCCCTATTCCCGGCTCTAAACCGGTCTCTGACCACCCTCGAAGCTACGGATATCTCAAGGTTTACGAAGTCTTGAAAAAGTCCAGCAACCCCGGTGCATTTTTTGTTTCCCGATCAGCAGGCTGGAGTGTTTACAAAGATTATTTAAAACGCTTTGGTTTTATCGAAAAATCTGGTATTGATTTGCCCGGCGAATCCAGAGGGTTAATGCAAGACGGAAGCAATTATGTTAATTTCTCCCGCATTAGTTTTGGTTATTCATTGATGGTTACTCCTTTACAAGTAGCCATGGCTTATGCTGCCATTGCAAATGACGGTGTAAGAATGAAGCCAAAAATCATCGAAGGATTTTACACAGACGATTACACATACATTCCTAACAAAAACGAAGAGGTTTGTCGTGTCATGAAACCTGAGACAGCTAAGCAAATGAAACAAGCTCTGCTGTCTGTGACCCAAGAAGGTGGCACGGCGACGCGCTCGCGCGTAGAAGGATACAATGTAGGCGGCAAAACAGGTACCGCACACCGAGTAAGCGCAGGGGGAGGATATGCCCCAAATGCTTATACCGTATCATTTGTAGGAATGATGCCTGCGGAAAATCCGGCATTTGTATGTTTGATCGTCGTGAATTATCCGAAGCCAAAAGATTGCAAACCCGGAGGTGGTACGGTTGGCGCCCCCATCTTTAAGAACATAGCCACTCGACTCGCAGTCGCATTAAACATCCCCAAATCGGCAGATGTTACGACTAAAGCTTTTGAAACAAAATCCGTTTCCACTACGTCACGCACGACGTCGGGGAGAAACAAACCATCATCGTCCACATCATCAAGATCTCGCAGATAACAGACATATGACTTTAGAATCCATTATCAAGCCCCTTATCAAGCCATCCGTCACCGGCAATGCCAAGGTAGAAATCACCAAGGTAGTCTGTGACAGTCGTGAGGTTGCACCTCAATCTTGTTATGTAGCCATCAAAGGCACCAAGCTTGATGGTCATCGTTTCATCGATCAAGCGATTCAGCAAGGAGCCGTAGCCATTATTGCTGAAATCCCATGCACCAAAGAAGCAAGAGCTGCCGGTGTAACATGGGTGGAAGTCAACAATACTCGTGAAGCATTAGGCTTAGTAGCCTCCGCTTTTTATGAGTTCCCATCAAAAGACCTTAGAGTGATTGGCGTCACCGGCACCAATGGAAAAACCACCAGTGCCTATATCGCACACTCCATCATGAAAAAGGAATGGTTCCGTGCAGGTTTAATCGGCACCATCGTCAACGATAACGGATCTACTTCGGAAACTGCCACTCAAACCACTCCGGGACCAATCGAATTACAAGCTTTATTGGCTCAAATGCGCAAAAATGGTTGCCGTGGCGTAGCTATGGAAGTTTCTTCACATGCTATCGATCAAGACCGTGTTTCCGGCATCGAGTTTGATGCGATGATCTTCACCAATTTGACCCAAGATCATTTAGATTATCATGGTAACATGGAAAATTATTTCATGGCGAAGGCAAAAATCTTTGCTCAATTGTGCCGTGAAACGAAAGGCAAACGCAAGCCTACCGCTATTATTAATATTGATGATCCTTACGGTAAGCGTTTAGTAGAAATGATTGGCGACAAAATGAATGTGAAAACCTTCGGTTGCAGTATTGGCGCCGATTTCCGCATGACTTTCCACCAAAGCACGGCACGCTCAAGTGAGTTCAAATTGGATTACAAAGGCAAAACCTATTTGGTACGTGTACCATTGATTGGCAAGTTCAACATGTACAACTGCTTAGGAGCCTTGGCTGCTACAGTTTCCGTAGGCATTCCTATTCGTGACGTTATCACCCATCTTACCAAAATCCCTCAAGTGCCCGGTCGCATGGAATTGATTCCTCACGCTCGTGGATTCCAAATCTTCATTGATTACGCACACACTCCTGATGCGATTTCTAATGTATGCCGCACGCTAAAAGATCTTACCTCAGATCGTTTAATCACCGTATTTGGTTGCGGTGGCGATCGTGACGCGGAAAAACGCCCTCTTATGGGTAAAGCAGCAGCAGCCTTATCATCTTTGTGTGTAGTTACTTCCGACAATCCTCGCAGCGAAAATCCTGACACCATTATTAAGCAAATTTTGGCAGGGATGCCGGCTAAAGGTCGCGTGGTGATTCCTGACCGTGATCAAGCAATTACAGCCGCTATTATGGAAGCCCAAGCAGGCGATACCATCCTCATCGCCGGTAAAGGACACGAAAGCTATCAAATCATCGGTGATGAAACACTTCCATTTAGCGACGTGTCTTGCGTCTTAAAGGCATTCCGCCTTCGTGAAGAACATTTTAACAAATTACAATCATGATTTCCCTACCTGCTTTAAGTATTTGCAATATCGTACAAGGCAAATTGATTTCGGGACCTTCCGATCGGCTTGCCTCCGGTGGCGTATGTACGGATAGCAGGAAAATCATCCCCCATTCGGTATTTTTTGCCCTTGGTGGCGAAAATTTCGATGGGAACTCATTTGCTCCTGAGGCATCGCAAGCAGCATCTGTGGTAGTCGTATCACAGATCGCTCCGGGCATTGATCCTTCCTGTGCAGTCATTTTGGTGGATCATGTTTTAGAGGCGTTACAACTGTTGGCTACTTGGTGGCGAAATCAGCTTAACAACTTAACCGTTGTGGGATTGACAGGCTCAAATGGCAAAACTTCCACTAAAGATTTTACCTCAGCCATCTTCCGAGAAGCAGGAAAAACAACGGCAACCTTAGGTAATTTAAATAACCATATCGGTGTACCTTTAAGCATTTTACAAGCGACTCCCGAAGATCAATTTGCCATTTGGGAAATGGGCATGAACCATGCAGGAGAATTACTGCCTCTTTGCAAGATGGTACAACCTAAGTTTGGAATCATTACCAGCATAGGAACCTCTCATATCGAGTTTCTTGGTACCAGAGAAGCTATCGCCGAAGAAAAATGCACTTTGGCTCATTCTTTGCCTAAAATGGGGGCACTCGCCTATCCGGCACATTGCGATTTTGCCGCTTACATTGAATCATGTACCGATGCCGCTTTACTCAGCGTCGGTATCGAGCAAGGCGTAGTACAAGCGAAAAACCTTCAAGCTTCAGCCACCGGCACCACCTTTACCCTATGCATCCCAAATTGGGAAGAAATAGAACTATTCATCCCTGTACAGGGAGAACACATGGTTTGCAATGCGTTACTTGCGGCAGCCATCGCGTGGAAAGCGGGATTAACGCCCGAAATGATCGCAAAGGGACTTAAAAATACCACCCTAACAGCAGGTCGTCTTCATTGTAAAGTGGTCAAAGGAATCACGATTATTGATGACACCTACAATGCCAATCCGGACTCAATGAAGGCAGCTTTAAAAACGCTTAAAGATATGCCTACGACCGGCAAGAGAATAGCTGTTTTGGGCAAAATGGGAGAATTAGGCCATTTTTCCGATAAAGGACATACTTTAGTTGGGCAAGAAGCCCAAAAACTCCACATTGACCAAGTAATCACTATTGGCAATGAAGCCTCGCGTATTTCTGAGGCCATTACACAAGGCAGCAAAACTCATGCCTTACATTTCAATGATGCCGATCAAGCAGCCGATTGGATCAAAGAACACGTTGTAGCCGGAGACATCATCCTCTTTAAAGGCAGCCGTTCCGCCCGAATGGAACTCCTTATGAACAATTGTTTTTAAAATACTTAGCACATGAACGATTTCATCCAACATTTGGCAGGCGACACCAATACCGGAGTATTGGTCAATTCACTTTTCCTAAAAAGCCTTGGTGCTTTTGCGCTAGCCTTTATCGTAACACTCATTTGTGCTCCTACTGTTATCCGCAAGTTGATTTCACTGAAAGTCGGTCAACCTATCCGTACGGCGGAAGAAGTGCATAAACTAGCTGAATTACATGGGGCTAAAGCCGGCACACCTACTATGGGAGGAGTTTTGATCGTTGGCACGACTCTTTTAGGCACTTTATGTTTTGCCCCGCTTAATAATCCGTTCATCATCGTCGCATCGTTAACAATGCTAGGCCTTAGTGTTTTAGGCTTCCTTGACGATTACATCAAAGTTACCAAAAAAAGTTCTGATGGCATCAGTGCTAAGCAAAAACTTGCAGGACAATTCTTAATAGCCTTTGCCGCCGTGGCTATCTTATGGTTTTGGCCCGATGCAGGAAATAGTCGCTTGGGCGTAGGCGAGTTTGTTTCTCACGTTTTTATTCCTTTTTATGGTACACTTACCTTAGATTGGTATTTTTACATTCCTTTTGCAGTATTGGTCATTGTCGGCTCATCCAATGCAGTCAACCTAACTGATGGGCTAGATGGTCTTGCTTCCGGTTGCTCCATCACCACAGCGATTGCATACGCAGTCATAGCTTATATCTGTTGTGATATGCAATTAGCTCATTCGCTTCATCTTCCTAGCCATCCTGATGTGGGTGCTTTAAGTATCTTTTTGATGGCTCTAGCAGGGGCTTGTTTAGGCTTTTTATGGTTTAACTGTTATCCTGCTAAAGTATTCATGGGGGATACGGGATCTTTGGCTTTAGGCGGTGCTTTTGGCGTCGTAGCTATTAGTACGGCTCAAGAATTGGTATTCGTTATCGTTGCCGGCATCTTCGTCATGGAAGCTTTATCCGTGGTATTGCAAGTAGGTAGTTATAAGTTACGCAACAAAAAGCGTATTTTCAAAATGGCGCCTATTCACCACCATTTCGAACTTTCCGGATGGAAAGAAACTCAGGTAATCACCAGATTTTGGATGATTAGTCTCATTCTCGCCTTTGTAGGTCTTGCACTCATTAAAACCGTATAACACGATGAATCTTACTGATAAAAAAGTAGCCGTTTTAGGGGCAGGTAGCAGTGGCAAAGCAGCTGCTCGTCTTGCGATGGTAAAAGGCGCCCAAGTGCAAGTATTCGATACGTCCGATTCCGTTACTAATTGGCCCGACGACATTTCTTTGGTTACCGGTGCGACAGTAGCTACAGGTCAATCATTTGATTGCGATTTAGTGGTTATTTCTCCCGGAATCGAAACTGATTGTGAGTTCGTCAAATCATTCTCAAGGGCAAATAATGAAATTATTGGCGAATTGGAACTAGCGTGCCGATATTTCTCCGGCAAAATTATTGCTATCACCGGCACGAATGGCAAAACGACCACAACCTCACTAATCGAAAAGATTTTAACCGAAGCAGGGATAAAGGCTGTAGCCTGTGGTAATTATGGAGTACCTGTGGCAGATGTTGTCATGAGGGAAGATATGCCCGAGGCATTGGCTTTAGAGGTCAGCTCCTTCCAATTGGAAACGATTAAACAGTTCCATCCGAATATTGCGATTTGGCTCAACTTTGCCCCCGATCACATGGATCGCTACACCAAGGTAGAAGATTATTATCAAGCTAAATTACGAATTTTCGAAAATCAAACCGCTCAAGATTTGGCTATCGTGCGCGCTCATGAAAAATTACCTGAGCTACGAGCTAAAACCGAAACATTTTCAACTGAAGACCATGATGCCACTCTGTATTATGAAGGCACTAAAATCATGGAATCAGGCAAGGAATTGGTCGATTTATGCGATACGACACTTTTCCAACGCCACAATGCGGAAAATGTGATGTCGGCAATTTTGGCAACTCGCCAATTAGACGTTTCATTAGATTCCATCAAAAAAACCCTCGCTTCTTTCGCTCCTCCCGGGCATCGATGCGAAGTGGTACGTAAACTCAATGATGTGTTATGGCTCAACGACTCAAAAGCAACAAATTTGCATGCTTTGGAGGCAGCCGTTAAATCACAAGATGCTCCGGTTATCCTCATAGCCGGAGGCAAGGACAAAGGACTGGATTACACACCCGTCACTCCCCTTCTCAAACAAAAAGTCAAAGCCTGTATCGTGTTTGGACAAATCACCGAACAATTATACAGAGATTTCAGCTCGGTCGTACCATGCTTCAAAGCTTCCGATGTGGCCGACTGCGTATCCCAGGCAGCAAAGCTTGCTCAAGCAGGTGACGTTGTCTTGTTTTCCCCAGGAACATCGTCTTTCGATATGTTTACCGGTTATGTACAACGAGGTCAGGCATTCCGAGACGCGGTGAATCAACTAGAAAACCCCACACTTTAAAACACCCATGAATATGTATAGCCCTAAACCATCTGACCATACTCCTACATCCAGGAGCAATCCCAAGACCGGATTCTTTCAAAAATTTAAAGTTTACCGCGCGCGTATGGCTGAATTTCAAGATAATTCCCCTAGTAGTACTATCGTTAAGGCATTAGTTGTTTTATTACTTCTCCACCTCATTTTAATCGGTGGCATTTCCGCTAGAACCTTCTTTAAAGGACAGGCGACGGATATGAAGGATGAAATCAACACGGCACTCGTACCGATGGTGAATCAGAGAGACATTGCACAACCTGATGAAACCATCCCTGTAGCAGTTCCTATTGACGAAGCACCTCCTGCAGACTTGATCACCCAAAGCGATCAAGTAGTCGATGTGCGAAACAATGAAACCATTCCCCAAGCGGAAGAAATCGCTCCGATTCCTGCACCTACTCAACCTACAAATACCAATCGTGTACAATCTCAATCTACCGCTAAACCGGGTAGTGCCAGACACACTGTACGTACCGGTGATACATGGAGCCGCATCGCGAAAGATAATCATGTCAGTGAAGCTGACCTAAGAGCAGTCAATCCTAAGATTAACAATCTTGCTACGGGGTCTATCCTCGTCATTCCTGCCAAACCGGGACAAGAGCCGATCGCAGTAGCTTTACCGGTAAGACAAGAGCCAAAGAAAGGCACATCATACGCTGTCAAAAAAGGCGAAACTCTCTCATCTATTGCTCGTAAACATAAAGTTTCCGTCAAAGACATCCAAAAACTCAACAACATGAGCGATAAAGAAGCCGGTCGTATTAAGATTGGTCAACAAATCCTCATCCCCGGCAAATAACCTCCAAGCCACCGGCTTATGTCGTCCAAAGTCTGCATGATTTTTATCTGGGTCTGCGTGATCTCCCTCTTAGCTGTAGGGTTGATCATGGTAACCAGTACGGCAGCTTGGGCGGGTGAAACCATCAATCCTTATGAGCCATTGCTTAAACAGGCAAAATTTAGTCTCGTAGGGCTTGTAGGTGCCATCGTATTAGCAAGAATTGATTATCGTTTATTCCGTAAGTACGTTTGGTGGATATTCTTCTTTGCTTGTTTTTTACTTAGTTTATGCTACGTGCCTCACATTGGGCAGGAAATCAATGGTGAACGTCGATGGATCGACATCGGGTTCCAATTCCAGCCCAGTGAATGTGCTAAATTATGCATGATGATGGCATTGGCTCATTGGTTGGCCACTTATCGTGACCAAGCTAAGACATTGATCAAAGGCTTTATCATGCCAATGGCCATTTTCTGCTTCCCCTTGGCTCTGATTTTTTTCGAAAAAGATATGGGTACGGCGGCAGCCTTAGCCGTAGCAGGTTTTTGCGTAATTTATGTAGCCGGAGCTCGTACTATTTACATTCTTTTATCCATTTTCTTCGGTTTTGGGCTTTTATGCTATATGGTTAATAGCAATGAGAACCGTATGGAGCGTATCGCCGCTTGGCGCGATCTTGAAGGACATAAATTGGGGGCGGGACTCCAACAATATCGAGCATCAATCGCACTATCACGAGGAGGCATGGACGGTGTAGGACTTGGAGAAAGCACCGAAAAACATGGAACCTTACCTTTTGCCCATACCGACTTCATCTATGCTCCATTGGGTGAGGAATTAGGCTTTGCCGGCACCTTAGGGGTACTCCTCTGTTTCTTCTTTATTGCCTATTGCGGTTTATCGGTAGCTTTACATTCAAAAGACCCATATGGGCGCTATCTGGCGATTGGCATTATAGCTATGATTTTCTGCCCTGCGGCACTTAATATAGCAGTTGTATTAAATGCTTTGCCAAACTCAGGTTTGCCTTTGCCTTTTATTAGCTATGGTGGTACAAATCTCGTTTTCACATTAGCCGCCTTAGGGGTGTTGACAAGTATTCAGCGTTTTTCGACTGCCACTCAACCAAACTGTGAAATCAAACGAAAAGACGAAAGAGCTAAAGATTTACGATTATGACTTCAACTGACATAAAGAAGCCACTAAATGTTGTGATTGCGTGTGGAGGAACAGGTGGACACTTGTTTCCGGGGATTGCTGTGGCTCAGGAGCTGAAAAAACGTGGTCATCATGTGATTTTACAAATGTCTCAAAAGAAAATTGATTCCCAATCAACCCAAAACTATGGGGATTTGGAGTTCAAAACCGTAGAGGCAATCGCTATGCCTAAAATCCCATCTCTTGCGATGTTCGGATTTTTCAAAAAACTCTTTAAGGCACAACGTTCTTGCAAGGCACTATTTCAAGAAATGAAAACCGATGTCGTATTAGGCATGGGGGGATTCACTTCATTTCCCGCTATACGAGCCGCACACAAAATGGGTATTAAAACATTTGTGCATGATTCAAATGCATTACCCGGTAAGGCAAATCGATTAACTTCTCGTTGGTGTGATAAAGTTTTATTGGGCGTAGAAGAAGCAAAACACTATATCAGCAACAAAAATCGTTGTGTGATTACAGGTACTCCGGTCAGATTGGAAATGCTAGAAAAACCCGATCCGTCCGAAGCAAAACAATATTTTCATTTACCACAAAACCGCCCAACAGTATTGGTCATGGGAGGTTCTCAAGGTGCCAAAAATCTCAACTCCTTAGTGGTGGAAGCCGCTTCTCAATGCCAAGAGTTATGTGATTTTCTTATCATTACCGGTGCTTCGGATTACGAACGAGTCAAGCAACTCGCCGAGGGGATGAATCATGTGCATGTCTTGGAGTTTTGCTCTACGATGTCATTAGCTTATGCTGCGGCAGATGTTGTAATTTCCCGCTCAGGTGCTTCTAGCTTAACCGAATTAGCTCATGTAGGCAAAGGAGCCTTACTTATTCCTTATCCCTATGCGGCAGATGATCATCAAGCACATAACGCACGAGTTTTTGCTGCTCATGGAGCTGCTAAAATGATTAGAGAGTCTTCATTGACACCGGATGACATTGTCACCTTTCTCTGTGAAGTCCTTCACGACAAAAATATTCTTCAAACCATGAATTCATCGGCACGACAAATGGACGTCCCGGATGCCGCGTCCCAAATTGCCGACATTATCGAACAATCCCAAGGAAACGCATAAGAAATGATTGAATTACTCCGCACAAGATTACTAGACCGAGATAATCCTGCACGCATTCACCTCATAGGTGTTGCCGGTTCGGGTATGTCGGGTATTGCTCTTATATTAATGGAGATGGGTCACCGAGTCAGCGGTTGCGACCGAGTTTCAAGTAATGAAACTGAGCGATTACAAGGTCTGGGGCTTCAATTTTCTTGCCCTCACAATGCTGATGCGATTAGTGATGCGGAAATAGTCATCTACTCTAGCGCGATCAAGCCGGACAATCCTACTTTATCTGCCGCACTGCAAAAAGGCATTCCTTGTTTATTGAGAGCGGAATGTCTTGCTGCCATTTTAAATGCCAAACAAGGCATCGTGGTAGCAGGTACACACGGTAAAACAACTACATCATCTCTCACCGCGCATTTGATGAGGGAAGGCCGTATGCGTCCGTGCCACTACGTTGGTGCAGAAATCCCCGTGTTGGGAGCCAATGCTCACTGGAATGAAGATAGCCCCTATCTCGTTGCGGAGGGTGATGAAAGTGATGGCACGCTCGTCAATTATTTACCCGAACATAGCATCATCCTTAACATTGAAGCTGAGCACTTAGATTTTTATCGCGATTTAGATCACATTAAGAGCGTATTCACTCGTTTATGCAACCAAACTCGTGGCTACATCGTTTATTGCAAAGAAGATGCAGGAGCTAGAGACGTATGTGAAACTCGTGAAAACACAATTTCATACGGTTGGTCAGATGCTGATTATACGGCAAGTGATATTGTAGAACGCCGTGGTCATACGCTTTTCACCATCACCCGCAAGGGAGAAGAAATGGGTCGTGTAGAATTGGGTGTTCCCGGACGCCACAATGTTTTAAACTCTTTAGCCGCTATTGCACTTTGTACGGAATTGGGTGTCGACTTTACATCCATCACTCGCGGATTGGCTTCATTTGCCGGAGCTAAGCGTCGATTTGAAACGAAATATTTATCTACTCAATACCGTATCGTCGATGATTATGGTCATCACCCTTCGGAATTACATGCTACACTGCAAACAGCTCGCTCTTTGCAACCTGAGCGATTAGTAGTGTATTTCCAACCACACCGCTATACTCGCACCCAAAAATTAGCCGATGATTTCGGTAAAGTATTACAGGAAGCGGATCTTGTCTTTGTTTCCGACGTCTATCCTGCGAGTGAATTACCTATTGAAGGTATTTCAGGGCAGACAATCATTGACGCCATGAAAAAATATGGCGATACCCCTGCTTACTATGCACCGGCTATCGCCAATGGTCATTTATCTATTGGCAACCAACTGAAACCGGGTGATTTGTTCTTAACACTAGGGGCAGGCAATATTCACGAATGCGGCATGAAATTGGCTAAAGACCTCGCAATGCTTGAAGAAATGGTCAGACATTGTGAAGCAGATACTCTGGATGTTTCTTTATACGAAAGTATGGCTCGCCATACCACCATGAAAGTGGGTGGCCCTGCCCAATACTGGCTCGAGCCGCTTACCTTTGACTCTTTCCAACGTTGCGTAACATTCTGCCAAGATAGAAATATTCCTATTCATATCATTGGTCGTGGCTCCAACATCATTGTGCGTGATGGCGGATTAAGAGGCGCGGTCATTCATCCTGAAAAAGGTGAATTTGCCGAACTCGTTATTGATAAGGCCAAAATCACCGCAGGTGCCGGCGTTAAGCTTAAAAAGTTATCCTCAGCAGCAGCCCAAGCAGGTATTGGCGGATTTGAATGGATGGATGGCATCCCCGGCAATGTCGGCGGTAGTTTAAGAATGAATGCCGGAGCGATGGGTCAAGAGATGTGGGATAATTTTATTTCGGCTCTTTGCCTAGATGAAGATGGTGAAATTCGTCGCCATATCAAAGATGAAATCAATGCCCAATATCGCTCGATTCCTGAATTTGCGTACAACTATGTTTTACAAGCCAGTTTTGAGGGAACAGTACATTCTCCCGAAGAAATCGCTCAATTAATTGAAGATGCAAGAGTGAAGCGTAAAACATCACAGCCTATAGGAGCTAGTGCCGGTTGCATCTTTAAAAATCCGGAAGAAATACCTGCAGGTAAATTGATTGACGAACTAGGACTTAAAGGAGTTAGAATCGGTGATGCCGTCGTTTCGGATATCCATGCCAATTTTATTGTCAATATGGGACAAGCTACCGCATTGGACATCACTTCTTTAATCGATTTGATTCGCAAAGAAGCTTTAGACGTCAAATCCATTGAATTAAAGAGCGAAGCTCAAATCATCGGAGATCGCGAAACTCAATTTTAATTTTATAACATGAATAAGTTACCTCTCGACACGAAGATTGTTGTGCTTGTAGGTGGTCCCGGAGCGGAACGCGAAGTTTCTCTCGTATCGGGCCAAGGAGTTTTTCAAGCACTTAAAGATGCCGGATTCACTCATGTAAGTGAAGTGGATGTCAAGGATGCCAATTTCGTATTACCTGATGATACACAATTAGCTTATAACATCATTCACGGCACTTTTGGTGAAGATGGCACTTTGCAATCCATTTTGGAACAACGCCACATCCCCTACACCGGAGCAGGTTCCAAAACAAGTGAGATATGCTTCGATAAAGTGCAAACCAAAGAAAAATTTATCGAAAAAGGTGTACCAACACCACAATCGGAGACCTTGGATTGCTCAGAAGGCATCGTTATGCCAACTTTGCCCTTGCCCTTCGTAATTAAACCACCCTGTGAAGGCTCAAGCGTAGGTGTACACATTGTCAAAACGGTAGATGAAATCTTACCTGCTATGCAAGAAGCCATCACCCATGGTAAGGAAGTATTGGTAGAAGAATTCATCCAAGGTAAAGAATTAACCGTAGCCATCCTTAATGGCAAGGTTTTACCTGTCGTCCATATTTCCCCACGTTCCGGCTTCTATGATATTAATAACAAATATCCTTGGATGAATAATCAAGGTGGCACCGATTACTTCTGTCCGGCAGATTTATCCCCTGAAGTAACTCAGCGTGTGCAAGACGCAGCCCTAGCCGCTTATAATGCGGTTGGCGTAGAAGTTTACGGTCGCGTAGATGTTTTATTGAGAGATTCCGACGAAATGCCATTCGTTTTGGAAATCAATACCATCCCGGGAATGACTGCCTCAAGCTTATTCCCTAAAGCAGCTCAAGCGGCAGGTATTTCCTATCCGGAGCTTTGTGAAGAAATTGCACTGATTTCTTTACAAACACCACGATCTTAGGCTTAAATGATTCATTGAATCTGAAACCGAGTAAGATTCAATGAACTACTTACTCCTACTCGACTATGGCTAAACGAAAAAAAACATCTCCCAATACCCTTAAAAGAGATGAACTCGTCGATCTGAGACGAGCCGCTTTGCGTGCCAGTGTCGAAGGAGAAGGCAAAAATTACAGATGGTGGGCCTTGCGAGCCCGCACGCTTCACTTCATTCTGTTGTATGGTACGATGCTCGTTTTATGTGGAGCCTTATTTTATATTTGGAGGGCTTACATCTTAAAATCCAATTGGGGAAGTTTAGAGCGTATTTCCGTGCATTGTGAATCGGTCATCAAGCAAGAGGAAATCATCAAACTACTCAACATACCGGAAAAGAAGAATCTATTTTTCATTGATACGGATGAATTGGAGGCAACTTTGCAAGATTCACCAGCCGTGAAGAGAGCACGAGTTTCTTATCAGGCATCTTCCTCACCTTACCTCACTGTCTATGTGGAGGCGCGCATTCCCGTTGCATGGGTCTTTTGCAGTAGCTTAGATATCATGCCGGAGGATTACCAAGAAGGTTTGTTGATTGATAACGATTCATGTATTTTCCCCTGTCACAAAGGAATGCATTTTGATTATTTAAAACAAAATAATCTACCGGTCGTCCAATTAGCACCGCCACCTAGTGGAGAATTTGAAGTTGCAACGGAATTACCCAAGCTCAAACCTATTGTTTCCTTACTCGAATTACTCAAAGCGCCTGAAATCAAAAGTCATCTCGACTCGGTTATTTCCGTCACGGCACCGAATGAATGGTCTCTCCAAGTCATTTTTGCTAATGGAACAACAGCTTTATTTGGTATTTACGACCAAGAAAGACAAGTGGAATCACTAGGATTTGTCCTAGAACAAGCTAATCGTGATGAGAAAAAAATCAAATTGGTCAATTTGATTCCACGTAAAAACATCCCCATCATTTTTGAGTAAACGGTCACTCAGCCTATCCTTGACGGAAAAGATGGAAACGAGTGATATTTAGTCTTGCGTTAAGCCTTTCAGTCTGTAACCATTCTGCGCCGTTCACGGTGGAGCAAATAGATCGTTTAGCGTAAGCCGTGCCAATCTAGTTTATTTCTAAAGTATTATCATTATGTGGAAAGGCCGATTTTCTCAACCGACAGCAGACTTAGTGCAACGATATGGCGAGTCTGTTTCATACGACTGGCGACTTTATAAGCACGATATTGCCGGTTCTATTGCTCATGCCGGGGCTCAGGTAAAAGCCGGTTTATTAACGGAAGAAGAATTCCAAGCAATTAAAACCGGACTTGAGTCGATTTTAGCCGACATTGAGCAAAATAATTTTACTTGGAGTCAAGAATTGGAAGATGTTCACATGAACATTGAGAGTGAATTGACCCGACGCATTGGTGCTCCGGGTGCCAAATTGCATACGGCTCGCTCACGTAACGACCAAGTAGCTACAGATACCCGCCTTTACTGCCGTGCCGAGATTGATGACATCATCGAACGTGCTCGTAATTTACAACGTTCTTTAGTTGGCAAAGCTAAACAATATGCCGACACCATGATGCCGGGATATACCCACCTACAACGCGCACAACCCGTGACAATGGGTCACCATTTGCTTGCGTATGTAGAAATGCTTGCTCGTGATGTAAGCCGATTGGAAGATGCACGTAAGCGCTTAAATATTTCTCCATTAGGTTCAGGTGCCATTGCCGGCTCTACTATTTGTCTCGATCGTCGTGACATTGCCGATGAATTGGGATTTGCCGATGTAACGGAAAACTCCATGGATGCCATTGCTGATCGTGATTACATCATGGAGACTTTATTTGATCTCGCTTTAATCGGAGCACACCTTTCCCGCATGAGCGAAGACATCATTCTTTGGTGCTCTTCCGAGTTCGGCTATGTGACTCTTTCTGATGCTCATACGACAGGTTCATCATTGATGCCACAGAAGAAAAACCCTGACGTGGCAGAACTTACTCGAGGCAAAACAGGCAGACTCTACGGCAACCTCACCGCCGTCATGGTCGCTGTGAAAGGCTTACCATTAACTTATAATCGTGATTTACAAGAAGATAAGGAACCTTTGTTCGATTCGATCGACACGATTAAATTGGCATTAGACGTGAATGCGGAAATGATTGCCGCTATGACCGTCAATGTCGAAACAGCTTTAGCCGCTGCTTCAGATCCGATGCTTCTCGCTACGGATTTGGCCGACTATCTTGTCCGCAACGGAGTACCTTTCCGCCATGCTCACGAGCTGGTAGGTAAAGCAGTAGCCCTAAGCGTACAAACCAAAACACCATTAAACGAATTGACCGACGAGCAGTATGCGGAAATTTCCGATCATTACGGTTCCGACACAAAATCCGTTTTCAATCTAACCAAGGCTTTTGCTCAACGCACCAACCCGGGCGCACCGAACCCTGAAAACACTCAGCGTCGTATCGCCTATTGGGAAGCCCGGTTAGTTTAATATTCACCCATTCATCACAGAGAGTCATCCGTAAGGGAGAAGATTATATCTCCCAAACGGGGGCTCCTTTTTGCTTATGTTTAAACCCGCATTAGTCACATCACTTAAGACTTATTCCAAAAAAACCTTTTTAAGCGACCTTTTTGCCGGCCTTACCGTTGGCGTAGTAGCTCTTCCCCTCGCCATGGCCTTTGCCATCGCTTGTGGACTTTCGCCGGATAAGGGATTGATCACCGCCATCATTGCCGGAGCGCTCATTTCCTTATTTAGCGGAAGCCGCTACCAAATCGGAGGTCCTACCGGTGCGTTCGTGATCATTATCATGGGCGTTATCCAACAGTACAGCTTATCCGGTCTTATTATTTGCACCTTACTGGCAGGTATATTCCTTATTGTATTTGGTTTATGCCGTATGGGAGGATTGATTCGCTTCATTCCCTTCCCCGTCGTTACCGGTTTTACATCCGGCATTGCCGTTGTTATCTTTACGACTCAGATTCCGGATATATTCGGGCTCAATATCGCAACGGACGTTCCGGGCGGATTTATTGAAAAATGGCATTGTTATTTGAGCTATCTGCATACCACTAATTGGTCGGCATTGATCTTGTCGGTAGGTACCGTCGTCACGATTATTTTATCTCGCAAGCTGTTCCCCAAATTGCCGGCAATGCTTATCGGGATGTTGTTGATGACTATCGTGTCTCTGATTTTTGGTATGAATGTGACCACGATCGGTTCACAATTTGGTACTTTATCACTTTCTTTACCGGATTTCCCTAATCTGGATCTTAGCCAAATGGGTAATCTTATCCAACCTGCGTTCACCATTGCCCTCTTGGCGGCCATTGAATCGCTTTTGAGCGCATCGGTAGCGGATGGCATGACAGGAGGCCGTCACAAGCCAAATATGGAGCTTATTGCTCAAGGTATCGGTAATATCGGATCAGCCCTTTGCGGTGGCATCCCTGCAACCGGAGCCATTGCTCGTACGGCTACTAACATTAAAGCCGGAGGTCAAACACCTATTGCCGGTATTATCCATGCGATTACTTTGCTCATCATCGTGTTGGCATTTGCTCAATACGCTACTCAAATCCCCCTTGCCGTATTGGCAGGTATTTTGGCTGTCGTCTGTTACAATATGAGTGAAATGCAGACCTTTAGCCGCCTATTACGCGGTCCGCGTCCCGATGCAGCCGTTTTGGTCATTACCTTTGTCATCACGGTGATGGTTGATTTGGTCGTTGCCGTTGAGGTGGGCGTTGTGTTAGCCGCCCTACTTTTCATGGGTCGCATGGCTCAAATCTCCGACGTTTCGTCTATCAAACACGATTTAAATGATGATGATGAGGAAGACGCTTCCCGCTCTACCGATAAATTAAATGTGCCGGATGGCGTGGAAGTATTCGACGTTAAAGGTCCATTCTTCTTTGGCGCCGTCGAACAATTCAAGGATCTCGTTTTGCAATCACTTAATCATGATACCAAAATCGTTATTTTACGTATGCGCCTCGTACCGGCACTGGATGCGACAGGGTTGAATGTTTTATCCGACTTTTGTCACCAATGCCGAGAAAAAGGAGCCACATTACTCTTATGCGGGGTTCAGGTGCAGCCTTTAGATGTGATTCGACATGCTCCATTTTATCGCGAGCTTAAAAAATACAATATCTGTACGAATATCGAAACGGCACTTATCCGTGCTAATAAGATATTATCTCATGGTTCAAAGAGCCATCACTAATATCTCAGTACAAACTTCACTTCTGAAAGGGTTGGTCATTTTGACCAGCCCTTTTTTAATGCTGATAGCTAAAAATAGGAAACCCTGTAGCGATTGCTCGCTACAGGGACTCAACTAACTACCTATGAAAACAGTTACTACCCTCATCATTAATGAAGCTCTCTCTTTCTTCATCATGAAGCAGTGTCTGCAGGGATAGGTATACTAGAGACTGGACAAGCGTTCAAGAAATTTTTATCACGCTTTTGTCATAACACCTACGAAACCCTTATTTTACAAGGTAAATTTCGTTGTTAAAAAAATCACGAATTCCCCTATACAAGCGTCCAAATTCATCAACAAAACAGAACAATCAAAAAACGATCTACCCGATCAACCAAAATGTTATGTGCACATGGCTAAAAATAGGAAACCCTGTAGTGATTACTCACTACAGGGACTCAACTAACTACCTATGAAAACAGTTACTACCCTCATCATTAATGAAGCTCTCTCTTTCTTCATCATGAAGCAGTGTCTGCGGGGATAGGTATACTAAAGACTGGACAAGCGTTCAAGAAATTTTTATCACGCTTTTGTCATAACACCTACAAAACCTTTATTTTACAAGGTAAATTTCGTTGTTAAAAAATTTACGAATTCTCCTGTACAAGCGTTCGAATTCCCAAACAAAGCAGTAGAGATTGCCATTCTTCGTCTAAAAAGATAAAGTTAATCATCTTTTCTTCCATAACAATGACAAGCATTTACCAACCGCCTCACCTGGAGGGATTGCGTCTAATAAACCAAGCTCTGAGTTTGGAATTGTCAAATGATAAGCCTCAAGGTGAAGGTCTTTTCAATGTTGTATGGAAAGTCCAAGATAAAAATAATGGTAAGCATTATGCCATCAAGGCATCGAAGTCGCCTATTTTTCATTATATCAAGCATGAAAGAGAGATGTCGGCAGACCTCAACCCATTATCCTGTCTAGGAAGTATAGGCGATAATTTTCCTTATGCTCTAAAGACAAAATCTCCGCCTCTTATTTTATTTCCTTGGGCGGAGGAAAGATTCACTACAGATCGAATTTTCGCCCTAACAAGTACGGAAAAATATTTATGGGCAAAACAACTTATCAATGCCGTGATCTATCTTAGAGGGCGAAATTTGGTTCACACTGACATCACTCAATCAAATATTTTGATTCATGATGGCATCCCGAGATTAAGTGACTTCGGAGGGCTAGTTGCTTATGAACAAAATAAAGTACCTATTTTTTCACGAACCCAACCCTATTATTCGCCTGAAATGCAATTAGGGCAATGGAATGTTGATGCAGATGAATGGGGCATGGCCTTAATTCTATACCAACTATTTTATCAACGTATTCTTACCACATCGGAACTTATTGCCCATTGGGATTCATTATTCTCGCCCATCGATCATTTCCCTAAGCTACATCACTTACTCAAACAATCTTTGCACCCCCATCATCACGAACGTTTGAGCATGGTAAAACTGAGCGAATATTTTCATTAGACCCGCACTATAACAAATAGGCCGACCACATAACATGGTCGGCTTATCTTTGATTTAAATCGGTGTAAGGATTTATTTATTATCTTCGATTTTCACTTGATCTTCAGGAGTCAAGCTAAGTGTACAATCCTTAATAGTCCATTGAGTCTGAGGTGTAATCTTGTTTCCAATGATTTGAATATCAGCACAACGTTTGAATTCAAATGGCTTATTATTCCACGCAGGGAAGTCATTATTGTATTCAATCGTATTGTTTTTAAAGAAAAGACCCTTTGTAGAGATAGCAAACAATAACGGTACATGATGTGTTTTGAACACATTATTTTCGATCAATACATTACGATGGTAATACTGATCTTGTTTATCAAGCTGTTTTACTTCCGGGAAAATAGAAATAATCGCATTGGTAAACTGATATCTGGAGGTTAAGTTGTTGATAAAAGTATTATTTCGGATAATCACTTCATCACAAGCACCGCTCTCATACCAGCCTTGAGCATCACCGGCTAACAAAATAGCTGAACCGGATGAGTGGTCAAACAAGTTATCTTCTACTACAACCTTCTTAGGTGTAGTAAAGAGGGAACCACGAGCTCTGTTATTACGAACAACGTTTTTCTTGAATAGCACTTCAGGATACCAGTCGGCATTTTCAATAGCATCACCAACTTGTACCGATGCAGGCAAATCATTCTCCATAGTAATGATTACTTCTGTAGGACTTAACTTAGTGATGGATGCAATCTTACCTTTATCCTTAGGCTCCAAGGTTGGTCCGGTAATAAATTGAATCGTTTCTCCCGGAGTAAAGACTTCAAAACCGATGGCTTGTCCGTGCATATATCGGCAACGTAAATTTTTACCGTCAATGGATTGAATTCCCAAACAGGTGGAGTGCACATTAATAGCATCATCCATCATGCCTTCAAATAAAGCATTTTTGACCACAATTTTTCCTCGAGTATTAGAGAAGTGTGTTGCGTCAACGCAAGGTGTATGAGAACGAGGTGAGCCCTTAGGAATGTTAACGCCACCACCGACAAATGAGATGTTTTCGGAACGCTGAGCTAATAAAGCCATACCATAAGCGTGGTGTAAAAACACTTGGTTAAAAGAGGTATTATTGGCACGATAAACTACCACACCTGGGTGAGGGCGACCCCACGATCTAAAGGTTATAGCATCTCCTATATCAAATCCTTTTTCCTTTAAATTCCAATCCAAACGTACCTTACCATTACCTAAATCTTCTACGTGTCCATTCCAACCGATATCTCCCGTATTAGCAGGGATATGGCGAGAGCCTTTCTTAAAGCCCATACCACCGGAGCTACCTTCTGTCCAACCTTCACCAATGAATTTGAATCGATTGTTTTCGATTTTATAGGGATATAATTTCGAATCGATGACCATATCGGTTTTATTACCTTCAAAACCGACAATATGCCCCTCACTCATATGAGGTCTGGCACTATCAATCGCTAAATTATTGATTTTCACATTTTCAGAATCCATGACTAACGCATGAATTCCCATGCCATGAAATAAAAATGTGGAACCGTTCCCTTCAATCGTAATATTTTTTAAGTCGATCAACGGAATACTCACCGGATGAACGTTAGGTTGATCATGATTAGAAGCATAAAAGGCCATTTTTAAGGCATTATCCGCATAAAAATGATATGTACCTTTAGGAATATTAAGTACCTTAGCTCCTTGAGCTCGAGCAGCCGATAAAGCAGTACGCAAAGCATCGGATTGATCCTTTTTTACATTCGGCGTCATACCAAAGCGGCCAACATCAATAGATTGGACAGGCTTTTTGACTGCAGGGGCAGGACCGGTTTTCCATGTTAAATCAACCCAATCGGCATGATCACTATCAATGCTACCCAATGAATCCACTACCAAATATACATGACGTAATTTTGCAGCCTCAATAGGTATAGAAAAAGATTTCGCTTTCATCCCTTTTTTCATGGGTCCTGATGACCACAGAACACCTGACCCACTTAAAATGCGAAACTCTACAGAGCCTTCTTGCTTAACTTCATCATCCACTCCACATTTACCATTCAAGCTAATGACGCATTGACCTTTGTCCATTTGAGGAACACTGAGAGGAAGCATGGAAAAAGCATGAGTACCGAGCCCCTTCTCAAATTTCTCACCCGCAATATAAAGAGGTTTACCATCAACGGATAAATCAATTTGAAGCGCACCATATTCTTGTCGAGATGATAAGATATTTTCAGCAGTAGGAAGGGCTTGCACTGTATTGGCATGTAGTAAATTAGCACTACTCAACAAAGTAGAAGTCATTATAAAAGTTATCAATCTCGGTGTCATCATATCGTCCATATACTAAAAATTATATTTAAATCTTTCAAGGTAATTTTGTCATCCTGCTAAAACATAACACCCACTGAAACATTGACTTAGACACATTAAAATTTATAATACGTGCAAAGGTATTATTTCATGACAAATTCATTTCAAGCCATTGCATCCATCATCTTGGGATCTTGTATAGCAAGTACAACCCTTTATGCAGGAGCAATCAAGCCTGGGCCTACTGTCACTAAGAAAGATTTGGCAAATGCTCCATCACGATCGTTGCATCCAACTGAAACAGAATGGGCTATTTTACATTTTGCCAAACAAAAAGTCTTGCTTGGAGCCGAATGGGAACTATTCAACACCCTACCTAATAAGAACCAAGTTTCTGATCTCGAAAGCCAAATCACTACTGAATTAGAGATTCGGAAACAGCTCAATCTGCAACACATTCCCCTATCTCTAAAAAATGCGGTCACGGAAGAAACAACCGCATTAAATGAATTTCTAAATTGCCTCAAAACAAATCCTGCAGATCGAAAAAAAATCGAAGAACAGGAAAAAAAGGTGCGCCACACAGCTAATCAAACCAATATTGTATTAGAACAATTAGGTTTCCCAATGGCACGATATATGAAAATTTGTGCCGAATATGTTAATGAACTCATGATAGTAACTGTAGCCGCCATGTCAGAGGCACTTAGTTCCTTTGGATTTTCTGAGGAAAATATCCCGACAGATCCGGCTATTGCTATTGCAGTTCAACGCATGGCCACTCAAATAGCAATCGATTCTGAAAAAGAAAAACTGAAAACTTTCTTCAATAAATAACCCCTTATTACATACTAATATGAATATAATCCACCCAATAATCCTAACAGCGCTTACATTAACATGCGCTCCGGCATTTGCCCAAGAGCAAATCATACCAAAACCTGTTGAAGTGATTATCAACGAAGGTGCACCTATTATCTTGAATGAGAAATCTGCAATTATCCTTGGTAAAGCAGATAAGGCAACGATTGCTCAAGCCAAGTCCCTTCAAAAACTCTTATCTCAAGGCACGGGTCTTGCCTTACCACTCGTATCAGCAAATAAGCTCCCTGAAAACATCTCAAAGAAAAACAGTATCGGTATTATTATCGATAATAAGCTGAAAGATAAAGGCGAAGAAGCCTATTCCCTCGCAGCTACACCTGAAGGCATCCTTATCACAGCACCTAATCCTAAAGGCATCTATTATGCCGGTCAAAGTCTTGTACAAATGCTACCTACGGCATTCCACGATTCAAAGGCAGACAAAAAAGCAATTACTTGGCAAATTTCCGATAAACCATTTGCCATTACCGATTATCCACGCTTTGCATGGAGAGCTCTCATGATCGATGAAGCTCGCTATTTCTTTGGCGAAAAGGCTATTAAGCAAATTATCGACCAAATGGCCTTATTAAAAATGAATGTTTTACACTGGGGCCTTACAAACGATGCAGGCTGGCGTATTGAGATCAAAAAATATCCAAAATTGACATCCATCGGCTCAAAGCGTAAAGATTCCGAAATTGGTACATGGCGCAGTGGTAAATACTCCGGTCAACCTCATGAAGGTTTTTATACCCAAGCTCAAATTAAGGACATCGTCGATTATGCTGCTAAACGTAATATCACGATCGTACCTGAAATTAACATGCCTGGTCACGCCAGTGCTGCAACCGTGGCATACCCTGAATTAAGCCTCAAACCTTTAAAAGAGGTGCCTGCAACATTCGTAACCAATACGGCATACGATCCGACAAACGAAAAGACTTATAAGTTCCTTTCCGATGTATTGGACGAAGTAGCAGCCCTATTCCCAAGCCAAATTTTACACATTGGCGGTGATGAAGTTCGTTATAACGAACAATGGAAAGATCAGCCTAAAATTGAAGAATTCATGAAAAAGCACAACATCAAAAACTTAGGTGGCGTGCAAATGTATTTCTCCAATAGAATGTCCGATATCGTGTCCAAAAAAGGACGCCGTATGATGGGTTGGAATGAAATCTTAGGGGAAGACGTGAATAATGATGGTGGTGGTAAAGCTGAAGAAACACTTAACCCAAATGCAGTAATTCATTTCTGGAAGGGTGCTCCTGCTTTAGCCAAAAAGGCGATTAAAGATGGTCACGACGTGATCAACTCTACTCATACCCATACCTACTTGGATTATAGCTATGGTAGCATTCCTTTGGATAAGGCATACAATTTCGAACCTGTTTTTGATGGCCTTGAACCAAAAGATCAAGCCAAAGTAAAAGGATTGGGCGCGCAAATGTGGTCCGAATGGACTCCTACCGTAGAGCGCATGCACTACCAAGCATTCCCAAGAACGGTAGCTTATGCAGAAGTGGGCTGGACTCCAAAAGAGAAAAAAGATTTCCCTGATTTCAAAAAACGTCTCCAGAACTATAGCGAGCGCATGGACCTCATGGGAATCAATTACGCTAAGGACATCATCACATCCATCAGCAAGAGCGACTTCTTCAATACTCCTCAATTAGGAAAGTGGAACAAAGACTCTTTCGGTAATAATGAGCCTGAGTTTGATGCCACGCAATTGATCAAAACACCGGGTGAGTACACCTTTACCCTTCTTTATGATTCCGGCTCCGAAGGTGCTCCTATCAAACAAGTGACCTTGCTTGAAGATGGTAAAGAAATCGCCAAAGATGCTCACGAAGGCTTTAGCGGTCACGAAAAACGTAACATTCAATACAAAATTAAAGTGCCTACCGTAAAGGAAGGCGCCAAATATTCTGTAAAAGTGAAGTTTGATGGTAAAGACCAGCTTGATAGCCAAGGAACTATCTACGCTGAAGCTCCTTAATCAAATCAACATTAGATTTACCAAACCGCTTTTTCCACTTGGAAAAGGCGGTTTTTTATGAACGTTTACCTCATTAAGTTTATTATAATAATCAACAAATCTATTATATTGACTATATCCATGTAATTTGATAGCTAAAATAAAGTTGAAAGCATCTCTACAGCTTCAAACTTAATATTCTCAAGTAATATATTATTATGAAAAAAACGCTTACTACATTACTCATTATATTTGCAGGAGTAGTTCAAGGATCTTGGGCTGCCTCTCTAGTAATGGAACTAAAAAATGTCGATCAAGATGGTACAACTAGTCTAAAAGCAGTTGATGCTTTTGGGAATGAGCTTCAAGGTGTTACGGTAACTACCAATGGAGCAACCATTTCGGATAATTCATTTACAAGCTCATCGTCAGGCCCTATTAAAATATCAGGTAATTTGGGTGCTACAATGAATGAAGGTTGGTCTTTAGCCTTCACTGCTAAATTATCTTCGATAGCCACAAATGGATGGCCTGTTCTGTGTGGCATTGGAGAAAATAATAATAACAACTTCAAAGTAAATTATACTGGAGGAACGAATCCATCTTGGGGATTCGCCCCCGAAGGGAACTATAACTTAGTCGAACCTTCTAATTCTAACAGCGTTGATGCTAACAGCGCACATGATTTCCTCATTACTTTTGATGGAAATGAGGCTAATGGTGGTACTAAAACATTAAATTTATATATTGATGGTGTTCTTGCAGCTTCAGCTCAAACAACAAGCGATTTTGGTAGTGATACGGTTGGAGTACTTACATTAGGAGGCCGTCCATTGAGCAATAGTAATCTAACGAATGGAACGACTTTTTCAAACGTGAAATTATATTCCGGAGTATTACCGATCCCTGAACCAACTACAGCCACTCTTTCATTAGTTGGACTAGCTTCGTTAATGATGCGACGTCGCCGTTCTCATTAAATAACACGTAAAACATTTATACGAATAAGCGAAACGCCGGTTGGGTAACCACTCCCGACCGGCGTTTCAATTTGTGTTGTTTTACCCTCAACTACTAACTACTTTGCTTCAAATCCAATAACATTTGAGCGTTATTAGGATATTTCCGCAAGAAGAATAAAAATCTATCCATCGCGTCAATTGGCTTAATACCTGCCAAGGCACGACGTAATAAACGTAATTTAAACATCCAAGTTTCCGGCATGATCAATTCATCACGACGAGTTCCGGATTTCAATATATCCACCGCAGGGAAGATATATTGTTCAGCAATACGGCGATTTAAGACAAGCTCCATATTGCCGGTTCCTTTAAATTCTTGGAAAATCAAATCATCCATGCGGCTATTGGTTTCAACCAAGGCCGTTGCGATGATCGTTAATGAGCCGGCTTCACGAGTATTACGAGCTGCCGCAAATAAACGGCGAGGCATCTCCAAAGCTTTGGCATCGATACCACCTGACATCGTTCTACCACTACCTTTATCGACGTTGTTATAAGCACGAGCAAGGCGTGTGATGGAATCCATTAATAAAAAGACATGCTGTCCGCCTTCTACTAAGCGTTTAGCGCGCTCAATGCACAATTCGGCAAGACGGCAATGATCTTTCACGCGTCCATCATTCGAAGAGGCATAAACCTCTACCCCGGGTAAACTACGTTTAAACTCGGTAACTTCTTCCGGGCGTTCATCCACCAAAAGAACCATTAAATGAATGGGTTGAGTACTATCTTTGCCGTAATTTTCTATAATGGCTTCTGCCATATGCATAAGCAAAGTTGTTTTACCGGTCCTAGGTGGAGCAACAATTAAGCCACGTTGTCCGCGAGCAACCGGAGAAACCAAATCAACCGTACGAGTCGTATAACGCTCAGGAGTTGTCTCCAAACTAATGCGAGATGTCGGATTTACGGCTTTTAACTCATCAAAATGAGGGAATGCCATAGATTGAGCTACCGGCACATCATTTACACTCGTAATTTCAGTCAAAATAATACCGCGAGAGTGGGAGCGTGCAATCCCTTTAATCCAAACACATGGACGCAAATGAAACTCTCGCACCATGGAACCAGACACATAAACGGAAGGAGCAAAGCCATCAAAGTCAGCTTCTGCCGAACGTAAAAAACCAAATCCTTTCAGAGTAATTTCCAACAAACCATCAACTTCTTGAGGCGGACCTAAATCCTTAGGCATTACGAAACCGGAATCTTGCTGTGGTCGATTATTTTTTTGGTTTCGGTATTGCTGTTGGTTTTGTTGATTTTTGCCGCCATTATTATTGAAGTTTTTACCCTTCTGATTGTTATAATTATTTTGGCGAGCAGGTTGATTTTTATTATTGTGGTAGTTTTGTTTGTTGTTGTTATTAAACGGCCGTTTTTGCTGCTCTTGATTATTATGCTGTTTGTTAAACGGACGCTTTTGCTTGTTTTTAAATTGTTGCTGAGCCTGTGGCATTTGCTCGGTTTTTACCTCGATCGACTCATGATGTCTAACAGGGCGAGGTTTAGCAGGAGATTCTTCAACAAGCTTTTCAACTTTTTCATTGGCAGAAATAGGCTCACCTACTATACCATCTGTTTTTTTACGAGCATCACGAGTACGAACTACCGGCTTTGGTTTTTGTGCCACATCATTCATTACCGGAGATTCTACCACTTGCTCCGTCTTGCGAGGGCGACCAACCTTGCGCACAGGTTTCACTTCCAAGCCGGCTTCAGCAGAAACATCAGCTACAGGCTTTTTAGTAGTTTTGGCACGAGGTTTAGCCTTCTTAGCCTTCTTAGGCTCCGTAGAAACCGTAGAATCGGCTACCGCTTCATCAGCTTTTTTCTTCGGGCCTCTTTTTTTCGGTGTAGCTACAGTCTCTTGAGCAGCATCGGCTTGAGCCATCGTTAGAGATTTAGGCTTACGGCCTCGTTTTTTAGGAGCAGGTGCTTCCAAAGATACATCTTTGGTCACTTCCTCATTAGATAAATCAGACATGGAAATAAATATGTAAATCGATCAGAAATCTAGTTTTGAACTCACATTTGTTCTAAAACTTCTTCTGATATATCGAAATTGGAGAATACGTTCACCGCATCATCATAGTCATCCAAAGCTTCATAAAGCTTCATGACAGCTTGCGCAGTCTCCAAATCAGCAACTTCAGTCATATTTTGTGCTACAGACACTAATTTCATCGAAGTTACGGTTTTACCGGCTCCTCTGAGAGCTTCGGCAACTGAACCCAATTCGGTTGGAGGTGATAAGAATACCCATTCTTCCTCAGAATCACCGGTTTCTACTTCATCGGCACCCACTTCCAAAGCTACGTCCATAGCGGAATCTTCATCCAAAGAAGCATCCATAATACGAACTTCACCTTTACGATCAAACTGGTAAGCAACCGAACCTTGGGTACCGATACTGCCACCATTTTTGGAAAATAGAGTGCGTAATTCGGAAGCGGAACGATTGATATTGTCCGTTGCGACTTCAACGATAAAAGCAGTACCAGCAGGACCATAACCTTCATAGGTCATTTCTTGAATTTCAGCACCACCCAACTCGCCTAAACCTTTTTTAATGGCTCGCTCGATGTTTTCTTTAGGTGTTGATACGGCTTTGGCTCCGTCGATTGCGGCACGTAAGCGAGGGTTCAAATCAGGGTCGCCACCACCATTTTTAGTAGCAATCATGATTTCACGAGCGTAACGGGCAAAAACCTTCCCCTTCTTAGCATCTTCCTTAGCCTTAATGTGCTTTACTTTAGACCATTTATTATGACCAGCCATAACAATAGATAAATAATGTGATAATGAAAAATAGAGTTTAGTATATAAACTACGAGGTTACCCTACCATATAATGAATTAGCTTTTAGCATACTGTCCTTAGAGAATAACGAATCAGTTAAAAAAACGCCACGAGCTATTGGCAACCGCTGTCAATGCTCGGAATATAGCGTATCCCCTATCAAAATCAACTATTTTTTCCTTTCTATTCGTCATATTAATTAATTGTTTTTTGATGGAAATCGACCTTTAGGTTTCTTTTGCATTTAGGGCACTCACCAAAACAAAGCTTTTGTCACAAAATTGAGTTATTATTGACTAACAGGTCCGATTTTAGCAAAAATCCCCTTTTATTTCCTCATGAGCTCACTTAACACATCAGAAATTCACGAAGAAAAAACTTCGGCGGCTAAAAATTCCGTACTATGGGCAACCTTTTTAACGATCATTAAAATTTTCGCGGGGGTATTTACAGGCAGCTTAGGGATTTTATCTGAAGCTCTTCATAGTGCGCTAGATTTATGTGCAGCCGGCATTACTTTTTTTGCAGTAAAGACTGCGGCCAAGCCGGCAGATTCGGAACACCCATATGGACATGAAAAAATTGAGAATCTTTCAGCTTTAGCCGAAACAGCGTTATTAGTGATAACGTGCGGTTGGATTATTTATGAAGCAATCAACCGATTAATTTTTGATGATGTAGAACTCATGCTTACTTGGTGGGCATTTGCCGTAGTGATTATTTCCATTATTGTCGATATCAATCGTTCCTCAATGCTACGTAAGGTAGCCAAAAAAACTAAAAGTCAGGCCTTGGAGGCAGATGCCTTACACTTCACGACCGATATTTGGTCATCCTGTGTCGTTTTATTTGGCTTAGCTTGCGTACAAATCAGTGAATTTTTCCCAAAAGAATCTTTTTTACATCAAATCTTAGCGAAAGCAGATGCTTTAGCCGCATTAGGTGTGGCCGGCATCGTTCTTTGGGTAGCATGGGGGTTATCCAAGAGAGCCATCCACTCCTTAATGGATGGAGGATCTACAACCCAAACCGAAATGGTGTTGACGCTCATGAAATCTAGGGCTCCCGAATATCCGGTCAAAAGAATCCGACTCAGAGATATCGGCCCTAAAGCTTTTATCGAAATGGATATCGCCACCCCTGGTGAATTGCATGTGGAAGAAGCTCATGAGGTAACTCATTTTATTGAAGAAATTATTCGTAAGGAACTTCCTGATGCGGACATCACGATTCACATCGAACCGGCAGATGAATCGAACTGCGACTCTAGCGATTTAACGGCTCATCGCTTAGCCATTAGGCATCATTTGCGTATTCATGGCTTCCGTGAAGAAGGACCTCATGGCTCAAACCATTATTTCATGGATGTTGAAATGCCTCCGAATCAAATGCTCAAAGAAGCACATGAACAAATGCTTAGTTATAAATCCGATATGATTACAGCACTTGATTCCCAAGACATCATTTGCCGAATCGAGCCTAATAAGCGTTACATAAGTCCCGGAGCCAGACCTAAGGAATACACGGAAGATTTTATCGTCAGATTAGCAACAGATACTTTGAATAACCATATCAACATTATTCAAGTTACACATATTGAGTTCCAAGACTTTGGAGCGGTGACAACTTTAAGCTGTTTCGCTACTGCCAAACACGATCTCAATGTGCAAGAAGCGCATCTCATCGCTTCGGAATTAGAAAAACAATTACATACATTGTTCCCATTCCTGAGCAGAACAAGCGTTCTGCTCTCTCCTCATGAGTTATAAAATCAACATGCAATCGCCATAGGAAAAGAAGCGATATTTTTCTTTAATCGCTTCTTCATAAGCGCGCATAATTAAATCTTTACCTGCAAAAGCACTCACCAACATTAAAAGGGTGCTTTGCGGTAAATGAAAGTTTGTAACCAATGCATCCACCACCTTAAACTCGTAAGGAGGGTAAATAAAGATATTGGTCGAACCATCATGAGCTTGAAGAGGAAAAGCCTCATTTTTAGCACTATGTTCAAGCACTCGCACTGATGTTGTACCTACGGCGATCACTCTTTTAGCTCCATTGACAGCATCAACAGCACGTTGAGGTAATGAATAATGCTCGGTATGCATGTGGTGGTCGGTTATCTCATCGACTTTAACAGGCCTGAACGTACCCACCCCGACGTGCAATGTAACAAATTCATGGGGAACTTGTTGTAAAATATCACCCGTAAAGTGTAATCCGGCAGTTGGAGCAGCAATGGCACCGTCATTTTTTGCATAGACGGTTTGATATCTATCTTTATCGGCAGGATCACTTTCACGATTCATGTAATGAGGAAGTGCCAAACGCCCGAATTGATCTTCATCCACTTCACGATCAAAGCGAATGAGACGATACCCTTCTTCATCAATTGATTCCACCGTACCGATAGAATCACCGATCGCTACGGTTCGACCGATTTTCATTTTACGCCCCGGGCGAACCATACATTTCCATAATAAGGAGTTGTACGCCTGAGTGCGAACAAGCTCAATACTGCCGTCATTGGAAAAATAGCGTGCCGGCACTACCTTCGTATCATTCATGATAAAGCAATCGCCAGGGTGCACGTACTCTAATATATCGGCAAAATGTCGATGTTCAATTACTCCGGTATCACGATGCACCACGAGCATACGTGAAGCCGCACGATCCGGCAAAGGTCGGTCGGCAATCAATTCTTCCGGCAAATGGTAATCAAAATCTATCGTTCGCACATGAGGGGATTGCCATGTTTTTGATCAAAGGTCAATACACAAATAAATCTTGCTGTAAGATAAGCCTTAAGTTATATAGGAATGCAATATGAATCATCTTATTACTCTCGCTGCTACCAAAGCGGACGATGCTACGAGCTTTATTACGCTCGCTATTATCTTTGCGGTTATTATCGTTTGTATCGTATTTATCGCAATCGTTGCTAAATTTTTCAAAACATGGTTACGCTCTCGTTTAGCCAAAGCACCTGTGGCTATGAGCAACATGCTTGGCATGTGGCTTAGAAAAGTGCCATATCCACTTGTTGTCGATACACGTATTACCGCAGCTAAAGCCGGCATCGATATTTCTACGGATCAGTTGGAAGCTCACTTCTTAGCAGGTGGTGACATCGTTGATTGCGTATTAGCCCTCATCGCTGCTGAAAAAGCCGGTATTCAATTAACATTTGATCGTGCTTGCGCTATCGACCTCGCTGTAAAAGGCACATCCAAGACCGTATTGGAAGCCGTACGTACATCCATCAACCCGAAAGTGATCGATTGCCCAAATCCGGCATCCGGTCAATCACGTCTCACAGCTGTTGCCCGTGATGGTATCGCTGTTGCCGTAAGAGCTCGTGTAACGGTACGTACCAACCTTGATTTATTCGTAGGTGGTGCCACCGAAGAAACCGTGGTTGCTCGTGTGGGTGAAGGTATTGTTTCCGCCGTAGGTTCCGCTACCTCTTATAAAGATGTATTGGAAAAACCTGAAATGATTTCTCGTGCCGTGAGCGATAAAGGTGTAGATGCCTCCACAGCGTTCGAAGTTCTTTCCATCGATATTGCGGACGTTGACGTAGCAGGTAACGTGGGTGCGCGTTTACAAGCCGAACAAGCCGAAGCCGATAAACAAATTGCTCAGGCTAAAGCTGAAGTACGTCGTGCTGCGGCTGTGGCAACCGAACAAGAAATGTCTGCACGCACTCAAGAAATGCGCGCTAAAGTGGTCGAAGCCGAAGCTGAAATTCCAATGGCTATGGCAGAAGCCTTCCGTAAAGGGAATTTGGGTGTCCTTGATTTTGCTCGTTACCAAAATGTGGTAGCTGACACAAAAATGCGCGATTCCATCGCAGGCACAGGCACTTCAAGCATTTCCGGCAACTAATTGATTCATTATCCCTGTCGTTTCTTATGATTCGACAGGGCACTCTTGCTTTTATATGTATCCTTTCCCTATCATAGCAGAAATTAGTGGCGATATTATTTTCCTAATCGTCATCGGCGCTATTGCCGGTCTGCAAAAGCTTTTTGAATACATGAAAAAAAGCAAGGAAGAGCAAGAGGAAAACACCAATCTTCCTCGCCCTACTCCTAGGCAAAGAAGACCGGATTACCCTACTCAACCGCTTCCGGGTAATTACCAAAAAAAACGCACTGCGCCAAAAACAGTCTTAAACAAAGCTGAGACTCCTCGACAAGCCACTATGTCGCAGCCTTACGATAGACAACCTCAAACGGCTCCGGCTCCTGCACCTCTTCCCGTACAAAACGTAGCACCACAACCTAGTTATTCGGCACCAAATCCTTATAGCCCCGATGCCATTGCTCATGCGGAGCAACAAGCTGCAGCGTCTCTACAAAATTTATCAGATGCTGAAAAAGCGGCATTAGCCAGCTTGAAAACAAACAAGACTCAATCATCTAAAGCTCAGACGAGTGTGACTAAAATGAGCCATTCCCGCCATAGCCATCACATGTCAGGCAAAGAGTTAAAGACATGGATGCAACATCCTAACGCTTTAAAAACAGCCGTTCTCTTTAAAGAAATTTTGGGCTCTCCAAAAGCTTTACAATAAGCTCATTTGCGCCCCGCTTTGTCACCCCACGGATTCTCCCTTGCGCGAGAATAAGAAGAGGCGTACACTATGCCCAAGATGAACGACACACCATTACGCATTGCCGACCGTGATTTTTCCTCACGCTTATTGATGGGAACCGGCAAGTTCTCTTCGAACGAAACCATGCGAGACTCTTTGGCTAGTTCAGGGACACAAGTCGTAACCGTAGCCTTACGCCGAGCTAACTTAAGTGGTCAAAATGATCCGTCCGCAAATATTTTGGAGTTCATTGATCCGGACAAATACTTGATTTTGCCCAACACTAGCGGAGCCAACACAGCTGAAGAAGCTGTCCGTATTGCCCGATTGGCTGCTGCAGCCGGTTTACCTAAATGGATTAAGTTAGAAATCCATCCGGATGCCAATTATTTAATGCCCGATCCGATCGAGACTCTCAAGGCTTCTGAAATTTTAGTGAAGGAAGGATTTACCGTACTTCCTTATATCAATGCTGACCCCGTTTTAGCAAAAAGATTACAAGAAGTAGGTACTGCTGCCGTGATGCCTCTTGGCGCACCAATTGGCTCTAACCAAGGCGTCGTAACTAAAGAACTCATTCAGATCATCATTGAGCAAGCTATCGTACCTGTCGTGGTAGATGCCGGTCTAGGCGCACCAAGTCATGCGGCTCAAGCCATGGAATTAGGGGCTGATGCCGTATTGATCAACACGGCAGTTGCTGCAGCACAAAATCCGGTTGCTATGGCAGCGGCTTTTGCTCAAGCAACTCAAGCCGGTCGTTTAGGCTTCTTGGCAGGTCTTGCTTCCAGAACACAAAAAGCAAGCGCAACTAGCCCATTAACCGCTTTCTTAAAACGTTCATAACAGAATAATTATGTTAAAATTGGCTATTTTTGATTTGGATGGCACATTAGGAGATACTTTACCTTTGTGCATCGAAGCTTTTCGTCAAGCCGCCAAACAAATAGGGGGCTTGACCTATAGTGATGAAGAAATTCTAAATCAATTTGGCGTCGATGAAGTCGGCGTCTTAGCCAATTTACTCCCTGAAGCAGATACACAAACAGTACAATATGCTGCCAGCGAGTTTGAGCGAATCTATCAAGAATTGCACCCTGCCATGGCACCAAAACCATTCCCGGGTGCTATCGAGTTGCTAGATTCTTTAAAACAATCCGGTGTCAGATTGGCTCTCGTGACAGGAAAGGCGATAGGAACGGCTGATATCACACTAAAAGCTTTTGGTCTCGAATCATATTTTGAATATTTTGGTTATGGTTCACCTCAAGGAGTCATCAAAGATCTATGTATCGAACGAATTTTGCAAGATACGGGTATTGATGCCAATCATGCCATCTATTTAGGCGATGCCGTGGCGGATGTTATCGCATGCAAAAAGGTACCAATCCGCATCGTAGGTGCAGCTTGGGCTGAAACGGGAGATGCCTTAGCCTTACGACAAGCTTGTGCAGATTATGTGCTAAATGATTTTTCAGAGGTTTTACCCTTACTAAAATCATTGTAAAACGAGATTATCAATCATTTGGCGTTTGCACATTTTTACCATTATTTGAATAAAAAATGTAATGGGGTAATGAGCCTTGCTCCTTTTGTATCAAAGAAATCCATACTTATTTCATTTAGTATTGCCAGGATTGTTGCAATATGTCACCTTACATCCCGTCTTTAGCACAAAACGCTCTCTGACATATGCCCACAAAACACACTCAAAAAAATGGGTTAAAAGCCCTCTTAACCATCGCCAGCGGTATCGTCATCATAGCAGGATTACAAGCTGGCAAAGGAATGTTACTACCTATCGTACTTGCCTGTTTTTTCGCCATTGTGAGTTATCCGGTTACGAATTTTCTGAAAAAATTTCTCAAATTTCCACATTGGCTAGCCGTATTTTTTACAGTTGTGGTTGATTTTGCCGTTTTGGGTGTCTTAGGATTTATCGGCTACATTCTTGCTGCAGATTTATCAAAAACCATCACAGATAAATATGTGCCACTAGCGCAACATAAAGTGGAAGAACTCAAAGGATTCTTAGTCCAAAATAATTGGGAAAACATATCCAGCCAACTAACAACCGATATTTTTTCATATCTTGATGCGCCTAAAATCGTTTCTTTTTCCACTAACATCATGGCTCAAGCAGCCACATTCATCGCTACTACGACGCTTATTCTCATTTTGATGACCTTCTTTTTAAGTGAAGGTCCTAAATTCAATAAAAATGCCAATCGTATAGCAGACGAACAGGGAGAAGGCATCCTTAAATTCATCAAAGCACTCTCTAACATCCAGCAATACCTAATCATCAAAACTTTAGTGAGTGGATTAACCGGATTACTTGCGTATATTTTATGCAAATCGGTAGGAGTTGATTTCCCTCTTCTTTGGGGCATTATTGCTTTTGCTTTCAATTTCATCCCCACATTCGGATCTATCATTGCCGCCATACCTCCGGCTCTCATCGCCTTATTATTAATCGGGCCTACAGCCTGTTTAATTGTCGTATTGGGATACTTGGCTATCAACATGGTATTAGGCAACTGTATCGAACCGAAACTTCTTGGTAAACAATTTGGCATTGCCACTAGCGTGGTATTGTTATCCGTTATTTTTTGGGGATGGGTATGGGGACCTATTGGCATGCTCATGGCCGTACCGATCACTCTATTAATCAAACTTGGCTTGGAATGCTCCACAGACTTAAAGTGGGCAGCCATGCTAATTGATAGTCCAAACGAACCGAAGTTTGATATCCCGAAAGTTCCCTCAATCGTTGACCTCAACAAAAATAAAAAACAATAACCATGCACGCATTCTCATACCAACACGGTGAATTATACTGCGAAAACGTAGCATTAACCAATATTGCCCAAGAAGTGGGCACTCCGGTTTACGTTTACAGTAAAGAAACCATCTTAGGTCACTTTTTAAGACTTAAAGAAGCTTTAGCTCCCTTAAATGCAGAAGTCGCTTTTGCTGTAAAGTCTTGCTCTAACATTGCCATCCTTAACCTTATGGCACAGCACGGAGCCGGTTTTGACATTGTTTCGGGCGGCGAATTATTCCGCGTAAGCAAAGCCGGTGGCGACACCGCTAAATGCACATATGCCGGTGTAGGCAAAACCCCTGCGGAAATTCGCTATGCTTTGGAACAAGGCATCTATTGTTTTAATGTAGAATCCATCGCAGAATTAGAAGCCATCAACGCTATTGCCGGCGCCATGGGCGTAAAAGCTCCTGTTGCCGTACGTGTGAACCCAAACGTAGAAGCAGGCACGCACAAATACATCACCACAGGCAAGTCTGAAAATAAGTTCGGTGTCGATTTCGAGCTAATCCTCGACATCTATCGCATGGCTGCAAAAGATTTACCTCATTTGCATCTTAAGGGCCTCCAAATGCATATCGGATCACAACTAACCCAAGTGACTCCGTTCTTAGAGGCTGTAAAAAAAGTAGCTCCGTTAGCAGCACAACTCAAAGAGGAATTTGGTATTGAGTTCTTCTCTATCGGTGGTGGCGTAGGCATCGTTTACAAAGAATCTTTAGAATCCGGAGAAAGCAAATGGTGGAATGATGATTGCGAGCAATTAACCATCGACACTTATGCCAAAGCAGTCGTTCCTGTTTTGGAACCTTTGGGTCTTCATATCATCGTTGAACCGGGCCGTCTTATCGTAGGTAATGCCGGCACATTATTAACGACCTGCTTATATGAAAAAATCGGTAAGGCCAAGACTTTCAAAATTATTGATGCCGGCATGAATGATTTGATCCGTCCTGCATTATATGAAGGTCATCACCAAATCATTCCGGTAAAAGAGTTCCCTGCAGATAGCAAAGTACAAGCCGATATCGTCGGCCCAATTTGTGAATCCGGTGACTTTTTAGCCCAAAACCGTGAAGTGGCTGACGTCAAAGCAGGCGATTTATTAGCAGTACTTTCTGCCGGTGCTTATGGTTTCTCCATGTCATCCAACTACAATTCTCGCCCTATGTCCGCAGAGGTATTGGTCGATGGCGATACATGGTCACTCATTCGCAAGCGCCAAACTTGGAATGATTTAATTGAAGGAGAATCAATCCCTCAATAAACTCACCATCACATTTTACACATCCCACCATCCTAACTCGATTGGTGGGATTTTTTGTTTATCTGGCTCAAGATAAAATGATTCATAGTCATAGGATTTACCCGTAAAATTTGCAAGCAAAGTTCAGTCTTGCCCAAGCCAACAAAAAAACATACAATTCGCCCCGTTATGCCAATCGCAACACCTGCACAATACGACAAAATGCTCGAAACGGCAAAAAAAGAAGGTTACGCCTTCCCTGCCGTTAACGTTACCACTATTGAAGTAATCAACGGTGCCCTTCGTTCCTTCGCCGAAGCTAAATCCGACGGTATCATCCAAGTTTCCATCGGTGGCGGCAAATTCGCTTCCGGTACTGCAGTAGGTTCCTCCGCTCTCGGCGCTATCGTTTTGGCCGAAGCCACCTATCGTCTTGCAGAAAAATATGACGTGTTAGTAGGTCTTCACACCGACCACTGCCATCCTGAGCACGTAGACACTTTCCTCCGCCCATTATTGGCAGAATCTCGTCGCCGTATCGCAGAAGGCAAAGCTCCTTTGTTCAATTCTCACATGCTTGACGCTTCTTCCCTTCCAATGGCTGCCAACCTTAAGCTTTCCCAAGAACTCTTGAAGGAATGCTCCGAATTAGGCATCATCCTTGAAGTTGAAATCGGTGTTGTAGGTGGTGAAGAAGACGGTGTTGACAACTCTGACAGCCCAGCTGACAAGCTTTACACCTCTACTGAAGACATGCTTGAAACTTACGAAGCTCTTGCTCCAATCGGCAAATTCATGCTTGCAGCTACCTTCGGTAACGTACACGGCGTTTACAAGCCAGGTGCAGTAAAACTTAAGCCAACCATCCTTCGCGACGGACAAGAAGCCGTTACAGCCAAGTATGGTGAAGACGCACGCATGCTCCTCGTATTCCACGGTGGTTCCGGTTCCGAACTTTCCGACATCCGTGAAGCTATCTCCTACGGTGTAGTGAAGATGAACATCGACACCGACACCCAATACGCATTCACCCGCCCAATCGCTGCTCACATGTGTGAAAACGTTGAAGGCGTATTCAAGATTGACGGCGAAGTTGGCAATAAGAAGGCTTATGACCCACGCACATATCTTGCAAAGGGTGAAATCGGTCTTTGCAACCGCTTAAAAGAAGCTGCTTCCGACCTTCTTTCCGAAGGCAAATCCCTTTACGGTTCTATCTAATTAGATACCATAAAGCTTTAAGTTCTCCAAAACCTCGCTTTGATTACAAAGCGGGGTTTTTTTGTTATTTACGACACAGGAATTCATCACTAAGTATCGAAATAATTCAGATGATAGGCATCTATACATTTTCTTAATGCCTATATGATTAAAATCTTAAGGGCTTCACATATTTTAATAACCCTAAAAACAGGAAACCCCGTAGCGATAAATCGCTACGAGGCTCAACTAACTACCTATGAAACCAGTACCACCCTTGAGCGACCTCTGGAGCTCTCTCACCCTCCATTGGTCAGGTGGTGTCTGTGCCTTTATAAATACCATATTTGAGCACTTGTTCAACTATTTTTTTGCATTATTTTCATATAAAACACATAAATTATTTATAATAAATATGTTGTTTCGTTTTATTTTGTCATACAAATAACTCAAAAGCTTAACAAAACTTTACTTATTTGCGGCAAACCGAACAGCCTAACTGAAAATTCACCTTAAATATCGCCCAAATTGCACTCAAATGAAGGCAGCTTACTTAATCAAGCTAGGCTGATATCTGGATAAGATAAAATCAAGCTCATCCAAAAGATTTTGGGATCGTTTATTCCACTTATGGCATCCCTGTAGGGCTAGTACGCACGCTTTTTTATCCGTGAAACTATAGTGCGTAATGCCGGATTGACGAAGCACGGCCAATTTGTGATTCAAAGCACTTTGGAAGAATAACCAAAACGGCCAATCTTTCGCAATATCTGCCACATTGATGACAACAGGTGGGATCTGCACGCTCAAATGGCTAGCAATCATACTAAGGCCTACCTCATTGAGCATTTTCCGCATACGCTTAAAGAGCTCTTCTACTTTAAGAACAGACAAATCACAAAAATTTTCTAAATAGTACTTCACCGCTTCCACCAAATCTGATTTAAACGGTATAGACACCTTGGCCTTTTCGGCGGCTTTCTCTAAAGCATCCGAAATCCAAAAATCACCATATTCAGCAAACAAACACATGCCATGCTGAAGTAAAGGTCGATTTTGTTTAAAACCAATCATGTAATTTAATATTATTTAAGGAATAGGCAATTTACCCTGATACGGATCATAAGTACACTTATGTTGCATTTCCGTAATTTCTTTCATGAACTCCTCAACGTTCTGAAACTGCCGATAAACAGATACGTATCGAATGTAGGCTACAGGATCAATCGCATAGAGCTTCTCAATCACCTTTTTACCAATCTCACTAGAAGGAACTTCTCTCAAGTGATCTCGATGCAACTCTGAAATGATTTCTTCAACAGCCCGATCCAATCGATCCATACTAACAGGACGTTTTTCACAAGCTTTGACTAAACCTCTCAAAATCTTTTCTCGGTTCAGAGCCTCTCGCAAATTATCGCGCTTGACGACTCGTAGCTCGGTGCGCTCAATTTGTTCATAGGTGGTATAGCGGTAATGACATTGCGTACAAACACGGCGACGACGAATAGCCGTGCCATCTTTTGACATTCGAGAATCAATCACTTTGTCTTCCAGACATCCGCATTGAACGCATCTCATGAAATATGTATAACACAAGATAGGCGGTCACTAAAGAAAAAAAGATACAAAATGTGGTATAGTTTACTTAATTATCAAGCAATCTTGATAATTAAGTAAAAACTCAATTTTCATCAAATAACCAAGTCGTTAAGAGGCTTGATTCTTGGCATTATTAGGGTACAATGAGCTGTCTTAATCATCACAACATTACGATCATATGCACCCAGCAATCGCCATCGACGGGCCCGCGGCCTCAGGTAAATCAACCGTAGCAAAACGGATCGCCGAACGACTTGGATACACATTCATCAATACCGGTGCTATGTACCGTGCAATCACTTGGTACGCCCTACAGCAAGGAATCAATCCTCAAGATACCTCCGCTGTCATTGAATTACTTAAATCCATCCCGCTGAAATTCGGTAAAGAAGGCTCCCAATCAATTGTGATTTGCGATGGTTCTATCTTAAAAGAACAACTCACCCTGCCGGAGGTAAATGACAATGTTTCAGTCATAGCCGCTATTCCGGAAGTAAGAGCTTTATTAGTCGATAAACAGAGAGAATACAACCTCTGCGAACCGGTCGTTATGGAAGGTCGAGATATTGGGACAGTCGTTTTCCCCAACACGAAATTTAAATATTTTGTCACCGCTTCAGAAGAAGTGAGAGCCGCCAGACGCGCCGCAGAGGGACTTACCGACTCTATCGCAGAGCGTGATAAAAAAGACTCTTCACGAGCTGCTTCCCCTCTTACACAAGCAAAAGATGCGCGTTTAGTAGATACTTCAGATATGAATATCGACCAAGTTGTTGATTTGATTACACAAGACATCCAATCCAAACTCGCCTAAGCAGAAAACATGAATTCATTCTACTGGTTTTTTTATACCTTTATCAAATCGGTCTCAAACGCCTTCTTCGGTTTAAAAATCATCAATCGTGATAAATTGATCGAAAAAGGGCCCGTCCTCATCGTAGCTAATCACCAAAGCTTCCTTGATCCTCCGATGCTAGGTATATGCTACGAGGAAGGTATCTATTACTTTGCCAGAAAAACCTTATTCAAAGGCATCTTCAAATGGGGACTTCCTTTATGCCAAGCTATTCCGATTGATCAACAAAACCCGGATCCTGCTAGCCTTAAACAAATTATCAAGCTTTTAAAACAAGGTAAAAGAGTACTCGTGTTTCCGGAAGGAGCTCGCTCCCCCGATGGCGAAATCCATAAAGGCATGGGAGGCATTGGCCTCATCCTGAACAAAACCAAGGTTCCCGTACAGCCATTGCGTATCAATGGTGCTTATGAAGCATTTCCTATTAATAGTAAATTCCCAAAATTGCACCCCGTAACCGTTACGGTAGGTGATCCTATTGATTACACCCCTGCGGAATTAAATGCTAAAGGTAAGGATGCTTACCAACATTTAGTAGATCGCATGATGGATGCCATTCGTGCTCTACCGACGGAGGAATAAACTTTAAACATGTTAACGAGCCTCAGACTGCTAGATTTTCGCTGTTACCATCGCTTTCAATGGGATATTCCTGCCGAGGGATCCATCATTATTGGCGATAATGCTCAGGGAAAAACCAGCTTGCTTGAGGCCGTTTGTTTTTTATTACGATTACAGTCGCCTCGTTCCTCTCGCACGGCACCGATGATAGCACATGATCGGCCCGGCTTTGGAATCAGTGGAGATTTACTCTCCCAACGTCGAAAAATTTTATGGGGCAATAAGGATGCTAAACTCTTCGTTAATCAAGAACAACGCCCCGATCAAAAATCTTATTTGACCGATAGTTTTCCTGTTGTATGGATGGGGAACAACGATTTGCATTTTGTGACTCAAAGCGCCGAAAATCGTAGAAAATATCTCGATTTTTTAGGTAGCCAATGGAATCCCCTCTACCGACAAGAATGGAGTAGATACCGTCACGCTTTAAAAAACCGAAATTACTTACTCAAACATAAATCGGGAGATAAGCGACAAATCGAAGCATTTACCATTTTACTAGCTGAGCATGGGGAAGCATTAATTCTACTGCGCCAATCACTATTGGCACTGCTGAAACCTCACCTAACACGTGCATATAATCATTTATGCAATAGCCAAGAGGATCTTCATTTGGAATATAAAAGCGTTTTACCCGGAAACTTGTTTACTTCATTGCAGAATAATTGGCAGCAAGACTTGCGATATGGGCAAACGCAAATAGGTCCCCATCGTGATGACATCATCATTACATTAAATGGTCAGTCAGCACAACAGTTTGCTTCCGAAGGACAGCAACGCAGCATTGCTATCGCCCTACGACTAGCACAGTCTTCTCTACTCACTCAAGAAACGGGGTTAAATCCCATTCACCTTATTGATGATGTCTTTGGCGAGCTTGATCCCAAGCGTCGTCTTGCATTATTGACCTATTTATCTTCCGACTCTCAAAACCTCATTACCACTACTCATTTAGATTGGTTAAAAGATTCACCTATCCCTCTTCCTCTGCTAGATCTCAAAAATATGAATCATTGATAGGATATAGTATAGACAAGCCTACAAAAATCTAGTAACTCTCATGGAACGCCATACCAGATGAACTATTCGAAACTTTTCATTCTCATCATTTTTCCTTTATTATTTTTGTCAGGCATTTCCTATGCAGAGATAAAACTTGAGTGTGAATTAACTCGCTTACAAATTACGTTTCCCAATCTAAGTGAACGGCAAAAATTCCAGCGAAACCCCTTGTGCAATTTGACCCTCACAAGCGATTTAAAAAATGGAATGCTACTCGCCAACAATCTCTTTCATACGGCTGAAATTAAGGCTTATGATGGTGAAGGAAATGAAGTAGGCGGTCTCATTCGGTTATTAAAAAATGTAACCCTTTGTGATAACGTAGTCGTATGCTCTTTAACGCTTAATCAATTGCCAAAAGGCGATTCTTTACATATCGAGTATAAGGTCACAGCAAATATGGCTACCAAATGCGTCACCAAACTTAGTGATTTTAAACAAGCAAAAATCGGTCAAACCTTTGATATTGATGACAACTCTATGAAGGTCATTGAAATCGTTAAGACCAAAGCCGGCACCTACCAGATTATGGTGAAATATCGGCCATGCGAACATGTAAAAAAAATAGAACTGGTCTATAAAGAGAATAATAAGACGAATACTCAATCTGCGATCAACACCATGATTGTGACTGAATCGGATGGTAATATTTACAATACGGCTAAATTTACTGTTAAAAGTTTACCGGAAGAATTTGCCATCAATGCACATCTTTGGGAAAACATCAGCAAAGAGACTATTTGTATCAATGAAACAATCCACTTAGGAGGAACAAAAGCTCCTAAACAAAATAAGTAGCGTAGCATGTTCATGAGATACCCAATTTTTGCATTTCTGGCGTTTTCCGGTATTGGATTATCACAATTGCCAACGCCGCAATTTGAAATAGAGCAAATTAATTTACGTAATGTTACAGCTTTTGAAATACATCCTCTGGTTTTTCTCGACCCAAAAAAACGCGTAGTCAACAAATTACCTCAACTACTTGAAATCACCTTTAAGGTTGATATCCCAAAACCTTATATCATCGCGGCAAATAAAGCCTTAGCCTTTCCGATTACAGCCCGAGATTGCCATCAAAACACCATTCAGGGTTATTTTGGACGAGTTAAGGAGAACAGCTACTCTTTTGCTTTTACTCGCGATGCCCACGACTCAGCATTATACATTGATACGCGTGTACCATTTTATCTAGCTAAGGGCACACATGATACCATATCGCAACCATTTAGCTTTAGTAAAGGAGCCGATTTTAATTGCGAAGGAACCCGATTCATCATATCCGACATACAAAAAATGAGTAGCGGAGATTATCGAGTGCAAATTCAGTTTCAAGATTTTGAAGACTTCTGCGATCTTGAATTTCTTACCCCTGATAGGAAAATGATAGAAAAAGCAAATAAACCCTATCTATTTAACAAACTCGATACTATATCAAATATCCGCACCATTACTTATACTTTCGCCGATATCCCTGATGCCTCGATGGCTAAATTGATCCTTTGGAGAGGACTCATCAAAATAGAAATACCTATGAAATTTAAGGTGAGTTTAAGCGGCATACAGTTTGATAAGCCTTTACCCACTATCAAATCGGTCGCTAAATAATCTAGCGTATGACTAGATGTACTGATTGCTAATCATACCTTGTTATCTATATAAAAAAACTACTCTGGCCGTTTGAGACGACAAGAGTAGTTTTCTCGTAATATATCAGATGAAAATTAACTAATTACCAAAGGCAGCAAACTGATAAGCAATTTGGCACCTACAGTCATTAAGATCAAAGCGATAGGATAAGCTGTCGCATAGCTTACTACAGGAGCTTGTGAATCAGTCTTACTTGCAATCGCACCTAAAGCAGGTGTAGAGGTCATACCACCACAAATACCGCCAAGGCATTCGAGGATATTCATCTTAAACACTTTCATACCTACGATGTAACCAACGACCATAGCGGATAAAGTAACGATCACACCCATTAAGAATACTGTAGAACCTTGTTTAGCTACGGTTTCGACTAAATCGGCGCCACCGGTAATACCTGCATTGGCTAAGAAAAATACCAAACCTAAATCTTGTAACAATAAACGAGTAGGACGAGGAATGTAGCCTACGATAGGACCTACCTTACCAAAGTGACCAAGAATCAATGCCATAATTAATGGACCACCGGCAATACCCAAAGAAATACTTGGTCCATTTGGTATACCAAACTCAACCATACCAAGGATGATACCCAAGGCCAAACCGAAGCCTAAGGAAAGAAGGTCGGTTTGGTTCATCGCCTGACCACGGTGACCAATGATCTCTTCGTACTTATTAAGATTCTCAGGTGAACCAACAACTGTAAGAACATCATTACGCTCTAAAACGGTATCTCCATTAGGCACAAAGGTAAAACCTAAGCGAGAAACACGGGAAATAATCACTCCATTTGTTTTTAAGGTACGTAATTCACGCAATTTCTTACCAGCATAGTTCTTATTGGTAAGAAGCAATTTACGACGCTCTTTTTGGGTATCAAGAGCATAAGGATTTTCACATTGCTCACCTAAAAACGTAATATCATGCTGAATAGTATCGCTATTACCCACTACAAGCACTTTAAGCCCTTCGCTAAAACAATCATCAGGAGAAAGAGGGCATAAACGATTATCCTTCACAATACGAGTAATCGTGCAATGCAAACCGTCGAGCAATTTACAATCGGCAATATTTTTACCATCGAGATTAGGTTGATGAATACTTACCAATTTGGCCACAATCTTCACCTCATGTGAGGCTTTAAGCTTCTTAGCTTCGTTGTTTAAATCGATTTTAAGCAAACGAGGAAGAAGCTGCACAAAGAGAACCACACCAATCACACCAAATGGATAGGCAATACCGTAACCGATACTGGCTTCACCTGAATGGATACCTAAACCTTCCGTAGCGGCAGCCAAAGCCGGAGTACTCGTACATGCACCCGCAAAAATACCGGAGGCAATACCACTACTTACGCCGAACCATTCGCCACATACCCAAGTAAAGAAAGTGCCTGTAGCAACAATCAAAATAGAAAGCACGGCCAATTTGCTACCCTGCTTCGCAATCGCGGAAAAGAAGCGGTTACCGGCACTTAAACCGACACAGTATACAAATAAGGCTAAACCAAGCGTACCCACGCCGCCAGGAATATTTAAACCCATGTGACCTGCCACCAGTGCTACAAATAACACACCGGACAAACCTAGGTTCAATCCATATATTTTAATGCTACCAAGAGCAATTCCCAAAAAGATAATAATGAAGAGCACCAAAATTGGACTCTGTGATAAGAAATTAACAAGGGCGTCCATGTCGTAATAAGAAATCTAGAATTTTGTGGGGCAAATTAGTTACTCTTTCTAGAAAAATTGTCAAGTCTCGGATAGGATGATGATATAATTTATTAAAAAAATGAGCCGTTTTCCTAAAAAAACGGCTCATTTTGAGAAAATTGATAGTTCAATGATTCTTAAGCATTCGGTATGAGCTCAAAACCATCTTTGCCATCCTTAATTGTCCAACCGAGCTCGGTTACTTGAGCACGTAAGGTATCAGCAGCAGCCCAATCTTTATTTTGTTTGGCTTCCCAACGCTGAGTAGCAAGTTGTACCACTTCTGCAGGAGCTTCTTGTACTTTTTCTTCTTCCGGCAAAACGATACCGAAAGCATCAAGTATGAAATGAAATGCCATACGCACTTCTTGAGCCTGTTCTGGCGATAAATCAGCTACATTGATACGCTTAATGGCACTAAATACATGACCAAGAGCCTCCGGAGTGTTTAAATCGTTATTTAAGCTTTGCCATGCTGCGGTAAATTCGCCGAGAGATGGCTTAATCTCTCTCATTTGCTCATAATTAGGCACCTCTTTCTCTACGCAAAGAGCGGCTAAGGCCGTATCAAATTTCTTTAATCTATTGAGAGCAGCCTTCGCATCATCTAATGAAGATAAGGTAAAGTTTAAAGGACGACGATAATACGCACCTGCCAACACATAACGGACGGCAGAGGCATTATACCCTTTTTGCTTCAAATCATCTAAAGTGTACATATTGCCCAAAGATTTGGACATCTTGCCACCATCAACCAAAAGGTGCGTAATATGGAACCAATTTTTGGCAAAATCACCACCACAGGCGCAGCGCGATTGTGCAATTTCATTTTCATGGTGAGGGAATACCAAGTCCACACCACCGGAGTGCAAATCAAAATTATTGCCAAAATATTTATGAATCATTGCCGAACATTCCAAGTGCCAACCAGGTCTGCCCTCTCCCCATGGGGAGGTCCAATAATTCTCACCATCCTCAGGCTTACGAGACTTCCATAAAACGAAATCGGCAACCGAATCCTTTTCATATTCATCCGAGCTTGATCTTGTATTGGCTGTTTTACCCAACTCAAGTTCTCGCTCATCTAAACGAGAAAGCCTACCATAATCGGGATAAGATGAGATTTTAAAATAGACGGAACCATCTTCGGACGGATAAGCATGACCTTTGTCAATCAAGGCCTCCACCATCTCAATTTGTTCCGGAATATGTCTTACGGCAGATGGCTCAATATGAGGAGCTAAGCAATTCAACTCAGAACAATCATGGTGAAACTGCTTCGTCCACTTATCCGTAAAATCATTAAGGCTCATGTTGGCTTTTTGAGAGTCCCTAATAGTCTTATCATCCACATCGGTCAAATTACGAACATGAGTGGTAGGCAAACCACCTAATTCTACAACACGACGAAAGACATCCTGCATCACAAAAGTACGAAAGTTGCCAATATGAGCCGGACCATACACCGTTGGACCACAACAATAGAAACGCACAGTTTGATTGTCCATCGGAGTAATTGGCTGTGCTTGTCGGGTTCGGGTGTCAAAAAGGTTTAACATAGCGCGCTTATTAGAATAAAGTTACCCTTACAGGTCAAGAAACTTACCCGTCTGTATCCTTTGAAACCAAGCATTACAGTCCTAATTCTAGGCTGATTTCTCGTTCCGTTTCCTCTATTTTTTCGGAAATTTCCGCCCATTCGGTGAAGGCGGATTCAAGTTCATGCTCGGTAGATTGATAAGAACGAGTTAATTCCATAATTTTATCGGTATCACTCACGACTTCGGGTGATTCCAATTGTTGGGAAATGGTCTCTTTTAATTCTTCCAGTTCGGCAATGCGTATTTCCAATGCATCCAATCGCTCTTGGAGCGGTTTGACCAATTTAGATTTTCTTTGGCGCAGCTCGGCTTCTAAGCGTTTTTTCAGCTTTCTATCCATGCCATTACCTGAATCGTCAGTCGCGGAAGAATTGCTTACATTTTGCTGAGTCGCTAAGGCTTGGTCTCTTTCGAGCTTATCTAGGTAATCAGTCACATTGCCTAAGTAAACTTTGGGAGATTCTCCCGGAATGAACTCCAGCACCTTTGTAACGATCGGATCTAAGAAGTTTCTGTTGTGTGAAACGATGCAATAAGAACCCGGATAATCGAGCAAGGCTCGTTGTAGTACTTCTTGAGATTGGAAATCCAAGTGGTTGGTCGGTTCATCCAAAATCAAGAAATTGGCAGGATGCAACAACATACAAACTAGAGCCACACGAGATCGCTCACCCCCGGATAAAACGCCTATCTTTTTATGAACGTCATCTCCACGGAAAAGGAAGCAACCCAAAAGGTTACGCACCATGGGAGCCGATTCACGAGTGGACGCGTTTTCAACTGTTTCCAAAACAGTTTTTTCGGGATCCAAATCATCAGCGTGAGTTTGAGAGAAAAAGGCAATTTGCGTGTGATGCCCTAAGCTAACTTCACCCTCACTGGGTAATTCAGCTTCGGAAATAAGTCTTGAAAATGTAGATTTACCGGCGCCGTTGACCCCGACGATAGCGATTCGATCGCCTTTTTGAATCTCGAAGTTCATATCGCGAATCACTTTCAAATCACCATACGATTTATGAACCTTTTCGAGCTTCACAACGCTATGACCGCCGGCAGGAGGATCTGGGAACTTAAAGTTCATCACGGCATCTTCATCTTCAATCTCGATAATTTCCACTTTTTCAAGTTGTTTGATGCGGGATTGCACCAAAGAGGCTTTGGATGATTTGGCTCGGAAGCGATCAATAAATTCTTTTGTTTTAGCAATTTCTCGCTCTTGGGATTTCTTTTGACGAATCAATATCTCTTTCCTCAAAACGCTTTCTTTTAAGAAATAAGAAAAGTTGCCGGAGTACTCTTCGGCACGCCCATGATAAAATGCAATCGTGCGTGTCACTAATGCATCAAGCAAGGCGATATCGTGCGAAATCAATACGATGGCTCCACGATAATTTCGTAGATATTGCTCCATCCAACGTTGAGACTGAATATCCAAGTGGTTCGTCGGCTCATCTAACAATAGTACGTCGGGCTCACGTAACAAAAGCTTAGCTAACGCGATACGCATTTGCCAACCACCGGAGAACTCTCCACAATCTCGCTGAAAATCTTTATCTTTAAAGCCCAAGCCTCTTAAAATCGACTCAGCTTTCGGCTTCAATCGAGCCGTATCATGAGCATGTAAAATTAATTCCAACTCACCAATTTCATCCAAAATACCGGCATAAACGGAACTACGAGGGTCCTCTTTTTTCATCTGCTCGGTCAATTCATCGATACGTTGCTGCATTTGCATCAAATCGGCAAAGGCGGACATCGTTTCATCAATCAACTTCGTACCATGAATGTGAATGCCTTCCTGCGGCAAATACCCCACTTGGGCATGCTTGGATTGAATAATTTGCCCTGAATCAGCTTCATGAATGCGGGCAATACATTTCATCAAGGTTGATTTTCCTGCACCGTTATGACCTGCCAAAGCGATACGTTCCCCTTCCTCAATGGTAAAGGATAAATCTGAAAACAAGACTCTGGCTCCGTATTGAATACGTAGATTTTGAACTGCTAATATCATAACGATGAATGAATAATAAAAATGCGCACCTCAAGTCGAAAAGAACTATCGACCTCAGGTACGCAGAAAGATAAAGGAAAAAGGCTTATTTGTCTAAAGCTTTATCCCATTCGGAGATACGCTTGCCTTGTTCTTGGAACAAATCATCCAAGCTATCTTCGATAGTAATGGAGTCAATTTTGTCGCCTTGAGCGATGGAATCAACAACGTTTTGACCTTCGGTTACTTTACCGAATACGGTATGCTTACCATTTAACCAAGGAGTAGCCACGTGTGTGATGAAAAACTGAGAACCGTTTGTACCGGGACCTGCATTGGCCATAGACAAGATGCCTGGAACGTCATGTTTCAAATCAGCTTGGCATTCATCTTCAAAACGATAACCAGGGCCACCCATACCGGTGCCGGTAGGATCACCACCTTGAATCATGAAGTCAGGGATCACACGGTGAAACTTCAAACCATTATAGAATCCACGATTGGCAAGATTCAAAAATGAAGCAGCCGTCACAGGAGTCTTTGAAGCAAAAACAGTCAACTTAATGTCACCTTTTGTGGTGTGCATGATAATATTTTTATCAGTAGCCATAAATGAATAATAGAAATACGGGGCGATTTGGTAAAGCATTGATTCCGTCTCCATCCCATTCTTACCTATCAAAATAAAAAAATCACCGAACATTGAACAGTGACATGCCTAAAGATTGTCTTATCCGCAAAATTAAGTCAATGTAATCGTATGAGTGAAGAATTTGTAGAAGAATTTGTTAAAGTGGAGTCCATCTTCGTTAGACAACGCAATTGTCTGATGCTCCGAGCCAAATTCGCCCCGATTTTTACCGACTACTACCTACACCTGATGCAACATGGTCTGAAGAACGAAGATCCGTATGATACGATGTTGCGTGATTTGTTAGCCTATTTCACCCTTTATTTGGTGTCACGCCCATGGGCGGAACAACATGCATGGACGATCAACATAAAAGATCCGGTATTAGCGAATATTTTCGTTACAGGTTCATCGCTGACCGAGTCGGTAGTGGGTCGCATCTTTACCGATGATGTGAAAGCTCCCGAATACAACACCATGTATTCCACCTTGCTTCGCGATGGTGCCGAGCCTCGCAACTCCGTAGTACGCATCCATGGCGAAACTCCTGCACAATGGGTAGAAGATTTCTATAACCATAGCGAACAACGTCCAGGTCGCTGTTTCGAGTTACCTGATGAGTGTTTTTGCCTCATCACAGCTCAACCTGACGCAGATTTGGAATGGTTGGAGTCACTTACCCCTGAAATGGTAGGTAAAATCGAAGAAATGGAAAATACTCGCATCTTGGAAACCCGTAAATTTGCATTTAACTGCGGATGCACCTTAGATCGCATTTTACCGACTCTTAAAACATTGCATAAGAATAAGGAAGACTTATTGCAAGGCGACGATTCCATCAAAATCACCTGCCCTCGATGCGCAGCCGTCTATGAAGTGAGCAAAGAAAATCTCGAAGATTAAGACATATTTCGCTTCATTAGATATTTAATCTTTTCGCGCCCCCTTTTCCTGCATAGAATAGGGGGCGTGCCCTCTTGCCCAAAGTGTTTACAGAACTTTTCCCGAGGTGCGGAAGAAACGTGTCCGCACTGTGGGTTTTCGCTTGCCCAAATGGACGAACGTTATGGGCAGCATTCCATATCCTTTCGTCGCATTTGCGACCATGCCGGAGCACTCAGACAACAAGACCGCGTTAAACTAAATGCGATTCTTGAGCGACTGGAAAAAAAGATCCCTCCGGTGATGCTTGCCGTCTATTTCCCAAATATTCGAGAACCATTTGGTTTAGTGCAGCATAATTTTTGGTTGATGAATCACATCCAAGCCGATGAAGCCGGATTCCCGAATCGAAAAGATCCGGTAAATCCCCAATGGCTCTTAATTTTGGTGATTGATGTACGCACAGATAATGCCTGCTTTATGTGGGGATATCAGCTCGACCCATATCTACAAGGGGATTATTTAAACTCGGCTATCAGAAAAGCTAAAATCCCTCTTCGAGAAAGTTTATTAGTACAAGCTACTGCTACGATCATGAAGCATGCAACCAGCCTCGTAGCCAGAGCCGCTCGTTTGAAAATCAAGAGTAAACATACACAAGGTCTTCTGCCTGACCTTCCTGCACAAACAAACAAAGCAGAACAATGAGCCATCTTCCATACCGACTTCTCACTCTGATTGCATCGTTCATCTTGGCTTTTAACAGTTATGGTACGACAAGCCAAGACATTGGGGAAGAACTCCCCTTTCCTACTTGGGACGACAAAGATAAAGAGGCTAACATGAAAGGCACATGGTGGGAAAAAACCGCCATCCTCCTACCGGAAAAACCCAATAATGCCGAAGACGAAACGCCCGAGCCCATCATTATGGCAGGCAACGACATCATGGCGGTTAATCCGATTCCTGAAGATTTCGATAAGGTCAATCCCCATTTTCTCCCGGGATATATACGTCCGGTCAATGGCTTATCGGATCCGCAAAGCCTGCTTGACGAAATCCAAAGCAATGACATCATCGAGATGATCAAATTGGTCAAAGAGAAATACGGTATTTCTCTATACGTCAGTATCTTTGCAAAAAATCAAGATATGCCGCCAAGCATCAATGCCCCCGCTTTGGCAAGACAAATCTTCCAAAATGGCGAGACGTCCGCCCTTTTGCACATCCATTTGGATAATATTAATGCCACTCAATTGGCTCTAGACCCGCAACTGAATAGCGCACTAGGCATTGATGGCTCTTACAAACTCCTTTACACCCTAAAGCAAAAGGCTTCTCGCTATGATAACCCGTCAGATCAGATCTTGGAAAGCCTAGCCAATCTCGGCACTTACATCGCAGAGCAACTACCCCAACACCAAGGCAACCAACAAGGGGTACAAATCCATCAAGACATTCATGAAATCGACGGCGTTCCTCAGGTTGGCATCGTTTTAGAGGAAAAGGAAAAAAAAGAAGAAAAGTCGATCAAAGAATTGATTTTCGAGGCTAAAGATCAACTCTGGTTATATCGATTTCCCCTCATTGGTCTAGGCGCCACTCTCATTTTTGCCATCCTCTTTTGGATTTATTGGCGTAGATTTCACGTTGTACGACTTTTACGCTCCGAACCCGACATCCGATTAGGAGCACCACACGGGGCATCTCAATCGCGCTTATTTAATTATTGTCAACAAGATGGCAAACAACCCGAATCTGTCGGACGAACACAAATTCGCGAACACATTCGAGATTCCGCCTAAATCGTTTGTATAATCATGAGCGAAGAAACTCACATCATTCAATTTACGCAAACAAATGATGGGAAAGTGCTACTTTCCTGCGACTCTCTTCCATCGGGAGCCATCATTCGTTATGAAATCAATTATCCACGCAAGAAGTTATTCGTCACCGCCGGTGCATACTTAGCTCCGATTGAAACACCATCGGGTAGCATGATTCTTGCCCGAGTATTCTTAGGAAAAAAGGGCATCAGCGATACGCAATCCTTCCAAACCCCCACCAATCAAAGTCAGCCGGAGCAAAGCACGCCCTCCACTTTGATTGCTTGCACCCAAAATCGAGATTTTCAGATTTATGATTGGCAGTCACGTCATCAATCTATCTTAGACTATCATCGACAGTACGAACCCGATCTCATTTTATTGGGCGACTCCATTACCCATTTTTGGGGTGGGCAGCCACAAGACAATCCGGCAAATCCCAATGGAAACGTAGCAACAGATATTTGGGATGATCTGTTTAGCTCATATAGAGCATCCAACTTAGGTTATGGATATGATCGCATTGAAAACGCATTATGGCGCATTGAACATGGTGAATTAGATCACACCGTATCAAACCCCTTAATCATTATTCATATCGGCACCAACAATTTGTCGGAAAATTCGGATGATGACATCATTCAAGGCATGGATCATCTACTGGGCATAATTAAAACCAAGAAGCCCAATGCCCGACTCATTGTACACGGCATACTTCCCCGAGAGATAGATGAAAATCATACCACATGGGAGCGATTGACCGCTCTAAACCCTCAATTAGAGATCTGCGCCCGATCACATCAGTCTGATTTTATATCATTTGGAGAAGAATTTCTCACTGCTGACAAAAAAATAAATACCACTTTAATCTCAGATGGAGTACACCCTAATCGTAAGGGGTATGAAATCATTGCCAAACATCTCAAAAGATTAATTGGCACATGACAATACTTTTTTAGCAACTTTTTATATCGTGTGGGGTTACTAATAACAGTACAAGCAATATGACAGATCAAAAGGAAACAGAATTGGATTTACTATTAGGCAAAGCAAGCAGCTTTAGCCCAAGTAGTGATTTCACTCAGCAAGTCATGAGTAGAATCGCCCAATTACCGGATCAACAATCTTCCATACAATCTGTTATTGTCAACCCGCGTAAAAGATCATGGAAACATTCCATTTATGGTATAGCCGCCTCTTTAGTAGGGGTGTTGACCATTGGTGCCATGCTCTATAATCCTACCACGCAACACGACATCAGCACATTAGCATATGAGATTGATGATGCAGTGCTTCTCGATGTAGCATCGGCAGACCTTAATCAAGAAGATTTGACTTATGCTATGGTTGAGATCTCCTCAACGGACGGCGATCAGCAATTGCTGGCGGGTTCTCCCGCTCTCATGTATTAACAGATAAGAGTATCAATTCATTGGGCTGTTTTCACGCGTAGCACGTTTTTGTGAAAACAGCCCTTTTTTCTTTTTCAGGTGGTTGACTTACATAGTAAATGATGCCAATCTAAGCTTTCAAAAATTCTTTTTGCACCATGTACGGATATTATCGACTTGCCTCAGCGGTCCCCACACTTAAAGTTGCTGACGTTGCCTATAACGTCGAACAAATCATTAGTGGCATTAAAGAAGCACAAGCCAATGATGCAGCGGTTATCGTCTTCCCTGAGCTGTCCGTAACCGGCTATACCTGTGGTGACTTATTCTTTCAACCGACATTGCAAGAAGCAGCTCTAAAAGGAGTACAGCACATCCTAGAGCAAACGAAAAAACTCCCTATTCTTGCCATAGTAGGTTTACCTTTTGTTTATCAAAGTGCCATTTACAACACAGCCTTTGTCCTACAAGCAGGCAAAATTTTAGGTATCGTACCGAAAACGATGCTCCCGAATTATCGTGAGTTTTACGAAAAACGCCAATTTGTCTCGGCAATCAACCCACGACACGACGCAAGCATACCTAAAACGATTAAGGTACTTAATCAAGACGTTCCCTTTGGCACAAAACTCATTCTCAACCAATCCGGCACACCCCTTAGTTGTGCCATTGAAATCTGCGAAGATTTATGGAGCGTAGTACCACCTAGCTCACAGCATTGCCTCGCAGGAGCGACCGCGATATTAAATCCGTCTGCCGGCACCGAATTGACAGGTAAGGCAAATTATCGTCGCGGACTTGTCTCGCAGCAAAGCGGACGCTGTCTTGCCGCATATGTCCTTTCTTCAGCCGGAGTGCATGAATCAACGATGGATTTTGTTTTCGCAGGGCATAGCATCATTGCCGAAAATGGTCGCTTAGCTGCCGAATCTCCACGATTCAGCAGAACGACTACCTTCATTTATGCCGATATTGATTTGGAACGTTTAAAATCCGCTCGAATTTCTGAAAGCTCTTTTAACGATAACTATGTTGATACGAAAGATTATCAATACATCGAAATTCCTCAAAGCATAACGCAATCACCGGATTTACGATACGCTCATAATCCGAAACATCCATTTTTACCGCCTACCAAATCGAGAACCGAACGTTGCCAAGAGATCATCGACATCCAAGCAACTGGATTAGCAAAACGAATCGAACATACAAACGCCAAAACACTTGTGATTGGCGTATCCGGTGGCCTTGACTCTACATTGGCACTTTTGATATGCGATCGAGCACTTAAACTATTGAATCGACCGGCATCAGACATTCTTGCCATCACGATGCCGGGCTTCGGCACCACCGGTCGCACCTATAACAATGCCGTACAGTTATGCCAATTGCTTCACACCTCACTTCGTGAAATCAATATCAAAGAGGCATGCTTGATGCACTTTAAAGATATCGGGCATGACCCTGCCGAACATACGACCACGTATGAAAATGTGCAGGCTCGTGAAAGGACTCAAATCCTCATGGATTTATCCAACAAGCTCGGGGGTATGGTCATAGGCACCGGTGACCTTTCCGAAATAGCCCTTGGCTGGAGCACCTATAATGGTGACCACATGTCGATGTACGCAGTGAATTGCTCTATCCCTAAATCACTTATTCGCTGTCTCATCCAGCATGTAGCCGAGAACTCATCAGAAGAATTGGCTCATATCTTACAAGACATCAATGACACTCCGGTAAGCCCCGAATTATTGCCACCGTCCGACCACGGAGACATCGAGCAAAAAACCGAAGATGTCTTAGGGCCATACGAAATTCACGATTTTTTCCTTTATCACTTCATCAAATACGGCGCGCCTAAAGAGAAACTGCTTTATTTAGCCAAACATGCTTTTGCAGGTGATTATGATAGTGCGCTTATCGAAAAATGCCTCGATACATTTATTCGTCGCTTCTTCACCCAACAATTTAAGCGCAGTTGCATCCCTGACGGCCCAAAAGTAGGTACCATTTCACTCTCCCCTCGTGGAGATTGGCGTATGCCTTCGGATGCCGGTTATGCGACTTGGATGTAGAGAATTATAATTCTACGACCGAATCCAACAAAGATCGGGTATAATCATTTTGCGGAGAAGTAAACACTTCTTCCGCATCGCCATACTCTACAATACTACCTGATTGCATAATGGCGATACGGTCCGCTATATAATGCACAACACCCAAATCGTGGGAGATAAAAATCATCGTCAAATTGAAGTTCTTGACCAAATCGGAGAGCAAATTCAAAATCTGAGACTGGATAGACACATCCAATGCCGAGACAGGTTCGTCTGCAATGATCAATTTTGGCTCAGGAGCCAAAGCACGAGCAATAGCCACACGCTGCCGTTGACCACCGGAAAACTCATGAGGATATTTATTCATCATCATGGGATTCAATCCCACCTGATCCATCAAATCTATTACCCATTGACGCATTTCCTCTTTGGATTTTGGTTTTTTACGCGTTGAAATAGCTTCGGCAAGCGTTTGATAGACCGTAAATCTTGGATTAAGAGATGCATAAGGATCCTGAAAGACCATTTGAAAATCCAATCGACGCTTTCGCATTTCTTTGGAAGATAAAGCCGATAAATCCACTCCTTCCAGCCAAATCGAGCCGGAAGTAGGCTTTTGCAATTGCATTATAGTGCGTGATAAAGTCGATTTACCACAGCCGGATTCCCCCACTAACCCTAAAATTTCGCCTTTTTGTAAAGAAAGAGACACATGATTGACTGCTTTAACAACAGGAGTGCGCGATAAACCGATCAATCCGGTTTTTTCCCCTCCAAATTGCACACAAACATCCTTCAACTCTAAAAAGGCCATATACGCCGACAATAAAACAAGATAACTAAGCGCGCAACCACAAAAAAAAACCGCCGAAAGCTTACACGGCAAACATGAACAAGCTACCGTTGCTACCTCTCGGTCCTGGCGGGGTTTGCTAGTCATGCCTCCATGGGCTCTCGACGGCACAGCGAGTAAACTAATTATTACCCGATTTGTCAACTACCTTCTTGGATCTCCATCCTTCCCCATAGACAAAAAAATCATCAAAATAAAAAAAATGAAAAAATAGATAAAAAAAGCTTGCAAGCATCCGGCTCATACATTATAGTTCCGCCACACACAATATGTGGGTAGATTCCCGAGCGGCCAAAGGGGGCAGACTGTAAATCTGTTAGCATAGCTTTCGAAGGTTCGAATCCTTCTCTACCCACCACTTCTTTTAAAAAATACCACCGACAAGGTGGTTTTTTTGTGCCCGGACTTCATCCACCGATTATATCGGAGAGCCTTTTTTCTTGCAAATCGCCCGACATAATACAACATTGAAAGTAATCGTAGCTTTTGCTTTGCAAATACTTTGGCGGTTTTTCATAAGCTTAAAGACCAATACGCTACGCCATCGCTTAAAATACTAACTTTTAGAAATTTCCATCAAGAGAGATTCCGGATTTATGAAATATTTAGCATTTATTATTCTCCCCTTAATTAGTTGCACCACGAACCTTTCCGATGCGCTGGAAAGCGAAGCTAATACGACAGCTCATACTAACGATACAAAGTACATCTATCAGCCCGTTTCAAAAGAAGAGAATGCACACTGGATACGTGAATTCTCAAAAATTGCCTCTCAGGCGAATTATGCAGAAATTGAAGAAAAGAGTCATCGAAAGCAGTTGCCAAAAAATAAGGAACCTATAAAAATCGATGGTCCGGCTTTTCAACAAGTTCTTCAACAAATGTCACAGGTTAAGACATGGTATAAAAAAACATTCACCGATGGTTTGCGCGCCACCCCCTCACATTATTACGTTTTAGCTTTTTATAATGAGGACGGAACAAAAATAGGCAAGCCCGTCAGCTTTGTCGTAGGCTTTGAACTAAGCTTTCCAGACAAAACAGGCAAAAACACAACCGTATTGGATGCTATTAAATCGAGCAAATAAGTAACAATTGATAGGTACGAGACAAAAAAAGCCCAAACTGGGCACGTTTCAATAGGCTACAATTGCCTAAGATCGCTTCCCAGAAGGGCAAAACCAAGATACTTAAATCGCATTAGGTAATCAAGCGAAGATATGGCGCAGGCATAGCATTCCTTATTGTAACTCACCTCTTCCGTAGGTACACCATAGCCCATGCCTATTATCTACAAACCATTCTCTAGACTTCTTGGTGCTTTGCGATAGAGAAATATTAAATCTGACATACGGATCAACTCTTTACACGTTTGACGAACAATACAAAACCCCAAAGGCGTCTCAGTCGCCTATCCTAGTGATAATAATCAACAGGACGCTTACTCGACCTCAGGGGTTTCTACTCGCAAGCTATCTTCTTATTATTCGTTTGGCGATAAGAAAACACTTAAAATTAATACACTAGCAGATGACGGAGGCAATACAACACTTGTTCTATACATACATAAGTGAGGCTGTCTGTTTCAGGCAGCAAACGACCCTGTCATAATAAAATCATGACCCACTGCTTTATGAAGACTGTTTTAACAGTTTTCTAGTACGTTGTGCAATGAACAGCATAATCTTGTTCACTGATTTGGCATAGGCTCCTTCGGCAATAATTTTATCTGCAGTGCCGACTACATTGCCGATAATTGCTGAGGAAATAGAGTCAATTTCTGAAAAAATTACTTTTTTTGATACGCCTATGTCAGATGCCAGTTGCTCCCAATGGGTGCGGTTGACAAGATCGCTTTGTTGGCAACCTCCTATGCTCATAGCAGGCTGAGGACTAAGACGCTCGTAAAAGCGAGTAGTCAGAAGATCGTAGAATGGAGATAATCTTCTTTGCGAGTTTTGATACAGTATCGAGATGTTTTTGGCATGAGCATCATTGTTGCCTATCAGAACGTTGAAAATAACCCACCGAGTCAGTAAGGTTAGATCATCTATAGGCATTGTTGACCATTCTCTAATAATATTGGCGCATTCGCTTAAAGTAGGACCTCCTTCTGCTTCATATTTGGAAAGATCCGAACGTCCTGTTAACTGGCAAAAATCTTCTTGATGCAAACGTATGATTTTATCTCCCACAAGTTGTCTATCGTATCGTTCTACGACTAATGCTTCTTGGCTATGTAGCTTGAGATAATGGGTTTTAGGGACGGGTAAGGATATGCTTGATGCTAAGCGCATGCAATATAACTCATTTACCGTACTATCCGGATAAATGTTAATGGACGGTTTGACGATGCAGTTGCTGGGAGCGCCGTATTTCGGGATGTAAAATTGATCATGATCGTAACGCAAAGGCAGTTTATTTTGGGCTCCGGCTAATGAAAGCCTTATGTGATGGAGACTGGATAGCATCGGATCATCAGATAAGCCTTCTATAAGCGATTCAAGTTGATCTTTATTTAACTTTTGATAGCAATGTTTGTCCGAATAATGAGGTGATTTATCTTCCGCGAGCAAAGAAATGGCCCCAGCACATTCTCCTCCTATAAATGAAAGTAAGGCATAGTCGTTCCCCTCTGAGACTCCATGTATGGACGCAAGGCGTTTTCTGACTAATTCTTCAGGAAGAAGGTTTTTGAAAAAATTCCTAGCCACATTACCTTCAAAAACGTCATTTTGGAGAGGAAGAGATCGAGATATCGGATAAGAATTCTTATCATCCAGCCAAGCTTGGTCGTAAACGAAGGAATAAATTCCATCATTATCGACTTTTAGTACACCGATGTTCTTATCTTCAATATAGACTTTCAATGAGGTAGGTAGAGTATTCATGATCTGGGCTTGGCTTCTATGTCGATTCCTACGAGATTTAAAGCAATTAATAATGTTTTGGCTGAAACGCTTTCTCTACCTCTTTCCAGTTCCCCTATAAAACGCGTACTTACCCCCATGTGATCAGCCATTTGTTGAATGGTGATTTTATGAAGTTTTCTCCTTTTTCGTATCATTTCACCTAGTTGTTTAACCGAATGAATAGGAGTCGCCGGAATTTCATTCCTCATAGGGAATATTTAGCATATTTATCGTTAAAAAGTCAATTTTATTCCTTTTGGGGAATATATGTGAGGGATTTACTAGTCCTATTGCGAATTTGATTTTTTGATGAAATTACCCTAATTATAGATAATGAACTGTGTATCTAGAAAATAGGCTTAATTCAATACATTAAAATAACTTTCCACGATTGAGGAACTTTAAATCCCGCATGTTGAAAATAGAAAACCCCATCAGAAACGATAAGCCTCACCCCCTTTCTCTAGGGGGGAGCGTATCTGAAACTAACGAGGTTTCTATTCGCAAATTAGCTTCTTATCGTTCATTTAACGAGAAGAAAATACTTAAAATTAAGATACAAGCGCTAGATGACGGAGGCAATATAACAATTACCCCCTCTACCTCGCTTTTAACGAAGGTACAGGGGGTAAAATAATAGCTTTTATTGGCCTTACTCGGCGACTAAGTCGTAAGCAATGGCATCAGTGATGGTCACGTAGGCGAATTCACCTACCGGTAACTCAGGATTAACGGAAACGGAGCCATCAATATCGGGGGCATCCCATTCGGTACGGGCTACGCCGGGGGATTCTACTAATACTTTTAATGTTTTTCCGATTTGCTCGCGTCCGATTTCTTCGGCGATGCCGGCAAGCAACAAGGTCGCTTCATTGGAGCGGCGTGCCTTGGTTTTATGATGCACTTGGTTGTCCATCTTATAGGCGCGAGTGCCTTCTTCTCTTGAATAGGTGAAAATACCGGCTCGCTCGAAACGAGATTCTTCAATGAAATCTAAGAGTTCCTGATGGTCGTCTTCGGTCTCACCGGGGAATCCGGTAATAAAGGTTGTGCGAATGGCCATACCGGGGATGGTTTCACGCATTTTACGCAACACTTCACGCACGTGTTTACCGTCGGTCTTACGCTGCATGGCACTGAGCATGTTGTCAGAGATATGTTGCAGAGGGATATCGACGTATCTGACTACTTTATCACACTCGGCAATTGTTTGGGTCAATTCATCACTCCAGTGGGCAGGGTGCGCATATAGGATGCGAATCCAGAAATCACCTTCAATGGCATTTAACTCTCTAACAAGGGAGGCTAATGATTCACCCTTTGAGGAATCAACTTCACTACGTGGATTAGGGCGCTCACCTTCCCAACGATCCATACCGAAATAGGTAGAATCCTGAGCAATAAGATTAATTTCTTTCACTCCCGATTCAATCAACATTTTGGCTTCTCTCACGACACTTTCTTGAGAGCGGCTACGATGTCTGCCACGGATTTGTGGAATTACGCAGAAACTGCAGGTATGATTACAACCCTCGGCGATTTTAATGTAAGCACTATGCTTAGGGGTCAAACGATAGCGAGGAGTGTCAAATTCCGGAATGTAGGTGGATACACCTTCTACAAGGTTTTTATCTTCCAATTCACCACCCATAATGCGGGTAATGATTTCAGGCAATTTGGTAACTTGATCCAACCCTAAAAAGGCGTCTACTTCGGGGAGTAATTCAGGCAATTCCTTATTGAAACGTTGAGCAAGACATCCTGCAACGATCAATTTTTGCTTTTTCGGGTATTCACCACGTTCGCGTGCTTGCGCCGCACCTAAGATGGTATCGATCGATTCTTGCTTAGCTTTATCGATGAAGGAGCAAGTGTTGATAATAAGCACATCGGCCAAATCAGGCTCAGGGGTCATCATCATCTGAGCCTTTTGTAAATGGCCGATCATGATTTCCGAGTCGATAAGGTTTTTAGCGCATCCTAGCGAAATAAGTCCTACTGTTACGGGCATGATGAATTATTGTTCGGTATGGTTGGAAGACTGTGTCGGCGAGTCTTTTTGCTCTTCCACGACAAAGTCAAAAGCTCGCACATCTACGACACGCACAGGGGTACCCTTTTTGAGTATGCCTTGTCGAGAGAAAACCTCACATAAACGGTCATGAATGAATGCTTTGCCGTTAGGCTTAAGCTCCGTCGTGGCAGTACCGATATCTCCTACGTGAATATTTCCCAGATCGACTGCTTCCCCACGTGCACCACCGCTTGTACTAGCATTTAATACTCGGCGCATGATGACGGAGTCAGGTAGGTAACGCATCATGATGGCAATGAGAATAATGCCGCCTAACATACCCAAACTTAAATTTAAAGCAGGATAAATGATCAAATCGTATAAATTCTCAAATGACCAATCTCCGGTTTCAAGTATTCTCTCAAAATCAGCGGCATTGATCATGCCGCCGAATAACGAAATCAAGATACAAATACCACCCAAGGTAGCAAAAATGAAGAATCCGGGTAAGACGACAATCTCAAGAATGATGAAAATAACCCCCAGAATAAACAATCCAAGCATTTCATAGCCTGCCAAATTACCCGCTACATTATTACCAAAGAAAAAGAGGGCAAAGGCACAAATAGCGATAATACCTCCGATACCAAAACCGGGCGTTTTCATTTCAAAATAAATGCCGGCAATACCCAAAAGAATCAAGATAGGCGACAGCCAAGCAATCCATAAAGCAATTTGCTCAAATCCGGTAGGTTGAGCCTCAATCACAGGTGCATCGATTTTTTCCTGAGCCAAGATGTCTTCCACATTTTTAGCCAAACCTTTGGCGAGCAGGGGTTTCCCTTGAGCATCAAGACTCGCCGCCTCTTTACCCGTTAAGGTTAGAAGAGAATCTTTTTTGATTTTTACCGAACCAAACTCTCGATCTTGATCAGAAGGAATCATCATGGCCTCGATCAAGGCGACATTATGGCCTTTTTCCTCAACGACGGCTCGCACAAATGATCCAAAAGCACTTTCCAATTTTTTACGCATCATCGGCTCAATTTCTTGCCCTGAGCCCGAGACTAATCCGGCAGCACCTATTGAAGACAGAGGAGCCATATAGATCGTATCGCACGAGGCGGCAATCAAGGCCCCTGCGGACATAGCCTTTTGATTCACATAGGCTATCGTGGGGATTTTAAGAGGCTCAATAGCTTTAAGCATAAGCTCACTTGTTTCCCAAGCCAAACCTCCTGGCGTATTCAGGTTAAACAACACTGCTTTAGCCTGTTCTGCTTCCGCCCTACTCAAAACTCGTTTCATAAACTCGAAACTTTGTGAGTTTGAGAGAGAATCTTCGGCGATATTGACAATAACCACTTTATCTCGATAGCTCGTTTCGGCATGAGACCAGGAGCCGAGCCATAACAAAGACATGAGGAGAGCAAAAAGTACTCGAATCATGAGTAACTTCTATCATGTAAACCATAGTAACTCAATAATCAAATATGGATAGATCCGTAATTTTCATTATTCCATGTTGATTATATTGAACTCATCTCCATTATTAAACAACTAGAACAAATTAGCTCTATAACAAATTGAGCTAATTTTGATTTTATTCTGTTCCTTTTTTGTCGACCTTACCGGATACCATTCAGTTCCACAAGGGATGAGCTCTCCAGTTCCGGGGGAATCCCATCTCGGTTTCAATACCCGCACTCGGAGCGGAATCCTGCAAGAGTTGCATCAGACGAATGTCCCATTGACTCGTATTAGCCGCGTATTTCAGCAGAATATGTAGGGCTGTCAGAAGAAATGCAGTTTTTTCCTTATTGAAATTGCCGTGTCTGTTGGAATCCCAGTAGGGGTCAGATGAAGCTTTTACAATATCGGCAAGCCGTGTCCGAAGAGGATGGATTTGATTTTGAGTATCATACTTCCATTTCCGGTTCCATAAACGCCCATGATGAGCGCAGATATTACGGGCTGCTACCAGTAAGGCAATCAGAGAAGAAAAAAAGGATTCATCAGGAAAACCGAACAATTGGGCAATTCCCTGCCTTAGCTTGAGAGGCAAACCATCCTTGTACAAATTATGTAGATTACCGAACGTGGAAAATTGAACGAACACCCATACTGGCAAATCTTCCACCTGAGCAATCCCCTCATCCTCCCGGAAGTGAAAGGCAAAATCTTCCAAACTTCGATCATAATTTGCTTGGAATAACTTCAATCGTTCGGATTGAGACCTATTGCGGTACTTCTTAGCAAAATGACCTTTCATACTTTGTGGATTGCTAATCCCAGAAAACTTTGCCCATTCATATGCCAAACAAACGCGAAAGGCGATTTCAACTCGCTCGATAGCATCCATGATTAAAAATCTCAATCGCCTGTCAAACAGGTAATAATTCCATACGGTCTTTAATTTCGCCCCCGTCCGAAAAAGATCTAGCTTGACCTGTTTTCCATTGAACATGGCAGTACGACGAAAAGGGTAAAAATAGCCAGAAAGCCGATAATATCCTACGGCTTTTAACCTCTGGAGCAACTGGGGTTTAATATCCATATCCTCCAATCCCCTGTTAATCAGGAGATCCGCTTGCTGGTCGTAAGTCTTAAACGGCTTGATCATAGGAAAAGTTGATAAAAGAAAAATACCCCTTCCCCTAACCAAAGGCAAGGGGTAAAGGGCATCTAGATCATGCGATTTTATGCGTCGCGGAACAACGTCAGTCCCGAGGAACTGAATCGCTTACGTAAAAAGACTCTTTCATACTGCTCGCCTATTGTCAATCACTTTTTATTATATTCCCCTTATCAATACTACTTAAATGGCAAATAATATGAGCCTTCGATTTGACACGCGAATCAGATTAACTTACCTTTTACCGAAAATGAAAATAATCAACTTACTAACACTTTTATTACTGTTTTGCCTTCCTGCAATAGCTGAAACAATTCTTGGCAAATGCATCAAGGTTTCGGATGGGGATACGATCACCATTTCTACCGGCAATGATGAAGAACGCATTATTCGCCTTTATGGAATAGATGCACCGGAATTAAAGCAAGAATTTGGGCAAGAGTCAAAAAAGGCGGCTTCAAAACTTATGTTTAATAAAGATGTTACCCTTGACGTCCAAGATACGGATAAATACGGTCGATTGGTAGCAAAAGTCTATGTGGGGAAAACTTACGTAAATCTTGAATTAATCAAACAAGGTATGGCGTGGTGGTATCAATGGTTTGCCCCTAAAGAAACGGATTTAAAAAATGCCGAATTAAAAGCGAAAGAAGCCAAAATCGGACTTTGGAAAGAAGGCGATCCTACTCCACCATGGATTTATAAAAGGGAACATAAAAGACAACCCGAGAACAATACTAAATCACAGGATTTTTCCAGATAGATCGATTATTTCAAGAGAAAACGTGCATTCTCAATGAATCCTTGCTCTCAACACACTATATGTTACCATATTCTTCTATGCTCAAGAACCTTACGATAATTTTCAGCTTATCCATATTCTGCGGTTCGATCAGTTTTGCAGCGCCGAGGGCATGGACAAATGACCAAGGACAGCAAATTGAAGCTGAATTTGTCAAACAAGCCAATGGCAAGGTTACTCTCAAATTAAAGAATGGACGAAACGCAACGATTGCTATTTCCACTTTATCACAAGAAGACCAAGATTTCCTTAAAGAGCAAGGAAGTACGGCAACCAAACCAACAAAAGATTCCAAGGAGTCCAGTTCTATTACTACTCCGGATAAATGGCCTACTCATGTAAAAGGTCCCGATGACATCAAATTACGCGAAACCAAAACTCGCGATGGCGATGACAAATGGCATACTTACCACAGCAAACATTTTAAATTTAGTTGCCAAACACCCCTGTCGGAAGAAGCACAAGAAACTGTCGGACGACTTTATGAAAATACTTGGTCAGCGATACGAGCCATGCCACTTCCTTTTCCTCGAGTGAAAAGAGATGGACGCAATCTGGAGTCGAAATTAGTTAAAAACTTTGATGAATATGCTAAGTTAGGAGGTTCGGCAGGCTCTTCAGGCGTTTATAGAAGAAGTAGCGATGGAGAATACACCATGATTCCCTATGCCAGCTTAAATTTGTCAGAAGCCGGAGAACTTAATCCGAGTGGTAAAATCAAATCTCACGTATTAGCGCACGAAATCACCCACCATCTTACCTGTGATGTGTTAGCAGACACATGGTGCACCGAGGGCATTGCCGACTATGTCGGCTACATTCCCTACGATGGGGAAAAACTCGATTTTACAGGAGCTTTAGCAGCCATTACCCAGACAGCTATACAACGTGGGGGCGTTCTTGATATGCCCTACTCACTTGAAGAGTTTTTATCCCTCAGCCAAGATGACTTCTATGATAAGAAAAATGGCGGTACCGGGGCAGCTCGAAATTATCTAATGGGCTGTATGGCTGTCGCTTTCTTCTTCCATTTAGATGGGGAACGTGGCATTAAAAATTTCACCCTCTATATGAAAAATGCCAAAGGAGGAAAAGATAAACGAGCCCTCAAAGCATTGCTTAATAAACGGAAAATAGAAGAGCTTGAGGCAGACATGATCAAGGCATGGAAAGCCCAAGGCGTAACCGTGAAATTTAAAGGCTCATCATCCTAATCATTTGACCTATGCTTAAAAAGCTTATCATCACCATATTATGCGGATTAAGCTGCTTTATTTCGCAAAAACTTTATGCCGAAGAAAAACTGGCAAAGGTACCTGATGCCCTAAAAGACGAAGTAGAAAACTTGCATCGACTTGACCAAGATGTTTATCGATCGGGGCAACCATCAAAGAAGGAATTTCAGCTTCTTGAAAAGCATGGCGTTAAAAGTATACTTAATCTACGGGAATATCATTGTGATGAAAAAAAAGCGAAAAATACTAAATTAACCCTCATTCGATACCCTGTAGCAGCAGGAGAAGTAACCGAGGAAGATTTACTTAATTGTTTAACCATCATCAATCGATCCCCCAAGCCTATTCTTATACATTGCTGGCATGGCTCAGATAGAACGGGCGTCATCTGTGCCGCTTACAGAATTGCCGTCCAAGGATGGAAAGTGGATGATGCGATCAAAGAGTTTAAAAAGCCGGAATTAGGCTATCACGCTTTTTGGTACCCGAAGCTTCCTACCCTTTTAAAAGGCATCGACTGGAAAGCATTCCGAGAAAAACTAAAGGAAAAGTCAAAAGACTAGATTTCGACTTTCCCTTTAATCATGCAAAATGTGTGTTAAACCAAATCTAAAGCGAGCTTATCGATTTTTTGGCTAATTTCATCACGCACTCGTCGATATACAGCTAAAATAGCTTCTTCATCGGTGTAGGAACTACAAATACCGGGAGGATCGTCAAAAGGCATGTGGATATGTTGTTTTGCCTGTAAAATAGGGCAATTTTCTTTTGCATGTGAGCAAACAGTAACGACGACATCCCAATCGGAGCAGGGCAACTCTTCTATGAGTTGTGATTCATGCCCATTCATCTCTACCCCGACCTCTTCCATCACGCGTAGCATATAAGGATTAAGACCATGCTTCTTAATCCCTGCGGAAAAGACGTTAAAATGTGAGGCGAGGGAGCGTTTGGCAAAAGCCTCCGCCATTTGACTGCGGCAAGAATTGCCCGTACAAAGGAATAATATGTTTTTCATTTTTTAATCAATTAATACGTTAAATAAATATCCTGATAAGATGATAAAGAAGGCGACCGTGCTAAAGAAGATGGCTATTAAACGCCACGTCATGACTTTCTTTAACAAAATAGCCTCCGGCAAAGAAAGTCCGACTACGGCCATCATAAAGGCTATGGCAGTACCTATAGGGATACCCTTAGCTACAAACACCTGAATGACAGGCACGATGCCGGCGGCATTGGCATACATAGGAATACCACATAAGACGGCAGCAGGTACGGCAAACCAGTTATCCTTACCCATATACTGCTCAAAAAATCCTTGAGGTACATATCCGTGAATGCAAGCACCAATCGCAATACCGATAATAACATAAAGAGCGACACCTTTAACAATCTTCCACGATTCATTCATGATACTTGGCAGACGTTTGAAAAAGGGAACCTTTCGAGCATTCCACTCTTCACTCTCCTTCTCAGATTCACTAAGGATTTTTTGTATCCAAGGCGACAGCCATTTCTCCAAACGGAATTTGGATAACACAAAACCGCCCAACATACCCAAGACAATCCCACTAACGGCGTAAATGATCGTAATTTTCCATCCAAATGCTCCCAAAAACATAGCAATGGCTACTTCATTCACCAATGGCGACGTAATCAAAAAGGCAAAAGTGACGCCTAAGGGAATACCCCCATTAACAAACCCGATAAATAAGGGAATGGATGAACAAGAACAAAACGGCGTAATGGCTCCGAAAACGGCAGCAAAAAAATACTGAAGTCCATATAACTTACGAGTTGTCAAAAACACACGCAAACGCTCAACAGGGAAATAGGCATTGACGATCCCCATTAACCCACTGATTAAAAACAATAAGAATAAAATCTTAATCGTATCGTAAACAAAGAAGTTTACCGATTCACCAAGCGGAGTATTTGGAACAAACTCCAGTATTTTAAATACCAACCAATTTGCAAAATCTTGAATCATAATAATATACTCAATATCAAATATTTATTTTAAAACAATAGAATCTTCACGAATATCCAATATAGACCTAAGGCAACAAAAAACCATCCCGTACCATACTTCATGATCGTTTGAAGTTTAGGGAGTCTTTTTAATGCCCAATGGGCTTTTTCAACGCTTAATACTAATAATAAGGCAAAAAAGACAACAGGTATAGATGTACCAAGACCAAACAATGAAATACCCAACCAAACACTTTCACTACCGGATTGTAACGAAAGAGGAATAGCTCCACCAAACAATATAGCGGCAGAAGGAGGGCATATAGCTAAGGCAAAAAGGAAGCCTAATATGAGGGCACCCCATACCCCCATGTTACCAATTAACTTGCGGGCAGTCTGATCGCCGGGTTTCTTTCCTAATGAGAAAAAAGGAATATACCCTAACACTATCAAACCCATCAAAGCTAAGACAGGTCCCAGATAAATAGGTAAAGTCTCTTGTAACCAAAACGATAGCGTAGGTGCGGATAATAAGCCTCCGGTAATTAAGCAACCAATGGATACATAGGCCAAAATACGGCCCAATGTATAACAAATAGCGGCTAATAGAGCCTGCTTATTAGAACCTAGATTTTGAGCAATGTATCCTGTAGCCGCTATATTTGTAGCTAAGGGGCATGGGGCTAATGCAGCAGCTATTCCCAAAGGCAACAATGAAAGTAAGTTCCAATCCATCACCGCATCTCTATCAAGAAGGTTATTTCAACAAAGCCAATTGTTTTCGAATGTTCTCAACCACATAAGATTTAAATGCGGCTTCATCCTTGGAAAGCTCCCAAATTTTATCTAAATCGATCCAACTCACTTCTTTACCGTCACGAAAAACTTTCAAAATCAATGCTTTCGTTGTGAGATTATATTTTTGTACCAATTCTTCTTTGGCAGGTACGGCAGCAAACATGATCGAGCGGTCCTTCAATTGAGGAGCAAACTCGTTTTCCACCGTTTCTTTTGCCCATTTTTCCATACGGATACATGTCGGGCATCTTGCGCCATATTCCATATAGACAAGCTCTACTCCATTTTGCATCGTGTTGTTGCTTTCCGTTGTAGTTTGCACGGAGTCATTCATTTCACGATTCACCAATTTAACAACGGCTAGCAAAATAAGAATGAGTACGACCCAAACTATGGCTTTTTTCCATCCCTTACCATTGGGTTGCTCACTCTCTTTGCTACAACACGCGCCATCGCACTCACAAGATGGCTTTTCTACAGGTTGTGTTGCTTTACAACAACAACCCTTTTCTTCCTGAGTAACCGGATTTTGTTTCTCTTCGGATTTTTCTTCACTTAATAAGCTCTTAATTTCCTCCACGGACGGAACTTTGCCCGATACCAATAATTTCCCATCTAAAGACATTGCCGGAGTAACCAAAACTCCTGCCTTAGCCAGCTCAGTCATATCAGTTACTTTCTCTACCGTAATATCCCAACCTAACTGATTAATTGCTTCTTGGGTTATTTTCGCCAACTCAGCGCACTTGGCACATCCGGGTCCATATACTTTTACTATATTCATATTTTTATTTGTTGATATTTTGACAAATCTAAAATTGTTATGATCAATTTTTCGCTACATATTTCATTATTCATTTTCTTATAACACGGAACAATGATCTTTCAAACAGGCTATAACTTGCGTTAAGCAAGGGCAAGCTAAGGTGTAATAGACATTTTTGCCTCGTTGCTCACCTTTGACCACACCATTATTTTTTAAAATATTCAAATGGCTCGAAATGGTCGACATATCACGTTTGGAATTCTCTTGCAGTTCACAGACACAACGTTCCCCATCGATAAGCATTTCGACTATCATCAAGCGAACGGGATGCCCCAAGGCTTTGAAAACCCCAGCAAGCATTTCCAACTCTACCAATGAAGTAGTCGATTGCGATTGAGATGAACATGTACAATTTTGCATAGAAGATGTTTTTATTATTTTGATATTCATCAAAATGTCAACCAATCACTTCACCATGACAAAAAAATGCGCCGAATTACTCCGACGCATTATTCCACGATTAGTAGTTTTGAAACTAATCTTGGTAAAATTCAACAATAGCTTTTACTAAACCATTTATATCATGATCTTGAGCTTCGATTTCAGGCTCGATACCATGTTCATGTAAAGTACGAGAAGTGATTGGGCCGATACTGGCGGCAATACAATTTTCAGGCCATTCAATATCAAGTTGCATGAAGGACTCTACTGTAGAGGAACTGGTAAAGGTAATCACATCGGCACCCGATTGCATAATCAATTGTTGAGCTCCCGTCGGATCATCTAACTCAGGCTCCGTATCATATGCAATACATTCATCTACAATGGCGCCAAGGGAAGTCAACCCATCGGCTACGACACGGCGAGCTTGTTCACCATGCACCCAAAGCATGGTCATGTGCTCTAATGTACCAATGTCTTCTTGAGCATCTTTGAACGCTTGCACGAGGCCTTCAGCTACAGATTCTTTAGCCAATACATCTACCGCCAAGCCATGAGCTTTCAATTTGGCAGCAGTTCCCGGTCCAATCGCAGCAATACGGGCGCCCCCAATGCTGCGGATATCGGAATAAACGGCAAAAAAGCCTTCAAAAAACTTATCTACGCCATTTGGGCTGGTAAAGACCAACCAATCGTATGAATGAGAATGCACCACGGCCTCTGCAAACTCACGAGGATTTGACGGCGGTACAATTTTGATCGTTGGCAATTCAACAACTTCTGCACCTAATGCTGCCAATTTATGGCTCAATGCGCCTGCCTGCTTACGTGTACGAGTGACAACGATACGACGTCCGAATAATGGTAATTTTTCAAACCAATCCAACTTTGTACGCTCTTTAACCACATCGCCGATAACAATAATTGCCGGAGCACCTAAACCTTGCTCTTCCGCAATCTTGGCTATGGTATCGACCGTACCGTCAACGGAACGCTGGCGACCGGTGGTAGCCCATTGCACAATAGCCACAGGAGTATCTGGAGATTGACCATGCTCTACCAATTGTTTCATCAATCTGGCCAAATTACTCATACCCATGAGCACTACTTTAGTTCCTTTGGCTTTTGCGATACCTTCGATATCCAAAGTGGATTCAGGCTTTGTAGGATCTTCGTGACCGGTAAAAACGGTAAATTGAGTGCAATAAGCGCGATGGGTTACAGGAATACCGGCATAAGCAGGCCCTGCAATGGCGGAAGTAATGCCCGGCACCACTTCAAAGCCTACCCCTGCCTCGACCAAAGCGTCAGCCTCTTCACCTCCACGACCAAACACATAAGGATCCCCGCCCTTAAGTCTGACTACCATCAATCCCTTTTTTGCCTCTTTTACAAGCAATTGATTGATTTCTTCTTGTGGCAAAGCATGTCTCGAAGCACGCTTACCAACATAAATTTTCTCAACTTGTGGTTTAGCCCATTGCAACATATCAAGAGAACTTAAGGCATCATAAATCACCACATCAGCTTTAGAAATCAGCTCCCGACCTTTTATGGTCATCAATCCGGTATCACCGGGGCCGGCACCGATCAAATAAACTTTTCCTTCTTGCATGGTGGTATTGAACACCAGTTCTCTAAACGATACCATAAGATTTCCCGCCATAATAAGAACGAAGCAACCAATATAAAAATGGAAAATGAAAATATCATTCAAGTAGTGGATAAAATAACAAATTGATTCACCAGAAGTCCGTCAACGCACATAAATTTACGCTTCTCAATAGACAATCAACGACTAACAATCAGATCACAACTACCTACTGACGCACAAACGGATAGCCAAAATACGGCAATAAGATAGAATGCGTGCATGCTTGAAATCACTAAACTTTTTACCATGTTGGCGAATGCTCCCGACCAATATGGTTATACAACAACAGGGATTCCTTCCCATATAGGAGGTATCAGTACTATTTACTGGGTAATCATCATTGGCTCGATGTTGCTCAGTTGGCTAGTCAGTTCGACACTTAAACGTCGATTTGAGGAATATTCTCAAATGCCTATTCCCATGACAGGTAAAGAAGTCGCAGAGCAAATGCTTCGCGACAACCACATTACCGATGTTAAAGTTACATCAGTAAATGGTCACCTTACCGACCACTACAACCCGATGGATAAAACGGTCAATCTCAGCGAAAGCGTTTATAACAGCAATAGCATCGCAGCCGCCGCCGTGGCAGCTCACGAAGTAGGTCACGCTGTACAGCATGCTAAAGCTTATCACTGGCTTGCCATGCGATCCAAACTTGTGCCGATTGTCCAATTCTCCTCCGGCATGGTTCAGTGGGTACTGTTAGCCGGTATTATTATGGCGGCAGCAGGAGGTAGCCCTTGGGTATTGCTCACCGGCATTATTTTATTCGGCATGACCACATTGTTTGCCTTTGTGACCTTGCCTGTAGAGTTTGATGCTTCACATCGTGCTTTACAATGGATAGACAGAACACGCTTGATGAACTACATGGATCACGCCAAGGCCAAAAACGCCTTGTTCTGGGCAGCTATGACTTACGTAGTAGCAGCACTTTCTTCATTAGCCATGCTTCTCTACTACATCATGATTTTCATGAATAGCCGAGATCGCAACTAAAAAGTTTCCCATTCATTTTCTAACCATCCCGCTTGAAAAGGGGGATGGTTTTTTCATGTCTAAATCACATGAAATAAAAGGAATAAGGCCCAAATCAAAAGAGGAAAGGCAGCAAAGGCAATCAATACGTCGCTTAATCGACGACGAAACAAGCGACAATATTTCATCGACCAAATCAATGAACTAATAGCTCCGACCAAAGCTAAAGACACGCAAAGAAAGAATCTAATGCTAATAGGGTTGTCATCCGTAAGTGGTAACTCCACACCACGCAAATAATGTACCGCCCCTAAGCAAAAGCAATAGGCAATGATCAAAATAAATAAATGAACCCAACGCACGCTATGAGATAAACGATCCATTTTAGGGCCTTTAGGCTTTACTACTCGTTTAAGAGACATATCACTATTTTGACGGCGAAATTTGACTTTTTTTCGGCGATCTTCGATTGATTCAATAGCACTCATGGTTTTCAATAGGGGTTTCTCACTAAGGCATTTTGCCTCAAGTGATTTTTAGAATAGTGCAATCTAGCCTTCACATCAACTATTTAAGCAAACATTGACTCTTTTTACTCTTGAGCCATGACAAAAATAAGCTATGCTAAACCCCGATTTTCGATTTGTTATGGGTAAAGGAATATTTAGCACAATTCGCTTATGGTGTGTACTGCTTTTTGCAGCACTCGTATGCACTACGGCTTTGGCATGGGACCCTGTATCCATCAATGGAGTACGTTACGTACCCATGTCCGATATGAGAGGGCACTATAAATTTACAAGCGAAGAACGCAAAGACTCCCGAATTCTGTATAAAAAACCCGGCATTGTTCTTGAAGTTAAGCCCGGAAGCCAAAACATCAAAATGAATGGCTTAAAGTTCGTTTTATCATTCCCTATTGTTAATCATCAAAGCAAAGGGTTAATGGTTGCCGTACTGGATTTACACAAGATATTTGAACCTGTATTACGCCCTGTTTACATAAAAAACAGACGTACTTTTGATACCGTCGTTATTGATGCAGGTCATGGAGGCCATGATGCAGGAGCAGTCAATCGTATGGCTAGAGAAGCCGACCTTAATCTTGATGTAGCCAAAAAATTACAAACAATCCTTAAACAACAAGGATTAAAAACAGTAATGACCCGTACGACCAATACGTTTCTTACCTTGCAACAGCGAGTCGATATTGCCAATAAATATCAAAACGCCATTTTCGTCAGCATCCATTTCAACTCAGGATCTCCTTCCGCACATGGAATTGAAGTTTTCACATTAGCTCCGGCAGGAACTTCGTCCGCCTTGTCTCCTTACATACGAAAAGACTCCATGGCCGGCAATGCACATGATAGCCTCAATATTGCTTTAGCCACCGGCATACAAGGACATTTACTGAAAGGCTCCGCCACCAAGAAATATGGATTTACACCAGCAGACCGAGGCATACAACGAGCCAGATTTTCCGTCTTATGCACCATTAAGCATCCGGCAGTATTAGTAGAGGGGGGCTTCATGAGCCACGCCAAAGAAGGATACCTTGTCACAACGGAAAATTACAAAAACTTTGTAGCTCAAAGCATTGCTAATGGCATCAAACAATATAAAACAGCCATTTCAGGAAAACGTGCCACATATTAATCATATTCCATTATGAATACGATTATTTTACCGGGCTATACCGGTTACTCCGAGGCGCTTGCCTTACAAGAATCTTTAGTTCAGGAACAATTAAATTCCGATAATGCTCCAAGTACACTTATTATGCTTGAGCATGAGCCTATCTACACTATCGGTCGCACGCGTGACACATCAAGTCTCCATCAACAAAATACATTGCCCCATCCCGCTCATACAATCAACCGTGGAGGGCAAGCCACCTATCATGGGCCCGGCCAATTGGTAGGGTACCCCATCATTAACCTCAATCATTATCGGCCTGATTTACATTGGTATGTTACCGTACTTGAACAAGCCATCATCAATACCTGCCAAGATTGGGGAATTGAAGCTATTCGAAGAGAATCTTATGTCGGCGTATGGGTTGGCTCACGTAAAATTGCCTCTATAGGTGTCGGTATGAAAAAATGGATTACCATGCACGGCTTTGCCTTAAATGTAACCCAAGAATGTTTGTCAGGGTTTCATCATATTACGCCATGTGGCATTTCCGGAGTAGAAATGACAAGTATGGAGCAAGAATTGGCTCAATGCCCGACCAATTTCATCCAAGAAGTACGCGATCGCTGGATTATTCATTTTAAATCATTATTAAATCAAGCATTGTGACTGTAAAAGTCATCAATTGACTCAAAAGTCACTTCCCATTTTAACGATTCTTTCCATAATATCCCTTATGCGTTTCCTCATCACAGCAGGTCCTACAAGAGAGGCTATCGACCCGGTACGATATATCTCAAATAAATCCTCAGGAAAAATGGGTTATGCCCTTGCCGGTGCGGCCGCACATGAAGGGCACCGCGCCATTTTGATTTCAGGCCCCACAGCCCTAGACATACCACCCGGTGTGGATTTTTTACCTGTAGAAAGCGCGCAGGAAATGTATGAAGCAGTCGAACGATATATTCATCAATGCGATATAGCCATCTTGTGTGCCGCAGTAGCTGATTACCGACCTATTGACCCTGCTAAACAAAAAATAAAGAAAAACTCCGATACCATGGTCATCGAGCTGGAAAAAACGCCCGATATTTTAGGGTCGGTGCGAGATGTTTTTCAATTTGAGGGAGCTTTAATCGGCTTTGCTGCCGAAACGAATGATGTAGAAGTTTATGCCCGTGGCAAATTGGAACGTAAAAAATGCGATTTAATCGTCGCAAATGACGTTTCTCGTCACGATATCGGATTTGACTCATCTCAAAACGAAGTCACCCTTATATTCCCTGATCGTTCCGAACCTTTGCCAAAAGCAAGCAAAGAACATATCGCACTAGAGATTATCGAGCGTGCATGCATTATTCAACATAACAAAACGACAAAGAAATGATTCGTTCCACGTTTATCGCCATAGCAATCACCTTTTTATGCGGGGCTCCTTTTAGCCCCTCATACGCCCAAGAGCAAGAGCAGCCAAAAGCTCAAATCACTTTAACGAGCACCGAACCGATTGAATTGGAGCAGCACGATAAAACAAAATTATTTATCATCTCAGCTAAAATCAATGGTAAAGATTGTCGTTTATTAGTTGATACAGGTGCATCTCATACAACCATAGACAGTAACTTTTGGGACAAAGAATTTCCCAAGATTAATAAAATACCTCTTCAAGATTTAGGCGATTCCAATGTCAAAAGCCAGGTCCACCTTGCACCGGTTCAAAACTTAGATCTTAAAGGCATCAAAATCGATAATACCTTTGTAGCTATTGTTGATCTAACGGCATTAAATGCTACCCATGACAATAAAATTCATGGAATCTTAGGAATCAACCACATGGGCACATTACCCGTAAAGTTTGATTTTAAAAATAAAAACATCAAATGGCTCGTTAAAAAAGCTTTAGATGAAGAAAAAAAAGAAGCCATTCCCTACTCCAATAATTCATCCGGTTTATATTACATCAAAGCCAAGATAGATGACCAAGAGCTTAACTTTTTGTTGGATTCAGGTGCGTCCAAATCCCATTTCCCAAACTTACAAGAGTTTGCCAATACGGATAAAAAACCATTTGAGGCAACTTTCCAAGACGTCAACGGCAAGGATAAGCAAACCACTCGACTACATTATACTAAACCTATAGAGTTGATCCTTTCTCCTGACTTTTCCTTACCTGATCAAGAGTTACTCATAGGAGCATCACCTGATGAAGGAATTTTGGGTATCGATTGTTTACAAAAAATAACAATCATTCTCGACTCTGCGTCTAAAAAACTCTACGTTCAACACGCCAAATAAATTTGATCGACCGATATCGAGCCATCAAGATTCCATCATGAAAGTAACTTTAGAACGACTAGGCTGGACCCCTCATTTCCAAAAAGCCTTTGAAGCATTGAACAAAGCCAATTGGGTACCGGGAAGATTAATCCGCGAAACTAAAATTAATTTCACAGCCTTATTACATGATGGAGAAGATATTGATGTCGTTTTAAGTGGTAAAGTCTGGCACGATGCCAAAACCGACGCCGAATTACCGGCGGTAGGTGATTGGGTCGCTATTGATTTGGGACGTGAGGGTGACGAACCGGTCATCAGAGCTCTACTCCCTCGACAAACATGCTTTTCTCGTAAAGAACCGGGTAAAAGTAGTGCCGAACAAGTACTAGCCGCCAATGTAGATATCGTGGCGGTCGTAACGGAACCCGGTGCTGACTTTAACCCACGACGCATGGAACGTTATTTGGCATTAATCCAAAAAAGCGGCGCACAACCGCTTGTCATTCTTAATAAGGTAGATCTATTTAGCAAAGAGGATGTCAAACAAGCTTCCGACATCCTTCAAGAACTCAATCCCGATTGCCAAATCATCAGATTGAGTGCTTTACGTGGGCAAGGCATACAAAACCTTCGAAAACTGGTCCGAAATAACAAAACTATCTGCATCGCCGGATCGTCAGGGGTGGGCAAATCGACTCTAGTCAACGCTATGCTAGGCGACGAATGGTTATGGACCGGAGATGTGAATGAAGTGACCGGCAAAGGTCGTCACACTACTGTCGCCCGTGAATTGGTATTATTGGAATGTGGGGGCATCCTCATTGATAACCCCGGTATGAGAGAAGTCCAAATGTGGACGGACGAATCGACATTGCGAGAAAGTTTTGCCGACCTTACCGAATTAGCATTTGAGTGTAAATTTGCCGATTGCCAACACAAAGGAGATTCGGGCTGCGCTATCATGGCGGCTGTTGAAAATGGCTCACTTAATCGTGAGCGTTACGAAAACTTTTTACACCTTGAAGAAGAGATCGCGGAGCTAGTTCAACGTCAGAAAAAGCGTCAAATGAACGTAGAACGCGCAGGGAAACGCCAGCATAAGATTAAGGCGCGTAACTATGAAGACAGACGCGAACTTGAACGCCAACGAAAACCACACCTTAAGCACCATCGTCATGAAGATTATGAAGACTAATCTTCCAAACGATTCAAAGAGCTTTTAAAAAGCACGAAGCTTGAGTATTAGTTGGATATTTTGCGTATAGTCTTGCAGCATAGTCTATTTTGCTTTTGCTGATCGGGTATATAACCAATAAACCAACCCAAACGTCAGGCATACCGATCCAACAGCCCAAAAGACTGATAAAAAATGGATTCCGACAAATAAATTTATTTCTATACTCAATAAAACGCAGCACAAAATACAGCGCGAAAACCATATTAATAAAAAAGTCTGCTTAATTTGTCGTCTGAAAATATTTACAATCAACCCTGACAATAAGAAGCAAGGCAAGAAGCTGAATAATGAAAGAAAAGCATGAGTTAAAAAAACATTTAAGCTCAAGCCTGTATCCATATACAACCAGCTTAATATCCCTGCTACTACGGGATAGATAATAAAACAGGTAAAGAACACACTCGGTTTGATGCTCTTATCTACCACCTCCTCATTAGGAAGCTTTTGATTAGAATCGGATTCCATCTTGTTTAAAAATTAAATATATACCATTATCAAGCAATTCGGTTAAACAATGGCTCTTGCAATCAAGATAAGGTATTTTTTGATCATTGCATGAAAACAGGAAAACATCATTATCCCCATCGCCATCAAATCATCAATAGAGAAAATTTGATGGTTTAGGAACAACTTTCATACTAAAACCAACATTAGGAATAAAAAACACAAAAAGGAGTTTCCTGGTAAAAATGTCAGAGGCAGATAAAACCAATAATATTCAGAATATCCACCACTAAAAAACATCCTCACCCCCCGCTTACTCTTTAATAGCGGACACACCATATTCTTTGGTAAATAGCACGAACCATGATTCATCTTCAAATCCAAATACATATACACAATTCGTCATTTTTTTGAACTCATAGGTGGATCAACAACTCTACCCAATAACTCATCCACGCATATGAAGACATTATATTTGATATTTCCAATATTGTATTCTTCTGTATCTTTTGGAATGGAAGAAATCAATTATGAAACTAACAACTCTACGTTAACAACTCAAACTCAAAAGTCATATTCAGGATTTTACACATCACTTTCTGAACAAAAACTTTGGAAATCTTCTATCAATAACAATACGGCAATACTACCGCAAACAGTTACTTTAAATTCGATCGAAATAATTTCGTCATGCCTAAGTCCATCAATTACACAAGATTCACGAATAGCCATTTATGAATATACTAATGGGAAACTTGGTTCTTATGTTGGAATTTCGACAAATTTCATTCATTTCGAAAAATCATTGACTGAATATACATTAAGTTTTTCTAAAATCACACTAGATTCGACAAAAACATATGGATATTTCTTCGTAAGAAATGATCAATCTATGGAGAATTTGAGCAACCCAAATCCCATATTGAAAGAAACTTATTTAAAATTGGCTATAACTGTTTTAGGAGACTATGTGATGGCTACCAAAAATACGGATCTAACCTCATTACCTTCTAATTCGGGTACCTTTACAGATCGTAGTTTAAATAAGGGCAAAGACACGTACATGCCTGTAGTTACTTTTAATACTTCCTACAACGCAATACCTGAGCCATCTAGCACTGTATTAGGAACTTTAAGCTTAATGTTTACCCTCCTCATACGAAAACGTACTGATTAACAATAACCCATTTGTGTGGTATCGCTAAAAATACCACAGCTTTAATAACGGGTGTCTCGTATCATCTCGTAAATCATACGAATTGTGCGAATCGTGGCACCGTGATGGGCTTTAAGAGCCACTAAAGCACGAGTGGCTTGAGCATGAGCCATAAGCTCGTTTTGAAGCATGTCGTCTAGGGTTTTTGCTAGATCCTCATCAGAACAACGAGTGATGCCGTCAACGCTTTCTAGCAAATGCACGAAAGCATCAAAGTTTTCCATGTGAGGTCCGGCAATGACAGGCACACAACATGCAACTGCCTCAGCAGGATTTTGTCCGCCCACAGCTAAAAAGCTTTTACCAATGATCGCTACCTGGGCAAAGGCAGTCCAATCTTTTAATTCGCCTGTCGTATCAACGATATAACAAACCTTATCTTTTAAGGTGCTAGGAATCTCGCCGCTCGTGCGTAAAATACATTGCCAACCTCGGGAAGATAATTCCTTAACGACATCATGACGTCGCTCAGCATGGCGCGGTACGATGAGAGGAAAACCGCCAACTTGATGAATCGCCTCGGCGATTAACGCCTCTTCACCATCATGTGTACTGGCAGCCAATACGATCGGTTTCTTTTTAGCTAAAGGGTAAATGATAGCTTCAAAATCCGGCTTTAATTCTTTTTTATCGGAAATTGGCTGGTCAAACTTGATACTACCGGTGACGGTAATGATATCGGGATTCACCCCGATGGAAGCAAAGCGGGATGCATCATCCTTATCTTGCACCCCCATCGCCTTAAGAGGTGAGAAAAACCATGTTGAGAGCCATTTAACCGACTTATACCGTTTCTCCGAACGATAGGACAAACGGGCGTTGATCATGGAAATCGGAATATTACGTATTTCGGCGGCTCTGGCAAAGTTTGGCCAAAGCTCTGCTTCTACCAATGCGATAGCAATAGGATCGAAACGATCTAAGCAGATACCGGAAATAAAAGGCAAATCCCATGGTGAATAGATCACGCGCACATGATCCAATTTGGCATCTTTGGCCGTGGCATGACCTGTGGCAGTACTAGTCGCCAACACGACTTCACCACCACATTCTGCGATCCATGATTTGATAAATTTTAAGGCAATCATGACTTCGCCGACACTCACAGCATGTACATAAAGCACATCTTTCGGCTCCTTACGAAAAGGCACTCGATACCAACCGAAACGCTCCATGAGACCGGTACCCCAGCCTCCGCGGCGTTTTTGTTTTAAAAGATATGAGGGTAACATGATCACAAAAGCAATCATGTAAAAAATGTTGTAGATAAAGCGGAGAATAAAGGGCATGAGCTATTTATTTCTCTACAACAGGACGGTAAAAAAGCAACATATTTTTGCCATATTGGCGAATATCTACCAAATCGAAGCCTTCAAACTCCTGTTCTCCTTCTTGTCCCGTACCCCAACCTTCTTGGACTTCGGCGATAAACAATCCATCCGGCTTGACGAGGCGAGAAATCCCCGCTTCAACCATTTCTACAACGAAATCACGATCTGCCGGACCTTTACAGTAAGGTGGATCGGCAAATACGATATCGTATTGACGACCTGACTCAGCTTCTCGTTTCACAAACTGCACGGCATCACTCTGCACGATTACTGCATTATTTAAGCGGCACTTTGCAGCATTTGACTTAGCCGTCATGCAAGAGTTACGAAGGGAATCTACCAACTTCGCCGATCTCGCACCCCGACTTAAAGCCTCCAAACCGAAGGCGCCGGATCCTGTAAAAAGATCCAGCACATCGGCTTGGGCAATTAAAGGGTTTAAAATAGAAAATAACGCCTCGCGAACGCGATCCGTGGTAGGTCGCACCTCGCCCTTGGGAACTGTCAATGGAATCCCCTTTGCCAAACCGCTAATAATACGCATAAGACGTTAAATCAGAAAATTAGCGCTTAGGCTTTGATTTTGGTTTGTCTTTAGCAGCTGCCTTTGCTTTATCACGTAAAGGATCATCCTTAAGCAATGGAACACGGATAGCGACCACTTCGTTAGCTAAAATCATATTCAATTCAGGATTTACCTCTTGCAAGGTATAAATCAAATAGCCAAACTTGCCATCTTCAGATTTACCTAAAATAAGAGATTCTTGGGTTTTGCTAACGGTTTCTTTGCTAAGGAACCATTCTTTACCGGTCCAAGCGCCGTAAATGTTATCAGCGGTGTGCTTGATATCATTTTTAAATGCTAAGGCTCCATTAGGAGTAACCCATTCATTCTTTTCAGCATTATAAGTAAAACCGCATAAAGGAGTCGGACCATTTTGAGCTAAAACGGAAAGTTTCCATTCACCTTTTTTGTCACCGGGAGTTACACCAACAACGAGAGGAGTTACGTCCACTACTTTTTTCAATGACCAAGCAGCAAGATATTTTTTGTACTCGTCTTCGGTAAGATTGATACGCTTATCGTAAGCAATCGGGTATCCCGGTTTTACTGCACCGATGAGTTCTTTCTTCTGATCCTCAGGCAATTTAGCAAATGCCTCATCAATTTTAGTCATGTAAGGTTGTACCGACTCATCAAGCTGAGTTTTCATAACGGTACCTTGTACCAACTTATCAATCGGGAGATATTCACTGATGACGGGAACTTTCGACTGGGCCACACAAACGTTCACGATAGCCGGAGCGAGTAACATCATTCCTAATGTACGAAGAGCTTTCATATTGTTAAACTATATTTTACTCAACAAAATGGAGTTGGCAAGAGTCAAAGTTGTATTATGAATCGATCCCTCAGATATTTAATGTCATTTACGGTCGCATCATTGGGTATGCTGACCCTGATGTCTTGCTCTTCTACACCTGCTAGCCGAATCAAAGAAAGCCCACAAGTTTTCAATGCCTTACCTACTCAACAAAAGCAATTAGTGAGCCAAGGTCGCATCGAACAAGGCATGACACCGCCTGCCGTATATCTCGCATGGGGTGATCCTTCCCGAGTAGCCGAAGGCGTCATCAACGGTCAACAAGCTATGCGCTGGATTTACTCTACGCTTCAACCGGTATATAGCCCACCACCTACCTTTTGGGGCGGTCCATTCTGGGGTGGCCCAGGGTTTTACCCAAATCTTTACTACCCATATTATCCCTACTATAACGACATCAATTATGTACCTGTAAACACAGGGCATGTGTTGTTTATCAATGGTAAAGTTAAGAGCTGGGAAAAAACGGTTAACTAATTTTCATAGTACATAGCAGACGAAAAAGCCTGGAGTATTTACTCTGGGCTTTTTTGTAAATAACGTATTATTTTACCAAATATGCCACAATGTGAACTTTATTTATTGATATTGGGTCACAATGTGGTAGGTTTAATTTATGCCAAGAAAGATCCGAGATTTAAGGCGAGATCTTTTGAAAGCAGGGTGTGAGGAGGTCATGGGAAAAGGAAGCCATAGAAAATATAAATATAGTGGACTAGAACCTGTGATTTTACCATACAAGCCTAATGATGATGCCAAGAAATACTTGGAAGAAGAAGTTAGGCAAATGCTAGAAGAGATTCGGCGTCAAAAGCAGGAGGGGTAACTCTCCTGCCAAGACGAGGGTCACAAAAATAGAAGATAACATCATGCAAGAAACAAAACGAAAGGCTTATGCACGCATTATTGAATGGTCTGATGAGGATCATTGTTATATCGGGTCTATTCCTGAGTTATCCTCAAGAAAATTATGCCATGGCGATAGTCCGACCGAGGTGATTGAATCTCTTGATGAGATTGAGGATCTTTTGCTTGAGGATATGGATAATCCTCCTGAACCTTTGGGGATTTCAGTAGTAGTCCATCGTCAAAGAAATAATTGGCAGGCAAATAACCGAGTAGCCCAAATACGTAAAAGATTTAATTTAACACAAAAGGCCTTTGCCGCTCAAATCGGAGCTTCGGAATCCACTTTAAAAAAATGGGAGACAGGAGAAAGAGTTCCTTCCGGATCAGCAGCCAAGTTGCTAGATATTTTAGATGAACATCCTGAATTAATTTGCAAATAGATACTAAAAAGCCCGATATATCATATTTCGGGCTTTTTTCGTATTTGCTATTCGAATTGGCAATTATTTCTTTTTCTCAAGAGATTCCCTAAATTTAGGGAAATATTCTTTAATTTCTTTAGGGACTTCGGGATATTCCAACTTCATATCGGCAAGGGCGTTAACTACGGCACATAAACCGACAATGCGGGCATACCATTTATTATCAGCAGGGATAACGTACCAAGGGGCTTCCTTGGTAGCTGTTCGTTGAATCATCGTTTCAAAGGCATCTTGATAATCGTCCCAGTATTCTCGTTCGTGAATATCTCCTTGAGAGAATTTCCAATTTTTGTCAGCCGTATCAAGTCGATCTAATAATCTTTTACGTTGTTCATCGTAAGATACATGCAAAAAGATTTTTACAAATCGAGTTTTGCAATCGTATAGGTGTTTTTCGTAATGATTGATATTCTCATATCTCTCATCCCAAAAGGATTTATTGATATCTTTAGGATTATAGCCTTCTTTCAGCAATCCCTCGGGATGCACTTTAGCAGTCAATACCTCTTCATAATACGATCTATTAAAAATCCCGATCATTCCACGAGCCGGTAATTCCTTAGTACAGCGCCATAAATAATCATGCAGATATTCTTGTGATGTAGGTTGCTTAAAGCTGGCAACATGGCATCCCTGTGGATTAATACCGCCCATTACATGCTTAACCAGTCCGTCTTTACCGGCAGCATCCATGGCTTGCAAAATAACCAGTAATGCATAGCTTTGACTTGCATATAATACGCTCTGCAATTCTTCGAGGAAACTGACACCCTGCTCCAAGCGAGCCACCATAAAATCTTTATGGTCTTTAGTCAGATTCCCTAAATCATTCGCAGGATAATCCTTTAACTTAAAACCTTTACCGGAACATATACGATAAGGCTCAACAAATTTGCGGCTTCTTTCTATAATTTCTTCAGGGATGTGCATGATAGGGTATGACAATCAAACCCATCCCTTCGTTAGAAAAGCAATCCTAAGTTAATGATCGATCACCTAGCTTTATGGTAACCCCCAAGTTTTACGCAATTTAAGATATTCGTTTTTAGGCAAAAGGATGTAAACGGGTTTTTTAGTCGGATCAAGCCAACGAATGAGAGCACGTATATCAGCTTCACTCATGGTCGTACATCCGGCAGTCGGAGCTTGCCCGTCACGACGCCAAATATGGAAGAAAATGGATGACCCTGCGCGAGCGATAGGCCTACCCGGATCCCCCGGGGCATTATGCTTAATAAAGATTTTTAAGCTATGCGGATAATCATTCAGTTTCATCTGCTGTTCCAGCTCCCATTTTGTTGAGGCAGGCTTTTTTAAAATGATATGATGATTATACTGCGGAGAGTTAGGATCCTCGACCCATAGATCTGCAGGTGTCACCTTACGATAAGGTAAAGAACGATGCTTCTGAGGGGTGTCAACCGTACCGTATACACCACCTAATGCAAAGACACCCACAGGAGACCTCAAATCACCCTCAGTCTTAACTTTTGCGTTTTTAGGAGGTAAAGTAAGCCCCAACCCCCAAATGGTACCGCTTTTCCCTAAACGACCGGGGAAAGGACCTTTAACCGGAGTCCACTGACCATCCTTCTTTTCAAGCATAGTGAGCTGTACGTGAGAGCTATTCCATCCATCGGTCACACCTACTACGGCTTGACTGCATGATTCAGGTAAAGCACCACCTAAGGAGCAAGGTACCAAAGCAATATAGAAAGCGACTAATCCTTTAACGATCACATTCATGGCAAAAAAAAGAGCTACTAATCCGAAGACTAGCAGCTCATCTAAAAAGTTCAATTAATTTGCAGGACTTGCAGGAGCTTCCGGAGTTTCAGATGGAGCCGGAGCAGCCGGAGCTTCCGGCGTAGTAGGAGCTTGAAGTGCTGCGGCAGCGGCTGCCTGATCAGCAAGCTTGCGTGCTTCTTGCTCTTGAATCTGCTCAGGAGTCATAGGAGCTTCAACTTTCGGCAAGTTTAATGCATCCTCATTAGCCTTCTGGTGCTGTACATTCATCATCGTGCCGATAGCGAAAGCTAAAAGCATAAATCCGGTACCAAACCATACGGTAGCTTTTTTCAAAACATCGGTCGTGCGAGCGCCAAATGCTTGGTCAGTTACAGCCGCACCAAAAGCGGCGCCTAAGCCTTCTTGTTTAGGACGTTGCATTAAAACAACGCATAACAACAAAAGAGCAATCACAACGAAGAGTACTAACAATAAGTTAATACTGATATTTAAAAAATCTGCTACAATTAAGTTCATGGCGTGCGAGGGAGTGTACTAAATGTGTTTATACTTGTAAAGTTAGGAAATAATTTCGTTATGCTCGTTGCATACGATTTTCTTAGGAATGATAGGTTTGTCTGACAAACCGAAAGACATAATGACGACACGTTCGCCGGTTTTAATTAAATGAGCGGCACCGCCATTCATAATAATGTTACCTGTACCGGCCGGACCTTGCAACGCATACGTCTCTAGGCGATTACCGGAGGTCACGGAGGCAACAAGAACTTTTTCACCAGGCCATAAATCCACAGCAGCCATCAAATCAGCAGGAATTTCAATACTACCTTCATAGTGCACATCGCCACGGGTAATCATAGCGCGGTGAATTTTCGATTTAAGTTGTTGGACCATCATAACGTCAGAGGGACAAGGAAACGCTAAAATCACAGAAGGTCAAGACTAGCGTTTCTTATCTGCTTATTTTTTGTGTCTTACTAGCCATTCTTTAGCCTCTTTGGCGTCTAAATGAAGCTGTTGACCTAAAGCATCGATCGATTCAAAGGTTTTTTCTCCTCTGAGTTTTGCCAAAATCTTCACAGCAAGGACTGAGCCATATAGATCATCATCAAAGTCAAATAAATGAGTTTCTAATAACACCGGCGCAGCACCTTTCTCTACAGTAGGACGCACGCCTAGATTCGCGACGCCACCTTTCCATTCATCATCAACCAAAGCTTGCACCACATATACCCCATGAGATAATGGCATATTGGCAGGTACTGCCATATTGGCCGTAGGAAAATCTAGTTGGCGAGCCAATTGGCGACCTTTGATGATTTCGCCGGTCAAAATAATATCTCGCCCCAACAGGCGCCGAGCTTCATTCACATCGCCCTCACTAAGAGCCTGTCGTATAGAAGTACTACTGACTCTCAGACCGTCAATCATGACCGGAGCAATAATATGCACATCGAAATCCCATCTTTTACCATAATCGGCTAGCGTCGTAATATTACCGGCTCGATTTTTACCGAAATGCCAATCTTGCCCGACCGAGACGGAAACGACGGAACAAAAGTCACATAATAATTCGAAAAAACGTTCCGGACTTAGTTCCGCCAATTCTTGATCGAAAGGAAGATTCAGCACGAGATCAACGCCCAATGCCTCCAGAGTCTCCCATTTTTCAGCCTCTCCCAATATCCGAGTCGGGGCAGCCTCGGGGCGAACCAACGATAAAGGGTGTTTATCAAAGGTCAGAACCCCGCAAAGAGCTTGATTTTCCAAGGCGCTGCGACCGGCAGATTCAATCACGGCTTGGTGCCCGAGATGCAAGCCGTCAAACACACCTATCGCCCATGCAATAGGTTTGTGAAACTGGCTTAATTGCTGAAAAGAAGAGAGAACAAACATAAGAAAGAATTAATGTTCTTGAGAGGCAAAAAGATCGGCTATGTCTTGTAAGCTTAGCATGCGACCATAGAGCTCTTCTCTAGGTAAGGTTTTTAATTCCTCAACCGTAGTTGCCTTATCCACAGTAAACAAACCGGACTTAGTACGACGTAAAGCACTCAAATGTCCGCCGCAACCTAGCTTCTTACCGATATCATAAGCATAAGATCTCACATAAAACCCTTTGGAACACTGAACGACAAAATCAATCTCCGGAATGTCGATACGAGAAATTTGATGACCGAACACTTCGACATGCCTTGGCTCACGGACAATTTCCTTACCCTGACGAGCCAATTTGTATAAAGGCACCCCATTCTTCTTAATAGCGGAAACCATAGGCGGTATTTGATCAAATTCACCATCAAAGGAAGCAAAAGCATCTCGAATAGCCTCTTCAGTCACTCCCTCGATAGGATACTCCGCAATCACGTCACCCATAGCATCTTGAGAGGAAGTTTCTACACCTAAAGTAATCGTACCGGTATATTCCTTATGCTCACACATCAAACGATCTTGCAACTTGGTCGCTTTCCCGATAACGAGCATAAGCAAACCGGTTGCCATCGGATCTAAGGTACCACAATGTCCGATTTTTTTCGTATTCAAGGCACGCCTTGCAATGGCTACGACATCATGAGATGTCATATCTTGAGCTTTATCAATCAATAATACGCCACTAGGTGGCACAAGTTCTGTCGCTTGAGTCATAAATTATAAGGTGGATTGGTAATGAGCGGCGGCGGCTTCAAGAGCCTCCAATATTAGGGCACTGGCATTTTCAATCGGTCCCGGCATACGGATACCGGCAGCCATAGAGTGACCTCCTCCGTTGAATTGTTCTGCAATCTTACTGACCGAGATAGCCTCAACCTTGGATCGTAAAGAAACACGAATGCGAGCATCATCCTCAATTTCTTCAAAATAAGCAGCCAACCATACACCCTCAACCGAGCGTAAAACATCAATAAGCCCTTCCGTATCATCCGGTGTGACTCCCAAGCTTTGTTTCACTTGATTAGTGAGGCAATAGCTTGCAATGCGTTGATTAAAGCTTAATTTCATTCCATTCAACTCTTCTCGCATGAGTTGCAACTTTGCCCAAGTCGTTTCTTGATAAAGCTGGCGGTTAATCTCGTGCACATTCACCCCTTGGCGAATCAAATCGGCAGCCATTTCCATGACTTCGGGAGTCGTCTTGGAATATTGGAAAGATCCCGTATCCGTGCTGATGCCTACATAAAGCGCATCACGCATAATAGGAGTCAAAGGCAACTCCATGTAACGGAACAAATGATAGAGTACGGCACAAGTCGCACATTCCATAGGACGCACACACACATAATCACCAAAACGATCATTTGTCTCGTGGTGATCGATATTTACTAAAACTTTTACTTGAGATAAAGCCTCTACACTACGCGCACCCAATCGCTTAAGCGTACCATTATCTAAAGAGATGGCGACATCAATATCCTCAAGATGTTCCGGCGTTACTTGAATCTGGTCAGAACCGGACATAAACCTTAATTGATGGGGAACCGGGTCTTCATTAATCATAATCACTTCTTTACCCATCTCCTTGAGCGCATTGCCTAAAGCTAGGGTGGAACCAATAGCGTCTCCATCCGGACGAAAATGGGCAATCACGGCAAAACGTCGATATTTACGGAAAACATCGGCTATTTCGGAAAAATGGCAACAATCGTTTGAATTGATCATAAAGTTAAATGATTGGGTTCATGCCTTCTAAAGATAAGAAAGGCCGTACTTGGATATATCATCCATGTACGGCCCAAAAAAGAATGTTTTAAGTAATCGTGATTACTTCTTGCACTTGAATACGGTTGGAGCTACGCATTCAGGCTGGTTAAGATCATTAAACTTAGGCGTTTTGGACAAAGTTGGTGGTCCTACTTCTTGACAGCAGCAAGAAGACATAACAACGGCGCTAACAGCAGCCAATACGGTAAGGGTGATTTTCTTCATAATCGTTATCGATGAAAATAAATATTGCGAACGGAAATAACTTGAATCATAGAATCATAGCCCTATAGGGTCGTCAATGAAAAAATGGATGATCTCATGGATTTCTATTCAAAACATATTCCATCAGAATCATTACTTTAAATGAGTTCTAAAAAACTCCTCCATGTTATCGTATGGGACCATTTCATTCCGGTTATTATACAGATCGATATAATTAACCCTCTCATGGATAAATAATTTTTTGCTATTTTCTTTTGACCCGTACACATTACAAGACTACATAGCTCTTAATTCGCTCACTGTAATATACTTAAAATGATGTGACAACTAGCGTCACATCATTTTAAGCATACGATTCTCTAATCTAAAACATTAGGGCAAGTAAACCCATTGCTTTGAAGAGGCATCATAGATAAAGCCTTTTCGCTTATAGACGGAAGAATCGATGGAATGCACTCGTGTTCGTTGATTATTGTAATATAGTTCATATCCTAAATCATGAAGCGAGTTTTTAAAACGAGGCTCAGATATAAATGTCGCATCACGACTTAAAAGACCTCCCACCAAACGACTATTCAGCCAAATAGCATAAGATGTCTTATCTTCGTGACCAACTAAATCCCAAACTAAGTTCTTATTTGCATTCTCCTTAACTTTTACATGGATGTAACTAGCCTTAATAGAAGGAATACCTACGGAATTATTAGTCCTAATAGTTGACGCATCGACTACGACAATGCCTCCATGAGGAAGTATATTAGTAATCAATTGACCAAGCTCGATAATATTCTGAGATTGATAAGTGATGCTTCCTGATTGAGCTTGAGATACCGTACCATTAGCCATGTAAATCGAGTCTCCTGCCTGCACACCTATATTGCCCATATTATTGACCGATAGATTTGCATTTTGGTAGAAAGAATCGTCAGCATTAATATAAATACTGCCATTTCCGGCAACTTGGAACTCACTATTAAGGATAATATCATCATTACTACGTCCAGTATCTGTAGATGTTAGAGAAATATCCCCACCACCTAAATTAACTATCGGACTATTGATAATAATCTGACCAGGAGTAGCTAAAACAAGATCACCATATTCGGTCGTATAACCATTAACGATTAAACCTTCCTTAAGATTAGTAATATGTAAACCTCCTGAACCACCATGGGCAGTCAACTCTGAAGCCATAATTTCCAAAGGATTACCCTTACCTCCCACACCTAAATCGGCATTAAGATAAACTTTATCCGTCTCGATGTTGACCAAGTGTTCTCCATTTCGATCATTTGCATCAATAATGGCACCATTCTCAGCTTTTAATCTTACAGAATTGCCATCTGTATCGGTACCTATATAGTCAACATAGATATTACCTTTTACGTTAAGATTAACATCACCATTGCTATTAGTTACTCGATTTACTAGCAGGTCACCTTCTTGATCAAGATTAATGTCACCGAATTGCAATACCCTAGCAACAAGAGAATCAACCTTGATATCTAAGGCTTTTGTCAAATCAGCACCTATATTTCCTATACCTGTACCCGCTTCCAGAACGAGATCTTTAGCAATAATTTTTGTCTCATTATCGTTATCGTCCAGGATGGAACCATTTGCGCTAATGGCGATATTACCTTTCGTTGAATGAAGCTCGTGAATGATGATGTCATCATTTTCAGAAATAAACATACTTCCTTCTGCCGTATAAGCACTAAGCATCTCGCCATCAATTTTAAGAACATTACCGGCACCGATGTCTCCCTTAGCTACCAAAGTGATATGGTTACCAACGATGTTGGTATGAGCAGCTTTTTGTGCATACACACGGATTTGTCCGGTTTGAGAGGTTAATACCACATCACCACCGGTACCAATACCCGCAATAACCGAATCCACTACAATATCACCATGTGTCGAGGTGAGATTGATATTGTTCATTTGGCTATTTGTCAATGCTTTGACGCTCATAGCAATCAAATCATTCTTAGCAGTCAAATCGATTGATCCATTTTGAGTGATTACATCAAGTGCTTGAAGAGAACCGCCAGCAGATACAGAAATATGACCCACACCCTCAATTTGGGCTTTATTAATGATGAGATCATCTTTTTCCTCAATAGATATATTACCATTGTCCGTTACAAGGACATTAGCTCCATTTACTTCCGTAATCAGATCTATACCTGATTTGGCTGTGACATTCAATTGATCACCTACTAAAGGCTTGGCATCAGGACCAGCCATTTGAACATGTCCATTTGCAGCACTCAATATAATATCAGAAGCAACACCTTGACCTGCTTGAATATGATTGACGGTAATATCACCATTAATAGAAGTAATAATAATATCATTTAGATCATTATCGGTAATGGAAATAATTTCCTTCGCCAAAATATCAGAGTCTGAGGTCAGCTGTATTGACCCATCCTGAGTGATTACAGAAGCTTCAAGATCACCATTCTGATCAATGGCAACATTTCCTTGTGAAGTCACATGGGCAACCAATTTCTCAATTTGGGTACGCAACGGAACTTCATTAGAACCAATACCATAAGCAGCAGTAGCTTCGAGGAATTTCGCAATCACATGATAATGAGGAGGATTATCTGCGGCACCCATAATGGAACCTTCAGTAGCCGTTAAGGAAACTACACCATTTTGAGCATGAAGTGTCTCCCCTAAGCTAATGTCATAAGCAGCATTTAAATTAATTCCCCCCGTTATGGCAGTAATAATGGCTGTTGTAGTAATATCGCCACCTTGTGCCGTAGCTAAGATGTTGTTGTTAGCAGTAATCGCACCATCAAGGCTGATACCTAATCCGGCATTCAAATCAACGTCAGTTCCGGCA
>DKPP01000011.1:2301-2560 GCA_002471255.1 Akkermansiaceae bacterium UBA7331 | reverse complement strand
TTTCAACTCTACCGTTCGTAGCGATCAATGCGGCTGTCGTGGTAATGTCGCCACCTTGTGCCGTTGCTAAGATGTTATCATTGGCAGTAATCGCACCGTCAAGGCTGATTCCCAATCCTGCGGTCAGATCAACGTCAGTTCCGGCATTCACCGTATTATTGATGTCAATGTTACCTGAAGCATCCAGATCAACCTTACCGGTCGTCGAAGCTAAAGCCTGATTGGCAATGATGTTTCCTCCTTGAGCCGTAGCTAAAAT
>DKPP01000011.1:1884-2024 GCA_002471255.1 Akkermansiaceae bacterium UBA7331 | reverse complement strand
ATTTCAACTCTACCGGTCGTAGCGGTCAATGCTGCCGTCGTGGTAATGTCGCCACCCTGTGCCATAGCTAAGATGTTGTCATTAGCAGTAATCGCACCGTCAAGACTGATTCCCGCCCCGGCGGTCACATCAACGTCAGT
>DKPP01000011.1:1293-1537 GCA_002471255.1 Akkermansiaceae bacterium UBA7331 | reverse complement strand
GATGCCATTAGAAGCAATCATTTTAACTCTACCGGTCGTAGCGGTCAATGCGGCCGTCGTGGTAATGTCACCACCTTGTGCCGTTGCTAAGATGTTATCATTGGCAGTAATCGCACCATCAAGACTAATACCTAATCCAGCGGTCAAATCAACGTCAGTTCCGGCATTCACCGTAGCATTAATGTCGATGTCACCTGAGGCGTCCAGATCAACCTTACCGATCGTCGAAGCTAAAGCCTGATTG
>DKPP01000011.1:859-999 GCA_002471255.1 Akkermansiaceae bacterium UBA7331 | reverse complement strand
ATTTCAACTCTACCGGTCGTAGCAGTCAATGCTGCGGTGATTGTAATATCGCCACCTTGTGCCGTAGCCAGGATATTATCATTGGCAGTAATCGCACCATCAAGACTGATTCCCAATCCGGCGGTCACATCAACGTCAGT
>DKPP01000011.1:417-606 GCA_002471255.1 Akkermansiaceae bacterium UBA7331 | reverse complement strand
GCATTCACCGTATTATTGATGTCAATGTTACCTGAAGCATCCAGATCAACCTTACCGGTCGTAGCGGTCAATGCGGCCGTCGTGGTAATGTTGCCACCCTGTGCCGTAGCTAAGATGTTGTCATTAGCAGTAATCGCACCGTCAAGACTGATTCCCTCCCCGGCGGTCAAATCAACGTCAGTTCCGGCA
>DKPP01000011.1:0-179 GCA_002471255.1 Akkermansiaceae bacterium UBA7331 | reverse complement strand
ACCGTATTATTGATGTCGATGTTGCCTGAGGCATCCAGATCAACCTTACCGTTCGTAGCGGTCAATGCGGCTGTCGTGGTAATGTCGCCACCTTGTGCCGTTGCCAAGATGTTATCATTGGCAGTAATCGCACCATCAAGACTAATACCTAATCCGGCGGTCAAATCAACGTCAGTTCC
>DKPP01000008.1:16656-169770 GCA_002471255.1 Akkermansiaceae bacterium UBA7331 | reverse complement strand
GATAGTGCCATTGGAAAGTTCAATTCTATTATTAACAGCTTGGTTATTTAGATTAACAATGGCTGTTGTACAAGCCATCGTAGTAGTACCGGTACCTAAACCTGTTTCAGTACCTACAGTAACGGTTCCTTTCTGTATATCCACGCCGCCTGTGAAAGTATTGACACCATTCAATACAACGGACCCCAGACCTGTAACAATCATTTTACCTTCTCCGGATAAGACACCATTGAGTGTGATTGTTGCTCCTTGATCCGTTGCTGAAGCGATACCTGTAGTACTATTGACGCTCTGAATAGTTGTATCAAATGTCGTTCCCTCGGAACTTAATAAGTTCATGGCAGATGTGTTGCTATAGCTTGCTAAGGCTCCAATCGTACCTGTTCCTAAATTAGCTATAAATCCACTTTCGGCTCCGCTAGCACCTAAATTTAATCTTCCTCCGGAAGATATTTCTGCAACACCTTCACTGTTAACTGTGTATCCTAGATTTAAAGTTAATGCATTATCATTTCTTGTCTTGATACCTAAAATGTTCATAACGGCATCACCTGACAAATTAACAACGCCGGTTCCATCTCTAATTCCCAATTTAGCTTGTGTTGCACTCAATGTGCCGCCTGTCATGTTAACAAAGCCTGTAGCTCCATAATTAGCTAATAGAAATGAATCCCCGCCTATCGGCGTGCCTGAATTCACGTTTCCTGTTATAAGTAGCACGCCTCCTGAAACATTGAGAGTAGTATTTGTAGCAGATCCGGAACAAAGATTAAGACTATTTATGGTAGCAAGACCTCCATTTTGAATATTTAAAGTGGAACCTGTACCTCTATAGTCTGTTAATGAAAACTGACCACTTGTATTGACAACAGATCCACTATTGGCATTAATAGTGGAGCCAGTGAATCTGCCTGCTACTGTTAAAATGGCTGCATTTCCCATAGTCAATGTGGCAGGTGTTTCTGTCGTACCAATATTTAAAACCCCTGTTGAAGTTACATTAATGAGGCCTCCACCATTATTAAATCTGTTTTCTGTTCCGTTTAAGCAGGCGTTGACGGTTCCTGAAATATTTACGGTATGCGTTGCCCCTCCCGGACGAATCTCTTTTTGTAAATTGACAGTGGTATTTTCTGCAATATTAAGAGTGATGTTATTGCCTGAAAAAAATGTTATAGTTGCATCCGACGTTATTGTTCCGCCACTTAATGTTACGGTGGTGTTATTACTTTCAAGGATGATATCTCCTGTTGTGTCAGCTGATGCTTGAACAAGATTTAATGTTGCGTCGGCAGCTAAAGAAATACCGCCAACGAATCCACTACTAAACTTTAACCAACCTTTGGTAGTTACTGTTTGACCTGCACCTATGCTTGCTGTTCCATTAGCAGCAGTGCCTTGAAAAATTACAGTATCTTCATTGGTGAAATTAATTTTATCGGTTTGAGGAGGGGCTGCCGTTGCCCAGTTTGTCTCATCCCAAGAACCATCGCCTCCTTGCCAATAAATCGTGGCTGCGTGTGATGGTAAAGATATGCAAGAACTGGCTATAAAAGTCAATACAGCCCATTTTTTTAGAGGTAAAGGAAGGCGAAATTTCATAATTCTGAAAAAACTATTTAATACTATAATTAGAAAAGATTGCGTCAAGGAGAAACTAATCTAGAAGCAGACCATGGTAATTAAGTTATTAAAAATTAATTGGCAAATTTATTTTCCACGATGTTATCATTGTTAGTGACAGGCACTTCTCCACCCGGAGCAGACACAGGAGTCACTACAGTCGGGTTGGATAAAGGTACGCGACTAAAAAACATTTCTGTGAATACAGAGGCAGGAGTATTCCTAGCTGCTCTAGGGGTAGCCGTATTTGGGTCTCTATTATTGCTATTAGGTAAATTAGTAACAGCAACGGGAGAAAGAGGATTATCTGGTGCAATTTGAGCTAAATCTACAGCCAAATCATCCGGATTAATACCTAGGTTGGCGCATTGATTTAAATATTTGACTTGTTCGATAATCATTGGAATAGACTTATAAGGAGTAGGATGTGATATGGTAGCCGTTTGAGCTAAAGCCATAACGTGCTCCGGATGGAGTCTTTTGCCATAGCTCATTGCCGCAGTATGCACTATGTGTCCGGCTCGTTCAGGAAAGGCCTTGACTAAATCCATCACATATTGATGAAGTACCTGATCCGGCAAACTTTCTTTTTGTGCCGATTTGAGTATTTTTGATAAATGGGGGATGTCAAAAGTTTTAGTTTGTCGTGATTTTGCTATAAAGTCATCAATTTGCTGTTGGTATTTTTTAGCTATAGCTAATTCTTGAGGTGTTAGTTGTCTCTCTTCTACAATAGGAATGAGGGCACGAGTCTGCAATACAGTGTTATCTGATTGTGCTGCATACGTTGTTGTTATTCCTATAAAAATGCAAATACCTACTAATTTCGTTTTCATATATGGAGTGGGTTAAGTGTAGTAGTATAAGATTATACCTTTTGGTAGGACTGTGTGGTAAGATAGGATGTTCAATCAAATATATCAGTTGATATGAAGAAAAGTCGTAAAGTCATATTCCATGAAAGGAATTGTTTTTTATATGAAATGTGGTAGTTTCTCTTCGACTTCGGAATTTGTGTATATACGAAGGATGAGGCAACCCTTGAGTAATTATGATAAATGTTGTTGTTGAACTGCTAAGAGATGTTAATGCTATTCAGATCCCTAGTGGGGATGAGTTGCCCTTAAAGCAAGGTGAAACCGTGCATGTTTCGCAACTACTTGGAGGTTCTTATACCGTTTCCACCCAATATGGCTTAGCTCGTATCTCCAAAAATGATGCCGATGCATTGGGATTAGATGCCGAAAAAGACGAAGAAACGGAATCTAGCTTACCTGCAGACGCACCTCTTGAAGATCGCGTGTGGGACACTTTAAAGAATGTGTACGACCCGGAAATTCCTGTGGATATTGTTAATTTAGGATTGATTTATGATGTAACAGTCACCGAATTGGAAAATCACTTAAATCACGTGGCCGTGCAGATGACTTTGACCGCACCAGGATGTGGCATGGGCCCTCATTTGATGATGGAAGCCAAAGGTCGCATCGAGGCCTTAGATGGCGTCGAAGTTGCTGACGTTGATTTAGTATGGGATCCACCATGGAATCAAGCAATGGTGAGTGAAGAGGGAAAAATGAAACTTGGCCTCATTTAATATATGTCAGTCGTTCTCCAATTAAGTGATCATCAAGCTAAGGATTTGGCCGAAATGCTAAATTTGGCAGCTATTGTAGCCGGTACGAATCAAAATGAAGAGGCCGAAGCTAAATTGACTGATTGGGGAATGCTGATTAATCAAATTTTACAACAGCTTTCTCAAACTCGTTCGATGGGGAAAAATATCGTTTTTGCTGAGGAGCAAGGGGGATATGTTTTGACGAAATCTTATGTCGAAAATGCGTTTTTTCAAGATTGCATCGACGAATATCGAGAAAATATCTTTTGGGAGGACTTAGTCTCCCGTATGGCTGAAAAGGCCGTCGCTACCCATTTAGGTGAAGAGGCCTTTAATGAAATGAGTGATGAGGAAATCCGTCGTACTTCCGAGCCATTGGAAAAAGCCCTCTGGCAAGAATGTTCACGACATGGGTTAGAGAGACTCGGCTTCCTCATTCCCCCATCTGAAGCCTAATATTGGATTAAATAATATCTGAAAACTTAGGTGGGCTCTGCTCGTTGTGTTTTTCTGATTGTTCCGTTTTATTCTCAGTAGAATTTTTTGAAGAATCTGTAGCTTGATCTATCGTTAGATTGACTGCCGGAATTTTTTGAATACTTTTATTTGCATCATTTACCGGTGTAGTTGCCGTATGATGAGCTTTTTTTAAGATCCAATTGGGATCATTGGTCACATAAACTTTCGTACCTACAGAAGCAACATTGTATAATTTCTTGGCTATCTCGCCGGGCAAGCGAATGCAACCATGAGAGGCCGGATAACCCGGTAAAAAACCTTGGTGTATGCCAACAGCACCTTGTATTCGCATGAAATACGGCATAGAAGCAGGTACGAATCGCGTTCCTGCCGGAGCAGAGTGTTTGCGGATGTCTGCGGAATCATCAACGATCACACCGGTAGATTTGGAAACAAACGAACCATAATAGGAGTGATGATCTAGTTCTTTTTGTTGGATTCTAAAAGATCCTGTCGGGGTCATAGCCGGTCTCCTGCCTGAAGAGATAGGGGAATAGCCGATTAACGTATCCCCACGATAAACATACATCATCTGCTTAGGCTTATTGATGACGATTAATAAGGAACCTGTAAGGCTCGGATCATCATCCCATTTTAACATATCCCATGAAATCTCGCTGCCTACGTTGTGACCGGTTATTTCATGTAATGGTTTTAGCTCAGATTGATTTAGAGACGGATTTTGATCAATAATAGAATCAGAACATTGTGTTAAAAGCAATGAGCCTAATACAAGCCCCAAAGAATGCTTCATGCGGTTATATCGATCAAAATTAATCATAATGCTTATATGTTGGGATAAAAGAAGATTGTGCCTCGTTGAATACAAGACACAATCTTTTGAAATGGTTAAAGAATTGCTTTTTATTTCTCTTCCATATCGGGAGTTTGCAATTCAATACTGGCTAGTTTATCGATTTCTTTCGGAGTAGTTAAAACTTTATAATATGCCAAAACTGCGGCGGTTAATACACCACCTATAGAAATAATCATTGTAATCCAACCAGCTAAAGTCATGTTATTTGCTTTCTTTAAGAATAACCTGAGTTACATCCTCACCGGGTTGAGGTGTCTTTTCCGTAGGTTTTGGTAAAGGACGATCTTGGAAAATTTTAAACTCGTTCATTTCGGTTGTTCCGCCTGTTTGAAGAGTTGTGCGTCCATCCGGTAACACTTCTGCCATGACGTTGGTCGATGGTGTTGGGTCTCCGGTAAATCCTACTTTATCACTACGATGCCATTCTCCATTTTTATAGGCGTACGCCGGGCCATATTGTGCACTGCGAATGGATTTTGTCGAGTCGTAATTGCGGCGAAAATCTTCTACAAAACTAACAGCATAGGATAATTCTTTAGGAGACATATGTGTCTTCCATGCAGAAATGAGATTCCATTTTTTTGTTTTGTTATTGTAAAAATAACCTCTGATTTCTTTGAAATTATGATCAAGTTTTTTTACGCTAACCAAAAATTTCATTTTTTCACCCAATTTCCATGGATAGTCGATGAAACTTTGACCACCGGTGCCTTCGTTACCAAATCTGCCACCGCGTGCGCCTTCACCTAATTCGATCAATTTGGTGCGATCTTCCTCAGGTACATCTTCAGGATTGTCACCATGTGCTATAGGATCCCATATGGAGAAAATCAGCACTTTTTTGCCATTAGCCAATTCTTGGAAGCCTATATAACCATCATTAAAGTTCATTGCACAGAAATACGTGCCCGGTGCGCTGTAGGTGGGAATAGCTTCATTATATAAAGCTGTACTTTGCTCCGGAATACCTTTGAAATGAAGGTGAACGGAACGACATTGTCTTGCAGCCAATTCAGTTGGTGTAATATCCTCAGCCATAACTTGATTGGCTATGGGAGCCACACCTGCACAGAAGGATAGGGCAAGTAGTGTTGCGATTTTTCTCATAATTAAACTATTCTAACATTTTGGTTTTTTGCTTTCCAACAAAAAGCTAATGGGCGAAAAAAAATGTTGTCATATTCTATAAAGCAAAAAATCGATTCGCTTGTTAAAACGAATCGATTTTAAACTTAGTGAAGTAGTAATTCTATTACATAAAGAATAGAGGAATAGTACCACCTAAAAGAACAGTAAGTGTGCAGATCACCAATACCACACCACTGATAACAGGTACGTGAATTTTGGCGTTGCTTGCTGCTTCAGGTTGAGCATCCCAGTACATGGCTCTTACCACTTTCAAATAGTAGTAGAAACCACTTGCTGCGGAAATGATCATGATAGGCAATAACCAGCCTAAGTACTGATGAGATGTGATAACGTAAACGAATGACGTAAACTTGGCAAGGAAGCCTACTGTTAATGGTACACCTGCAAGTGATGCAAACATTACCGTGATGGCAAATGCCAAGCGTGGGTTTGTTTTTCCAAGACCGGCAAAGGCATCAATTGCTTCGCTGCCACGCTGAGTGCGCACCATAGCGAGTGCAAAGAAGGCTCCGAATGTCATCACTAAATAAGCAGCCAAGTAAAGACCGGCATAGTCGTTAGGACCTTGTTCTTTGGTAATGAAAAATGGAAGGATGAAACCTGCTTGAGCGATAGAGGAGTAACCTAACAAACGTTTGAGGTTTGTTTGATGAATAGCTCCTAAGTTACCAACTAATAAAGTTGCTGCCGCCATGAGACCAATGATGAAGTTTACGTTGCAATCATTGATGAATGGAGCAAGGATGAATTGCAATAAAGCAAAACCTGCTACTTTGGATGCTACGGAAAGGAATGCCGTAGTAGGAGTAGGTGCGCCTTGATATACATCAGGAATCCATAACTGCATCGGTACAGCGCCTACTTTGAAGGCTGTGCCCAATACCATCATTGCTAAGGCGAAGTAAAGCGCCGGAGCAAAACCTGAGGCAAGAGTCGCGTCGATTACGGATGAATTATAATCAAAGGTACCGGTAATACCGAAATACCAAGCCATACCAAATACCATGATACCGGTGCTGGTTGCGCCTAAAATCAAGTATTTAGTGCCGGCTTCCATAGAACCGATGTTACGACGGAAGTAACCGACCAAAATGTAGGAGCTCAAGGTAAGGATCTCTAATGCGACGAACAAAGCGATCAAGTTGGTCGCTTTACACATGGCGGTGATACCTACACAGGCAAGGATTGGGAGGATGTAAAACTCACCGGTGCCAGCTGTGCTCTTACCATCATTAGAAGATTCAACAATGATTTTTTTGAAATCAACGGCAAGAAGTAAGGTTAATGCCGTGGCTACGAGAGCAAGAATGGGATAAATATTCCCATACAAATCTTCCGTATAATAGGAGATATTGCATAATAAGCCGAATGCTCCGGCTAAGCCTAATACTTCTTTTGGCAACTTCTTAAAGAAGGTGTCTGCCATCAGTAGTACTAGCGCAATGCCGATCAGTACGAATTCTGGAGTGTACGCTTGCATATACTTAGTGATAATTTGTTAAAATGTCGTCAGGAAATTAGCGTGTGAAGAACTGTAAGATCAACCCAGGCACGAAACCGAAAGCGATAAGGCAGGCAACTAAGAAATAGCCGGCTGTCACACCATATACCGAAATGCTTGTCGCGTAGGACGATGCATTGGATAAATCTCCTTGGAAGATGTTGCGATAGGCACGAAGCATGTAAACAGCTCCGATTACCAAGCCCCATAAACAAAGGATTGTGGCAATTTGTACAGCGCCGAAGCCACCGTTGAATCCGGCAAAACCGGAGAAGAATACAAGAAACTCACCTGCGAAGTTTGCTAAGCCCGGTAAACCGATGGAAGCCATGCCGGCTAAACCGAATACGAAAGCCATGCGCGGAAGTTTACCTCCGAGGCCCCCAAGGGAATTGATTTCCAATGTGCCGGTTTGTTCTTCGATTTGACCGCAAAGTAAGAAGAGTAATGCGATGGACAAACCGTGAGCGAGCATAAGAAGTGCCGCCCCTTGTACTGCCCAAGGGTTAAGAGCAGCTGATCCGCTAGATACCAAAGCGGCAAAGGCCAAGAAGATGTATCCCATGTGCATCACGGATGAATTACCCAAAAGCAAATCAAGACGTCTTTGTTGTACCGTTACATAACCAACCCAAATCACATTGCAAACTAGCAATACTAAAAGTGTCGTATTCCAGTATCTGAAACCGCTTTCCAAAATCGGTTGGAACATGAATAATCCGAAAAGACCGAACTTCTTCAATACGCCTGCGTGCATCATTGCTACAGGAGTAGGTGCGGAAGCATAAGCCGGAGCTGCCCATGAATGGAATGGGAAAAGTGATACCAATGTGCCAAAACCAATAATAAGGAAGCCGGCAATGATTTCCGGATGAGCAATTGTAGCGCCAGCTTCAACAGCTGCCTTCATTTCAGTAAAGGTGTAGCCAAGTTGACTGCCGATTGCGATTAATCCGGTTAATAAAATCATGGAAGCGGCACCGAGATAAACGGTGGCGCGCCAAGCAATGGATCTCTTATCTCCGCGACCATAAGCACCAATCATAACGAAAGTAGGAATGAGTGCCAATTCGTGGAAAGCAAAGAAGGAAATAATGTTATCTGAAAGGAAAGCACCTGTGGCACCTGCAGAGATGAGCAAAGCAGAGTTAAACCAAGAAGCTTTTGCCTTATCAGGCGCGTTTGTGCCCAAAACGGTAGCGAAAGTGACGAGAATCGTCAAAATCAACATCACTTTGGACATTGGTGGAGCTAATGTAAATTGCAATGTTTGACCAAATGCCTCCTGCCAGCAGGCTGCATTTGTATCAAAATCAACCACTGCCCAAATACCGAGGAGTAGCGTAATGGAGGCGCTAATAAGTGCCGTAGCACGGGCAGGTGCTTTGCACAAGCCAATCAAAGCGCTGGCGATAATCGGTGTAAGAATAAGCCAAATAAGCATAGTGGTAAGATGTGGTTAATTGTTGCAAGAATAAAAGACGGTGAAGAACACAACGGCGATCATCCCTAAACCGAACAAGATGGTGTAGGCAAGGATGCTCCCTGATTGTAACTTTCTAAGAAGCCCACCGATGGCGGCAACCAATCGAGCGATGCCACCCACGATGACGCCACCGATAAGGAATTGGTCTAGACAGTCGATAATGGCTGCTCCGATGCCTTGTACGCCACGAATGAGTACCTTGTCGTAGAATGCGTCGATGTATAGACGATTTTGAAGAGCGCGAGATACCCAGTTATTGGAAAGCTTGTCTTTCTCTGGAGAACCGGCGTAGAAGATAACCGCTGCGATGATACCTAAGGCAAGAGCGCCCATAGAAGCGTAGAATGGAAGGCCAAAGTGGAACTCAGGAGCGCTGAATCCATTGAATGGTACCAAATTGTCAGACATGAATGCATAACCAGAAATGATGGAAAGCACTGCCAACACGATCAATGGTAAAGTCATCGTAGGACCAACCTCATGTGCATGCTCGGCATTTTTGCTGCGTTCTTTACCGAAGAATACAACAAGAATTACACGCATCATGTAGAAGGTGGTCAAGGTGGCAACGCCAACACCGATCCAGAATAATGCAGGATGTTTGTGTAGAGCCGCTTCAAGAATCATTTCTTTAGAGAAGAAACCTGATGTGAATGGTACGGCGATCAAAGCCAATGTGCCCATAAGGAAGCAGAAGGAAGTGATCTTCATTCTCTTGAATAAGCCACCCATTTTCCAAATGTCTTGTTCGTGGTGGCAAGCAAAGATGATTGCACCGGCACCAAGGAAGAGAAGGGCTTTAAACCAAGCGTGTGTGTATAAGTGATACATGGCGGATTCTCCGGAGAGAAGACCCAATGCCATCACCATATAACCTAATTGAGATAATGTGGAATAAGCAAGTACGCGCTTGATGTCGTTTTGCTGGGTAGCCATGAAAGCCGCAATGATGGCGGTAATGGCACCTACGATTGAAATAACATCGGCGGTAAGTTCAGGGAAGGCTCCTACTGTAAGGGAAGTCTGAACACGTACCATCATGTATGCACCGGCTGCTACCATGGTAGCGGCGTGGATTAAGGCTGACACCGGAGTTGGGCCTTCCATCGCATCAGGAAGCCAAACGTGTAATGGGAACTGAGCCGATTTACCAACTGCACCACAGAAGAGGCAAAGTAAGGTAATATTAACCAAGGTTTCGCAAGTTTCGGCCGGAATAGCCATCATGCTGAAATCCAAAGTACCGGAAAGAGCCCAAAGTGTAAGAATACCGATTAAGAAGCCAAAGTCACCAACGCGGTTAGTGATGAATGCTTTCTTAGCCGCATCAGCAGCCGTATTTTTCTTATACCAGTGACCAATGAGAAGATAAGAGGAAAGACCAACAAGTTCCCAAAAGATAAAGGTCATGGCAATGTTGTTTGCCAAAACGATACCTGTCATGGAGAACATGAAAAGACTTAAACCTGTAAAGAAGCGAGCTTTGCTCTCATCGTCCTTCATGTATGCCAGGGAGAATACATGGACGAGGAAGCCGATACCTGTGACGATCAACATCATACGTGTTGATAAGTCATCAAGAATAAAGCCGATACTTAAATTGAAAGCATTGCCGAGGGATATCCATGTGAAGCTTTCTTCTCCGGTCTTACCAAGCAACCCAATGGAAATGATGAGGGTCACTAAGCATGCCAAGGTGGAAACTAACGACGCAATATTCCCCTTTTTGCCAAAGAAGAACCAGTTACACGCTGCTACAGCCAAAGGCAGGAACAGCAAAAGCCATGTGTTTTCGATTTCGATCATGTGCGTGTGTGTCTAGTGGAAGATTAGTCTTTCAATGTGTCGAGGTCCTTGGTGTTGATGGTGCGCTTTGCTCTGTATAAAGCGACGATCAATGCCAAACCGATGGCGACTTCTGCGGCTGCAATCGTGATGATGAAGAGTGACATCACTTGCCCGTCATAATTAGGTAGCCCGTTTTGCCCTTGAGCACGAGAAAAGGCTACTAAAGAAAGGTTTGCTGCGCTTAACATCATTTCTAAGCACATAAAAATCACGATGATGTCACGTCTGACGATCACCCCGACCAAACCGATGGAGAAAAGTATTCCCGAAAGAATGAGGTATTGTGTAAGTGTTACCATATTTTCTATAAGTGAAGGGTGATTATTTATTTAGCAGTGTGACGACGGCAGAGAACAACCGCACCGATTGTCGCAACAAGCAGAGCGATGCCGGCCAAAATCAATACGTAATTGTATTTGGTGAATACGGCGTAACCGACTAATGCAGTATCGGGGAACTCTCCCGAGGCTAATTCTTCACGAATTTTGCTGCCTTCAGGATATTGTTCAGCGGCTGCTTGTGGGTTGATTTCCGGAAGATTGATGATGCTATTTGCAGGTTCAGCTAGGGAAATCTCAGTAAGAGTGATTTCTTCACCGGTAGGTGTTTCGGTGATGTCTAAATCAACGATAGCCTCGGATACTTGAGAAAATGGGCAACAAGAATTGCATTCATCCGATGCACCCGGTAAGGAATAGATGATTCCTAGTAACTGACCGAAGAATACGCCGGCAATAACCATGGCCGTGATAACCGGCATCGGACGACGTAATGGTGATTTTTCAGCCTTTACATTCAAAAGCATGATGATGAACATGAAAAGCACCATTACCGCACCGGAATATACCAAGATTTGGATAATTCCCATGAAATGGGCTCCTAGTTGGAACATGACACCTGCCACCGCTCCGAAGGAGATGGCCATCGCCATTGCTGACGATACTGGGTTTTTCATGAACACAACCATGAGGGAAAATACGATTGCGATTGCCGCAAATACGTAAAAAACAAGGTTGCTTGTAAATAAATCCATAATATTTTTAGTGTTTGTCGTTAAAGTATATGATTATTTGTAAGCATTCCATTTGTTAACGAGGCCTTGTTTAGTACCTCCCAATTCATAAAGCTTAGCTTTGTTATGAACACCTGCTTTTTTGTCCGTAGGAGTGAGTAGGTAGCCTTGGCTCATGAAAATTGCTTGTTCAGGGCAGGCTTCTTGGCACATTCCACAGTAGATACAGCGAAGCATATCGATTTCAAACTCAACAGGAGCTTTTTCAACTTTGTTCCATTGAGAATCTGCCGGAACTTCACCCGGCTTAATGGTGATCGCGCGTGCCGGGCAGATAAACTCACAAAGCTGGCAAGAAACACAGCGTTCGCGGCCGTCTTCACCTTTTACTAATACGGGATAACCACGATAGTATTCAGGTAAATGTTTGTCCCAGCGATATTCAGGGTATTGCATCGTGACACCGATGCCGGAGCCACCAAGCTCTTTTTTGCTTCTTGATTTACCAATAATGGATAAAACAAGGTGCTTCATGGTGATAACTAATCCACCTAGGAGGGCTTTTAAATAAAACCTCTCTCCGATGGAGATTTTTGGGCGCTTGATTGTCTTAAAGGCCATAACGGAAATATTTGGTGTAGAGGTGGATTATTTGATGAAGTAAAGGATAGCTGCAGTGATGAAGATATTGATCACAGCCAATTCAAAGAAGACTAACCAACCGAGTTTCATCACTTGGTCATAACGGAAACGAGGAACTGTCCAACGTACCCATACGAAGAAGAATGCGAACGCGGCCAATTTCAATACGTAGAAGATCAATTGAAGAATAGTGGAGATCCAGTTGCCACAATTATCAAGCAACCAACCATCTATTCCAAAACCGATAGACCAGCCACCAAGGAAAAGAGTAATGACAAGGGAGGAACCCACGATCATCGCTGCATATTCACCCATGAAGAACTGAGCAAACTTCATTGAAGAGTATTCGGTGTGATAGCCACCGACCAAGTCGGTTTCACACTCGGACATATCGAATGGAGTACGGTTTGTTTCTGCAAAAACAGATGTAAGGAAGATGATGAAACTAATGACGATCGGGATTAATAAGACCCAGCGCTCAACTGTAAGACCTTCGCCCCAGAATGGAAGAAGTAACCAACCATTGTCTGCTTGATATTGAACGATGTTTGATAAGTTCAATTCGCTGTAGATCATCAAAAGAGGGATAATCGATAAGCCCATGGAGATTTCGTAAGAAATCATTTGAGCGGAAGAACGAATACCGCCGATAAGTGGGAACTTGGAGTTGGAAGACCAACCTGCCAATACCAAACCATAAACGGAAAGCGAAGAAATGGCAAAGATCCAAAGTGGTCCGATGCTGAGATTAGCAACCACCATGTTGATGTTGCCGTATGGAGTCTCTAAATCGCCAGCAAAAGGAATGACTGCCGCCGTCATCAACGGTGGAGCCAAAACAAGCATTGGTGCGACCCAGAAATAGAAACGACGTACAAACGGAGGTGTGAAATCCTGCTTGAGGAACAATTTACCACCGTCAACTGCCGGTTGTAAGAGACCCAATAAAGGAATGTCTTTATCTAAACGGAAATAACGGCAAATGTTGGCAATTCTACCATCATGAGGTAAACCGAAATAATCAAGTGCTTTGACGAAAGGCAAATCTGCCTTCATACCGAAACGCTTGAAAATCGTAGCAGGAATACCTACGCGGTTAGGACCTACACGGTCTTGAATGAACGAAGCTACTCGACGCTCAATCAATACGGAGATAGGAATAAATGCGATTGTAATGGCAAAGCAAATAACAAGCTTGATAAGCAATGTAATGATAAAGAACCAATACTGGTTGCTTAGCACACTGTCGCAAAATGATAAGATGGAATCAATCATGGTCTGAAATATTGTGTACTGTTAAATTGTTATTAACCTTGTGGATTCTTTTCTTGCTCGATTAGAGGAATGGTAACCCCCGTTTCAAGGACTTGTAATCCGCAATCGCCAACCCTACCCCAATTGATGTTTTCCAATGCAGCGTATTCTTGACCGATTAAGGAAAGTATATCCATCGAGGAAACAGCATTCATAGCAGGGCTATTGCTGCCTAAAGCTTTGGTAATGGATTGAAGAATTGTCCAATCATCTTTAGCGTATCCAATTGGCTCAATCGCTTTGTTGAGGCGTTGAATGCGTCCGGTAACGTTGATCATTGTACCAAACTTTTCAGCAAAACTTACGCCCGGTAACACTAGGTCAGCGGCTCGTGCCGTATCGCTAGCTGTGTGATCCATGACGAAAAGATAATTGAGATTTTCAAAATCTTGAGCCTTAAAGCCGGCCTCAGGAGATGTCAAATCTTCACCAAGACAGAGAATGGCTTTAATTTTGCCACGTTGTACACCATCACGAATCATTTCAAGCTGTGAGCCCGGATTTTCTAATCCTAAGATGACTTGAGCGCCTGTTGTGTTTGGATTGCGGTCGGCAGAAATTAACATACCATCGCTTTCTTTTACTCGAGAAACGATATCAACATGCTTAGTGCCGATTTGTTCCGCAAGTAAGCGGGTCATGTAGAGTTCTTCATTGGTCATGCGTCCTGACGCAATGATGGCAATTTGATCTGCCGGTACTCGTTTGATGGCTTCAGCCAAAGCCGAGAAAGATGGTTCCCAAGTCGATGCACGGTGTGGTGCATTGATATCGGTGCGGATGACCGGTTGTGGAATGCGTTGTGGTGAATTGATGAAACGATAGTTCAAACGATGTTCATCAGGCATCCAACATGAGTTGACTTCATCATTTTGGCGTGGAGTTAAGCGATATACTTGTTCTTCACGAGACCAAATAGTGATGTTAGTGCCGGTACCGCAATTCACGTCAATAGATTTGGTTTCTTTAAGGAACCAAACACGCATTTTGAAGCGGAAATCTTTGGATGTTAATGCACCGACAGGACAAAGATCAACTACGTTCATTGAGTATGGATGATCCAATTCACGTCCGGGATAAATGGTAACTGCATTGTGTGTACCACGTTGAGAGAAGCTCAAGACAGGGTCTTTAGCGATGTCTCTCATGAAACGGATACAACGACCGCAAAGAACGCAACGTTCTTGGTCCAAATTGATGTTCGGGCCAACGCTAAGGTTTTTGCCTTTTTTCGTTTTGGATTCGGTGTAACGACCTTTGAGTTTACCGTAATCGTTGGAAAACTCTTGTAATTTGCATTCGCCTGCTTGGTCGCAGATAGGGCAATCAAGCGGGTGGTTTGCTAAAAGGAACTCGAGAACGCCTGCACGAACTTCTTCAGCCAATGGGCTATTCGTTTTGATACCCATGTTTTCGCATACTGTGTTGGCACAGGCGATGATTGGGCGAGGCATCCATTGGATGTGTTGGTATCCCTGAGCGTCGTATGATGGGGCTTGTCCCGGAGCCAAGCGAGGTGGCATACCTTGCTCAACTAAGCACATACGGCAGCTACCGGCGATAGCTAACTTAGGATGATAACAGAAAGTAGGGACGTGTACCCCTACGGACTTACAGGCATCAATGATTCTCATTCCTCGGGGGAACTGATACCATGTGCCGTTAATTTGAACATTCACTTTGCCTTCAGCTGCAGCGATGTCTTTAGGGAGTTTAGATGTTTCTTCACTCATGGTGCGATATTGCGGAAAAAAAGTTAATCTATCTGGAGCTTTAGCGTGTAAAATAACGGCGTTGTTCTTTTGCCTCGGTTGAATGAGGCAACTTATCATTAAACGAATCGGTTAAAGCCAAGAATTCATCTTTGAATTTCAACACCATGGCTTGAGTCGGCCAGGCTGCGGCTTCACCAAAGGCGCAAACGGTCTTACCCTCGATTTGATTAGCAACTTGAAGCAATAAATCGACATCTTTTGGTGATGCCTTACCTTCAAGCATACGAGTGGTTAACTTGAGCATCCATGGGCAACCTTCACGACATGGGGTACATTGTCCGCATGATTCGTGTGCATAGAAATGATTTAAATTGTTAAGTGCCCAAGGCATGGAACGCGTATCATCCATCACGATAACGGCACCGGAACCGGCCATAGAGCCGTGTTGAGCGATGCTGTCTAAATCTAGTGGGATATCGAAGAAGGAAATGCTTCCGTTTGTGCCATCAGGGTTTTTAACCGAATATTTAACATCGGTACGCATCACCTTTGAGGATGAACCACCAGGGATGACTGCCTTAAACTCGTGACCCTCTTTTGGTCCACCACAGAGATCGAATAATAATTCGCCAAAAGTGATAGAACCTGATGCAATTTCGTAAAGTCCGGGGCGTTTCACATCTCCTGAAACACCGATAATGCGTGTGCCCGGTGAGCGTTGCGCACCAACTTTGGAGAACTCTTCACCACCCATTTGAATCACATGCTTTACTTGGCAAAGGGACTCAACGTTGTTTACGATGGTTGGACAACCATATAAACCGATGGCGGCAGGGAAAAACGGAGGTTTGATTCGTGGATAAGGGCGAACGCCTTCCAATGAGTTGATCAATGAGGTTTCTTCACCACAAATGTAAGCACCTGCGCCACGATGAACGTGGATATCAAGATCAAAACCACTACCTAAAATGTTTTTACCTAAGAAATTATTGGCTCTTGCTTCTTGCAATGCCTTTTCCATGATTTCCGCAGCAATTGGGAACTCCTCACGCATGTAGATATAGCCCAAATGAGCACCTACGGCGAAACAGGAAATAATCATACCTTCGATCAATTGATGTGGATCTTGGTGTACGATGTAGCGGTCTTTGTAAGTACCGGGCTCGGATTCGTCACAGTTACAAATCAAGTAAACAGGCTTAGTGTTATTAGGTGGAATAAACGTCCACTTAACACCGGTAGGGAAGCCTGCGCCACCACGGCCACGTAAACCTGACTTTTTGACTTCGTCGGTCACGGCCTTTGGCTCCATGCTCAATGCCTTGCGTAACTCGGAATAACCTCCGTCTGCTAAATAACAGTTGATGGAAGTATCCCATCCTTCACGAAAGATATTCTTATAAATACGTCGTGTTTCTTTTGGATGGGGCTCTTTACCTGGAAGATAGGAGATGCTCATGATTCTGTGGTAAAAAAGTGTTTGTTACGCTTGCTTGTATTTGGCGATGATTTCATCAACCTTTTCAGGAGTAACCTTGTCGAATAAAAGATCGTTGACCAATACGTTCGGACCATTACCACAGTTAGCCAAGCATTCAACTTGCTCAATACTCCACATACCGCATGGGCTCACGCCGATAGGTTCGTGGTGATTGATGGAAGCAGGATCAATGTTTGTTTTGCGGCAAATAACTTCGAATAAATCTTCTGCGCCGGACATCGCACATGAAAGGGTGCGACAAATACGGAAGTGGAACTTACCAGGGCATTTTTGACGTAAACCGGGATAAAAAGTAACTACACCTAATACATGAGCTGCGGAAACGCCGGTTTGGGAGGCGGTCCATTCGATGGAAGCTGGGTTAATGAAGCCAAATTGCTTTTGTACGATGTGCAAAATAGGCAAAATAGCTGATTTTTGTCTACCTTCCGGGTAATGTGTAATTAATTCCGCTACTTGTGCTTCCAATTCAGGAGTCACAGAGAAAGGTGGGAAAAATTGTTCTCCTGGACTAGGGATGTGAGCGATGGTCGCGTCAATGGCATTAAGATGATCGTGAGACATATTAAAAGAATATTCTTGGTTGGTATGATGATTAACGGTCACATTCACCCATCACGAAGTCAAATGACCCCAAGATGGCTGGCACGTCGGAAACCATGTGTCCTTTAAGGAGCTCCGGTAAAATGGAAAGGTTGCAGAAGGAAGGAGAGCGCATACGAAGACGATTAGGAATACCGCCACCTTTAGAATCAAGGAAGAAGCCAAGCTCACCTTTAGGATTCTCTGCTGCGAAGTAAACTTGACCAACCGGAGCATTAACGCCAACGGTCGTAGCCATGAATTGTTGAATCAATGATTCCATATTCATCATAGCTTGCTCTTTGATCGGTAAGACACCTTTTTCGTTTACCATATTGATTGGACCATCAGGCATGGTAGCGATTACTTGGCGAATGATGCGAATGGATTGACGCATTTCTTCAGCACGTAAAGTAAATCTGTCGTAGCAGTCTCCATGCTCACCTACAGGGATGTCAAATTCGTAGTTTTCATATCCAAGATATGGAGTAACTTTACGAAGGTCGCGTTGTACGCCACTAGCACGTAAATTGGCACCTGTGAGACCCCAGCTGAGAGCTTGTTCTCTGGTAATGATGCCTACACCTTGAAGACGATCAATAAAAATTTGGTTTTTGAGCAAAAGTGATTCTACTTCATCAATGGAAACTGAAGCTTGATCGCAGAATTCAAGAACTTGTTTGCAGAAACCTTCCGGTATGTCTCGAGTTTGACCACCAACTCGTGTGTAAGAAGAGGTGAAACGTGCGCCTGTTAATTGTTCGTAGAAATTGTGAATTTTTTCACGTTCATTGTAAGTGTATAAGAATACAGTCATTGCACCTGTATCCATGGCGTATACACCCACTCCTAAGAAGTGAGAAGCAAGACGGGAAAGCTCAAGAGCCAATACGCGAAGAGCTTGTCCTCTTGGTGGTAAGGTCCAACCAAGTAGTTTTTCTACAGCACAAGCATAAGCGATGTTGTTAGAAAGAGGGGCCAAATAGTCAAAGCGATCGGTGTAAGGAACGAATTGGTTATACTGGATGGTTTCCCCGATTTTTTCAATACCACGGTGCAAATGTCCAACTACAGGGTCGCAAGTGATAACTTCTTCACCATCAAGTTCGAGTACCAGTCTTAGCACGCCGTGTGTGGCAGGGTGAGATGGTCCCACGTTAAGGGTCATGTGTTCGCCTAATGGCTCAGATGTATTGGTTAGATAATCGGCTTGAGCCGCAGTATCTCCTATGGCAAAAGTTCTTGTGCTCGTCTTCATGGAAATGATTATACCTGTCTAAACAGTAAAATTGCGCCCCATGATTATGCCTAATGATACTAAGGGGGCAAGTCAAATGTTTGAAAAATTGAACTCGACGTTCAATTTTTTCTTGAGAGGGAAAATTGATTTCCTTTTATTGATGAAACTTTGTGAAATGATAATTTTCTCTTTTGAATTATCGAAGCTGGATAAATGAGAAAAATAGAGGGAAGAGGACTATAAAAAACCGCCGATGAAGCAAAATCATCGGCGGTTTGTAAAATTGTTTTATTAAAGCTTATCGGATGGTTACTTTCGTTCCGAGAGGGGTGTTCTCAAAGAAGATTTTTGCCATTTTTTCCGGTAGGCGAATACAACCGTGACTCACCGGATAACCTGTTACAAAACCGACGTGCATACCATATCCTCCGGTAATACGCATCCAATAAGGCATTGGTGCTGCATCAAAATAGCACCCTGCAGGTAATTTGTCCTTTTGAGCGTTAAAATCATCAATGACGGTAGCTCCGGTAGCTTTGTTTTTGGCTACGCCGTAGGTGTTAGATTTGTATTTAGCGTCTTTTTGGATGATTTTATAACTGCCTTTAGGTGTGTTATAGCCTTCTTTACCAGAAGACATTGCTGAAAAACCAACCATTGTGTTGCCTACGTAGTAGAGAATCTTTTGAGCTCCTAAATCGACGATGATGTGTTTTTCTCCCTTGATGTTAGTTGGCATATCCCAATTACCTTGTTCCAGTAGAGCTCTTGGATCCTCGGTAGCTCGGAATGAACCTTCACCAATTCCGGATAAATAGTGGCTATTTTTACTTACAGTGTTCGTTTTGATACGAACAGTTTCTTTCATATTGCTTCCCCATTCCTTCACTTGATTCATATCTGAACAGGATGAAAATAAGGCAAGGCATGAAGCGGCTATAATAAGTCGTGTTAACATCGTTCAAGTTGGTCTCGTGGGAGTTATGAAATGAAAAGATTTTTTTGTCAAGAATTGCTTGAGTTTGTGAGGAATAATGACTGTATTTTGAAAATGAAAATAATTCACGAAGGTTAAGCCAAAAATGAAAGAATCAGTTTTCTTTTAGGCTCTTGTCGTGAATACTGATGTGTATATTAGACTGATTCAAAATACACATCAGTATGGAATGCCGAGTAAATTCGATATCCTAAATCATTATCTATCAAATAAATGATCAAGATGGCTATTACTTATTTTTATTTTTTTAATATGATTGAAAAATGTAATAGGATTATTCCACAGACATCAAACTCTCAGGATAGTTCTTAGCAGGGAGCCAAGCTTCAAATTTTTTGGCTTTTACTTTCTTGATGCCTGATTCCGTGATAGGCATTTTCCAAATAATGAAGTATTCGGTTAAATCTTTATTTGTTGCCTCGGATAATGCCATCATTAACCAGTCCCATTTTTCTTCGTTGCTCAAATCACTATATGGATTTTTTTCGTATTTTAATGAAGCGGAGCGGAATGCTTCGAAACCAAGTCCTTGCATTAATTGTGCAAAGAAACTCAATTGAACTCCTACATCTTCCGTATCCATGAATTTGTCTTTACTCTTAATGTAGCTATAAGCAGCTTCATTGTCACCAGGTGTAAGTGATCTGGTCTCATATAATGGATTCTCACAACCAACGACCTGATTAATCACTGAAAATAAATTCACAGTAACTTCTCCCATGCCCTCCATGCGATATGGAGCGCGTTGGTGATTATGCCCTAATTCGTGCCATAAGCCCCAGCTACCGGATTTGATTACAGAGCCTGTTGCTACCGAGTCACCCCAATCAATAGTTCCCATAGCGGGGTAACCTGAGTGACCTGCTCCTGCGGAGATTTGTCTATCGCATACAAAGCGCATAGGCCCAGTTAAATTATTAGGATTGGAATCAAAAGCACTTAGCCAATCTTGCAATTGCATATTCTTTTGCAAACTGGTGGTAACGGCTTCTACGTCAGGAATTTGTTTGAGTTGTTCCAAGGTCATGGTGAACACGAGCCTAGGGCAACTTACTTCGCCGAAAGGAGCTTTAGATGTGGCTAATTGACGTTCCCATTCCGATTTGGTTGTGATTCCGAGCTTATATAGTGGTGCTTCGACGCCACCTTCAATTGTAACCTGAACAGGTGGTTTCTTGTGTGACCCCGAATTATTGACAATATATATTAACCCGCCAAAAGGATTGGAAATTTCCACCCGCGGTTTATCTAATGTTTTAGATGAAGTCAAGTGAGGGCTGCGATGCCAAGTGTCGTGTTTTTCAACACTAAGTCCATCTGTATGGCATCCGATGCGTACTTGCCAATTACCTGTTTTACCGGTAAGCATTTTAGGTGCTTTTACTAAAATGGTCGCACCCGGAGGAGCATAAAGTCCGGTGCTTTGCCATCCTGTTACGGATGGGTCGATGGATAATGTTCGTTCTAAAATTGGTGTGCCATCTTCTGGTATGCCGGGGAAGTCTTCCGCAGCATAAAAAGCAGCTACTGCTTTCTTTTTAGATACGCCTTCTGCCAATGCCTCTTGGCAAAGTTTAAGATAAGGAGCTCTCTCTCCTCCTGTCATAGCTTTCCCTTTACCTGGGAAATTTTTAGAATCTTCATTCTTGGGAACATCTTCCCATTTCCATGTACCAACTTCTTTATCTTTTGTTTCTTTTTGCCTTTTATGCAATTCATATACTTCAATCTTAGCAACAGGGTTGATACCGGTCACCGGATCTTTTAAAACAGGAATAGCAGCCTTTCTTCTTGCCGCTTCTTGTTTAAAGATTTCTTCCATTTCAGCATCAATATTAGCATTCTCTTTAGCTATACGTTCTTTTTCTTCTGCCTCACGTCGTTCTTCTTCTTTCGTAGCGATAGCATCGGCTTTAGCTTTTTCTTTTGCTTGCTTTTCAGCTAAGGCTTTCTCTTCCGCTTCCTTCTTTGCTAATTTTTCTGCTTCTAGAGCAGCTGCTTTTTGTTTTGCCTCTTCTTCAGCTTTGTGTTGAGCAAGTATTTTCTTTTTGGTGGCTTCGACTTCCTTTTGCTTCTTTTTAGCATTGATTGCAGCTAACTTTTCTTGTTCTTCTTGTAGTTCTTTGCGAGCTTCGTCGTCACGATCCATTTGCTTTTTATACTTAACACCATAGATGCCACCTCCGATAAGGATGATCATCAGGATAATCCAAAAGCCCGAGCTGCTTTTTTTCTTTGGCTTTTGATAGTTGCCCCTCAAAAGGGGAGAATTAGGAGGTATGGAGGACATAGTTTTAATAAAAGGAATGAGTGATTCGGTTTATATTGGTGACGCTATATTAAAAAATATGGGTAGTCAATGAGGAAAACCTTACTTCGAGCAACTAGCTTTCTTTCGAAATTATGGTGAAAATAAAAAAATCTATCAAGGTAAGAGGACCTTGATAGATTTATAAATTGTTTATGTATAGCCAATTAGGCTTCTACTTGGAATGGGTACCAAGCATCCTTGAATTTGCCTGCTTGGATGTTGGTTACTGTACCTTGTTGTTCGAGCCATTCGCAAATTGCTGCTCGTTCTTCATTGTGGACTTGACCACGACCATATGGGCCTACACTTAAATCGATTTCCGGTTCAAGAGATCCGGTTGCGCATAAACCCATTGGGATAATGAGATTATTGAGAAAATCATCATAGAATTTTTCTCTCTCCTCACTGCCGAAGGAAGTGTTTACTTCAAACGTTAAATCAAAATACGTATCGCGGAATTCTTTCAAATGTTTCTTTTTACGTAAGCGCTTTTTCATTCGGATTGGATAATGCGTGTGAGTTAAAAAAATGTCAAGAGATGCTTCAAATTTGATTCAGCTATTAAAAAAGAAAAGTTTGTTGAGATGGGTTAGGAGGTCCATCTTCATGGTTTTCTTCGTTATTGATTATTTCCGGATTATTATTTGGCGGAGCTTGAGGTGAGTCAACGACAGCCGGATTTTCTTGATTGGCGCCCGTATCCGGTTGGTCCGTTAAAGCAGCTGGCTCTTCACTGACTTTTGGCGTAGGCATAATGCGTGCAACACGCTCAATAGGATGCTTGGTAACGATATTTCCTTGTGAAGCTCTGTTTTTAATACGTAATTCACTAAAATGATATGGCTTGACCCATGAGCGTAAGCGCAAAAGTCCTGTGTCCTTGATAAAGACGTTTACACTAATTGCTGCACTATCTTCTTCCGTTTTGTGATAGGAGAAATGGAAAATTCTCGTGTTTTTGGTTTCTTGAGTAAGGGGGTATTCCTTATCTCTCGTAAACCCACCAATTTTAAAGCGTTTTGCGTACAGCGGGCCATCTCTGCCATCTCGGTACATCAAATTAAATACAGGATCTTCATCCGCTTTAATGATGGTGATCAATAATGGATTTTTTCCTGCAAAGAACTTCTCTTGGATACGTGTGATCTTTAGTATACCGTTATTATCGACGATTAAAACATCGTCTAGAGAAGAGCATTTGCAAATGGCTTCTCCCTTTTTTACACCATACCCGGCAAAACCGTCTTCATCGATATATAAGGTTTCGTTAGCCACTGCTACTTGTGCTCGGTTAACGGAATCAAAGGATGCAATTTCCGTTTTTCTAGGGAAATTACTACCGTATTTTTTCTTAATATTTTCAAACCAACGGATGGTGTATCTGGTTAGCTGGTTGAGGTTTTTTTGAGTTTGCTCAATTTGCTCATCCAGTTTTTTCAGATAGTTATCAGCTTTAAACGCGTCAAATTTGGAAATACGCTTAATTTTGATTTCAGTTAATCGTGCAATATCCTCTTGGGTAACCGGTTGCTTGAGTAATCCGATATGCGGTTGTAGTTCTTTATCGATGGTTTCAAGTACGGATTCCCATGTTTCGCAATCTTCGATGGAAAGATAGATTCTATTTTCGATAAAGATTTTTTCTAAACTGGCGTTATGCCATTCTTGATTTAACTCGGTTAACTCAATTTCCAATTCCAATTTCAGGATGTCCTTGGTCGATGTGGCATTGTAACGAAGGATGTCGCTTACCCCTAAAAATTTAGGTTTGTTGTTGACGATAACGCAAGCATTGGGTGAGATGCTTACTTCGCATTGACTGAAAGCGTAAAGGGCTTGTTGCGTTTGCTCCGGATTACTGCCGGCTGGCAAATGGATTAATATATCTGCCTGTTCTGCCGTATTGTCCTCAATTTTGGCAATTTTAATTTTCCCTTTTTCGGAAGCTGAAACAATCGAATCAATCAAGCTGTCTGTCGTCACGCTAAATGGAACTTCCGTAATTCGGAGTAATTTTTTGCTTTCGATGATGATTTTAGCACGTACTTTAACTCGACCTGTTCCTCGTTCGCCATCCTTATAATTTTCCGCGTCCATAATACCCCCTGTAGGGAAATCGGGGAGGAGAGTAAACTCTTCTCCTCTAAGATGAGCAATAGAAGCTTCGATGAGTTCGTTAAAATTATGAGGTAAGATCTTACTGGATAGACCTACGGCAATACCTTCGGCTCCTTGTGCTAACAATAATGGGAATTTAACCGGTAAAGCTACAGGCTCTTTATTTCTACCATCATAGGAAAACTGCCACGAAGTGACTTTGGGACTAAATAGGACTTCTTTGGCAAACTGAGTAAGTCTAGCTTCGATATATCTTGAAGCTGCCGCCGGATCGCCTGTCAAAATATTGCCCCAATTACCCTGAGTATCGATTAAGATATTCTTTTGACCCATTCCCACTAAAGCGTCTGCAATGGATGTATCACCATGCGGGTGAAACTTCATCGTATCACCGACAATATTAGCTACTTTATTATATCTGCCATCTTCCAAACGGTCCATCGCGTGTAAAATACGCCTTTGTACCGGTTTAAATCCATCATCTATATTGGGAACCGCACGCTCCAAGATTACATATGAGGCGTAATCTAAGAAATAGTCGGCATACATTCCTTCTATCGATAATTTAGATATGGGAGATTGAGCTGGTTGGGTCACTGCGTGATGATAAAAAAACTGTCAGACCAGGGCAAGCCTTTTACATCTAAAAGAAAAAAGGCTGGTTTATTAAACCAGCCCTTGGGAGAGAAAATGATGATCGAGGGAATAAAATTGTCTGTTGAGATAGAATTGAAGGGGAATTATTTGCCCATCAATCTTGCCTGCAAAGAAGCTGCTGCTGCTTTAAGGTCTGCGAGCTTAGCAGTTTGTGCTTCAAGTTCAGCTATTTGTTCCATCATAGCTGCTAATTCTCTCAAGTCAGCAGGTGCTGCAAACGCGAGAGGAGTAGAACCACGTGGGATGCTATTTTTTGAGCCACGCTTACGTCCCGGACGTAATTTAGTAGCTTTCATCCAGCTAGAGATGGTTACGGTGCTAATTCCGAAATGAAGAGCTGCAGCTTTCTGAGCGCCTCTACGAGATCTTTTTCCGTTTTCCGGCTGGAAATTATTAATAAAATCGATTACATTTTGCTTTTCTTCAGCGGTGTATCGTTTTTTAGTTCTGTCTGTTGTTGTTTTAGTCATCATAATTCTAACTGCTAGTATTCCTATTGTTTTTTTTTAGATAAGACAAGTTTTTTTCGTTTATGTTTATCTAGTGTTATTTGAAATAATTTTTATAAATTATATTAACTGTTGGCTTTTAGAGTATTTTGGATTGTGTTTATGTTGAATGAATGATGTTATTTTTTGTATATTATTGTCATAATACTTCAAATCTTCAATAGTTCTCTATGTTTACCATATTGATTTGTAGATTTTATTGAGAAAGCCTCGAAAAAAAGTGAGTCTAAAAATAAATGAAGATATTATGAGAGTGAAATAATATCTAGGGATAAGGCATGGCATGTGTTAGGTCTTTTTGGATTGCCTAGGCGTAATCCTTAGAGTAATATGTCGCTGAAATTTTTCGAATTATGTCAGAAACTTCCGATTCTACAAAACAGACGGCTCCAACCGTAAAACGTCGTGCTTTAGTAACAGCAGGTACTAGTGTATCTCCTACTGTAAAATTGGCGTCGGCTGCCACTGCCGGTAGTGAATCAGCTCCAAAATTGCGATTTTTAACTCCGGAGTTGAGAGCCAAGATGGAAGAAGAAGCTTCTCAAGCTCAACTTCAAGCAGAGCAAGAAGCAGCTAGATTAGCAGAAGAAGCCCGTATAGCTCAGGAGCAAGAAGCTGCCAGATTAGCAGAGGAAGCTCGCATTGCCCAAGAGCAAGAAGCTGCTCGCTTAGCAGAAGAAGCTCGCATCGCTCAAGAGCAAGAAGCCGCTAGATTGGCTGAAGAGGCACGTCTTGCCGAAGAACAAGAGGCTATCAGATTGGCTGAAGAAGCGCGTGTCGCTCAAGAGCAAGAAGCAGCACGAGTGGCTCTAGAGCAATCTGTGGTAGCCTCAAACGTTGAAAGTAACGATTCTACTAATGGTGAAGGCATTGATGAAAAAGTAATGAAAGCCTTGGAGCAAGTTAAAGCTGCACAAGCCGCCTTATCTGCCGCCCAAGAAGAGATGAATCAGCAATTATCTCAATTTGATACAACACAAATGGCTGCTCCGGCTCCAACTTCTGTGGAACCAACCCCATCTGTTGCCCCTAAGTTTAAAACGGCTACAACAAAGTTGGCGGTTCCTGCTGCTGGCGGTGTGGCGCCTACTAGTAAAATACCGACGCCAACAGCAATCCCTAAAATTACGGGCACTAAGTTGGCTACAGCCGGTGTAAAGACACCTACGGCCAGTTCACCGACTCAAGCTGCCATATCCCCAACTCAGATGGGAGTGCCTGCTTTGACCGGCGTCATAAACCAAGAGGCATCTGAAAATCTTGAAATGTTACAAGCTAGTCAGGAAAAGACGAAGAAGCGTAATAAAATCTTGATGGTAGTCTCCGGTGTTTTGGTGTTGGCTGTTGGTGCCGTAGGGTATTTTGCTTATACACACAACGAGAGAGTAGCTGCCGAACAAAAACGCATGGACCATTTGGGACAATTGCAAGAAGCCGGTAAAGAATTAGGACTTAAAGCTACTTTCGTTGCAAAAAACGGTGTGGTTGAAATCAACCCTGATGATGCAAAAATGTTAATTGATAACATTAAAGGAGTCTATGGTAATCCGGCAAACTGGAAGCCTTCTGCACATTACCTTGGTATGATGGCTCAGCTTGACGAAGGCATCGCCAAAATGGTGTTTGATGATCTAAAGAAAAACTCTACCGCCTATTCGACAGATAAGTTTAATTTTGTTATTTCCTTAATGTCTGCTGCTGAAAAGCCGCACATCAAATCAATGTATAAAGATTTATACGCAACTTTATCTAAAGATAAGGCAGGTAAGAAAAAATTGGGTGGTTTGATGCTTTATATGGCACCTTCTTTATCCTATGAAGATATGGATTGGGTGTTAGGTGTGTTAGTGGATGAAGATTCATCTAAAGAATTGGTTGGTGCTGCTAAAAAGTCAGTTGCTCGTTTGATTAAGAAAAACCCTAAAGAGAAAGAGAAGATTGGTGGAGTGTTGCTTGATAATTTAGCAAAAGCTCCTAATTCCACTAAATCTGCGCTTTATGAATTGATGGGTTCTACCGGAGATCCTCGTGTCTTGGAAGTATTAGTTAAAGAGAGCTCGGAAAATCCAAAATTGGCTTATGTGATTTATCGTGGTTTAAGCGAATGGCCTAGCGATAACATTTTACCGGTTATGATTGAAGCTTGGAAAAATGAAAAATTACCACCACAAATTCGTGATCAAGCCAAGTTGACTATGCTTGGTGTGTTATCGAAGGATAGAGATCGCAAAAACGAAGATATGGTGAAATTATATGATGAAATGCTTTCAGCTGCTAAGAATGTTGATGATCGTCGACTTTTAGTTAAGTCTATGGCTAATTTGTCTAATAAGCCATATGCTGTTGAGTTCCTTAATCGTATTAAGGCTTCTGCAGAAGCTAATGCAGATATTTTGGGCCCAAAAGTCGATGCGGCTTATGAAAAGAGTGAAGATCTCAAAGCTCAATTAGACGCCAATCCATCAGACCAGGAGCTTGTCAAGAAAAGCCAAGCCGCTGATCGTGAAGCTAACGCTTTAAATACCGAGCGTCGAAACGAATTAAAATTAGTAACCGAATCTCAAGATACTCTTGATCGTATTGCTAAAAAGGGCAACGCCCCAAAAAAATCTAAAAAATAAGCATTAGATTCTGAAACGAAAAAGGCGGTCAATGTGAATTGACCGCCTTTTTTTAAATAAATATTTATATTATTGTTGAGGAGCAGGCTCAGATTCCATCTTGATGGTAAGATGTTCTTCCACGATCGAATCAATACCGGTAGTTTTAGAGAAGCTAAGAATTGCTTTTTTCAGATCATCACTATTCAGCTTGGCCTTTGCTATACGTTGGCAATTTGCGATGATTGAATTAACAATAACCGGAACATTTTCCAGCTCTTTTTCCATTGCAGGAATTTCTTCCGGTGTTGCTTTGACATTCTTTGCTTTTTTATCAAACTCAACGATTTCTTGAGTAAGTTTATCCAAGGCAGTCACAGCTTCTTTTGCTGTCTTTTCATCGACAACTCCTGTTAAGATTTTATTGCAACTTTCGAGCTTAGCGATGCTCATTTTAGCAATTTCAAGGGCAGATTGAGGTGCAGGAGCCTCTACTTTAGGGGCTGTAGAATTGCAACAATCTTGAGCCGATGCGAAACCGGCACTGCAAATCATTAAAGACAAAACTAATAGGTTGCTTTTCATGTTTGTGAAATGGTTATAAGTTATGATCCTCAGAAACGAGGTTCTTGTATCTATTAGGACACTCGTTCTTTAATTTTTGCACAAATTTTTTAAAAAAAGACATGAATTCTTTAATCTTGCCCAAGAAAAGCTAGGGTATAGTGATATACTCGATTGCTAAAGAATAGAAAAAATAAGGGGCTAAATTTGCAATTTAGTCCAACTATCGCCTTTGATAATGCGGTAAAAGATAATTGTTTGAATAAACATTTCAAAAGCAAACAATAACCAAATACCCCATAAAGAGATGGTTGATGGTGAGTAAGTGAACCATAGCCAAGGCACTAACATTCTAAAAAAGCTCATCACGACGTAAGAAATGATCATGACTCTTTTTGTGTCCCCGGCTCCACGCAGTGACATTTTCATGATAATACACGCAGCGAATACCGGTTCTACTAACAACATTGTACGTAATACAGGTGTACCTGATTGTAAAATGGCTTCATTGCCCGGTGTGAAAATGCTTATCCATAGGCTTGGGAAAACGAAAAATAGCACGCCTAAGATGCTCATAAATATGACGGCATATTTTAGGCATTTCCAAATAGTGATACGTGCCAATAATGTATTGCGTGCTCCAAGATATTGGCCTACTAAAGTCGATGATGCCATGCCAATAGCAAAGCCCGGTAAAAAGCTTAAAGATTCGATACGAATGGCGATGTTGTGCACGCCTAAAGCACCGGGGATGGATAATTTACTGATAATCGATAAGCAAAACATTTGGATGCCCCAAATACCGAATACTTCAATTGCTTGCGGGATACCTACTTTTAAAATGCGTTTTTGCATTGAAAAGTCCCATTTAAATAAATGGCGTGAGAAGAATAGAGGAGGGGTATATGTTTTTTCTTTTTGTAAACATAATTGATCAACGTCGCAATCATGGGAGTTGCCAAAAAGTTTTTTGTGTCTTTTGAATAAAATCGTTACCAATATGATGAGGCTTGATGAAAAACCGATGATGGTAGATCCCGCGATACCTGCAAGGCCAAAACCTGAATAAACGAATATAAAACAAAACAATACGTTGACTACGCTGACGTTTAGCATAATCCAGAAGGGAAGTCTTGTGTCGCCTGAGCCGCGTAAAGATGCATTTATGGCAAAAACAACGCCACTAAACGGCGCTACGAAAGCTACGACTCTCATATATTGCATGGCGTAGCTACGGGCGAGATCAGACATGGTGAGTATATTACTCATTAACCAATCACTACAGGTGTACATGAGCAAGCACGAAAAGCCTCCTGCTATAAACCCTAAAATACTGGCTTGGATCAGACCATCTTGTGCCGTGTTGAACTTTCTAGCACCGGTCATGCGGGCAATAATCGCTGTAGCGCCCATCATGATTGAGCCTTGCATCACGAAGCCAAACCAAACTAAAAACACGACGGCACCCATGCCATCGGCAATTGCAATCGTATCATTAGGGGTGTTCCCTAATCGGGTAGCAAAAATTTGGTCGGAAGTTGTAACAACGAAATTTAAAACTTGTTCGAGAAATGGCCAAAATGCGATGGCGCGGATTTGTTGTGGCAGGGTCAATCCTGCCAGTTTACCACCCAATCTGCCTCTTGAGGCTTTGGATCTGATGACTCCTTCGCGGCCGTCTCCTGCGCTCATTTAGTTGCGGTGTAAATGGTGGCGATGCCTCCATTGAGAGGTTCGGCATCGATAAATCGGTAACCACATTGATCCATTAGCTTAATCATGTCATCACCACATGGGAAAGATTCTATACTATCCGCCAGATAATCATATGCAGCTTTGTGTCCTGTCATAATTCCGGCAATAGTCGGTAATATCTTATGCAAATAAAAACGATAAGGAGCCCTGAGTAAATTATCAGGCAATGAAAAGTCCAGAACCAACAAGTGCCCGTTAGGTTTAAGTACTCTTTTCATTTCATTTAATGCACCCGCGTAATCAGCCATATTGCGTAAACCAAAAGCAACGGTTACAACATCGAAGCTTTCATCTTCAAAAGGGAGATCCATTGCATCTGCGCAAATCATTTTACGCAAACCACGTTGTTGCGCTATTTCTAGCATTTCCGGGCAGAAGTCGGATCCTAAAATATCAACTTCGGGAATAGCTCGTTGAAAGGCGAGAGCCAGATCTCCTGTGCCGGTGGCTAAATCAAGAATGTTTTTCGGTTTCCATTCTGAAATCCGTTGTACGGCACGTTGTCTCCAAAGTAAGTCAATGCCCATGCTGAGTACGTGATTGGTAGCAACGTACCTTTTTGCTATGGCTGAGAATGCTGCTTTAACGAATTCTGGGTTTTGCATGGACTTATTCGAACTAAAAAAGAGCATCATAGGATGCTCTTTTTATATTGGAAAATTAATGGGGTGATCGACGGGGCTCGAACCCGCAACAACCAGAATCACAATCTGGGGCTCTACCATTGAACTACGATCACCATTTGGTTTTTTGTTGTGGTGCGCAGACTTTACCTTAGACCTTATGTTTTTGCAAGATAAAAAAGCATATTTTTCGAATTTTTATGTAAAAAAATACTTAATTTATTATAAATCATTGATATCTAGCCAATTGATTTTTTCAAGTAAATGATCAAAACCTAGTCCGGTGCCCTGAGGTAAATTCAGAGTAGGGGAGCAAGTACCCAATTCTTCAATAAAAGGGTTGGATTCAAATAGCAAATGTGTAGCCAAACCACATAATGGAGGATGATCGATTCCCTTTTCCTTATAATATATGGCAGCCTCATAGGCGGCCCAGAGTTGGCCTATAGGGTGGTCCATCACACTGGTAAAAATCATCGTATGCGTTTCATCATTAGGTGTCTTTTCTCTAGCCGGTTTGACGACTCTTGTCACATTAAGGTCGGTACGCATTTTAGGTTGGCTCGACTCATTAGATCCTAAATCTAAAGCCAATGGCATACCTGCCTCAGTTAATCTAAGCCAAGATGTGTGGGTGTAAGGGCAAGGGTCTTCGATAAAATCTATTAATTCTTTTAATTCATTGGGCAGTTGCTTCCAAAATCTCAAAGCTTCGGTCACATCAATAGACGAATTAAAGTCTAATCGCCATTTCCAATCCGGAACCATGCAGGCTAAAAGGCTTAATCGCTCGATTGTGCAATGAATATGTGCGCTTGCCTTCATTTTACCCATAGTAAAACCATGCTGCGCCATTCGTCGTACCGTAGCGGGGCTAACACATGCCGGTAATGTAGCATGGCTCTTAGGCACAATTAAATCGGTAAATAAATTGGTACCGTCTTGTCGATGTTGGCCGTCAATTTTCGCGCAATCTAACGCCCTACGACCTAAAGGAAGAGGATTTCCACTACGAAGTGCATCAAGTTCTTCTTGCAAGGTGGCATCGCCTAATTCCGGCCACGGATGAATGCACGCAACTCCGCCGGAATCTGTTTTGATTAAAGCTCCTTTTCGGCATACTTCAGACGTATGCGCATTGAGTGATCCATGAGCTAACAGGGAATAAGGATGGTAATACACACTTTCATTCAAGCATATTAAACAGTTTTGTCACGGTAAAATGGAGTGATGAATATCAAAAAATGTAATTATTCTTCAGGATGTATATCCAATGATTCTAGCACATTATGTACGCCATCCAAAAAACTAGGGTAGAGTGGCTCCCAACCTAAACTTAATAAGAGATTACATGAAATTCTTTGGTTAGTTAGACCTCTGTTTTTTGAGCGTTCGGGGGGCGATGCTAGATCGTTTTGAGTTTCCAATAAATTGTGTAAATATTGGTAAATCTCATCTAATGTTAAAGGCGTAGAATCACTGATATTGACAATTTTACCGGATTGTCTGAGTTGACATAACAAAGTAATCGCACTTGCCGCATCATCTCGATGAATATAATTTACCCATTTATCCGTTTCGGTAGATAAACTTTGATGTTTAGTAATGAACTTATTTACTAACTCGCAACGATTGGGTCCATAAATAGCAGCAAGACGGGCGACAACCCCATGATGATCCAATACAAGTTGTTCTGCTTCTAAAAGAATTTTCCCCTTAGTCGTTTGAGGATAGACATTATGAGTTTCAGTCGCCCAACGTCCATCAGTGATGCCATATACCGATGTGCTGGAGCAGAAAATGACCGTACTATCGGGGAAACAGGTAAAAACATTGTTAACACCGTTTAAGTACGTATTTTTATAATCGTTGATGTCACCTCCCTTTGTGCTAACGGCCAAGATGATAATATCCGGCGTTGGGATATCATTTGCTAACAAATTGAGAGAATCAATGTCAGCAATATCAGCATGAAAGACACCTTCTCTTATTTGATTATCTGCCAAAATGGGATGAAACCCATCATGGTTGAGACTATTGGCGAGCGCGGTTCCTAAGTATCCGGCTCCGATAATGAGCACGTGTTTCGTAGGGGACATGGAATAGAGGGGTCACACAGACTGCAAAGCTTCTGCTATAGCAATGTCTTGAGGCCATGTGATTTTTGGGTTGGGGGTGTTGTTTTGTACCAGAAATGTCGGTTTTTTCAGATATTGAAGTGCTGAAACTTCATCTGTAACCAAAAGATTATTATTCGTAACCATCTGATAGGCATATTTTAGGAGCTGCGTATCGAAAATCTGTGGTGTTTCCATTGCCCACATATTTTCACGAATGATTACTTCATCCGTAGTAAGCGACTCTGCATCTCCCCGTTTAAGCGTATCGGTAATGGGATGAGCAGAACTAGCCGCCTGATATTTTGTAGCGGCATCAATGCATTTCAAAATTTGCTCTTTTGTAATTAAAGGGCGGGCTCCATCGTGTACTGAAATGAGCGTAGGATGAGAACTTAGGGCTCTGATCCCATTCATAACAGATTCATGACGTTCCGAGCCGCCATCCACTCGCTTGACCGGCAAGTGGGTCTCGGTTTGATCCATAATGAGATCAAATCGATCTTTAGGGCATACTACGATAATTTCCGTAATATTCGGGCAATTAAGAAAAGCATTGATGCTATGCCGTAATACGGGGATGCCATTCAGTGGGGCAAGAAGTTTATCGAATCCTGCACGTCGTGAGGATCCTGCTGCAACAATGATGGCACCGCACGTAATCATGATAATTTTTTAGCAACGAGTTGGGCTAATAATTTGCCATTGACACGACCGGCAGTACGTTCTTGCATGAGTTTCATTACTTGACCCATTTCTTTTTTGCTGGTAGCACCGATTTCGGCAACAACGGCGTCAAGAATTGCAATAGTTTCCTCTTCGCTTAATTCTGCAGGTAAAAATCGTTTGATAACTGCGATTTCTTCCTCTTCTTTGCTAATGAGGTCTTCACGACCTGCTTTTTTAAATTGATCTACTGAATCTTCTCGTTGCTTGAGTTGCTTGCGAATAACAGCCAATTCTTCAGATTCGGTCAAAACTGCGTGTAAATTGCCTTTTTCAATAGCTGCATTGGTCATTGCTGATTTTAATGCACGCAAAGCATTTAAAACGACAGTTTGCTTAGCTTTCATGGCTTCCTTCATTTCAGCCATGATTTGTTCGGAAATTTGACTCATGGAAGGCATTATACCCGTTTTGAGTGCCTTTCTACAAGCCGTAATTCGAACATTAAGCCCAAGCTGACGTCATCCGCAACTCGATAAAACTCACATTAAGACTGTGGTGGAGTGCTTTGACCAAAAGCGCCGGACATTTTTTTGCGTACAAAGTTACTAGCAGTAAACTTGATAGCCGGAACGACCGTCGTAAGCATTAGTTCTACTAAAAGCGATTTGGCAAGAGGTAATGCTTTCTTTGTAATAAAATGGCTATTGTGATTGTGATGATGAGCAAAAACGCTCTTAACAATAAAGGCAGATCCTAATAATGGGATGCCTAAGCTAAGCCATCTCACAGCTTTAGGTAAGCTTTCGAATGAAGCTTTCGCCTTATACACAGGAGTCATTGCTAGATGAATCTGCTGATGAATCTCTTCTGACGCTTCTAAAATCTCTAAACGAGAGGTGGAGCAACGAAGTAATGCATCTAGTTTCCTTTGATGGTCATTTTTAGACATGTGTAATCGGCTTTAAGTTCTTTAACAGTATCAGGAGCTACAGGGCCAACGGATGTACGTTTGAAGAGGTAGCACGATACGAGAGCAATAATGGCATGATATAAAAAGGCAATACCAAAAGCCCAGAAATAATTTAAATACTCACCAATCAATACGATAATGAGTCCCCATAAGAGGGCGTAAGCAAACAAAGCTGTAAATAAACATAAGACAAGCCAGATGATTTTGGCTTCTAAACGTTTAACAGCTTCTTTAAGCTCAATTTGAAAAACTTCCATTAAGGCCTCGGCATGTTCAAGACCTGCTTGAGCCAAATGTTTCACTGTTTCAGAAAATTTAGGCTTCTGCTCTACAGGTTCAGGAGTCGGCATTTCTGCCTGTTTTCCTAATCCGGATAGACCAGTCCACATATTATGTAATCCTGAGAATAAGCCCATAGCCTTAGAAAGTTTAAGTTGTAGGTTGCCTTATCTTTAAAAGATTAAGGCAACCAAAAATAGTTTAGCGGCGACCGCGAATGAGTAAGCCGATAACCACACCTACGCCAAGAGCAATCAAGACGGACTGTGTTGGTTTAGCCTTTACGTAGTCTTCACCGGCTTTATGAATAGCCTTAGCCTTATCACAAGCAATTGTGCCTTTTTCCACAGTGTATTCACGAAGTGACTCAGCTTGCTGAGCGGCGGCTTTACGGATTTGGCTTACTTTGTTTGCAGCGAACTCACGGGCTTGTTGGAATTTGCTTAAAGCTACTTCGCGAGCGTGGCCAAGAGTAGATTCGTTGCAAGTTGCGTCGGTTGGAGCAATGTTTGTTTCAGTTTGATTTTCTTGCATATCGTTTAGAGTTGTTGAATGAATAAAGTGTTGAAAAAATACATGGCAATTTTGCCTGTCGTCATCACTTGCTTTTTTATCACATGTGGTAAATTTGGCAAGCGTCTTGCGTGGCTTCGTTAGATTGGCGTATTTAAATTATCGGCGAGATCCTGAATAACCGGTACGAGGGTCACATTTGATTTCGGGTTCATCAGGATTTCTGTAGCGTAGAATACCGTAATCACGTAAATTTCTAATAAATTCTTGTGCATTTGCTCGGAATTGCTTATCGAATAAGAACAATCCTAAAGTGCCTTTTCCTGAACGAGTTTCATTGGTGATTTGTTCAATATTTGCCACTGACTTTTTAATACCTTGAACGATTTGAGGTACATCATTAAAGGCAGGTTCCAATAAATCGATTTTTTCATTAATCGTGGTAATGGTTTTATCTGCTTTGGCGATAGATGCTCTCAATTCTTTTAAAGAGTCTGAAGTCTCTTGTGCCAATTGGGGGAGGTATGCACTTGTTTTATCCATATTAACCATGAATGATTCAAGTGAAGTAAGGTTTGCAGTAGATAAGATTTCAGTATTAATTTTATTAACGGTGGTCGAGATATCTTTAGCCGACTGGGAGATATGTTTGACCGCATCGTTGATATTAGCAAAGTTATCATTAATGTTATGGAGTAAGCGTATAGCCTCTTCACTTGCAATGACGGCATTGTTTTTTAACTTACTTAGATCATTTTGAGAGTTTCCAATGACTGTAGATCCCGGTTCAATGTATTGATTGGTGGGTTTGCTTGGTGGGATAATTTCAATATAGCTATCGCCAAGAATATTTTGCATAGCAATTTGAAATTGAGAGCCTTCTTGGATATGAATAGCCTTTGTGATTAAAACGCTCACCGCCACTTTATCTCCCGATGGTAATATCTCGGGGCCTGCTGTGATTTTACCTACTACGGCACCACCTAATCGTAATACGGATCCGGGAATTAGTGTTCCTGCATCTTTGAATTCAATAGTCAAAGGATAAGAATTGTCTTTGGAGTCTTTAAAATCCCCGAAGAAAATGATAAGACCGATGATCATAAATAAGCCGCCTAATAAGAATAGGCCGACCCATGTTTCAGGTTTGATTTTATTGTTCATAACGGTTGAGAAGTTTGGGTTGAAAAGCGATCATTAATTGCATCTTGAATGATATTCTGCTGAAAATCGGGATTAAGCTTTGGGTTGTTGAGTTTGTTCCAGTCTTCACCGGATACTCCATGTAAGAAATCTTGTATCATCGGATCAGGTGAATCAATCATGTCCCTTGGGGTTCCTTGCCAATGGATTGTTCCTTCTTTTAAATAGATGATCCTATCTGCAATATGGATCACACTAGACATATCGTGGGTGACGATGAGTGTAGTAATTCCTTGATTGATACAAATATTTCGAATGAGGTAGCTGACGCTATCGGAAACGATAGGGTCTAAACCGGCGGTTGGCTCGTCATAAAGTAAACATTGTGGGTCCGATACGATTGCTCTGGCAACAGCCACACGCTTAATCATACCACCTGATATGTTGGCCGGCATTTTATCTTCGCTACCTTGCAGTCCGACTGATGCCAAAGCATCCATTACTCGTTTTTCGAGTTCTTTTTCATCAGTAATGCCTGCTTCACCTAAAGGGAAAGCCACATTTTCAAAAACAGTCATCGAATCAAATAAAGCCCCTTGTTGGAACATGAAGCCCAATTTTTTTCGCATGGGGTATTTCTTTTTTTCAGGAATATTACTGATTTCTTGTCCATCGATATAAATATGACCGGTAAGAGGATCTAGTAGTCCATCCAAATGTTTGAGAATTACGCTTTTACCTGCTCCCGACCCACCAATCAATGCAACTAGCTCGCCTGGGAATACCTCAAAGCTCACCCCATTTAGCACTTTTTGAGTGCCAAATTGTTGAGTAATTTGATCTACCTTGATGAAAGGTTGTATATTTGAAGTGTCGCTCATGTTATTGCATGAATCCCATAGGGAAAAGGGTGTTAAGAATCATGGTCATTATGAAATTGACGATAAGAAGGATGACCGATGCATAAACCATGGCTCGCATGGTAGATTTACCGACGCCAACGGCTCCATTTTCAGTTTGTAAGCCACAACTACATGATATTAATGCGATAATCAGACCAAAAATGAAAGCTTTGATGATTGATACGGCTATATCGCTAAGCGTAACAAACTGAGTCATGAAATGCACCCAATAAGCTTCATTTACATCAAAAGCGAAAATTCCTACAATGTATGCCGCTACGATCCCAACAATAACTGACTCAATCATTAAGATTGGCGTCGAAACTAACATGCCTATTACACGGGGTTTTACCAAATAATCGATAGGATTGACATTCATCGATCTCAGGGCATCGATTTGCTCCGTGACTTTCATGGTTCCAATTTCTGCAGCCATAGCCGAACCAACACGCCCGGCTAGCATTAACCCGGTAATGGCAGGCCCTAATTCACGAAACATCCCTACGGCAACGATGGCTCCACCCATGGCTTCCATCTTGACAATTTGGAGTTGGAAAAGGGATTGCGCTTCCAAAACGGCACCTGTAAATGCGCCTGTTAAAATAACAACCGGCTGAGATTCAACCCCGATTCGAGCAATTTGCTCAATTAATACCCGAAATCTAAATTTTCCGGTAAAAAAGCACCATAATGTTTGATAAAACAATTTTCCTATCGCGCCGGCACTGTTCAGTAGTTCAATGCTTATTGAACCAACTTTTGTGGATAGAGGAAATTGCATACTCAATGTAAGGTAAACTAAGTGTATTGGGTATCAAGATTAATGTATGTCACTATATTTAATCTCTAAAGGTGTGAAATATAGGCGTATGGTTCCGTTTTCGCATTATTAATTTTGCTATAGGAGAATACGTGCGAATAGATTCTATGTTTTTTTGTATTTTTCGTATGATCGCCTCTTTATTTTTCCACCTGTCATGGCTGGTCAGGAACGTAGGTGATGCGTGATCGTCAATTAAAAGTGATATGATTGTGTCGATTTCTTGAAGATTGAAATCAGGGTTTGATCGACAATATTCTTTTTCTCTTTCAGACAGATCTTTGAGGCATTCCGTATCAAGTAGATCTCCTATCGGATTGATGTAGAACTCATGTTGATGTAAATCAAAAGAAGTCGAGAGGGATAGGTATTGCTCGGTGAGGCTTGATGGAACAAGATGAATATATTTTTCTTTTGTTAATGGTATGTCTTCCCTAATCAATTCAAAATGATTAAACAACTGATCAATGAGCGTATGGTCGTCGTCGGTTAAATTGTTCCAATTCGATATGCCGATTGGTGTGGACCATGCTTGCGTAGCCAGCATAGATAAGGTGAGTATGCAACCGGGTGTGAATGAAAAATGTATGGAAAAGGTCTCTTTATGAGACATTCTGCAATAAAATGATAGTCGTTTGCCTCCGCTTATGACTACAGGAGATGTCGATATCTCATCATTTTGCGTATATCGAGTGCAGGCTAGAGCATCCATACCCATCGTATGAAGCTTCGTTTGCCGTCCTTGATGAACTCTGATGGATTGTCCTAAATAGGCTCCATACCCGACAATGCCCGCTATTCTAGGAAGATAGATATCTCCATTCGTTATTCCCGGATATTTATGAAGTCTAATTTCTTGCTTAGGGTCATTACCTATGTGCCAAGTTTCTGCTGTAAATTCAATTAGAATAGGATGCTCACATTGGGAATAAATTGTGAATAACTTGTCAATATCACAATTCGGATGTGCCAAAATGAGTGTGTGATGCAGAAATGATGTCGTTAAGATGCTTTGTCCGTTTGAATGCGGGGAGTTGGTTAATTTACCTAAATCAGTGATGATTCCTTGGTGCAGCCATAATGCATGGATAGACCAATGGCCATCTTCATAAAACCATTCAGGAATCAAAATAGGCGCAAAATTAGCCTCTTGGGCCAAAAATGCTAAGGCATGATCATGCTGGGCACGAAAAGCGGATTGTTCGATTAAATCACCTAGATCTCCCCCGGATAAAGCAAGTGATGGAGCTAAGATAAGAGGAGATCCTTCATCCAAGCAAAAACGATAAAGTTCTATAATTTGGCGTAAATTTCTTTGAAAATTACCCGGCTCAACCCAAGGTTGTATCAGACCAAAAGGAGAAGACATGAATGCAGATTCTGTTATTTGAAGGAAATAGGCAAGACGAATACGTAGGAACTACGGCTTAAACATTGATTTTTTGTCTTGGTCGAATTATGCTCAATTTTGTAGATGAGCGGTTTTCAAGTAGAAAAAGATCCTCTCAAGGCATTAAACAAATACTTTGGATTTTCGTCATTGAGAGAGGGGCAAGATGAGGTTGTCAAAAATATCTTGGAAGGCAAAAATGTCTTGATCGTCATGCCTACCGGCGGAGGTAAGTCTCTTTGTTATCAATTACCCGCTTTATGCCGTGAAGGTGTTACTTTAGTGGTGAGCCCTCTTATTGCTCTCATGAAAGATCAGGTCGATGCTTTGGTGGATAAAAGTATCCCTGCGACGATGATTAATAGCTCATTAAGCGGCGAAGAACAACGAGAACGTTTGATGGGGGTAAGGTCAGGATTATACAAATTGGTGTATATCGCTCCTGAGCGATTTGGTCAGCCAGGTTTTATGCGACAAATTGCGGATTTGGATATTAGTTTGATCGCTATTGATGAAGCCCATTGTTTAAGCCAATGGGGGCACGATTTTCGTCCGGATTATTTACGGTTGGGTCAGGTAATTGAAACGATGGGCTCTCCACAAGTTGTTGCTTTGACCGCAACGGCAACGCCTAAAGTTAGGGAAGACATTTTACATCATTTGCATTTGGTTGAGCCTGAAGTGATTATTCGTGGTTTTGCTCGTGATAATCTTAACTTTCGTATCTCACAATGTGATAATCATGATGAGAAATATAAGCGCTTACATCGTTTGATTGCCGAATATAAAACAGGTATTATTTACTGTTCGACACGTAAAAAAGTGGAGCAGGTCTATCAGGTGCTCAAAGACTTACAATTAAACGTTACGGCGTACCATGCCGGAATGACTGATGCTCAACGAAGCATTGCTCAGAATGATTTTATGGAGAAACGTGCGGATGTGGTCATTGCTACGAATGCCTTTGGCATGGGTATTGACCGTTCGGATGTTAGGTTTGTTGCTCATTTTGAAATACCCGGTAGTGTCGAAGCCTATTACCAAGAAGCCGGTAGAGCCGGGCGTGATGGAGAAATAGCTTGTTGTGAGTTATTGTTTAATCATGCTGATCTTCGCACTCAAGAGTTCTTTATTGATGGATCTAATCCTGCGATATCCCTTATTGTAGATTTGTATGAACTCTTACGTAAGCATGCCTCTGCTGAGAATTGTTCGGTAGAATGGACTGTCGAGGAGATGGCTGAAAAATTGCAAAGTAAGAATTCCATGGCTGTCACCTCAGCTTTAATCGTTCTTATGAAGCAGGGTGCTATTAATCGTTATGATATCCCGGGGAAACGAATCAAAGGGACTCAAGTTGTCGATATGACTCTTAGCGGATTGAAGATTCCTATTGATTACCTTGCATTGGAGGAAAAAGAGAGAAGAGACCGTGATAAATTAAAGTCTGTGACGGAGTTTGCTTATTCGCATGGTTGTAGACAACAATGGATACTGAATTATTTTGGCGAGGTAGATCACGAGCCATGTGGTCATTGTGACCAATGTGATGATTCCGGCGTAAGCTCAGGTAGTGAGCTGGATGAGTCTTGCTTAGTTATCGTTAAAAAGGCTTTGAGTGGTATAGCTCGCGCTTCATTTAGGAATTATGATGGTCAGTGGCAAGGTCGCTGGGGGCGCTTGAAAATTATTCAGATGCTTAGAGGTAATAAGACTCAAGCCATTGTTAATTCTAGTCTGGGGCGATTGAGTACGTATGGTATTTTATCGGAATATAGTGAAGATGAGCTTAAAAAGTTATTTAAATCGATGCAGTTATCCGGTTTGCTGTGCCTAAGCGGTGAGCATGACCGGCCCTTGACAACTATCAGCCCAAGAGGACATGAGGTGATGATGGGACGCCAATCGGTAAAAATGATTTGGCCTTTAGCAAAAAAGCATCAATCTAAAAAACAAGTTCTTAAGACTAACTCGAATAGTTTTGATCTAGCTGAGTTGGATGTGGAGCTATTTGAGAAATTAAAAGCTTTGCGTAACGAGCTTGCTCAAGACATGAACATACCGGGATTTTGTGTTTTTCATAATTCCGTGTTAGAAACCATGGCTCGAATGAAACCTACTACAATCGTTAAAGCCATGACTATTCAAGGGATTGGCAAGAAAAAGTCCGAAACCTATTTGCAGGATTTTTTGGATTTGATTTACGAGCATGTTTCCCAATAAGTTCTCAAAAAAGAAATCACTCTTGATTTTTGTTAAACCAAGAGTGATGAAAAGGAATAAAAATGGTAATTATAAGAGCTTATTTCTCTCTTAACCATTGAGCGGCTTGAGGTGCAAAATACGTTAAGATCATATCTGCTCCGGCTCGGCGAATACTTGTGAGTGATTCAAGGACAATAGATTTCTCATCTAACCAGCCTGATTGAGCTGCAGCTTTAATCATCAAATATTCTCCACTAACTTGATAGGCTGCTACAGGTAGCATCGTGTTTGCTTTAATCTTGGAAATAATATCTCCATAGATGCCGGCCGGTTTAACTAAAACGATGTCGGCACCTTCATTTTCATCAAGTTGGGCTTCTCGAATTGCTTCACGGCTATTAGCAGGATCCATTTGGTAAGTTTTTTTATCGCCTGCTTTTGGTGAGCTGTCTAAAGCTCCTCTAAATGGGCCATATAATGCACTGGCATATTTGGCTGAATACGCCATGATAGAAACATCATCTAAAGCTTCAGAATCAAGTGTGGCACGAATCGCTGCAATACGGCCATCCATCATATCACTTGGTGCCACGATATCCGCACCTGCGTCGGCATGGCAAAGGGCTTGTTTGCACAAAACTTCTACCGAAGCATCATTTAAAATCTCCATGCTACCATCGATTCTAAACTCAACGATGCCATCATGCCCATCAGAATTATATGGGTCGAGTGCTACGTCGGTAATGATAGTCATGTCAGGTACTTGATCTTTCAATGTCAAAATAGTTTGTGGGATCAAACCGTCGGGATTGTAAGATTCCGTAGCATCGGAGTTCTTTTTATTATCAGGGATGACGGGGAATAAGACCATGGATTTGATGCCTAGATCCATGCTACGCTTTGCTTCTTCTACTAGACCTTTAATGCTCCAACGATTACATCCCGGTAATGAGTCGATAGGCTCGTTATGAGTACCTTCATGCACGAAAACCGGATAGATTAAATCGGATGTGCTCAGGCGCGTTTCGCGGATCAATTCTCGGATAGTTTCAGACTTTCTGTTTCGTCTTGGTCTTATTGGTAAATGAATGATCATGAATGTTTTTGATTAGATTGTGAAGATTTGATAGGAATCTATATGGATAGGAAAAAAACTTGTGTATTTGAAAAATTAGAGAGCTAGTTCAACTTCAATTACTGCATTTTCATTATTGTCCTTATTTTCCTTATCCACTTCCGTAGGTTTGAAATTGAGTTGCCACCCTTCTTTAGTACGAATAAGAGGAATGTTAAGGCGATGTTTGCGAGTTTTAAGTTTGTATTTGTAAGTGATAGTGACCAATGGAGATAAGGTTGTTTCCTTATCGGAAGGCATATTGTATTGAACCATAGCCATCGGTTGTATATCTACAAATGTTTTATTACCTATGGATGAACTCTCATCATAATTATTCGATCCTTGCTCATATTGTGCAAATTGGGGCATAGAACGTGAATAATTTTCTATGATGGTGCTCAACATTGGTTGTACCTGTGAGTCTTCAGCGATCTCGTTTTGAGGTAATAAACGAAAAATTGTCTCAGAGTCTGCACGAAGAATTGAGTTTAAGAATAATTCGATCGTTTCTTCGGGTGTTTTGCCATACAAAGGTTTATACTTTTCTCTAAGTTTTTTGACGACAAGTTTATTGAACGTTTCAGAATCTTGAGCTGATCTCCATGTTTGTTCTGTAAGTGTAGTAAAAATTGCCGAAGCTTCGGATTTTTCGTTAGTTAATGGATACACGGTTATTAAGACAGCTCCTTTTTGCGAGTATCTTTCCAATGGATTGGAAACCAAATTCAGACAACCTAAATAACAACCTAACTCAGATTTAGCTTTATCATTACTGTTTGGATTGATTTGTTGCTGAGTTTTTACACTCTCTAAATCTGATGTTGGAATTTCGATGATGAGACTTCCGGGTTGTAATAACTTGGCAAACTCACTCCAAATTCCCGGTCTGTTGTTATCATTAGTAATTGGGGTATAATTTAAACAATTAAAAAGGTCATTGAGTCGGTCTATATTAGGTTTGGTATCGATGGAATCTTTAAGCTTGGTAATACTTTTTTGGTTTTCGACATCCATGTATTGCGTATCGATCATCAAAGCTGCCAAATTCGGAATATTCTTCGCTTGAAGCCCTTCTTGTAAAAGAGCCATTATTTCCGCTTTATTTTGGGCTTTTGGAAGTAGATTTTTCTTATATTCATCCATTTGTTCAAGGTATGAAGAAATCAGTTTATTGTTGATTTCTGCAGTCATTTTCCTCGCCTTGGCCTGAGCTGCTACTTCTAGTTGTTTTGCTTTGTCCCTGATTGACTGATCAAAAGGAAGTATAGTGCCATCAAAACTATTGGTTAAACTAAATTTCCATTTGCCTTCATGTTTGATCATAGGAAGTGTATGGACCCTCTTTAAATATGGATTTTTGGGGTGCAGGGTCGTTACGTAAGCGATACCGATATCACCATCATTTTCAAAAAAATAAGTAGCTTCAGGGATCTCTTGATCAATGTGGCTACTTAATAGACCTTTAATGAAGATGGAGAAAAATTCTTCCTGTGATGTTTTTTCCTGAGATTGCAAAAAAGGAGATGTTGCAAATAAATTTCTTGTCTTGGGTAAATTACTGCCAACTAATATCTTGTCATGATAAATAGAGTGATCATAGATATTTTGTAATAAATCTTTTAGGGCTATTTCTTGAGTAGATTGATCTGTGGGTAAATTACCTAAACTTTTAATTTGATGCTTGGCAGGAATCGAGAGGGTAATTTTCGTTTGGACTTTTTCAGCTAAAGAAACCTGGGTGCCTATGGTCAGGCAGGCCAGAGCTCCGGCGAAAAATAACGAAGGATTAGGGAAGTTAAGCATGGTTCTTCTTTCTAGCAAAAAGGGTGATTGTTGTAAATCTTAAGATTTGATTTTAGATTTCATCAAGGTTGCTAATTCTACTGAAATATTACGTTTTTTAAGCCACCATGCTACGACAACAGTTAAAGTACCCAAATAAAGTGGTGATAAGTCAATGAGAAGATATAAAGTTTCCGCATTTTGAGATTCGGAAATCAATTTTTTAAGTAATTGATAGGGAATTATTTCAGATACGAATATTCCCGGAAGAAACCATAGAGCCGTTGTCAGGGACGCTGTGTTAATGAAAGATTTTACCTTCTTATTCAATTCCATTTGTTCCTGACCTGCCGGTAATAAATTTTTGGCCTCAAAAAAAAGACGGCTCTTTAAAATAGCATAAATAATGAGTACAGGAATACTTGACACTAAAATAAACGCAATGATGACAGTCATGAGGGTAAGGGGAGTGCTTAGAAATTAGTCGAAGTTACATCGAATTAATTTTCTGTAAGGATGATATGCTAGTTTTCATGAAATCACAAGTAGATAGGCGATATTTGCAAGAATGAATACACTATGCAAATTTGGTTTGCATTTCAGTGAAGAATTCTTCATATAGATGGAGTAATTAAGATGCATGCGGTGCAATTTTGTGTCCCCATGTAGTTATAAAATATTTCAAATCAAAACATTTTATCAATATGGCTAATTTGAACAAAGTATTTTTAATGGGAAACCTTACTGCTGATCCTGAATTGCGCTATACGGGCAAGGGAACAGCTGTGACTGAATTGAGATTAGCTATTAATCGTTACTATTCAGGTGATAATGGTGATCGTCAAGAGGATACGACATTTGTTGATGTAATCTTATGGAATCGTCAAGCTGAAATCGCATGTAACTATTTGGCAAAAGGCCGTGGCGTTTTTATCGAAGGACGTTTACAGCTAGATTCATGGGAAGATAAGGCAACCGGACAAAAGCGTAGTCGTTTACGTGTGGTTGGTGAAACCATGCAATTATTCCCTCGTGGTGGTGATGCCCCAATGGGCGGAGGTAATGGTGGCGGACAATCTCGTCCATTTACCCCTCGTAATAACAATGGCGGCGGTAATTATGGCAATAATAGCCAGCGCGCACCTCAGCAACCGACGGGTGGTAGTAATTCCTCTTCCGGTCCTATCAATGATTTTGATATGGATGATGAAATTCCATTTTGATATTAATTTCAGATTATTAAAAAAACACCGATGGAATTGTTCCATCGGTGTTTTTGTATCCGCTAGTGCGGTTTTTATCTCTTGGACTTTAATTTTTTTGTCGAATAATCATGACTCCCTTTGAGTCTTTACCACTTGCTCCTTCGCAGAATACTTTGAGGAAGTAATCATCTAAGTTGTCTCGGAACTTCGGTAGTTTAAGGATGTAAGTGTTATTCTCGTTTTTGTGACCCGTCCAGCCTTCATGTTCATCCTTAGCGACTAATTTGTCGCCTTCGAATAATTCGACTTTTTGGATTTTAAGGGCGCTGTTTCCTGCTTTGTAATCAATAGAAACAACAAAAGTGCCGGCAGACATGACTGTGTCGGAAACTTTAAAAGTTAACGGAGTAGTCATGGTTTGAAGATCCCATTGTATGCCTTTATTATTCGCAACTTTTTTGGCTAGTTTTAATGCAGGACCCGAATAACGCTTGAGACATTTTTCTGCTAACTCGACGATGTTTCCTTTAGTTTTTGTTGGGTAAACATTGTCGTTGTCATAGAAGCTTGTATCATGATTTTTAATTTCTTCACGGAAAAGCTTGTTAGCTTCTTCTTGAGTCATTTTACCTTCTAAAACATTACGTCCGGCCTTAAAGAACATATCCCATCTTGGGTAATAATAATCTTTTACCAAGCCAGACCAATGGCGATTGGAATAGTCATTTAAGCCATCTAGTCCGGCGCTCCAGGTAGTAACTTGCATTTTTGCCGATCTATCCATCAACTTCTTTTCTTCCGGTGTTTTGCCTTTAGCTTTGGCTCTCTCACACCAGATTCCCAATAGAGTGGAAGGATTCGTTGCAGTAAGGGCATCAATATCTTCTATAGCTTGTAAGAATTGAGCTACCTTTTTATTGTACTCTTTAATATCTTTCATGTCGTAGGCCAGTTTGATTTCCTGTAGTTGGCCTAAGCAGAAATCGGAGAGCACCTGTTTGGTAACATCCATCAAATCATAACGGAAAGTGCTTTGTTTTGCTAATGATGGGTCTTTTTTTACAGCTGCTAGCATGTGATTGGCTGCATTGATGACGTCTGTAAAATCGTAGTTATGTTGGCTAGGTCCCCAAGATGAAGCTCGAGTGACATTCCAACCCGGTCTTGCACAAACAATCCCTTCGTAACATCCTTCAATTTTAGTCGGAGGATTATAAACGGATTTAGCAAGATCCTTCCAGGCTAGTGATGCTTCCTTGCTTGATGTTCCATATCGTTTTTCAATGTATTGATCAATCCATTGGTCAAGGTTGACATCCTCATTTTTAGTAAGCATTTCTTGGAACAATTCATAATAAATCGGATTTTGTTCCGTACCCTCGGATAAGAGTGCAAGCCCTTGTAAATTCTTTGCTTTGGCTCTATCTAGTTTGCTTTTTAGTTGGCTCACTCCAACTAAGCCACCGTACATACCTGAATTGTTGCCGCCGAAGTTAGATAATTCACTCCATGCCCATGGTACATCTTCAAATGTACGCATGTTGACAGCCGGATCATTAAGACCTTTATCCAAATATAAAACGAAGCATTTATCTTTGCTTAGACCTTGCAGTAATTTACCGGATGGATTTCCTCCCCAACATTGCAATACCCATGAGGAATTAGGGCTGGCTTCTTGCATCGCTTTTTCGACATTTGAAGCAGCTTTTGTGATATCTATGCCATGGCTATTACCCCCTTCATGGAATAAATCGCCACCATAGAAGGCCGTTTTTCCACCATAAATCTTATGTAGGTTTTTGTACCAAAGTTTACTGATTTTGAGGAAATCATCACTAGTTGGGTCGATTATCGCAGGACGTACAAATCCGGCACACCATTGACCTTGTGGAATGATTTTCGCGTCTTTCACTGTTTCGCCGAGATCATGTGGTACTAACCCTACGAATCCTTGCAAAAGTGGCGTCATATTGAATTGGCGCAATCTTGTTGCGATTTGTTTGCCTAGTTTGGCTTCGTTATCAATAAGGTTTTGGGTTAAAGGACCTCCGTGCCCTTCCAGATTGCCCATATTCCACCATGCCGCAAAAGCAGGACTTGGTAGGAACTTAATAATTTTGTCTTCGGGATATCCAAGATCTCGCAAGGTATCTTGCCAGACTTTTTCTAGACCGGCTTGAATAAGTACGACGTCATACCCATTCATAGCAAGCATATCAATCTCACGTTGCCATCTGTTCCAGTCCCAGAATGCGCTGGTGTATGATAAGGTGCAATAATTAAAAGCAAAATTGTGCTTCCAAGGTAGCTTTACGGATACAGTTTCTTTAGGTAGAGGCCATGTTTTTGGTGTCATTCTATCGCCATTCCATGACCAATGAACTTTGGCGATGTGGCGTGCATAGTAGCCAAAGCCAACAATAAGCCCTCTCGTATCATTTGCCGTAATTAATACTTTACCCTGTACCGGGGCTATACTTATTTCCGTTGCTTTAGGATCAATTTTAAAATTGATAATGGAAGCAGCTGAAGGGGCCATGCGTTGGACAACTCCCTCTGCTAATCGTACTGGGGTGGCTTCTTCTGCTGATGCTTGAAGGTAAATAGATGATGAGCAAATCAGTGCCACACCTAATGATGTAAGGTTATGATGCAAAGACATAGATTTTTCGTGTATTTCTGCTAAATACTTACGCAAAAATCTAATTATTCTTTCAAATGAGATTGAATGCCTTTGATCTTATCCCTTCATGGAATTGATACAACTTAGGATAAATAAATTTAACATTCCAAGAGTAATAGCGATGCCGATGGCTCGTTTTGGAGTGATTTTAGGAGATTTAACCAATAACCAACAAAGTCCAAATTGAATTAACGATGAAATACCCATTCCCCACCAAAACAATGGGATGTTAATGAGTTTAAATAGCATTCCTAATGGGATGGAAAAGAAAAAGAGAAGTTGGACGATCCCGCTCCATGGCTGTTCCGGGTTCATCATCAGCCTTTCGGACAAAATGCCGGCGTATATCCCTGATGGAGCCATGAGGCAAAGAATGAGTGTGACAATGTTTTTTTTGCCGTAGCGTTCTTCCTGAGTAGGGATGTACATGACAGATATACTTAGAGGAATAGGTGCCTCTTGTCAAACATTGAACTGGTGTAGCCTGTTCTTTAAATCTAACATGTTTTAGGGTTATGTCATTTCAGTTGGATTCATCATTCGCTCCATCGGGCGATCAAGGTCAAGCTATTGCCAAGCTTCTCAAATCGATTGAGGCAGGTAATAAGCATCAAGCATTACTTGGTGTGACAGGTAGTGGTAAGACTTTTTCCATGGCTAATCTGATCGCTGAGGTAAATCGCCCTACATTGGTTATCTCGCATAATAAAACTCTCGCTGCCCAGTTGCATTCGGAACTTAAGCGATTTTTTCCTAATAATGCGGTTGAGTATTATGTTTCTTATTTCGATTATTATCAACCTGAAGCTTACATAGCCAGAACGGATACGTATATTGAAAAAGATTCTGCCATTAATGATGAGCTAGACCGTCTAAGTTTGAATGCCATGAGCTCTCTTTTATCGAGAAGAGACGTCATTGTGGTGGCTTCGGTATCGTGTATTTATGGCTTAGCCGCTCCCGAAGATTATCGTAACTTGACTTTATCAATTAAGGAAGGCGATTTGATGGATCGCGATATCTTTTTGAAAAAGTTGGTCGAGCGGTTGTTTGAAAGAAATGATTTTGATTTTCAACGTGGTACATTTCGTGTGCGAGGTGAGGTAGTAGAGGTCTATCCCGCTTATTCGGAGGGTGAGATCATTCGCGTAGAGTTTTTTGGTGATGAAATTGAGAGAGTTTCATTAGTTGATAGTAAAACTGGACGAGTTAGAGAAAGATTGTCCGGTTATGCCTTTTTCCCTGCTAAACAATATGTCAGCCCTCCTGAAAAGAGGACTGTGGCTATGCAAGCTATTCGTAAAGAATTAGCTGACCGAGTAGAGTGGTTTGAGAAAAATGGCAAATTATTGGAAGCTCAGCGTCTGAAAATGCGTACCGATTATGATTTGGAGTTAATTGGTGAATTAGGTTTTTGTAAAGGCATTGAGAACTACTCTAGGCATTTAGCAGGTCGATTGCCGGGCAGTGCTCCATCTACCTTATTAGATTTCTTTCCTAAGGATTCTTTGACTTTAATAGATGAAAGCCATGTAGCTATTCCTCAAATTGGTGGGATGTTTGAAGGGGATAAAAGTCGTAAAACGATCTTGGTAGAGCATGGATTTCGATTGCCCAGTGCTTTAGATAATAGGCCTTTGCAATTTCATGAATTTATGGAGAGGCAAAATCAAATTGTTTATGCTTCCGCTACCCCGGGCCCCTTTGAATTGATCAATTGTAGGGCTGATAACAAAACATACATTCCGGTAAAACGTGCTAAAAGACCTGGTGAAGAAGCTCCTGAAGGGTTCCGAGGTATTTTGTTTCAATCCCCAAAAGAGATTCGCGTGAGTCCTAGCCCATCAACTCAATCGGTGGAAAGCTTCGATCCTAAAAAACGAACAACGCCATTGATTGTCGAGCAGATTATTCGTCCAACAGGGTTGCTAGAGCCTAAAATTACGATTAAACCATTAGCTGGTCAAATTGACGAAACGATTGCCCTATGTCATGAAAGGGTTGCGAAGCATGAACGTGTATTGGCCACTACTTTGACTAAACGGACTGCCGAGGACTTATCTGATTATTTGAGAGGTGTCGGTTTGAGGGTTGCTTATATTCACTCGGATGTCGATGCGATTGAGCGTGTGGAAATTTTGCGCTCTCTTCGAGCTCATCGTTTGGATGTGCTGGTAGGTATTAATTTATTACGTGAAGGTCTCGATTTGCCCGAGGTTTCACTGGTCTGTATTTTAGATGCGGATAAAGAAGGCTTTTTACGTAATGAAACATCCCTCGTGCAGACTGCCGGTCGTGCTGCTCGTCACGTGCATGGTGAATGTGTGCTATTTGCCGATGTGATGACCGATTCGATTAAACGTTTGATTGAGCTGACCGATTATAGGCGGGGAATTCAAGAAGCATATAACGAGAAACATGGTATCAAACCTACGACCGTAGTGCGCTCGGAGCAAAGTCAGTTAAAACTATATGGTGATGAAGATGGCTCCGATAGTTTGAGAGTAGGTGAAGAGCCTTTGGCTTATGAGCAAGATGTTAAGGAAACTATTGCTCAGCTCGAGGATGAAATGCGTTTGGCCTCAGCTCATTTAGAGTTTGAAAGAGCTGCTCAACTGCGAGATCAAATCAAAGAATTGCGTGAACAATTGACATAAAAAAATCAAAATTTCTATGGTTTTTCGGAGTTTTTTCTCTTTTTTGGAAGAAAATTGATTAAGGTTTCTTAACTAATATCAAAAAAGTCTTGCTAATCGGTTGTCTTTGTATAATCTTCTTGCACCATGACCCGTAAGGCTGGTTTAAACAAAACCCGCAAGGCTGTTGCTAAGCGTTTCAAAGTTACAGGTACTGGTAAGGTATTGCGCCGTAAACAAGGCAAACGCCACATTCTTCAGAAAAAATCTAGCAAGCGTAAGCGCTCTTTGAGCCGTCCTGCTCTTGTAGATGAAACTCAAGTTTGGGCTGTTAAGCAAAACTTGCCATTCGCCTAAAAACTGACGCTCGGCTTCACCCGAGACATCTCCCCGCAGAACGGGGAGCCTTCATGCAGCCTTCTTTCCTAAACTGGAAAGATACTGAGCAGACGAGACTGCAAGGAGGTGAGGAAGAACAGTCTGTTCGACAATATACTATAGAGATACACTATGCCACGTGCCACAAACGGACCGGCTTCTCGTAAGCGTCGTAAGCGTATTCTTTTGCGTGCTAAAGGCTTCCGCGGTTTCCGCAGCAAGCTTTATCGTTACGCTAAAGATGCTGTTTACAAAGCTTGGCAGTATGAATATCGTGACCGCAAGAGACGTAAGGGTCAATTCCGTCGTCTCTGGATCGCTCGTATTTCCGCTGCTGTAAGAGACCGCGGTCTCACCTATTCCCGCTTCATGGAAGGCCTCAAAGCCGCTAACATCGAATTAGACCGTAAGGTGCTTGCTGACCTTGCTGTTGTTGATGAACAAGCCTTTGATGTGATCTTTGCTCAAGCAAAGACAGCCATTGATGCTAAGGAAGGTGCTACATTACGTGCTTAATACATATTCAAGCTATTAAATTAACACATCGTTAACAATTAACCTCGCCCCTAGGATAGATTATCCTAGGGGCGAGCCTATTTTAGGGGAGTCATGGCAAGGATGTTTCTTGTCGATTGAGAAAGTATAGTGTAGATTATACGCTTTCTATGACCATGGATTCCTTTACCTCTATTCTCAGCACGGTATTTATTATCATTGCCGTGATTTTGCTTTTCAATTTCATGATCTTTTTTCATGAACTCGGTCACTTTTTAGCTGCTAGATGGCGCGGTTTGTATGTGGATCGCTTTCAAATTTGGTTTGGTAAACCGATTTGGAAGAAAAAAATCAATGGTGTGCAATACGGTTTAGGTTGGTTGCCTGCCGGTGGCTTCGTTTCATTGCCTCAAATGGCTCCAATGGAGGAAATTGAAGGTGAAGTGGAAATACCTGAAGACGTGAAGCTCAAGGAAATTACTCCTAAAGATAAAATTATCGTAGCTGCAGCCGGACCTATCTTTTCCTTTTTATTGGCAGTCATCTTTGCAGTGATTGTTTGGTTTACCGGTAAACCCGTAGATCAGTTCGGTAGTACCGTGATCGGTTATGTAATGCCTGATTCACCTGCCGCACAAGCAGGAATCGTGCCCGGAGACCAAATTTTAGCGGTGGATGGTACACCTGTTACTTCTTGGGTAGGGAATATGAGTGGAGTCAAAGAGTTGATTATGCTAGGCGAAGAGGAAAAGGTTACCTTTACGGTAAAAACCCCAAGCGGCGAAGTAAAGGACGTCGAATGCGGGTTCCAAATTCCCGAAACGAGCTGGTGGCAACGTAAGGCTTTACGCCAAGTAGGACTTATTCCTGCCACTCCTTTTGCTGTGGATAAGGTTTTACCTGATTCTCCTGCTGCATTGGCCGGCTTAAAGTCCGGTGATGTTGTCGAAAAGGCTAATGGACAAAAAGTCTGGTCATTCATTACCTTGGAAGAACTTTTGAAATCCGAAAAACCGTTTTCTTTGGAAGTAAGAGGAGAGAATGGTGAAACTCGTACGGTAGAAGTGCATGGTACTGTGCCGTCAAATTGGCAAGGTAAAGAGGGTGCTCGCCCTATTTTGGGAGCTCTTTGGAAGCCTGTTGGTTCCGATGTAGTTAATTCCATTGCTTACCCGACCCCATTGGCTCAAATCAAACAAAGTGTTAAATGGATGGGCGATACCTTGCAGAAGGTTGCCGCTCCGAATAGTAGTGTAGGCATTGAGCACTTGTCCGGACCGGTTGGTATTGCTAATCATTTCTACACGATTTTGACAGTTGATGGAGGTTGGCGTATTGCATTATGGTTTGCCGTTATTTTGAATATCAACTTAGCGATTTTAAATATGTTGCCTTTGCCTGTGGTAGATGGTGGGCATGTGGTCATTAATACGTTTGAATGGGTAACTAAAAAGACGATTAGCTTAAAAGTGCTAGGAGCTGTTCAGATGGGCTTTATTTTGTTGCTTGGTTTTGTATTCATTTTCGTAACATCCAAGGATGTGGGTGAATTATTTAACGGCAAAAGCGCTTCGGAAAAGTTACCTGAACCAATTTTTCAATCATCTTCAAAAAATTAGATTATGAAACACTACGTAAAGTTTCTTTTATTAGCATTGAGTTTGACGCCCCCTTCATGGGGTGACGCCCAGAGCTTGCAAGATAAATTAGCAGATTGGCAAGCATCTAATAAAAAGTGGGCTGACCAGTACCAATTAGCAAATCCGGAGCAAAAACAAAGTTTGATAAGGACTCAACCTGACCCTGCTGATTATGTGATACCTATTTGGAACTCAATTGGGAAAAATCTCAAACAGGATTATGCTTTACCGGGAGTTATATGGTTGATTCAAAATAATCAATCAATTGCCCGCGCTTATTTAAAAAGAAATCCTAATGCGGATGAATCTGCTATTGAGTCAGCAATGACTAATGCCAAGAATATGTTCTTACGTTGCGTATCTGTATTGGAAAATCAATTCCTACTTTATCCCGGAGTAGGTAAAGTGTCCGGGGTTTTAGGTAGCTCGGCAGATCCCCGTTTTCGTGAATTATTGAATAAAATTCGGACCTTAAATTCTTATCCCGAAGATCAAGGCTTGGCTTCATTAGGTTTGGCCTTATCGTATGGAGTCGAAGATGGGCTTCATCGTGATGATCCCGGAGTGGTAAGTATGCGTGCCATGTTGCTTAAAGAGGCAATCATGAAAGCATATGATTCTGAAATCAATGGGGTGCCGACCAAAAAGGTTTTAGAGGATCTTCTTTACGAAATTAACAATTTGACGAAAGGTCGCCCTGCGCCAAAAGTAGAGCTGGTTTCTACAGCTACTGATACAAACGTCGCCTTACCTTTACCGGGTAAAAATACTTTGTTGCTTTTTTGGGAGCCGGATCAATTAAATTCCGTTAAGATTTTATCAAGTTTAGAACAAATAAAATCCTCATATCCGGATCTTGTTATTTTACCTATATCCACATCTGCAAAAGGTGTAGTTGTGGACATAATGAAAAATATCGGAGTAGAGTTTCCTTGTCTGCTCGATAATGAAGCGAAGGCAATTAAAGCTTATCAAGTGAATAAAGTACCCTACGTTTACATGATTTCCAAAGATGGTAAGATTGTAACTCGTGGCGAACCGGGTGCATTTTTCTCTTCATCTTTAGACGGGGTGTTGGCTACGATGAAGAATTCTACAAAGTCACCTTCCGGTCAGAAGACTACAAATGAGTCAAGTGTTCCTAAAAATCTCGAATTTGTACCGGCTTCACCACAAGGTGCTACACAAGGGAAACCTTCACCAAGTTCTAATAATACTCCCAAACCGACTAATTTACCGGGAGTGCCTGAGTTACCCGAAATTCCCGATGAGTTAAAGGCTCCTACATTGGGTGAGTTTCCTGAATAAGTGGAATGCAAGATTTTTTGACAACCGAAATTGCGCGTGCCGGATTAGCTGTTATTCAGGCTTTGAAGGCACGAGGCTACGAAGCGTTTTTTGTAGGTGGTTGTGTACGCGATTATCTGCTTGATATACCGGTCAATGATCTTGATATAGCTACTTCAGCTTTGCCCGAAGAAGTTTTAGCTATTTTCCCTCACTCTCATCATGTTGGTATTGCTTTTGGTGTTGTTCTCGTGACTCATGGGCAATATTGTTTTGATGTCGCTACATTTAGAGAAGAAGGAGAATATGATGATTGCCGTCATCCCCAATGGGTAAAGTTTACATCTGCTCGTCAAGACGTTTTGCGCCGTGATTTTACGATCAATGGCTTATTGTTTGATCCGACGGCTCAGGTTGGAAATCAACTTATCGATTATGTGGAAGGTCGTCTTGATTTGGATAATCGTGTGATTCGTACGATTGGTGACCCGGATAGACGTTTTAATGAAGATGCATTAAGGTTATTGAGGGCTATTCGGTTTGCCGTCACTAAAGATTTTCAATTAGATAAGCAGACTTATGATTCTATTTGTAAGAATGCTCATTTGATTGCCAAAATTTCCGTTGAGCGTATCGCTTCAGAATTAAATAAAATACTTTTGTCACCTCGTCGTCGATATGGAATCGAGCTATTGATGCAAACAGGGTTGATGGATTATATTATGCCCGAAGTGACTGCTTTATGTGGATGTGATCAATCTCCGGAGCATCATCCGGAAGGTGATGTCTACATCCATACTTGCATAATGCTTGATTTGCTAAATGACGGAAGCGATAAGCCTACTTTGTCTTTAATTTGGGCTACTTTGCTACATGATATAGCCAAACCTTTATGTAAGTCGGTTGAAGAAAATGGGAGGATTAGATTCTTCGGACACGAGGCTTTGGGTGCTGAGGTGGCAGAAACCATACTGAAACGACTGAAATATCCCAATTCTCTTATTGATGATGTAGTTTATCTAGTAAAAAACCACATGCGTTTGATGAACGTTCAGAACGTAAGGGATTCCAAATTCCTTAAATGGATGGCACATCCTTTATGGAAAGAAGAGCTCGAACTAACACGGGTAGATTGTGCCTCATCCAATGGGAATTTGGAAAATTATCATTTTGCATGCGAAAGAGAAAAATCATCACCTGTCATTAAGCAATTGCCTACGCCTATATTAAATGGCCGAGATTTAATTCATTTGGGTTTACAGCCCGGACCCGAATTTAAAACAATATTGGAAAAAGCTTATGATGCACAGTTAGACGGCTTGGTTGAGATCAAAGATGAAGCCATTGATTTTTTGCAATTAAGACACTGATGTAAACGTTTTAACTTGCAGAATATCTTTAAACGGATAAGGATAAAAGATAATTATTTGAGTGAAATTATGAGACCTATCATTTACCAATTATTCGTTCGCCATTTTTCGAACTGTGAGGAAGCTGGTGTTGAGTGGGGAAGCATAGATCAGAATGGCTGTGGTAAATTTAATCAAATATCCGAAGCGGCATTAGAGTCTCTTGCTCATTTAGGGGTGACTCATATTTGGTTTACAGGAGTTTTGAGGCATGCGACGCAAACAAGTTATGATCAATTGCCGTCTCAGGAACAAACCATCGTTAAAGGTATCGCCGGAAGCCCTTATGCCGTAGTGGATTATTTTGATGTCGATCCGGATTTAGCTGAAAACATTGATGATAGATTGGTTGAGTTTACTAACTTAATGATACGCTGCCGAAAGTTCGGGTTAATTCCCATGATTGATTTTATTCCTAATCATGTTTCTCGCGCCTATCATTCTAAACATCATGATTTTGGTGAAGGAGATGATCATAAAGCATTTTTTAAAAAAAATCAGGGATATTATTATTTACAACCTGACCCCAGCATTCCTGCTCCGCCTCTTAAATTACCCGACGGATATTTTTCCGGAGAACAAGATTTTGGTCGAGTAACGGGAAATAATTGTGTTTCTTGGGCTCCTTCTTCATTTGATTGGTATGAAACAATCAAATTAAATTATGGTTATGATTTTGTTGCCGGTTTAGGTTCTTTGCATTCATTGCCTCATTGGCTTTCCTTAAAAGATGATGTGCCTCGTACATGGCAAATAATGGATGATGTTATTACTTTTTGGCAAAAATTGGGTGTTGGCGGTTTTCGTTGCGACATGGCTCACATGATTCCTATGGACTTCTGGAAATGGGAGATTTCTAGAGCACGTGTACGCATGCCGGGAGTCTTCTTTATTGCAGAAGCATATAATGATAATATGAAAACCACATTTGGCGATCCTACGGAAGCTTTGATTGATGCTGGTTTTGAGGGCGTGTATGATGCTGATGCCTATCATTTAGCAAAAGCCGTCTATGAAAATGGAGCTTGGGCGAATGATTTTGACCGACTTTTTAACCGACCTAAGATGATGCAACGTCATGGTGTGAGATATATAGAGAATCATGATGAAGTAAGGGTGAGCTCACCTAAAGCATGGGCTGGTATCGGAGATAAAATCATTATCTCTATGATGACTTTATTGTATGCCTCATCGCAAGCCCCGATATTACTCTACAACGGTCAAGAAGTAGGTGAAAAGGCTGAAGGACCGGGCGGTTTTGGGGGTAATGATGGTAAAACAAGTATTTTTGATTATACCCATTTAAATCAATTGCAATTGTGGGTAGCGAAAGGAAAATTTGACGGCTCTTCAATGGGCGAAAGAGAGAAGGAAATTCGTCATTTGCATAGCAGAATCTTAAAAGTCATGTCCCATCCGGCTATGGTCGATGGTGAGTTTTATGGGTTGAATTGGGCTAATATGCAAAATATGACCTTTGGACGAGAGCCGGGTGAAACGAGCTCAGGACATTGGATTTATGCTATGCTCAGGAAAGATCCTCATTCCAAAAAATGCCTCATGGTTGTTTGTAATCTATCTCCAACCCTGAATTTTTATAATTTAAAGGTTAATATCCCAAGAAATGCGTTGGACTGGTGCCAAATTTTTACCGATAGAGTAAGAATGATCGACTTAATTAGTGAGGATATATCTGAATCTATTCAGAGAACTTCAGAACTAAGCGAACAAGGATTCGTGTGTCCGCTTAAGCCCGGTATGGTTGGTGTTTGGGAGTTAAGGTCTTGTTAGTCTTATTAATCTTTCAGATTATTTAGTCATTACTTGTCATAATTGATCAAGTGAAGTTAATTTTTTTGAACGAAGTTGCTTTTTGAAGTGACGTGAAGAAAAAAATAGGCTAGAGTGACTGAAATTCTCATGGATAAGTACTTTTTTCATTCAGGCATTATGGTAAATCGTGTCGCTCGTAGCATAGCCTTAGCGGGTTTGGGTGCTTATAGTGCTTTCAGTTTCGCATCTGCACAATCGGCTGATATGTGTGCTCCCGTTGATGCATCAAAACGAGCATCTGCACGATTAGAAGCTAAAATGCAATCTGCTATGATTCTGGTAGAAGAAGGCAGAGCCGAATATAAAAAAGGAGAATACACTAATGCTCTTCAGAAATTTAGACAGAGCTTATCTGAGATGCCGGATACTCCAAATATGGAGAAGCGCAGAAATTTTGTTAAAGGTTTAGTGGGTGACGCGAGTATTGCCGTTGCTCAAGAATATATTAAAGTGGGCCGATACGATGAAGCTAAAACTCTTTTAAATGAAGCTTTACTTTTATCGTCAAAGAAAGGATTAGCTCAACAAGTTTTAGATTACATGGAAGATTCGGTCCGTACAAATCCGGCCTTGACTCCGAACCATGTAAAAGATGTAGAAGAGGTTAATCGTCTTCTGCGTTTGGCTTATGGCTACTATGAATTAGGTAATTATGATCCTGCTATAGCCAAATTTAATGCAGTATTGGCGATTGACCCTTACAATAAAGCCGCAAGAAATGGCATGGTTACGGTTAATAAGGCCAAAGCTTCTTATTATAAGGCAGCCAGAGATGAAACAAGATCATCCGCGCTTGTGGAAGTAGATAAACAATGGGAACGTCCATTAGATAGTATTGATTTTATTCCTGATAAAATTGAGAGCAATCAGCCTATGAAAGATAATTGGCTCAAACTTGATAATAAGTTGGCCAAAATTATTATTCCGAAAGTTAATTTACAAGATGTAAATTTATCGGAAGCTATTGAATTTATACGTACCGTATCACGCAGAAATGATCAACTTTCTCCTGTAGAAGCAGAAAAAGGCATCAATATTATGCTTGAGCTTGGTCACATTGATTCTCCTGAAGCTCAAGCTATTTTAAGTAAACAGTTTTCATTGATTTTGGATAACGTTACGCTTAAACAACTTTTAGATGCTGTCACTCGAGCTACAGGTACTGCATTCAAAACCAATGCATACGGCGTTGAGATCGTTAGCAATACAGGAAGCGCAGATTATCCTGTAACTCACACGATTAAGGTACCTATGGGGTTCTTTTCTAGCTTAGCCGCTGAGACGGGTGAAGCTGAATCTGAGGATGTGTTTAGTTCCTCTGACACCGGCAGAAAAATTAAGGAAGTAATACCGGTTGATGTTTTGCGTCGCGCCGGCCTCAAACTGCCTGAAGGTAGTATTATTTCATATAAACGTCCAGATTCTACATTATTCTTCCATGGTCCTATTTCCGATTGGCGTTTATTGGAGGATATTGTTTCCGCTCGTGAGCAAATGGAGCCATTGCAAGTCATTGTAACGACGACGATGATTGAGGTAGATCAAAGCGAATTGGATGAATTAGGCTTTGAATGGTTGGTTAATTTTGCGGATCCAACTAAACTATATGGCGGTGGCGGAACCGTTAACAATAATGTGCCTTCAATGGGTCCTGCTAATGTAGCAACCGGTCAAGTAGGTGGCTTACGTTATGGTAATCAAGTATTCCCGCAAGATGGCTTGGATAGCTTGGTTAAATATGGCGTTAGTGGAGTTAATCCCGCTTACAAATCCGGGTCGGCTCCTACCTTTTTTGCTCTACAAGGAACTTGGACTAATTTGCAAGTTTCGTTGCTCATGAAAGGTTTAAATCAAAAGACAGGCGCTGATATTACGCAACGCCCTTCTGTAATTGTTAAACCTGGGCAGAAAGCCAGATTTTATTCCGGTAGAGATTTTATTTATCCTGACACCTACGAAGCCCCTCAGATTCCAACGAGTGGCGAAAGTAATGCCGGAGGTAGTACCCCAGTAACGCCTGCGCACCCATCTGATTTCATTAGCAAAGCAGTTGGTATGGTGTATGAAGTTGAGGTGTTAGGAATTAGTGAAGATAAAAATATTGTTGATTTAAGTATATCTCCTGAAATGACTGAGTTTGAGGGATTCGTTAACTATGGATCACCAATTCAAATGCCTATTATTGCAAAAACCAACGATAGCATTGCTGCTAACCTTGGTTTGGAGGATAAATATGGTATTAGAATGCTTGAGCTCACTAAAAACGAGATTCTTAAGCCTTTATTTAACGTTAAAAAAGAGACTACCAATGTAATGATAGCAACGGGCCAAACCGTTGTTTTAGGTGGCTTGAAAAAAGCAAGTACCATTCGTTACGAAGATAAAATTCCAATTATGGGAGATTTACCTTTAATCGGGCGTTTGTTCCGTTCCGAAGGTAAGGAAGTTAAACGTAAAGCATTCATCATAATGGTGAAAGCAGAGGTAGTTGATCCGGCAGGTAAAAATTTACGAGGTGAGAGTGATGATCTAGGTTTAGACGCACCTGTTGGCACTGCCACAAATAATAACGTTGAAAACTTCTAAAAGGGCAATATAATTGCTTTGGGTGCCATAATGGAACCTAATATACAACTGAAAACTTAATTGATTTGCTTATACCTATGAGTATGTCTGAAGATTCAAAAAATAATAGTGAATTCGGGGGGCAAAGCCCAAAACATTTCCAATCATCCGAAAAAACTCGTGAAGTAATCACGAGACCTGACGGCTCCAAAATGGTTCGTGTGGAAAAACGTAGAAGAGTCATTGGTAAGGATAACCATCGTGAGAAAGAAAAAGATGTGTCTCAGATGAAGAAAACAGGAATTGTTTTAGCTATTCTATTGGTAGTGATTCTCGGTAGTATCATTGGATTAGTAATGTACAAGATTTCATCTTTTAATTCTCCTGAGTATGTAAAAGAGCTCGAAGCTGAACTGGCCGGTCGTTTTTGTGCTCAAAAAGTTGAATGTAAATCAGTCCATGTGGACACCACTTCGGCTACGATGAAGGAGCTGGTCATGTCCGGATTCCCCGAAGACTCTCCATTTGCGTTCGTACGATTAGAAAACGTAAGTGCTGAACTAAAACCTTCTAGTTTTTTTGTCGGTTATCTTAAAGGCACAAGATTCTCTGCCAAGACTTTGACCATCGGTTTAAAGGAAAATGCACAAAAATTCAAAGTTCCAACAGCAGACAATAGTCTCAAAACTACATTTGATTACTATTATGTTTCCGACTTTTATCTCGGAACTGCTGATTCAGATGGCGAAAGCATTGATTATAATAAAGGTAGTTTTTATCTCAATACCGAGTTATATGTTCGTAAATCTTATAATGAGAAAGAAGATGCTTATATTTTGAGCCTCAGTAATAAAAAATTATCAATCAAAGGATGGCCTTCAATGAAAATTGATACAGGCTCAATCATGCTTTCTGACAAAGGATTGTCTAATTTGTCGATCTTGTGTTACTTGGATAATTCACGCACCGATACTGCCGTAAGTAAATCCATTATTTCATTGGGTGGTGCCATTCCTTTTGGTTCGGATCTTTCTCAAAGACTTTTTACCTTTAAGGGAACGAACGTCGCTATCAATCAATATATCGGGCTAGGTTTAGAGCCGATTTTTAGATCTATGGCAGGGAGGACTCCTATGGAAACCAAGCCTGAAATGACGGAATGCAACTTTAATTTCTCAATGCCGGTAGGTGATCAAGATAGACCTTCGTTAAAGGGATGGAGCGGAATGGTAATTGAAAGTCAATGGACCAGATTACCGGTTTTGAGCTTATTGGCAGAGATGACAAGTCGTAAAAGTGATGTTGGTAACTCTTATGCATCGCCTAAGTTCACAGAAGGTACTTTTGCTATGGAGACTGATGGTACAAATGATGTGATTAAAATTTCCGATATTTATTTAAAGGATATTAATATTCTGACGTTGAAAGGTGATATGTCGCTTATCAAAGGACAACTTTCAGGTAATTTAACATTCTATTTACCTGCTTATCGCGTTGATCCAAAAGATTGTCCTAAAGCCGCGCAGCGTGACGGTACCGATTTACGTCTTGATGTGAAACTTTCGGGAACTCCTGAAAATCCAATCGATACCTCTATCCCAATGTTGGAAGCGGTCAAAAAGCAACAGCTTGAATCAATTCGTAAAGCCCCGGTTTTACCGGCAATGCCAAAAGCGGAACCTGTGGAGAATTCCAATCCATCAACAGAGGATAAGCCGTCTAATTTGTCATTTGATTCCCTTATCCAATAATTATGAGTCAAAAGTTCGTAAGAAAAAGCGAAGAAAAACGTACAAGGTGGTGGGTTCCTTATGCCGGCTTAGGTATTTGGTCCGTAATTGAATTACTTTCTCGTACTCTGAATATTCGTTCCCTCAAGGAAGAACACGATTCAGTCTATGACTCTCCCTTTTTAGTTGCCTTTTGGCATAATTGTACTTTATTGCCTGCATTTGTATGGAAACAATCGCAAAAAAAGGCAAAAATGTGTATTTTAACTAGCGCCAGTAAAGATGGCGCTTTAGTAGAAGCCATTTGCAATTATTCCGGATTATATTCGGTCCGTGGTTCAAGTGGCAGGAGAGGAGCCACGGCTTATCGTGAACTTTTAACCCAAGTGACCAAGGAAAATTATTGTGTAACCTTGACTCCTGATGGTCCTCGTGGACCTATCCATTCTATACAACCGGGGATTATTAAAATGGCTTCTCAGACAGGTTTGCCCATTATTCCTGTCTGCTTTGATTTTGATTCATGCTGGCGTATTAAAAAAGCATGGGATCAATACATCATCCCAAAACCGGGATCTAATGTCACGGTATTATGGAAGAAACGTATTTACATTCCAGCCAATATCTCGGATGATGAGGTCGAGGTTTATTCCAAGCAGCTTCAATCTTTATTGATGCAAGGTAAACCCGATTTCCCTCCACTGTAAACTATTCATATTATGCAAGTAATCGATGGTAAAAAAGTAGCCGAAGAAGTTCTGCAAGAAGTTGCTCAGGAAATTAACGCTTTGAAATCTCAAGGCATTACCCCAGGCTTAGCTGTAGTATTAGTAGGTGAAGACCCTGCTTCACAAGTTTATGTGAACTCTAAAGCGAGAAAGTGTGCTGAATTAGGAATGCATTCTGAAAAGATTGTTCTTTCCGCTGATACAAGTCAGGAAGAATTGCTTAAGGTTATTGAGCAATTAAACAATAATCCTGCTATTCATGGTATTTTAGTACAAAGCCCACCGCCTAAGCACATTGATGAAGCTGCTGTAGTATTAACTATTGATCCTGCTAAAGATGTTGATGGCTTTCATCCGGAAAATGTCGCCAAGCTTGTTTTGGAAGATGAGACCGGTTTTGTTCCTTGTACCCCATTGGGTTGTATGAGATTGCTTAAGTCTGCCGGTATCGATACTTGTGGAGCTAATGCCGTAGTGATTGGCCGTAGTATGATTGTCGGTAAACCAATGGCGCATCTTTTGATGGCAAAAGACGCTAATGCAACCGTAACGGTGGCACATTCTCGTACCAAAAATCTTGCAGACCTTTGCAAAGGTGCCGATATTATCGTCGCTGCTATTGGCAGACCAAACTTCGTAACTGCTGATTTTGTTAAAGATGGTGCAGTAGTTGTGGACGTAGGAATTAATCGTGTAGAAGACGCTACTGCCCCTCGTGGTTATCGTATCGTAGGTGATGTTGATTACGCCAATGTCGCCCCTAAGTGTAAGGCTATTACCCCAGTCCCCGGTGGTGTAGGTCCTATGACCATCGCTTTACTCATGGCTAATACGGTTAAAGCTTGTAAACAGCAAAACAATATTAGATAAGCAAAAAATAATATATTTATCTTCACTTTTTAAGAAAAATATATTATACTTTTTGCATCACATTTTACGGGCTCGTAGCTCAGCGGTTAGAGCAGGGGACTCATAATCCCTTGGTCGTAGGTTCGAACCCTACCGGGCCTACCAGTTTTCTAGGTAGTAAATCCCTATAACTCACAAGGTTATAGGGATTTTTTTTGCGCTTTATTTGTCGGGGATTGTTTTCTAAAAAAGGGGTATAAAATTGATAAAATATAAGCCAAAACATCTAAAATTGTATTCGTTTGGAGTAAAACTGGAGTATTTAGAAATATATATGGTTATGCTTATATTAACTATGCGTCAATACCTATCCGAGTATTGTGTAGTGAACTAAATAATGTGGAGATTTTATTGATTACAAGTGGATTATTGATTCTGAACTTGACAGTTTTTGCTCCATATTAGACATTGTATTAATGATTGGTAAAAACTTTCTCACTTACCTTGGAATAATCAGTTTTTTGTTTACTTCTCTTTCTCAGGCTGAGCTTTTAAAAACAAAAGATATTATTCCTGAAACAAGAGAGGACATAATTTCTCAATATCTAACAAGGTCGGATACCTTGGTACTTGTGTGTGTATATGAATCTCGATATGTTCCTGTAGAAAAAGGTGATGGGATATTATGGTATCGCTCTATTCAATCTCGCGTCGTTCAAAGTTTACGTGGAAATTTATTACAAGGAGACAAGGTTGTTATTCGCCAAATTTCAGAAAAATTTCCTAATTCTGCATTATTGAAAAAAGATGATTTGAAGGGTGATATTTCAATACAAGAAAATGGTGAGTTATGGTATGTTTTTCTTAATTCTAAAAATATTCAAAAAAATGAAGATGGAGTTTATGAAGTACAATTGGATACCATGTGGTTAAATCCGTTAGCAGTTCGTTTAAAAGATGCTGTTAATGCTTTGCACAAGTTGCTACGCATTGAGCCGGCAAAAATAGTTGAAGAATCGGAAGCTGCCAAATATCATTCCCAAAAGAAATAGTTGTCATATTTTTCGATGTTTGTTTTGAACTGATGAAGTTTTTACAGAATTTATGATACGTATTGATTATTGAAAAAGCTTGTAGTACCATCAAACACTTAGACCACTGTAAAATTATGAGTCAATCTGAACAATACGATCAATTAAAAGATATTTTGCTTACCAAATCGGTACGCACTGGTAAATTTACGCTTGCTTCCGGTAAAGAATCCGATTTGTATGTCGATTGCCGTGTGACGGCTCTTGATCCTGTAGGAGCTACGCTAGTTGGTTCTTTGGGTTGGCAAAAGGTGAAATCTGAAATTTTGTCACAGTTCCCTGATGTGGCTGCTATTGGCGGTATGACAATGGGTGCTGACCCGATCTCTTTAGCTGTCGGTATGACTAGCGCTTTATTGGGTGAAGAGAAGCCAATCCAGGTATTTACCGTTCGTAAGGAGCCTAAAGGTCATGGCCGTGGTCGCCGTATTGAAGGTAACTTCCAATCCGGTGATAGTGTGATTGTCGTGGACGATGTGATTACTACCGGCGGTTCTACATTAAAGGCCATTGACGCTATTGAAGAAGAAGGTGGCAAGGTTGTTGCAGCTTTAGTTTTAGTTGACCGTGAAGAAGGTGGTCGTGAAGCTATTGAAGCCCGTGGCATTCCTGTGTATCCATTGTACTCTCGTTCTACTTTGTTGAACGGATAAATAATAAGTTTATGTTGCCTGTACTTATCGGAATAGAAGGATGCAGTCTTACTGACGATGAGGTACAGTGTATTCAGCGTGTGCAGCCTGCCGGCTTTATTTTGTTTTCACGTAATGTGGAATCGGTCGAGCAGGTGCGTGCGTTAACATCTCATTTACGATCGTTGTGTTTCCACCATCCCATTATTGCGATGGATCAGGAAGGCGGTCGTGTTGTACGTACCGGGGCTTTAGATTGGTTTTTACCCTCTGCCGGTGCTGTGCAAAAGTTTGGTAATGCAAAGGATATTTCAACTTTTGCGCGTTTGACTGCTCATGGCTTGAGGTATTTAGGGGTCAATCTGAATATGGCTCCTGTTTTGGATATATGCTATGACGAGACGGTTAATAACGCATTACCTAGCCGGTGTTGGGGCAATAATGCTCAAGATGTAATTTCGAACGCCGGTGTCTTCATACGTCAGCATATTTATTATGGCACATCTTGTTGTGGTAAACATTTTCCCGGGATGGGTAGGGCTCTTTGCGATCCTCATTTTGACTTGCCTCGGATCGATTTGAGCGAATCGGAATTGCAAGTTTCAGACATGTTGCCCTTCATGTCCTTATGTCCTGAATTGCCTGCTGTCATGACGGCTCACATTATGATGCCTCAGTTTGATGATAAATGGCCGGTGACTTTATCTCCTGTGATATTGCATCGTTTATTGCGTGATTTAATCGGTTATAAGGGCATTGTTTTTACAGATGATTTGTGCATGGGGGCCATTACAAAGTTAGTATCTATTAGCGAAGCATGCCGTCTGTCTTGGTTAGCGGGATGTGATATCCCCTTAGTGTGCCACGATTCGCTTCTTTATCTAGATGCTATAACACAGGTCTATCAATCCATTGATGATTTGGAACGGTTGGCTATGGAAAAGCGTATTGAACGTTTTACAAAAACTCTGATGTATCCATTTGTGGATAACGAAATCTTTTGGGGTGAACTAAAAAAACAGTCATTTAGTTTTTGTGAGAAATTTCAACAAAATTCTATAAAAAATAGTTCTCCAGTTGTGAATTATTAAAGAGATAATGATCCTGTTTTGGATTGTTTTGCAAAATGGGTGTTTTGGTTGATTGTTGGTAATTAAGCGATTATTGCTTTTAATTGCTAGCCTTTTTGGTTCCTTTGCATGAAAGGGGTCAAGAATATTGCAACTTGAAAAAAGTGTCATAATATGAAGAAGAAATAATACTCATCTTTATATTTTTTATATTATGAAATTGCATCTTCCCCATAAATTGCTTATTGCAGTGCTATCGGCTTGTTCCTTCTGCCTACCGTCGACTGTTTCAGCGGCTGATCTAGTTTGGAAGGGTTCTGATAATGGATCCGGTCTCTGGACTGCTGAAAATGTTTGGACGAATGGTGGTACTGACGCCACATTTGCACCTAACGACAATGTTGAGTTTTCTCAAGGTGTTGTCGATGGAGAATATACAATCAATATCGATGCAAATGCCGATGAAGCAAACGCGATTGCCGCCGGTAATTTCGTTGTATCCGGCCTTGGATCGTATACTTTCAATGGCGGTACTAATGATTCGCTGACAGTTGCGAGTTTTAGCATCGGAACCGGCGTTGATGTGATTATGAACGCCAAGTTGGAAATTGCAGACAAAACATTAAATATAGCTGCCGGATCTTCTTTGACACTCTCCGGAGTACCTATTAGCGCAAACTCATCTGCAGCCAATGCCTATGGTATTGTTGGTGCTGGTACATTAAATATTAAATCCCTCGTTAATACGAACGATCGAAATTATTTTACGGTTGGTGCTGCAGGTTTTACGGGTACGATGAATATTGCTGCAGAAGCAATTAATGGTTCATTAAAACGAGTGATGTTTGTTATGGGTGGAGGGAATACGGCTGAGAACCGGTTTAGCCTGAATATAGCAAAGGCTGCCGGAGATATGACCTTAGTTATATCGGGCGCGAACAATACACTGTATTTACAAAATTTGAATGGGGATGGTACTTTTTCTTCAAAATATGGATCAGGCGCTCGTCATCTCAATATCGCTATGACCGAATCATGTGAATGGGGAGGAAGAATTGATGATAGTGGTAGTCGTTTTGGTGACTTCATTGTTAATAGTACTACTGATAATCCTCTTACTCTGAAGTTAAATGGGAATTCTGAAATGTTCAATGCTACAACAACTGTTCAAACTCAAGGGTTAAAAATAGGTAATGCAATTGTTGAGCTTTCAAATGAAGTAATTTGGTCTAGAAGTATTGATATTGCTGAGCAGGGTACATTACGATTGGCATATGATTCAAACAAAATACGGTCGGGTACTGGTAACCTAATTACGGGGATAGGTACATTGGAGTTTGCAATGCTAAAGAATACGGTTTCTTTCACCATGTCGACGTCTAATAGTGGTTTTAATGGACAAAGTATTCTAAATTCAGGAACGGTTATTATTCAAGGAGAGCATGCTCTAGGTACTTCTGCAAAATTAACAATGAATGGTGGTATACTAGATTTGGGAGGCACAGACAGGTCATATTCATTAACAACCTCTCAACTTAATATTAATTCATCATCATCAAAATTTGTGATGAACGTAGGTAATACTGTTCAAGATAGCATCACTTATACAGGAGGATCACTTACTCTTGGTGAGAAAATGAATTTTGACCTTATCCTTGATAAAGCCGATTTGACTGCCGGTGCTAGTTATACGTTATTTACTTCCCAAACGGCTACTTTGACATCGGATATGTTTGCATCATGGATACCTGATACGCGAGCTATTCAAGGTGAGCTTAAATTAGGTGCTGATAATAAAACCATTATATTTGATGTGACTTCTTTAGATGGAGAGGTTGCTAACCTAACATGGGCAGGAAATACATCGGGAATCTGGCAATTTGGTGGTACGGATAAAAATTGGATCAATAATTCCAATGGTGACATCGCTGATATTTTCTATAATCAAGACAATATAACTTTTGGTGCTGATGGAGAGAAAAATGTTCAAATCGTAGGTAATGTTTCTCCCGGTAGTATGATTGTTACTGCTGATGGTTATGTATTTAGCGGCGATGGATCTATTTCCGGATCAGGGCAAGTTGAAATTGCCACGAATGGCGGAAAAACGACATTTAATACGGAAAATACCTATTCCGGTGGTACCAAATTAACATCCGGTAGTTTATATGTAGGTAGTGCAGGGGCTTTGGGTTCCGGGCAAGTTATTTTTAATGGAGGTATCTTAGCCTATCAAGCAGGTTTCAGCGGTGATTTGTCTAATAAAATTGACCAAACCAATCTCTCAGCTACCAATCAAATCAATTTGGATATTAATGGTAACACTGTTACATGGGCCACAGCGATCAATTGGATCAATCTGTCAAATAGTGCGGATACTATAGGTAAATTGATTTACACCGGTGCGACTGTTACCAGATCCTTTGCAATAGATGAAAATTCCATTTTACAAGTGACGACAACAAATGGTAGTTCTACTGCTGCGAATAATACAGTGGCCAATGGTATTGATTTATCGGGCAAAGGTACATTAAATGTAGCTAATACCAATAATTCGATCATGTTGATTGGTAGCTTGACCGGTTTTAATGGTACCATTGATAATTTGCAGACCACTTCAGGGGCATCCATACAGTTTGCTGCTTCTAATACTGAAAATGATCGATTCAATCTCAATACCGGTAACAATACGGCAACGGCTCAATCAATTTTAATAGGTAATGATAACGGAGGCTGGGCTACAGGTGATACTTTATACCTTTCAAGTTTGACAGGTAATTCAAATCTTTCTACCTCTTATGGTGGCGATGTTGTCGATCGTGGATTGGATGTATTGATGAGTGAGGATAATACCTACCATGGTAATTTTCATTCAGCTGCCGGTAACCGCTGGGGGACGATCACAATTGGTGGTGAACATACCTTTTCTTGGACCGGATCAAGTGTTAACAATAACGGTGGTTATATAAGTTTAGGCACCAATGCGAAATTGTTAATCACCAATGGCGCCACAATGGAGTTTGCAGCAAAAGCTGATAATTCCGGTGGTGGTCAATGGCGAGACGAAATTCAAATTGATGCGAATTCAACGTTATTGATTTCTCGTAATGATGCTACAGGTTTTGTGCAACAAACTGGTAATGATAATCAAATTTCCGGTGCCGGTCAGGTAGTAATTACAGGTAAGGCAACCTTAGCAGGTAATAACACATATACCGGTGGTACTCTGGTCGATGGTGGTGATATCATTGTTAGCAATGTAAGTGGTTTGGGTACAGGTTCTCTTACCGTCAATTCAGGTTCCGTTGACTTTAACCACTTGGCTATAGCTAATAATATTACTATTTCAGGAGGTTCTCTTAGTAACGTTGACAGATTGACAGGTAATGTTTCTATCAATCAAAATGTTAATGGTCAGCCATCTGCCCCATCCAATATTCAGTTAGGTGGTCTGGCAGGTAATCGTATTAATCAACTTGATTTAGGTTACAATCTACAAACCAACGAAGTTGGTAGTATTTCCGGCGTGAGCGGTGCAATTTCTTTGAGCAATGCCACATTGGGAGTCAACGCAAGCATGGTAAATGGTGCAGGCAATACCCCATCTTACGTGATTGATTTTGGTGCAGATGGAGGTTCGTTAACTGTTACTGATACCCTCACATTGGCCATTACTAATGATTTGGCTGCGCAAATGCTAGAAAATAAGTCTGATACGATAATTCAGTTAACCAGTGGAGGAAACATTACTTTAGGGAATAATTTAGATTTTATTTTAGATACTCAATATAATTCAATCAAAGCTGCCTATGAATTGGGCGCCACAGGTAATGGAAGCATCACTTTGACATATCTAGGTGTCAACGGATATGTGGTTTCCGCTAATTCAACCAAAACCATCAGCTCACTAGATGAATTTAATTTGGTTGAGTATAAGTATGCGGTAATTGACGGCAACTGGATGATCAATATTGATAATATTCCAGCCGGTTCAAATGGATTACAAATTAATGGTTTGGAAGGGGGTGTTTCTTCAGCACTTATTAACACAAGCGGATCTAGTGCCGATTTGGTGCTCCAACTTAACGAATCAGGTTCTAAGGATGCCGTAATGAGTTATTCCGGCTCTATAACAGGTAATGCTCAAATCCAAAAAAATGATACATACACTCAAAAAATTGGTGGTTATGTGACAACTACCGGTTTAAACGTTGTAGGCGGTACTTTGTCGATTGGAGGTAATTTAACGGTTACTCAAGGCGGTGATGTTACGGTAGCTAATGGTACTAGTCTTATTTTAGACGGTACTAATAATACCATTGCAGGTACATTAACCACACAAGGCTCCTTGACATTATCCGGCAAAAACTCTACGACGAGCGTAGAGACTTGGGTACAAGGAGGAGCCGTCAATTTTAATAATGGAGCTACCTTACTTGTAACTTCTAATGGATTAGAGCTTACCTCAGTGTTGAATGGCACAGGTGCTTTGAAATTAGAGCAAGGTAATCTGACATTGGGCAATGGAGCTTCCGTTGGTTCTCATGTAAGTTTAGGATTAGGTAAAGATGCTACATTACAAGTTGATAACAATCTATCTATTGGCGCTTTGAGTGGTGAAGGTACAGTTAATTTCGCTCAAGATGGTTCTGTAATCGAATTGGGTGGAGCTACAGACACGTTTGATGGTAGTTTTACCGGTTCGGGAACATTAAGCATGATTGGTGGAGGCAAGCAAACTTTGGGTGGCGGTGTAGGATCACAAAATGTTGATTTATCAATTGTAAATGGTGAACTCATTTTATTATCTGGCCAATATGGTAATGTGAGTATGGGGACTCAAGGTATTAGGTCCGATGCTTCACAAAAGCTAAGCTTCAAATTACAAGCAGGTGAAAATATACCACAGGTAGAATTAAAGAGCTTAACTGCGACAAGTGGTGAGATGTTATTTGAAACTTCTGCCTCTGGTGTAGAGCAATTACAAGATCATGCTTTTGTGTCAGTAGAAGGTAATGTATCAATTTCCAATACCAAAGTGGTTATTGATAACAAACTTTCTTTCAATGCAAACGAGGTGGATTCTTTCAGCTTTACATTAATAGAGGGTGGAAAGGTAGTTGATTTTAGCTCCAATACTCTTTCTGTTTTGGGATTGCAAGAAATGATCTATGATTTCACTATGTCTCAAAGTGGTGACAAAATTATTGTTTCAGGTAGTAAAGCAACTGAAAACAAGTTCTTAGTGGCAGCCAATACTTACCATTCGACAGTGGGTGCTAATTTGCTCGATTCATCCAAGCTTATTGCCGATGCTAATAAAACTAGTACTTTATATCAATTAAGTGATGCTGTAGCTCGTTCCATACAATCAGGAGACCATGCTACTGCAGCTACTTCTATGGCTGCTGCCGTAGGTTCTACTCTTACAAGCTATGGCATAGCTCAGAATACTGCATTACGTGACCAAATGGGATGGTTAAGAAACCGCACGACTCAAATGGGTGTCAATCAATCAGTCGTGAATAACGACATGCCATACTATAATATGTGGGTACAGGGTACCGGTTCTTATAACAAACTTAATTCATCCGGTGATGAAAGTGGTTATTCTCTTTCCACATGGGGTGGTACGGTTGGTGTCGATGTCGATCTTAACGAACGCTTGACCGTAGGTTTGGCATTTAGTGCACAATTTGGAGATTTGGAAGCTAAAGCAGCCGATCGAGCCAAAGGCGATTTAGATTCGTATTATCTGAATGGTTTTGCGCGTTATCAAGTTCGTCAATGGGCCCATACCTTAATCGTTACAGGTGTTAGAAATGATGGGAAATTAAGTCGTACCGTAGATTATGGTTCAGGCTCTTACGATGCTCACAGCAAAACAAATGGTTATGGTATCGGAGCTATGTATGAATTAACCTACGACTATGCGTTAAATGAGGAGAAGACATCTATTTTACAACCATTGGCAAATGTGTCTGTGGCTCATACCTCCATGGATGGTTTTGACGAAACCGGAGCTGACTTGGCAGGTCTTACTACAGGTAAACAAGACATGACTGTAGCTACCTTGGCTTTAGGTGGTCGTTGGATAGGTGTCATTGGTAGCAATGTATTAGGCAGAGAATCTTTTGCCGAGGTTCGAGTCAATGTTGCTCAAGATTTCGGTGATGATCGTTCCAAAGTCAATGTTGGTTTCTTAGGTAACTCAGGCATGATGCAATCAGTGCAGGGAGCCAAAATAGGCACTACAGCTGCCCAAATTGGTGCCGGGTTAACGATGCCTATTGGAGAAGAAAGTAGTATATTTGTTGATGCTAACGCTGATTTTAGAAGTGGTGCTTCCTCTGTAAATGGTAGTCTTGGCTATCGCTATAACTTCTAAAAATCGACTTAGAAATTTCACGTTTCAAGGCTGCTCTATCTATTGGATGAGCAGCCTTTATTCGTTCATTTTTTTACAGTCATGTCAAAACCACAAAAAAAATACATTCATATTTTTTAGATTGATTATTCTTTAACAGCAAACGGTATTTAAGATTTTCGATGGTTTTTTTTGGTTCTATTTTGCCTAAGTGACAAATTGTATCACATGAATTATTCTTGAGCATTTCTATTAAGATGATATTTACACGACGTTTCAATTGTCTTTTAGAGTTATGAGAATCCATCTTCCACTATTTTTGCGTAAATCGCTTTTGAGTTTATTGTCGTCAGTTGCTGTCCTAGCAAGTACATCCGCATCGTTTGCCGATATTTATGAATGGACTGGTTCTAAGGATAATAATTTGCATGATAAGGATAATTATGATCCAATCTTTACTGAGTCGTGGTCAAGCATCTGGGCTGGTACATCGACGAATGTGATCAAATTTACAAATATTTCCACAACTAATAAGTCTCCCAATGTTTCTTTTAATACTCTTTCTCTAGCAGGTATTTGGGTTGAAAGTGGAGCTGAAGGCTATAATTTGATTCCCGCTGATACAACCCGTAGTATTAATTTTAGAGCTACATCTGCTACAGACGCAACGGCAGGAGCCGGTACGGAAGGTCAGACAAATTTTATCATAGATAATGATTTTTCTGTAGGCAGTTCGTCAGTTTCATGGAAAGATTTATTTTTCCATGCCGATGCCAATTTCAATATTGCTGCAGGCAAAACCATGTCGGTTTATGCGAAAACTTTTCAGGGTAGTGGCAATACGAAAACAATGAATCTACAAGGTGGAGGTGCTTTGTCATTGAATGGGTTGACTGTTACTAATGGGATTTTATCATTTTCGAATGTAGCATGGAATATTTCTGCTAATTCGTCTCTTGACATCTCCTCCATCACGACAGGCACAACCGTCAACATGGGGAATGTTACAATCAATTCAGGTTCCATCTTATTAGCTGGTGAAGTTACAGCTTTCAATGGCAATCTCTCTGTAGGTGCAAATGGTGGTACTATTTCAGGGTCTACCAATTTGACACTCAGTGGTACGATTGCCTATACTGCTGAAAGCATCACCGCTTTAAGTTTTGCTACTAGCAATGTTACTCTTTCTGATAGTTTAACATTCAGCTTTAATTCCAACCTCGCTGAAGGCACTTATACATTGTTGTCTACGACCGGAACTTTATCCGGTGATCTGGCTTCATTCAATAATTCTCGTATTGCCCATTATTTCTATGAAGCCAACTCATTAAAAGTAACGATTAGTGGCGAGGTAGCCGATTTGGCATGGAAGGGTGGAGATGGTACATGGGGTGCCGGTTTAACGACTGACTCCGAATGGAACTCAGATACTGTTTTAGGTAATTACCACTTTTTCAATGGAGATAAAGTAACTATTGGTACTGCAGCTGATACGGCGGAAACGACCGGAACTATTTCTTTAGTCTCCAACGTGTCTCCTGGTGAAATGACTGTAAATGGTGCCGGTACTTGGACCATCGCTACTGATGGTGGTTTTGGTATTCAAGGAGATGGTAACTTAACCAAAAATGGCTCAGGTACATTAATCCTCAATACGGATAATACTTTCAGTGGCGGTACAACATTAAATGAAGGTGCCATTGTATTAGGCTCCGCTACGGCATTAGGTTCAGGTAATTTGACATTTAATAGTGGTACTATTAAATACGGAGAAGGTATTACAACGGATCTATCCGGTAAGTTAGTTATCGGTACAGATGTTTTGAGTAGCACTAATCAATTTAATTTGGATTTAAATGGCAATACTGTCACTTGGGCTACAGCTACAAGTAATTTGACATGGTTAAGCCTTACCAATTCTTCAGATACACAAGCTATATTGAATTATGCTGCTCCTGGTACAGGCTCCGTAAATTATGCCATTTCGAATAATGTGATCCTGAATCTGACCACAGCTACAACGGCCAACATTACCGGTGCCGGTACTTTGAATCTTTCCAATACTTCAGGAAATACGACTTTAGGTTCATTGACCGGCTTTACCGGAACGATTAATCGTAATCAGACAGGTACGTCAAAATTGATTTTTTCCGTTGCTAATACAGAAGATGAACGTTTTAATTTAAATACGGGTACTGATACTAGTGATAAACAAGCTGTCATTATTGGATCTAACTCTATTGGAAACGGTACCTTGTTTATTCAGAATTTATCTGGAAATGCCAATTTAACTGCTTCCAATGGTAGTGCAGCCAACCGTAGTTTAAATATCCTCATGACTGAGGATAATGTGTTTAACGGTAATTTCCACACGGCAAATGGTGCAACGGATACCAGATGGGGAACGGTTACCATTGGTGGTGCCCATCAATTTACATGGACAGGCCAAACAGTCAACACCAATGGCACTTATACGTCTCTTAGTACCAATGCCAATTTAGTGATTACAGGCGGAGCAACGATGGTGTTTGCTTCTAATGAAGCCAATACTGGTGGCGCTCAGTGGGCTGATGAAATTCGCATAGATGTAGATTCTACATTATTAATTGCTCGTACGGATGAAGTCGGCTTTGTGCAACAAACCGGTACTTCCAATGCTATATCCGGTGAAGGTAAAATCGTGGTAACAGGCAATCTTACTCTAGCCGGGGATAATACTTATTCCGGTGGTACAACTATTCAGAGTGGTTCTGTTACTGTCAGCTCCATTGAAGGTTTGGGTACCGGTTCGGTAATAATGAGCGGTGGAGAATTAGATGCTTCAGGATTGGCTATTGCCAATCAAATTACCATTTCAGATGGTACTTTGAAAAACATGGGACAATATGCCGGTACGGTAGCCATCAATCAGCATTTGAATGCCAATAATGTTTCGACAGGTAACATTAATTTAGGCGGTCTTTCAGGTAACAAGATTACCGAGTTGAACTTAGGGTATGATTATACTTCTAACCAAATTGGTTCGATTTCCGGAGTGTCCGGCAATATTACCGTATCTAGCGCAACATTAGGTGCTAATTTAGGCTCGTTAGTGAATGGTAATACAGCAGGTACAGGGTGCATTGAGTTTTCATCATCATCCGGTACTTTGACCATTACTGATTCTTTGAATCTAGCGATTACTAATGATTTAGCCGCACATATGCTCGATAGCCGTGGTAATATCGTTTTACAATTAACCAACGGAGGTTTGGTTTCCTTAGGTGATGGTTTGACGATTCTAGTAGATTCCCAATATAATTCTATTAAGAACTTATTTAGCTTCACTACGAGCGGTAATGGTACGATTACTTTATCAAGCGGTGAAGGTAATATTTTATACGTTGCAGCGGGCACATCTCAAGATGTTGTCAATGCTGGCGATATCAATTCATTGAACTTAGATTATGTCGTAGTTGACGGTACTTTAAATGTGAGTTTACCGGAAGCAGGTAATACTATTCTTGATTTGAATGGCTTAGAAGGCGCTGTCAGCACCGCTATGATTGATACTTCCGGATCGGAAAGTAATGCGATTTTAATGCTTAATCAGTCAGGAAAAGGGGACGCAGTTTCCTCTTATGCCGGTTCAATTCAGGGTAATGCACAATTACAGAAGAATGACGATTATAAGCAAATAATTGGAGGTTCTGTTTCTGCAACGGGTATAAAAGTAACCGGGGGCGAATTAGTCATTAATGGTAATACCACACTTACAGAATATGGTTGGGCTGTTATTGATGCTAATGCGATACTTACTCTTAATGGCTTAACTAATACGATTAAGCATTTAACAAATAACGGTTCTTTCTTCCTTGGTGGGAAAGATTCAACAACTACGGTTGAAACATTGATTCAAGGAAATGGTAGTTCTGTCAATTTCTCTAATGGTGCAGAATTGGTAATTGGTTCTAATGGATTTGAGTTGACTTCATCCGTTACCGGTAATGGTACTTTAACCTTAAATAACGGAGTTTTATCCGTAGGTGCAAATGGTTCCATTGGTAATGATACAAGTGTCAACTTGGGAGCTCAAGCTAGCTTAAATGTTCAAAACAACTTAAGTTTGGGTGCTTTGGCCGGTACCGGTACCGTGCAATTTGCCAATGCCGATAGTTCTATTGAATTAGGTTCTGCTACCAATTCGTTTTCCGGAAGCTTTAATGGCGCCGGTTCAATCAATTTAGCGGGAGGCGGTACTCAAGAGTTTACGGGAGTAACAGGTGCTCAACAAGTGAATTTGGGAGTAAGTAATGGTACTTTAATTCTAAGCGATTGCGAATTTGGTGCTTTAACTGTTGGTGGTGTTGCTCGTCAAGCTGGGACCGCTCATGTTATTTTTGATATTACAAATGGTGAAAAATTGCCAAATGTAACGTTAAGCTCTTTAAATACCCAAGGCGGAACATTAACCTTTAATACTTCTGTTAGCAATCTAACTGAATTGCAAGAAAAGGCATTGGTGTCCGTAACCGGCGATATTGCTTTGAACAATACACAATTGGTATTAGATAATAATGTCGAGTTCCAATCTGGCGACTTATCTTCTTATAGCTTTGTTCTTATTTCCGGTGACTCTGTTTCCTCATTTACAGGAAATTCATTGACCGTAAAAGGATTGCAAGGGTTGATTTACAATTACGAATTGGAGCAATCAGGTAACGATATCATTGTTAATGCTTCTAAAGCTGAAACAAATGCTTTCGCCGGTGCTGCGTTAACTCAAAATGCTTTGGCTGGTGCGAACTTATTAAATGATTCAAAGTTTATTGCCAGTGCCAACCGTAATAGCACATTATTTGCTCTTAGTGATGCTGTCGCTCAAATGATCCAATCCGGTAATATCGGTACGGCAAGTCAGACTATGGCAGCAGCAGCAGGTTCTACCCTTACTAGTTATGGTATGGCTCAGAATAATGCATTAAAAGATCAAATGGTATGGTTGCGTAATCGTACAACTCAGATGGGTGTAAATCAATCTGTAACAAATGAAGACATGCCGTACTACAATATGTGGGTACAGGGTACAGGCTCTTATAACAAGCTTAATTCATCCGGTGACGAGAGTGGTTATACTCTTTCAACATGGGGTGGCACCGTTGGTGTAGATGTCGATTTAAGTGATCGAGTAACAGTTGGTTTAGCGTTTTCTGCACAATTTGGCGATTTGAAAGCTAGTGCTGCCGATCATGCCAAGGGTGATTTGGATTCATATTACTTAAATGGTTTCGTTCGATTCCAGGATCGTAAATGGGCTCATACCGTTATCGTTACAGGTGTAAGAAATGATGGTAAATTAACCCGTACTGTCGATTATGGCACCGGTTCTTATGATGCTCATAGCAAAACAAATGGTTATGGTATCGGCGCTATGTATGAATTGACATACGATTACGCTTTGAATGAAGAAAACACTTCCGTATTGCAACCATTATTCAATGCTTCTGTGGCACATACTTCCATGGATGGATTTGATGAAACAGGTGCAGATATGGCCGGCTTAAAGGTTGGTAAACAAGATATGACTGTTGCCACATTAGCCTTAGGTGGTCGCTGGATGGGTGTCATCGGTAGTAATTTATTTGGTCGTGAATCCTTTGCTGAAGCACGCGTCAATGTTGCTCAAGATTTCGGTGACGATCGATCCAAAGTGAATGTTGGTTTCTTAGGTAACCCTAATTTCATGCAAAACGTACAAGGTGCTAAAATTGGTACTACAGCTATACAGCTTGGTGCCGGATTGACTGTACCGGTAGGTGTGCAAAGTAGCTTCTTTATTGATGCCAATGCTGATTTCCGTAGCGGTGCTTCTTCCTTTAACGGTAGTTTAGGTTATCGCTATAGCTTCTAATCGAAGATTAAAATAGAATAAAAAAGGCTGTATGTGAGAACATACAGCCTTTTTCGTTATTTAAGTAAAACGTGTTAGGTTAGCTTTTGATATTAAAAAATATTAGTCTTCTGCGTCTTCTACCTCAAGCTGAGGACCCTTGCGAGGAGCAGGGAGCGAGCCATGTAATCCGTTGGGGAATTGTTGCATCCACGGCGTATATTCAGAGGGTACCGGTGCTTCAAAATCCATACGTTCTCCGGTTTTCGGATGGTCAAAAGAAAGTCTCCATGCGTGGAGCATCAGCCTGCCGGGCTGCGCAGTTTGTCTTTGTGGTTTAGCGTAAATAGGATCACCAATTAGCGGGTGGCCTAAATGTAACATATGCACTCTAATTTGGTGCGTACGTCCTGTGTGTAAAGTACATAATACCAAGGCTGATTTAGTGGACGGATCTGCACATAATAGATCCCAATCAGTAATAGCTGCTTTTCCTGAGCCCGGATTAACAACAGCCATTTTCATCCTATTGACCGGGTGCCTACCTATGTGAGTAAAAACAGTGCCTGTAGTTTCTTTAGGAATACCCTGTACAACAGCCAAATATAATTTATCTGTCGTGCGTGCCGCAAACTGTGATGTTAATGATAAATGGGCTATATCATTTTTAGCTACAACGAGACAACCGGAAGTATCTTTATCTAAACGGTGCACAATACCGGGTCTTTCCACCCCGCCTATGCCTGATAAATCGCCACAGTGGTGAAGTAGGGCATTAACTATAGTTCCGTCAGGATTGCCTGCCGCGGGATGCACCACCATGCCACTTTCTTTATTGATTACAATGACATCGGAATCTTCATAAAGAATGTGTAAGGGGATATCTTGAGCTTGGGCTTCAGCCGGTTCCGGTTCGGGGATGTTGACGGATATTGTCTCACCACGACTGACCATTTGCTTGGGCTTGGCTGATTTACCATTAACCAACACATCACCGCTTTTAATGAGTGATTGAATGCGTGAGCGTGATAAATCCGGTAGATGGGTAGCTAGATATTGATCCAATCTTTGTTTGCCGTCAGCGTCGTCTGTCGTTAAATACATGTAGATATATTATTGAGCTAAAGAATATGCGTAGGGTGGCAAATCCAAAAATTCATAAGGAAGCTGAAACTTTTCTTGTAAAAGTTTGCCTAATGATTTGACCCCGAAGGTTTCCGTTTCATAGTGTCCACCTAATAAGAGATTAATACCTAATTCTTGGGCAATGGGGATATTCCAATGAGAACCCTCTCCCGTAACGTAAGTTTTACAACCCAGCGCTGCTACGGCACTAATATCATCACCGGCGCCACCACTACAAATAAGGGTATCTCCTGCCGATTGTTCCGGGTCATGATTCCAAAATGCATGAAAAGGCTTGCCGGTTGCTTTTTCTAACCGAGCTAATAGTTCTTTACCGGAAATTTCTAATACTCCACGACAACCTAGTTCATTTCCATGATACGAGAATGAAGGTAAAGTTGGTTCTAATCCGCACAGTCGGCTCAAAATCGCATTATTTCCGTATTTTGGGTGTTGATCAAGTGGAAGATGAGCAGAATAAATGGCTAAATTGTGATCCATTGCCAATTTTAGCTTTCGATAGGCTATGCCGGTAATCGGTTGCATCGTTTGCCAAAAAATGCCATGGTGCAAAATCAATAAATCAGCCTTTTGTTTGATAGCTTCTTTAATAGCAGATTCTGAACCATCTACAGCTACGGCTACTTTTGTGACAACACCATTGTTTTCCACTTGTAAACCGTTCATTGCAACTGCTGAGTCTTTAAACCCATCTATATTGAGTACACCGTTGAGATATTGCACGATGTCTTTTAGATCAATGGCCATTTTAGAAAATTCTATTGTTCGTAAAGTGAAGCAGTAAGTATTTTCACCGATTTATCATCGAGTAGAAAATATTCGGGCATGCCTTGTAATTTGCCGTAATAATAACCCTGAGGATTATTTTTATCGACAGGAACGATATCTATTTGAATCGTGCTGGATTCCTTTTTCATCGTCGCCGATTGGTCATTTTTCATGGTATGGTCAGTTTGTGTGTAGCCCTCAAGCTTCATTGTTAAGATGAATGTAGGGTTTTGCAATGCCTGCCATGCTCGGTGATCGTCATAGGGCAACCATTGGAATACGTCAATTTTTTCCAATGCTTGCAGATAACGGTTGGCGCGATTTGGGTTAATATCAACCGTGACATCTTTACCTCCTTGCTGTGCTTTCCACGTATCATCTAGACTATCATAAGACAGCGTCAATGGTGCAGATACTCCCACGTTTTGTGTGATGAGTTGCTTGAGGTCGAATCTGTTAAAGTTAATAAGCTTTTTGTTTCTCCAGTAGAGCGGATCCATATTGAATAATTGGATAAACTCAGGTGCAATGTTGAAGATAGTAGGTTTGCCTTCTTCTTGAGCATACCATGACCCATCTGCACCTTTTGAGAAATAGAGCATGGTTGGTAATGGATCCGGCTGTGACGGACTAGGCTTTAAGGCAATAAATATTTTGTAGATTGGCTTATCAAGACCATAGATTTTAAGGTCGCTAGGTGCATCTGTGGCAAATCCATCCACTAACCCTTCTTTGATGCCTTGAATTAGGCGAGCCAGATTGATTTCATCAACAGCTGCAGGAGGATTGCCATCTGCGGAAAACGTCCACGAAGCAGCCGTTCCCGTATCTTTACTACCATCACGGTATTTAAAGATGATAGGGTACATACTCTGACGAGAAGATAGAGAAATACCTAAAATTGGCGTTTTACCTAAATTGGTAAGATTCTTCGAACGTAAGAAATTTAAAGTTAAAGGTAGATTTTGAAAGGCAGCGAAAGATGGGGATTGCCCTTTTTCCGCTTGAGGTGACTTATAGGGTAAATCAAAAACTGCCGGACGATCGGAAACGGTAGCCTTAACAAGATTGTTAGCGGCAGAGTCAGACGTTGGGAACATTGATAAAACGACAGGAGCCCCAACCACAAGCTTTTGCTTCGCTTCATCAACCTCAAAATTACTGATACTTACAGTGACGGTTTGTTCATCAGAGAGTTCCGGTAAGATGGAATCCTCAGGATTATGTACTCTAGATGCAGTAAGCTTTTGTAATGCACCCAAAAGTACGGTTATCATCTGTGGATCGGTATCCAACTCTAGCGGATAGGTGATTTTCCATGGAGAATTGGGGGATAAGCGTACTAATTCAATAATTTCGCTTTTATTTTTGATACTGATGCGAGCAGGTAAAGCCGGGTGCACAAGCAATGGTCGGTGGTCTCGTAATTGACGAATACCTTCTTTAAATAAAGGAGTAATATCTCCGGTACTTACACAAATACGGTTTGCACGCCCGTAATAATCGGTTTTAAGATATGTCGTGTTATTGGTCGTCTTGTGTTCTAAATCATCAACGACCCACGGAGCTCTAGTTCCTAAAGTATAACGTGCCATAGTGGAACCGCTATCTTCGGGCGTTAAATGTTTCAATGTGATTTCCGTCGGGGTGCTTTGCAGACCGAACTCTTTAATAGAAGATTTTACCGTATTATTAAGAGGTAAAGCATCAACAATCGTAGTGGAATGAGTGAATTGGAGAATGGCAGCCGCTGCTCGTGGGTCCATTCGGTCATTCCATGGGGAAGTTGCCCACCATACGCCATTTGGTAAACGTCGAAACTCGGCCTTATCATTGATATGCTTAATACGCATCCAATTGACTTGGTTGAGTTCTTCTTTTGAATAAGGGAAAAGTCGTTCTCCCTTATCAAAAGCCGTACGGCCTATCACACGTGATAGATTGCCATCGATGGTTAATAAGACGGCTGCCGTAATACAAAGTAATGTAACGATGATGAGCAGAATGGAGCGCAAGATTCGCATGATGCTATTCGGTCTCAGGTTAAAATATCCTTAGTGGCGACGATTGTTCCAAATGAGCAATGCAATGAGTAATGCTAGGATAGGGAAGCCTAATGTGGTGATAAACTCCACAAAGGATAGGGCTTTTGGATCAAGATTGATTTTAACAGTCAAATCATGTCTTGCGCCGATGCCACTTAATTCTTCTCGATCCGTCATCCATGCGGTCAAGCTACGTAAGAAATCACGTTGCTCTGGTTTAATGCTCTTAGGCTGCAAGATGTCAACATTACCTAACAAAGCCATGCGCCCCGTTTCTTTAGCCAAGTTGATATCATTGTTGTTGCCTTTTACGATAGCCAGACCAATGCATAAAGGTCCCGGGTTATCTTCATTTTCATCAAATTGGACAGGGAATTGAGTGTATTTGGTTTCACCATAAAACTCTGGTGTAGTGACCAATAGAGGGTAAGTCTCGATGCGGCGATAAGCTAACGCATTGTTATCCGTATCGGCTACTAAGGAGATGCTTTGACCTTCCAAACCGGTGCTGCTATTCCAAAATTCTTTAGTACAATTTAGACCTTGTGCAAAAATTGCATTGATTTCAAATACCGAGTTTTTGCGGTCTTTAAGCATCACTCGGTCATTTTGAGGTCTTAAACCTTGAGATCTTAAAAATCTATAAAGTTGTTTTGGCTCATCTGCTTGTGGATCTAGCATGACCAACATGCCCGAATTTGGTCGGTTCCAATATTCTTCCAATACTTCACTTTCCTGTGGAGTAATATCGTATTTTGGCCCAATGAGCATGACTGATGCTGCATTATCAGGAATTTTTGATAAACCTGATAAATTGATCGGTACCAATTGCAAGTTTAGTGATCGACAAATGCGATTCAGCGTTTGGAAGATCGAATTATTATCGTTTAAGTTTTCATTGCTGAAATTACTCTTATCGGCAATAACATAAACAATTTTTGGTAATCCGGTAGCGGCACCGTAAATATTGGCAGTCATCAAATCTTCGATTTGTAAAGCGACCGCTTTTTGTGTTTTACCATCAGGACCCGGGCCATACACGACGAAGTTGTTACCATCAAGTATACGCACCGAGGCAGCTTCTTGTTGGTTGCCTTCAAATGTATCTAAACCACGGCTTGTATCGGGGCGAGCATCAATGATTACCTGATTTTTCTTAAACTCGATACCATAAATCAAGGCTACTTCTCGTGCCTTATTCGGCTGGCGAAGTGGGTCAAAGAATTCAACTTTGATTTTACCATTCGAAAGGCGTTCGTATTCTTCCAACAAAGAACGCATACGAGTGTAGTTCTGCGTTGTTCGTAAGAAGGCAAATGTGATTTTGATAGGGGTCTCTCTTTTCTGAATCAAGTCAGATTGGATTAAGTTGATACTTTGCTGAGAAATATCGTATCGCTGATCTTCCGTCAAATCACGACGGTAGTATTCTTGACACCCTACATAGTTACAACAAATGACAATAATGGTTAAAAGGAAAAGATTCACCCAAGTCATCCAAGGGGCCCTCACCTTTTTTGCAGGCTCTTGGGGGTTTTCGTTGGGATCGAGTTGAGTTGATTCAGTATATGTATCGCTCATGATGGAGAAAATCGGTAAAAGTGAATAAAGAAAGTCTTAGTGTTTCCAGCGTCTGTAATCAATGGTGCGTACCGTAACTGCCAAGGTCAAAACCGTCATCGAAATGTATAGGACAAATGGTCTCGAATCGACTAAGCCGGATGAGAATTTATCTAAGTTCTCCGTGCAAGAAAGATAGTGGAAAATAGCAGAGGCAGGGAACTCACCCCATAAAATCGGAACTAAGCCTAAGAAGAAGATGAATACCAAAAGGCCGATTGTCGTGATGCCGGCAATAATCTGACTACCTGTTAAAGAAGAGGCAAAAATGCCTAATGCTGTGAACCACGCACCCATTAGGAAAATAATACTCAAGGTGCCGAACCAATCCGCAAAGCGATAGGAAAGCATCATTCCCGGATCATAATTATAGTTCGCCTCGACATACCAATTGGCCATATCGCCTACGAATGGATAAAGAAGAAGTGGCAACCAAAGGACGATAAAAAATGCGTATGCCGCGAGATATTTACCCATGACAACCTGCCAAGTTTTAACCGGCGCGGTCAATAGTGATTCCAGAGTGCCTGTTTTTTCTTCTTCAGCTAGTGATCTCATCGTGATGAGAGGGAAGATGAAGAGGAAGTAGAACCAAAACATTTGAGAGTGCACGATGAAAAACAAAATGCCCTCTTGTTGGGGTGCTGTTTGAAAGATTTTGAGCGTGGCTGATAAGGATAAGCCTTGTAAAGCGAGCACAAAGGCTAAAATCACCCAACCATACGGGGTAAGAAAGAAACTGCGAATCTCTTTTTTGAAAATAGTATAAATAGCCGACATAAATTCAGATAAGGTAAAATGGATAGACGATTAGTCTTTACGGGTCATTTCTACAAAGACTTCCTCAAGAGTAGGGATGTGGCGATGAATATGTCTCACCTTGCAATTGAGTCCTGTTAAAATTTCAATGAGGCGTTCTCTGGTATCGGTTCCTGCCTCGGCTCGGATTGTTAAAAAGTGCCATCCATCTTCGGTGGTCGAATCGTGAATGACTTTCTTAACATGTTCCAATTCATTAAATTGTTCTACCACTTTGTCTAAATCACCTTTGAACTCAATGGCGATTTTACCGGCGGCACGTAAGTTGGAAGTTAAATTTTCCGGAGTATCGGCAGCTTTAATAACACCTTGGTCAATAATAACTACCTTATTACACATCATTTCCACTTCACTTAAAATGTGGGTAGAAAGAATAATCGTGTGGTCAACCGTCAATGCCTTGATTCGCTCACGCATTTGACGAATTTGGTTCGGGTCAAGACCATTGGTCGGTTCATCAAGGATGAGAATATCCGGTTTGCCCAATAACGCATCAGCTAAGCCGACGCGCTGACGATAGCCCTTGGATAAAGTACGAATCATTTTGCGGCGTACAGGCTCCAAGTCGCAGATTTCCAAAACTCTGGCAACATTGTTCCAAATTTCCTTTGAAGGGATGCCTTTAAGTCTGGCTCGGAACTTTAAATATTCCGTTACTCGTTGTTCATCATAAAGAGGTACATGCTCAGGCAAATATCCAAGACATTTTCTAGCTCCCATAGGATCTTTAAGTACATCATGACCGGCAATGACCGCTGTGCCTGATGTCGGTGGTAAATAACCGGTGAGCATTCGCAACGTAGTGGTCTTGCCGGCACCATTAGGTCCTAAAAACCCGACAATATCACCTTTATTGATAGTAAAAGATGCATTTTTAACCGCTTGGAATCGGCCAAATTTTTTTGAAAGTTGCTTTGCTTCAATCATGGGAACTATAGTAACGCGATGATTCTACTCAAAAGCTAGCGAGCCTCAAGATAATTCTGTCAGTGCTTTATTTTTAGGGGGACTGTGTCAAATCAAGTGGTTGTATGTGTTTCTCGATTTTTTTAAAAGGCTCGTTCATTACCCTAACTGGAAGAACTAGCTCTAATATAATTGATTTTGAGCAATTTGGTAGAGGGAGTATCAACGATCATTAAAAATGATAATTCCTACTTTTTCTGTTCAGCTTTTTCTTTAGCGAGCTGTTTTAATTTGGGACCGCCTTCTTTTTGCAAAGGCTGTGACATAATCCATTCCAAAAGGTAGCAATCGGGATAAGTTAACATTTTAAAATTCAGTTTTCTAAAAAGTTTTTCCAATTCCTCGTTTTGAGACGTCGCATTCAATTCATATATACGTTTTAAAAAAATTACTGTTAATTCATCAAGATAAGTCAAAAGTAAATTTGCCTGATCAGCGTCGTTTTTAATTGGACGAAGCTTTTGTAAAGCCTGTTTAGGCATTTCCAGCTGATCAATAGATTCGTTTAAGAGTTTTATTCCTTGTTCTTTAGCAATTCTATTATGGGCAAGATCTAATACTACCAAATAAACTTTATCTAGTGCCTTGGCGTATTCTTGAATAAGCCGGACCTGTTCATCATATGAATAAGATTTTTCCATAGGCAGACTAGCCCAATAGCCTTTATGAGGAGCAATAAAAGGAATACTTCTTAATGGCAAACGAATAATACAGCAATCGGCCATATTTCTATGGCGGTACTCACCTGATAGAATATCTTCAAACTTAGCCTCAAGCTCCTTATTACCGGCAAACGTTATTTTTGCTGTTTGGTACAAATTATTGATGTCCGGTACATAATGATGGTAAGCCATTTGCATATTAGGAGGTAGGTCCTTATAATAATCACTTTCTTCTGAATCAAAAAAGGGCGCTACCAATTGCGGCTCTATTTTGCCGTCTTTGCAAGCAATTAAAAGAGAATGAAGTGCCGGAATTTTTTTATCTAGAGGAAGATATTCAATAATTCTACATGCAAGTGGCTGCTTCTTTTGCCAATCATCCAAAGAAAGCAAAAAATCTGCTGTCTTATCGGGGTCAGCTATGACCTTTTCTTTAAATGCCTGTAAGCATAAAAAATGATCCTGAATGATTTTATCATGAACAGAAATGGTTTCAGATGTTGTTTCACCTAATGCTATAGGTGCGCCAATATACACAGTACTACTTGCACAAATTAAGAGAGTAATTATGTGTTTTATTTTCATAAAGTTATATTAATGAGGCTATCATCGCTAAAACATAAAAAGCAAGCCGAAAGTAATTGTTTGCGTTTTGATAAAAGCTATCTTATTGGGATGAATTGAGAGTTTTTTTGTACTCTTCTGCTAATTTCTTCATTTTAGGACCATATCTTTCTTCTTCGGATAAAGGAAGTGCTGCAGACCATTCTAAAAGATAAGAATCCGGATATAGCAAATCAATCATTTGAAACCTTAATTGATCGAACAACTCATTTTTTTGCCTTTTATCAGCAATTGGCCTTAACGCTTTCATATTAAATATCAACGAATAAGATAACTCATCCATATATTTAATGAGTAGTTCATATTGTTTAGAGGTATCTTTCAAAGGGCGAAGTTTTTCAAATTCCAAGCAGTGCTTTTTGAGTTGTTCTAATTTGAGTTTGTAAAGTTTAATGCCCTCATCCTCATTTACTTGACCTTTCAATAGTGATAACAGGCTCTCATATGCTTGGTCGACCAATTTGACATGCTGATCAATTAATTGGCATTGTTCTTCAAACGAATAGTGCTTGTCGGCGGGCAAACTTGCCCAGTAGCCTTTATTTGGAGACAAAAAAGGGACTGGTCCCATATACCATGAGCTCAATAAAGAATCTTGAATAATTTTTTTTCGAGATCTTCCTGATAAAATAGCATCGAGTTTTTGTTTGATTTTTTCATCTTTATCAAAGATTTTCGCCGCTTTTTGATAAAGTTTATTAATCGCAGGAACATAATAATTACAAGCCATCTGCATATTAGGTGGTGCGACTTGATAAGAATCCGTATAAAGAGGCTCAAAAAAATCAAATGATTGTATTATTGATAATTTTCCCGATGCACAAGCATCTAAAATGGAATTAAGTGCTATGAGTTTTTTCTCTAAGGGTAAATATTCAACAATTCTACAGGCAGCCTCAGAATCTTTTTTCAGAACTGGATTCGAAAGGAAAAACTCTGCCGTTTTAGTAGGATCTTGAGTAATTGAGTTTTTAAAGCTCTCTGAATTGCTTTGATATACATTTAACTCGGTCATCTCGGGGAGAACTTGCTCCGTTGCCATGGCCTGAGAGCAAAGAAATAGAGGGAATAACAATATTATTTGGTAGTGATATCTCATTTTAATGGAGTTATGTCGCTAATATTTACACTACCAAAATAGAGAAATCAAGCCGGAAATGAGATTCACTTCCGGCTTGTATGATGAGGTTCGGTTTAGAGACAACCAGTGCCTATAGTTTTATAGAAGCTGTCTTGTTGGAATGAATTGAGTGATTTTTTGTGCTCTTCTATTAATGCTTTCACTTTAGGACTGCATCTTTCCTTTTCAGACAGCGGAAGTGATTCCGACTATTCTAGTGCAAATACCGGAGATGTACTAGCTCCTTGAGTGCGTCACTTTATTATTGCTGTTTTATTAAATTATCTTTTAGTAGTTTATTTGTTTTTAAACAATTCCTTACTTCTGAATCAAGTGGTTCATTGACTGCCCATTCCAATAAATAGCAGTCAGGATAAAGCAATGGCTCCAATTGTTTCGCCAATGTTTGTTGAGTTTTTGTAGATTTTAGTTTAGCCCAATCAAAACTATTTTCACAAAAGACATATGATAAATCATCCAAGTATTGATTAATTAATTGATTTTGTGTTTTTTGATCATTTATCGGACGAATATCTTCTAATTTTCTTGCTAATGACTTCAGCTCTATGATGTTTTCATTAATTATTTTTATAGCCGATTTTGATTCCTTATCATTTCCAGAAGCTATGAATATCGATTTTAAAGTAGAATCTAAATGCTTGGCATATTGACTAATCATAGCTGATTGCTCCTCAAAAGAATAAGTTTTGTTAGATGGTAAACTGGCCCAAAAACCTTTATTTGGAGACAAGAAAGGAATGCTTTCTATATAAAAAGGGCTAGTACAAACAGTAGTCATCAAGTCTTTTCGATATTGACCATTTAAAATATATTCCATTTCACGACTGATGTGTTCATTTGATGAAAAAATTCTTTTAGCCTTTTGGAACAATCGATTGATTGTCGGTACATAATAATTGCAAGCCAACTGCATGTTTGGAGCAACTACAACATAATGATTCGCTGGCTCGGATTGAAAAAATTTACCGGCATCAGTAACCCCTATTTTTTTTTCTTCGCAAGCATCTAAAATGGAGTTAAGTGCTATGAGTTTTTTCTCTAAGGGCAAATACTCAACTATGCGGCAGACAGCTTCAGAATCTTTTTTCAGAAGAGCATTTGAAAGGAAAAACTCTGCCGTTTTAGTAGGATCTTGAGTAATCGAGTCTTTAAAATTATCTAAGATATTTTTAAAATCATTCAACTTAGCACTAGGGGGAGGAATTTGCTCCGATGCCATTGCTGGAGAGCAAAGAGACAGAGGGAAGAATAGTAGTATTTTGTAGAAATGTTTCATTTTAATTGAGTTATATGGCTAATGTTTACGCTGCTCAAATAGAAGAATCAAGCAGGAAGTGAATCTTCACTTCCGGCTTGCATAATGAGGTCCTGTTTGGTGTGGCCAATTTCTATATTTTTATGAAATTTCTTTTATTGGGATGAATTGAGTGATTTTTGACAATCGTCCAAGAATTTTAACATTTTGGGTCCATATCTTTCTTTTAACGATAGTGGTTTAGATACTATCCATTCCGATAAATAACAGTCCGGGTAAGCAAGCTTTGCATATTGGGCTCTCAACTGATTTAGCAATTCATTTTGAGGTTTCGCTAACTTGAGCTGATGAATTTGTTTCGACCGTTTCCAAAAAGCATAACTAATCTCATCCATATATTTCTTCATAAGCAAGGCTTGCTCTTCGTGATTGGGTAAAGGTCGCAAATTTTCAAATTGAGGAATTAATCGTTTCATTTTATTGATTAAGTCATTGAGCATAATAATACCTTTTTCCTCATCAATTTTGTTTTCTAAAATATTCATCCGACATTGTTGAAAATCATTGATTAAGCGAACGTGATCATCAATGATTTTTAACTGCTCGTTATAAGAATATTGTTTATCCGATGGCAAGCTTGCCCAATAACCTTTATTGGGTGATAAAAATGGAATTTGGCCTAAAGAATCCGGATCTTGGCAAGCAATGTTAATCATGTTTCTTCGAAATTTTCCTGAAAGAATATCATCGAGCTCACTAGACATATAATCATTTGTAGCAAAAACTGTTTTCGCCTTTTTATACAGCTTGTTAATACTAGGAACGTAATAATTACATGCCAAGATCATATTTGGTGGAGCTACCTCAAAAGAATCACCTTTTTCTATGGAGAAAAACCTAAAAGCATGATGAATAGCCAATTGATTATTTTTGCAAGCATCTAAAATGGAATTAAGCGCCTCCAGTCTGAGTTTAAGAGGCAAGTCATTAACAATTCGGCAGGCAGCCTCGGTATCTTTTTTCAGAAGATCATTTGAAAGGAAAAGCTCTGCCGTTTTACTAGGATCTTTGGTAATCGAGTTTTTAAAGCTTTCTAAATTGCTTCTATATATCTTTAAACCGGTCATTTCGGGGAGAACATGCTCTGCACTCATTGTTTGAGAGCAAAAAAGCAGAGGGAAAAATAGTAATATTTGATAGTAATGTCTCATTTTAATGGAGTTATATCGTTAATATCTACACTACCAAAATAGAGAAATCAAGCCGGAAATGAAGATTCACTTCCGGCTTGTATGATGAGGTTCGGTTTAGAGACAACCAGTGTCTATATTTTTATAAAATCTCTCTTATTGGAATGAATTGAGTGATTTCTTATGCTCTTCTGCTAACTTGTTCTTTTCAGCTTTTTCTTTTGCGAGTTGTTTCACTTTTGGTCCGTCTAATTTTGGCAAAGGCTGTGACATAATCCATTCCAAAAGGTAGCAATCGGGATAAGTTAACATTTTAAAATCAATTTTTTTAGAAATTTCTTCCAAATCTTCGTTTCGTGAGGTCGTATTCAATTCATCTAGGTATTTAAAAGGAATTACTGTTAATTCATCAAGATAAGTCAAAAGTAAATTTGCCTGATCAGCGTCATTTTTAATTGGACGAAGCTTTTGTAAAGCCTTTTTAGGCATTTCCAGCTGATCGATAGATTCGTTTAAGAGTTTTATTCCTTGCTCTTTAGAAATCTCATTGCGAGTAATATTCATCAATGCTAGATAAACCTTATCCAGTGCCTTGGCGTATTCTTGAATAAGCCGGACCTGTTCATCATATGAATAAGATTTTTCCATAGGCAGACTAGCCCAATAGCCTTTATGAGGAGCAATAAAAGGAATACTTCTTAATGGCAAACGAATAATACAGCAATCGGCCATATTTCTATGGCGGTACTCACCTGATAGAATATCTTCAAACTTAGCCTCAAGCTCCTTATTACCGGCAAACGTTATTTTTGCTGTTTGATACAAATTATTGATGTCCGGTACATAATGATGGTAAGCCATTTGCATATTAGGAGGTAGGTCCTTATAATAATCACTCTCAACTGAATCAAAAAAGGGCGCTACCAATTGCGGCTCTATTTTGCCGTCCTTGCAAGCAATTAAAAGAGAATGAAGTGCCGGAATTTTTTTATCTAGAGGAAGATATTCAATAATTCTACATGCAAGTGGCTGTTTCTTTTGCCAATCATCCAAAGAAAGCAAAAAATCTGTTGTCTTATCGGGGTCAGCTATGACCTTTTCTTTAAATGCCTGTAAGCATACAAAATGATCCTGAATGATTTTATCATGAACAGAAATAGTTTCAGATGTTGTTTCCCCTAATGCTATAGGTGCACCAATATACATAGTAGTATTAGCACAAATTAAGAGGGCAGTTATGTATTTTATTTTCATTGTATTTTAGAATTCAATAGGTGAAAGGATCCTATCTATATCACACAGACTACATCATAAATATGCAAAACCCCGAGCTTTTCGGTAATTATTTATTTTGATGCAATGTGGTGCCAAATCAAATTTTCAGATAGTGATGAGTCAACCGAACTTTAGTTTTTCGGTTTATTCTGACCACTTTTTGCTATTTTTAACAAGTTTAAAATTGTAATAATAAATAGCCCTAAGAAATTGAATAAGAAAATGACAATAAGTCTCCCCCAAGTCATAGGAAATGCCTTTTTCGAAGCTCGATGAAAAAGGTAATAAAGAAAAATGCAAAAGCTACCTAAAATGGCTAATACGAGAGCCTCCAAAGGAGCTCCTACGAATGCTATGATGTGAGGAATATTTAACATGAGAGAGTTTTATTGTGTTTTAGATATGGGGTAGATTAAGATATTTAATCTTCTTTGGGAGTATAAGATGGGTGTAATTTAGGTAATTTTGATTGTGCCGGTTGAGTGTGGAGTTTTTCTATATCTTCCAAGTACTGGCTTAAAGGAGTGTTTGGTGATGAGTTTTGAGAACGAAGAATGCTCATGGTTCTTAAATAAGAATCAAATGTACTTGGATTGGATGTTTTGGTGGTAATCTCATACCAGTCCATATAATCACGTACTTGAACAGCTGTTTGAAGTAACTTTTCACGTAACTCTTTTAATTGAGCTAAGCGTTTTTCGCCATCATGGGGTGTAATTTTTTTTGCCTGTAACAATGCTACAAATTTAGCATATTCCACAATAATCGGCTGATAGGCAGGAAAAGCTCTTCTACTTGTATGCACCAAATTATTACTAACCTCTTTTAACTGATTATCAAGATCAGGTATGGCTGCTAGGGCATTGAGGTTTTCTAGTGAGATAACTTGGGTCGTTCGAGTCGTCGGATTATAGTTAAATACCTGCAAAGCTTCACTTAACCTTTTATCCGTATCGGGAATATTGTGTGTTTCAGTCAGTGGCGCTGTAGCCATTTGCGCCATTTGGAGAGACCACCATTTATGCAAAGATGTGGGCGTTAAATTTAATTGCGGAAAGTTTCGTTTGATTAAGTTCTCAGAATCTTCCGACCCCATGATTGCCTCATTTAAAATAGATTTCATCCCCTCTTGACCATTATTTTGGCGCAAAAGACATAAAATTAACGCTCCTGCGGATGCCTTGTAGGTTGTGTACGTGGTGGCATCTAGTTCGGTGCTAGGAGATTTAATTGTTAATAATTTTTGGATGTCGATAATGCTATTGTTATTAAACATCGTAGCGTAGAAACTGCGGTCGGCTTGATCCGTATCCCACAAAATGGCTTGTTCGATGCCTATTTGTAACCAAGGAGGTAATTCTACGTTTTCAGGTAGCGATTCCGTAGGAATATTCCTAAGGGTAATTTCATACATCAAGGTAGTGATAATCGCTTGGTTGAGTTTTTCAATATTTACACCTCTACCGGCATGAACGTAAATGTGATAGTACAAATCGCCGTCATCTAACAATGTTTGAGTGCGAATCGGATTTGGGGGTGGAAGTTCTCCTTTTTTTCCAACTAAATGAATGTGAATAGTCGATTTCCATTCAGGTGGTAATTTGAGGATTTTAAATAAGGATTTTTTTAATTCTTCCGCTTTGACGGATATGGCACTACAGACAATAGGTTCTTTACCGGAAACTAAAAATTGTCGAGATGAAGACGTACTGGTATAATTTTTCTTTGTGGCTTCAGTGACTATGCCGTCAGCTGATGCTTGCTGTCCTGTTGGTGGAGTTGCTGTAGAGGGAATATTTTTCAGCTCCAAATCTTGCGGAGGAATAGGCGGTGCGACAGCCTCATTGTTAGGTTTAGGTTGATTTCCCGGATTGACCGGTCTCACATTACTTTGCGATTCATCAATTTCCTCATCAGATGAGTCTGAAACATGATTGAATGATTCAATCAAGATGGCCTCTTCGTTAAGGAGGGCTTCATCGGCTCTTTCCAATTCACCGGCAACATTTCCCCAAAGAGGGGAAATGGATAAAGCTATCAACAGTGATGGATATTTGAGCATAGATGTTATAGTGATTTATTCTGCTCTTCGAATTGTGAGGCTAGGCATGAGAAATCCCAATCCGCTTTTCCCTCTGCACACAAACGAGTCATAATCGATGATACGAGTTGGCAAGAAGGAGGTATGATTCCCTTATCAGCTGCCAGTTCTAATGCGTAGGTGCCATCTTTTCTCATATTATCTAATGAGAAATGGGTGCCAAAATCTTTTTCTTGCATGAATGGGAGCTTAAATTTCGCTAAAGGTGAAATTACTACGTTATTTTCCATAGCCTCAAGCAAAAGGTCGGCATCCATTCCGTATGCGTTGGTAATGGCTAGTGCCTCCGAAAGCACTTGCACCATAGAAGCTGAAATCATGTTTGTTACCAATTTAAGCACGGTGGCAGAACCAATCGGCCCGGTAGGCACGATAGCTTTAGAGCTAAGTTCTAAAATAGGTTTAATACGTGCAAGGGTGGTTTCATCCGTACCTACATAATACACTAATTGACCTTGGGCTGCCGGATTTTTTGATCCGGTAAAAGGAGCGTCCACATAAGTACAACCAATTGCTTGGCATTCTTGTGCCAACTTCATGCAGGTGGCTAAATCAATAGTAGAGTGGTTGATAATGGTATGCTCAGGAGTAAGTGCAGGTTTTAATTGATTAAACACTTCTAAGCACGCATTTCTATCTTTTAAATATAAGGCGATGATTTTGCTTTGTTGTGCTACGTCACCTGGTGTGTCTGCATAATGATTCCACCCCGATTGAGGTGTTCTATTCCACACGATTACCGAATGACCTAGTTGCTCAATGTGCTTGGCAATGCCGGTGCCAATAATACCCAAACCTAAAATTCCTATTGTTTGCATAATGTAAAAGTGAAAAAATCCTTATCCGATACGAAATCTGCGTTTACGTGGAGCCGGTTCGTCTTTTTTCTCCGGCTCTTTGTTGTTTTCAATTACTTTTTTGGGTTGCTCGTCGACTTTATCCGTCTTTTCGGGAGCTACAGCCGTGTTTGGTTTTGTTTCTTGAGCTGCTTCCTGTGCTTGTGCTACCGAGGGAGTCATGGTAGGCAACTGGTCAGCAAAAGGAACTTTATCATCTGATTTTGTAACTTCCGGAATTGTTTCTACGGCGGCAGTATCGGCAGGTGCCGATGCAGGTGCTTGTATTGCAGCTGCCGCTATACTTGGCGTTTCGGAAATCGGTTCAGTGACAGAACGTTGCCCTGTCATGATCAATTCAAGGTTTTTATCAGGTAAAGCTCCGTTTTTAATGGCTAAATCGTAATTTTTCTTTGCTTTATTGTTATCTTTTAAGTGAGCATGAGCCCATGCAAGATTGAATAATGCATTTGCAGATTGAGCGTTAATGTCTAATGCTTTGTCAAAATATTGAATGGCTTTCTTGTAGTTGCCGGAACAACTTTCCAAAATCCCCATGTATTCAAATGCCTTGCTATTGGCAGGATCAATTTTGACTGTTTCTAGGAAAGATTCCATCGCGCTTTTATCTAATCCGGCACGATATTGACCTACACCTAACATAAACCAAGCAGGTACGGAGTCCTTATCAATTTCCGTAGCACGTTTTAAATGAGTGATGGCCTCATCTACCAAATTGATTTGTAAAAGAATGGTGCCCAAATTGATGCGAGCAGGTACGTGATCGGGTTGATCTTGAATGATGGTGCGATACAGTTGCTCTGCGGCTGCATAACGCTTTTGGCTAAATGCTTCCGAAGCTAAAGATGCTGCAATGTCCGCCTTCATTTTTTGTTCAGCGACTTGTCTTAAATCATCAGTTTCATTGGGAGCTCCATCATATTCCAACATCGCCTTGAGGTTGGCTTGGCCTTGTGCAATATCTTTTTGCTCTTTTAGTTGTTGTTCTAATTGAGCTACTTCTTGCGCTTTTGCCTCTGTGGATTTCATGATGGCATCCAATTTCTTTTGCGCCTCTTTATCCTTTTTCTCTGCGGCTTTGGCTAATTCCTCAAGCTTGAGTTTTAACTCGTCAGCCTTTGTTTTAGCTTCGGTTAACTCTTGTTCCTTTTGTAGCAATAATGCTTGTTGCTCATCAGAAATAGGGGCTTCCTTGACGATTTGTTTAGCTACTGTTTGTAGTAAATTTTGCTCTGCAGGAGTTAATTTGATGGAATTTTCATCATCAACCAACTTCAAAATTTTAGCCATTTCCGGATCACTGAATTTTTGTCGCTTATATGCGTTGATTAGCATCGTGCGGCTTTGTTCTTGCACGGAAAGAATGCGAAGTTGTTTAGCAATCGTGTTGCGTAGCAAATTATTCTCTTCCAAAAGTACCGGATCATTTTCTACCTCTTGTGAGGTTTTGCTTAACTCAATTTCCGTGTTAAGTAATTTATTGTTAAGCTCAGTGATGCGTTTGCGATATCCGATGTTTTCATCACGTATGGAAATCAATCTTAGCTTAATCTCAGCTAATTCGGTGCGAGTTTTTTCCAATTCTTGTAAATTGACGTTCTCTTGTTCCTTTGAATTGGCTTGGGCTGTTTCTAATTCGGTAATTTTATCTTGAGCGTCTTTTAGCTGTGCCGCTAAGGTAAGATTGCGATCGAGTAGATTTTTGGTCTTTTCGGGACTATTTAGTTCGACTAATGCCGCTAATTGGTCTCTTTCTTGGATGAGTGCATCACGTTCTTCCGATACTGTTTTAAGGAGCTGTTGATTCTGCTCAAAACTTAATAGTAATCGATCGTAGTCCTCTTTAAGCTGTGTGCGCCCTAATTCGGATTGTTTAAGCGCAGTCTCGAGCTTGCTAATTTGACTGGAAAGATCTTTGACGACATCATTGTTGGTTTGTCGTTCTTTTGCAAGTAGAGTTTGGTATTTGGTAAGCTCTTCCTTGTAGATGTTTTGACCTACCGAAGCATTCGCAAGTGCCTCTTGCATTTGCTTGAGTTTGATTTGAGTCTTTTTCAGAGCACTAACCAAAGCTTGGTTTTCAATATCTTTATTGCGAATGATTTCTGAAACCGTATCGTGGCTATTGGCTATAGCGTTACGATCATCTACTGCCGGCATATAACCGGATCCTGCTTGATAACCCGGGGGCAGATATTGGGTGTTTGGCTTTACGGTCGGTTGGTTTACAGCCTGAGGCTTGTTGATAGGTTTATCTCCGGGTAAAACAACTTTGCTTTTAGCCTGTTGTTGCTCCTGATCGAGCCATTTCTTTCGTAAGTCTTGGAATTGATTGTTTTTAAATGCAACAAGATTCGGTTTCCAATCTTTGTGCATTTTTGAAATATTGGCCAAAATAATCAACCCATTATCAATGATGTTGATTGCCTCGGTGTATTTACCCCCATCCGCGAGTTTTAAAGCCTGTTGTGAATCATAATGCGCTTTAAGATAAGCGTTTTCAGGATTATTCAATAAGCTATTTCTATCGTCGGTTTGGGCCGATGTAGTAGATATTTGAGACATACCTTGATAAGGGATGCCGCATAATAACGTAATAGCAATGGTAATACCTAGAGGAAGTGGATTCATGGTCAACAAGACAGCCATTTAAACTCATTTTAGTTAATGAGCAAGCAGAAAAATATATGGGAACGTGCTTTGATTGGCTTAGTGGATATTAGTTGTGATTTTATAAGGGAAATAAACAACCCGCATAAATGACTCATGCGGGTTGTTTAAAAAGTATCTGCAAATTTTAGTAACTACGAGCCCATAATACACGGCGTGTAGTAGGCTTGCCCGTTAAGATACATGGTGCTTCGGCTCCTGTACCCATTTCACCTACAGGAATGCAGCGAATGGAAATACGAAGACGTTTTGCCAATTCTTCTTCTTCTTCAGGGGAGCCGTCCCATGGCACTAATAACCAGTCAGCATCACCTTCTCCGGAGAAGTTGTCTTCCAATTCGGCTAATGTATTAGCTTCCTTGATATGTGCGTTTCTAAAATCGACTGCTTTAGCAAGAAGCTTGTCTTGGATGTCTTGAAGGATGTTTACCATGTTTTCGATTACTTCGGATTCAGCTACGAAGCTTTTAGCTTGTATAGCTTCATCACGGCGCTGTAAGCATACGGAACCTTTTTCCAAGTCGCGTGGGCCGATTTCGATACGTACCGGCACACCTTTTTTAATCCATTCCCATTTTTTCGTACCACCGCCAATGTCGCGTTTATCAACGATAACACGCAAGGATTGACCATGAAGGTTTTGTTGGCGAAGGGTAGCGGCCAATTGTTCGCAATGATCAATGATGGCGTCTTTGGTGTCCTCTTTAGGAGTAACAGGAACGATAACGATTTGCTGTGGTGCGACTCTTGGTGGGCAAACTAGACCGTCGTCATCGGAGTGCATCATGATTAAGGCACCGATCATGCGGGTGGAAACGCCCCATGAGCTGGTCCACGCATGCTGTTTGGTGTTATCACGACCGGCAAAAGAGATGTTTTGAGCCTTGGCAAAGTTTTGACCTAAGAAGTGGGATGTACCGGCTTGAATAGCCTTTCTGTCCTGCACCATTGCTTCTACGGTAAAGGTCATTTCAGCACCTGGGAAGCGTTCTGCTTCGGTTTTTTCACCGGGGATGGTAGGGATCGCCAATACGTCACGTTGAAAATCTTCATAAACCTTGTGCATGGTTAAGGTTTCTTCGATAGCTTCTTCCTTCGTTTCGTGTGCGGTGTGACCTTCTTGCCATAAGAACTCAGCCGTACGTAAGAAAATACGAGGGCGCATTTCCCAACGCATAACGTTACACCATTGGTTAATCTTCAATGGTAAATCACGATAGCTGGAGGTCCAACGAGCAAAAGCGGCACCGATAACGGTTTCGGATGTAGGGCGAATCACGAAAGGTTCGGTCAATTCGCCGGTAGGAATCATGCGAGTTTTGCCTGTTACTTCATCTTTTTGTGCTTCAAGGCGGTGATGGGTAACGACGGCACATTCTGTGGCAAAGCCTTCAGCGTGTTCCGCTTCTTTTTCCAAATAGGAGATTGGGATCAAAAGAGGGAAATAGGCGTTACTGTGACCGGTGTCTTTGAAACGTTGATCAAGGTCTTTTTGAATAAGCTCCCAGATGGCGTATCCCCACGGCTTAATGACCATGCAACCGCGTACTTCAGAGTTTTCTGCCATATCGGCAGCCTTAATGACCTGTTGGTACCACTCAGGGAAGTTCTCTGAGCGAGTTGGGCTAATAGCGCTTTGTTGTGACATAAAATAATTCTTAATCGGGAAAGATATTAATATGGGGAGTTTTTGGCTGCCTGATAATTGATATAGGCAAACAAGCACATAAAGATGGGCAAGAACATAGAACCAAAATAGAAATAGGTCAAGCCAGCTACGACAAGTGCAAGGAAATAGCTTACGGTATAAGCCTTTTTAGGCGATTTGACGAGCTCAGCCATGATTTGACCACCGTCTAAAGGTAAAATTGGCAAAAGGTTAAAAATCGTCCACCAAAAGCTTAATGTTTGAATAAACAATAAGAATATGAAAAAGCTGACTAAGTTCGCATTAATGGATCCGGCTAAAACATATATCAAAGCCGACACTAATATATAAAGTAATATGGTAGCTCCCGGTCCGGCGAAAACGGTGGCAATGCGGGTCCATTTCGTAAAGCGGGCATGCAAACTTTGAGTTTGGCCGCCAAGCATTTGCATACTAATGATGTGTTCACCGCCTGCTAATTTGCGACCTACCAATGCATGACCCAATTCATGAATGAGTAAAGTCACAAAACCTGCAATGACAAATAGGGCTAGATGAAATAATCCCTCTCCGGTACGCGGGTCAGTATAAGCAGAGCCGATAAGAGCCAAGGCTATCCATAAGCTTGGTCTGATTGATATCGGAATGCCGAAAAGCGTGAATTGAATCATGCGCGTACGATACCCAAGTCATTTCTGTTTGCCAAGAGTAGAGATTGTCCTTTTCCTCTTAATTAGTCGAATAAAGGAATGATATGGGCGAAAATTAAGAAATGCGGACACGTATTTCATTTGTTGGAGTATAATTTTTACCCTACTTGATATACTGACCTGTAGTAACCTTGACAGGCTGAAAACCCAAGGCATCATCTTTGGCGAAATGCGCATCATTACTGGACTCCAACCTAGCGGACAATTACATATAGGCAATTATTTCGGTGCAATGGAACCGGCAGTTAAGCTTCAAGATAAAGGCGAAGCATTTTATTTTATCGCTGATTATCATGCGATGAGTACTGTCACCAAAGCTGATGATTTACGTACTTATACGAAGGAATTAGCTACGGATTTCTTAGCCGTAGGCCTTAATCCTGAAAAATGTACCTTCTTTAGACAGTCTGCCGTACCTGAGGTAAATGAGCTTGCATGGATATTGAGCACTGTTTGTCCTGTGGGATTGCTGGAGCGTTGCCATTCATATAAAGATAAGATTGCTAAGGGTTTTTCACCTAGCAATGCGTTATTTACCTATCCTGTACTGATGGCTGCCGATATTTTGCTTTATGATGCAAACTTAGTACCGGTAGGCAAAGACCAAAAACAACATTTGGAAGTAACGAGAGACCTAGCCGGTAAGATGAATGAGCAATTTGGAGAAGGTACCTGTGTCGTTCCTGAACCTTTAATCGCTGAAAATACAGCAGTCGTGCCCGGTTTGGATGGTCAAAAAATGAGTAAGAGTTATGGAAATACCTTGCCTATTTTCGGAGCCGAAAAAGCTACTCGTAAATTGATTATGCGCATTCCTACCGATTCTACTCCGGTAGAGGATCCTAAGCCGACTGATGATTCGATCATTTTGCAATTGTATCAATTGTTTGCTTCTGCCGAAGGTTACGAACAAATGATACATGACTTTAAACAAGGTGGTTGCGGTTACGGTGATTTCAAAAAACGCTTGTTTGATGCTTACTGGGAATATTTTAGATCAGCTCGTGAACGTCATGAGGAATTGCTTAATAATCAAGATTATGTGCAAGAAGTACTCAATCAAGGTGCTAACAAGGCTCGTGAGACCGCTTCCGTCGTGCTAACACGCATTAAAAAAGCTGTAGGCCTTATTTAATAACACTTTTGTGTGCCATAGAAAGCCTGTTTGACAGGTTTTTTATGGCAATCTATTTATCGATATGCTAGTTTAACAGTAATGAAAAATATTCTCGTAGCTATCGATTTTTCCAATGCCACCGATACCGTTCTAGAACAAATCGGTCGCTTGGCTTGCCCTAATAGCAGTGTTATCCACTTAGTACACGTCGTGGAGCCTAATATCTGCTATGAAGTTTCCGGTGTAATGCCTGACGAAATCCCCATGTCGGCAACTACTCCCGAAGAAGAAAATACCATTATTGCCATTGCCAAAAATCATTTGAACAAGGCGGCTGAAAAGCTCAAAGCCATCACCGGTGCGGAAGTGACCCAAAATGTCATTGATGAGTTTGAGATTAGTGATGCTGTGCTTAATTTTGCCAAAACTCACGACATTGATATGATCGTAGTAGGTAAGCATAATCACGGATTCCTTTCTTCCGTCCTTTTAGGTAGTGTGACTCAATCTATCGTAAGATTGTCACCAGTGCCTGTTCTCGTGGTTCCGGCTCCGGATAAAAAATAACTTTTAGGAACCATCCCAAATATACATGATCAAAGTCTTATTCATAGGCGATATAGTCGGCGAGCCCGGCCGTACCGCCTACATGCGTGCCCTTCCTTCATTTATCAAGGAATTTGATATCGACGTAGTGATAGCTAATGGCGAAAACGCCGCTGCCGGTAGGGGGATTACCCCTAAATTGACTACGGAGCTATTAAATGCAGGTACGCATGTCGTGACGACAGGTGATCATGTATGGGATCAGGCGGAATTGATTCCGTGGTTGCATTGCGAACATAGAATTGTCAGACCGCTTAATTATCCAAAAGGTACACCGGGTAGAGGTAGTACCGTGATTGATACGGTCAAAGGAAAATTGGCCGTCATCCAAGTGCAAGGCCGCACCTTTACTCAACCACCATTGGAAAATCCATTTGTCATGATTGAGCAAGAGGTGGCTGATATACACCAAGAGCATGGCTCTATCCCGATCATCGTAGATATACATGCGGAGACCACCAGTGAAAAAATATCTATGGGGTATTTCCTTGATGGTAAAGTTTCTGCCGTGATTGGTACTCATACCCATGTGCAGACGGCTGATGAAACGATTTTGGAGAATGGTACAGCCTATTTGACCGATGCCGGTATGTGTGGGCCGTCCAATAGTGTGCTAGGGCGTGAAAAAGATCCCATCATAAAAAGATTTTTAACGGCTTTACCTACTAAATTTCCGGTGGCTAATTGGCCGGTTAGGATTTGTGGCGCAGTCATCACTATCGATGAGACCACCGGCAAAGCCGTGGCTATCGAGAGAATAAGCCGAGTGATGGAAAAAACGACCCAAGCATAACGATGGATTCGGTAGATTATCAGGCTCGCTTTGGCGGTATAGGTAGACTATATGGGAATGATGGACTGGATGTACTTAAAAACTCGACCTTTGCTATTATCGGTATAGGTGGAGTAGGGTCTTGGGTCGCTGAATCTTTAGCTAGATCGGGAGTAGGGCATATCGTGCTCATGGATCTAGATGACCTATGTATCACCAATGTAAATCGTCAGATCCACGCTTTATCTTGTACGATCGGGCAATCTAAAAGCCAAGCAATGTCGAATCGTATTGTAGATATCAATCCCAATGTGAAAGTAACGTGCTTAGATTGCTTTTATACCCCTAACAATGCGGAAAAGCTTTTTGAATTGCAGCCTGATGTCATTATAGATGCCATTGATTCATTAAATCATAAGGCACATTTGATCGCTACATGTTACCGAGCTAAGCAACCACTCATTAGTTGTGGTGGTGCAGGTGGGCGAATCGATCCTACCCAGATTGAAGTAGCCGATTTATCCAAAACCTACGGCGATCCCTTATTGTCCGTATTGAGAAAAAAATTAAAGCAGGAATACAAATTGCCTTTAGGTGAGAAATCGAAAAAGCTAAAGATTCCATGCGTTTTTTCTGCGGAAAAACCTTATTATCCGACCTGTGATGGGGCAGTCTCTAAAGAAAAAGACCCTCAATTCGCAGGAAAAATGAAATGCGATACCGGATTTGGTTCCATTACTCATATTACAGGCACCTTCGGATTCTTCATGGCTGCAGAAGCCATCAAACTCCTTCATAAACATAAAAGACCATCCATCTCCCAATAATTTTATATGAAAACTACTTGGATCAAGGCACTCATCTTTGGCTCACTTCCCCTCATACTGGCTCAGTGTAATTCGTTGAAGCACGACGTACAGGAGGTGAATAAACGTAATGCGCTCATCGCCCAGGAGCCCAAGGGCGATTATTTAGTCGCCAGACGATATCACGTGCCATCCACCAGATTTTGGGGGTATGTAAGACGCCCCGGGCAAACATGGCGCACCGCCGAACTAATCATCATGGATGAAAGCAAGTGCTTAAACCCCGATCGCTTGCCTGAATATGCCCAAGATAAGAGATATGGTTACGATAATAACTATGAATACCGAGTTTATGGTAAGTTTACCGGTAAATATGCCTATGATCCTAACTCAAATCTAAAAATACGAGTTTTCCAACCAACGAAATTTGTCGAAAGCAATCGCCAACCCGGATGGCTATTCGCCCCATCGGAAAAATTTGATAGCAAAGCGGTTACCATCCGCCCTGCGGTCATGCCGACCCCCGAACAATTGTCGGATCCAAAATATTTGTAAAAAAATAACAGAAAAAACTTGCAAGCCGAGGCGATTTCATGTATAAATCCCTCGCGCCGCAAGGCACACAACCAACAAAAGCTCAGGTGGCGGAATTGGTAGACGCGCTAGACTAAGGATCTAGTGGTGATAAACCGTAGGGGTTCGAGTCCCCTCCCGAGCACCATCATAAAGCCTCACTTCCTAATGGATGTGAGGCTTTTCCATTTTGTAGGGGATGCTTGCTTTGGTTTTACTTATCGATTATATCGGAGAATTAATTAGGATGTTAGTAATATGAAACAATTGTCTGCATATTTTCTTTTTCGAAATTTACTATGTTGGAGTTATTGATGTAATTGTTGAATGGATTGTAGGATTTAAAATAATTTTGATAATATGTTTGTGGAAACATATTTATATACGTATCACTTACTATCGTGTTGTACACTTCAAATTTATCTTGAGAATAGGTGCATTGATCAAAAACAATTTCTCGATTAACATGGCATTTACATAAGTATTTCAATCTATCCTTATTGGTATTTTTAACGCCACAAATAATTGACTCTAAATATTCCATCGGAAATTTATAAAATTTTCTATTTTCGTCATCAACATAATCGCAATCAGATGCATCACATATCATTCTAATTTCATTTTCCCATTGCCATGAAACATCTTTTGAACATAATGCAGATTCACTAGGGTGAAAACCGAATTTCCATCTATCACTACAATATTCAACCATATATAAACAATTTTTTATAGGTTTTGTTTCTTTGTGTGATGCAATTCTCCAATGGCAATTATTATTAGTGGATCCAAAATAAGCAATTAGTGGGATAGAGAAAACGAAACAAACTCCTTTATGTTGTTCTGCATAATGTCCCCATAAAGCGGCTGAAGTGACTTTTGTTGAAAAACATAAAATTTGTGCATCCATCTTGTCAATAGCCAATTTTCGATTACCTGCAGGAAAAAATTCAAAAGGATCATTTGTATTATATGGATCTGTTCCTTTCAACATACCATCTTTAATAATTTTGCAAGCTACTGATGCCGATGTGTAATAAAATAATTTTACATATTTTGGATTCATGCATTGATGAAAATGTTTTGCCACATTTTCGTCTATAGTTGATTCATCGTTAGAGATTTGATGGTAAACATCATTTTCTTTACATGAATTGTTTAGATTAAATTGCCAATCTATCCACGTTTTTTTATCCTTTATAAATTTTTTCTCTACTTGTTCATCTAGCCATGTATTAATTTCTTCTTTTGTAGGCAATTCAATATCTGTTGAGTACATGATTACATTAATACTGCTTATTGTTTTCCAGTCAAGAGATACTATGCAAAGCAATCATCCTAATTTTGATTCTTCTTTAATTTTAGTAATTAGTTTGCTCTCGGTATAAAATATAGAGTTTACAAAAATGTGATCGCTTGAATTGATTTGATCGAGGAGAAAAATTTGTATTTCCACCAATTAACGTGTTGACCCAATATTTGTGGCAACTTACACCATAACTTACACTACAAATAAAGCAAATTACGCTAAATTAGGTAATTTTATAGTAACAATTATCAAAACGAAATATTAGTAACTGATTGATATATAACAAAAAAGCCCTCAAAATGAGGGCTGATGTTTTTTACAACTTTGGTACGCTTGGCAGGACTCGAACCTGTACGGGTCACCCCACTAGAGCCTAAATCTAGCGCGTCTACCAATTTCGCCACAAGCGCATTAATGTTGTGGGAAAAGATTCTCATGGATGGCTTGTGAAATCAAGCTTTTTTTAATCTGTTTGGGATGATTGTTGGTTGTTGGTTATAATGGTTCTCAAATTTGCTTTCAAATTGTTATTTTGGTTTTTTAATAATGGGTGTTTGTTTTGATTGTTGGGAGGGGAGTGTAGGAAGTTTGTCCTAACGTTCATCTCGCCTTGAATCATTAGGTGATTCATGGTTATAGTATGGCTATGAGTTTGCGTTCACAGCTAGATGAGTTACTGCCCACTCTGTTGCCGGATAATGCAGCTCAAGCCATTAAGGGTACTGAGCTGATTCGATTGGTGCGGTTACAGTTGGGTGAAGAGTATTCCGATGCTTCTTTGCGATATCATTTTTCCTTTATGGCGGCAGAACCAAATTCGGTTATTGCTAAAGTAGAACGTGGACAAGGTTATTATAAACGTACCAATGATAAGCCTAAAAGTATCCCGCCTCGTGGTTTGTTACCTTTGTTTTTAGGTGAAGACGATTCCGAGTATTCTACTTTAAGGTCTAAGGCTTTAGCTTTAGTGGTAAGGCAGTATGATACATCCGGACGAGGTGTGTTTGTCTTTAGTACCGGTGAGCAGGGTAATGCTTGGGCTCAGCCCGATATTGCCGTGATTGATTGGCCGGAGGGCGACTGGGAGGAATCTACTTTGATTTTTGATCCGAGCGCATTGGAGCGTAAGCGTATGCTTGGGGCTCCTTTGATCAACATTCAATCGGTATGCGTGGTTTGCATGCCTAGTGAAGATCAGCTGCGTAAAGAGTTTTTTAGAGCTTTATCATCGGCTCATTGGTCTCAGAGCGGTGAATTGATTATTGTCGGTGAGATTCCGGATGATGCTTCTTGTAGTGAATTAAGAAAACTTTCCGCTCAATTTGGCATCGGTATCATTTGCATTGCGATCAGTGAGAGTGATTTAGTTAATTTACCTCCTGCCGAAGAGATATTTAAAGCGGATGATGCTCAATGCGAAGCCATTTTATCTTGTGCAGATCAAATTCGACTGGCTACTGGTAGACCGACGCCTATTTCCAATGAAATGGTTGATATTTTAGGTGGCGAGTTTGTACCATTGTTTGATTGGCTAACGGCCTGTCTTGAACGTGGTAGCGTGGAAAATTACGAATTTAGAGTATCTTGCTATTAATTTTAACAAAAAAACATAACGAATATGACCGGTCACGACGAATCCCTTATTTATCCTTTAGCCGATGGCACTATGCTTAATGGGCAATATGTCATCCAGCAAGTGCTTGGAGCAGGCGGTTTTGGTATTACTTACCTTGCTTTGGATATTGAACGTAACATTTATGTGGTGATCAAGGAGTGTTTGCCTTCTGCTTATGCTCATCGTGATGCGAATAATTGGATTCGTGCGCATAGTCCCGAGTTGGAGACGATGTTTATCCAATGTATCAGAAACGCTAAGCATGAGGCCGAAACGATTGCCAAGATCAATCATCCGGGAGTAGTGCGCGTTTATAATTTATTTGATGCAAATGGTACGTTTTATTATGTGATGGAGTGCATCGAAGGGGTTACTTTGCATGATCAAATTGAAACATTCCGCACAGAGGGTAAATTGTTTACGGTGGAGCAGGCGAATAATCTTTTGGTGCAATTATTGGATATATTACAGTATTTGCATACTCAAAATGTTTTTCATTGTGATATTAAGCCGGGTAATATCTTTTTACAAAAAGATGGGACGCCTAAGCTTATCGACTTTGGGGCAGTCAGATCGAAAGAGTTGCAACACCAAGGGCTCATTCAAATTACCCCGGGTTACACTCCACCCGAATTTTATCCCGGTAGACGCGCAGAAATCGGTCCATGGTGTGATATTTACGGTTTAGGTGCTACGTTTTATGAATTGGTTTCGGGTATGATTCCTGATCCTGCAGATCAGCGATCCGTAGTGGACCGTACGAAGAAGATGACCTCATTTTTACCTTTGCGTAAATTATACTCTACATCGTTTTTGGCCGGTATCGATAAGGCTTTGGCTCCGGATATCAAAGATCGTTTTAATTCGGCTCAAGCGTGGTATAACTACATTAGTACTGTACAATCGGGTGCCCAATTGCGCACGACGGCCCCAATGAGAACTAGTATGGGAGGTGCTACCTACCGCCCCAAAAAGTCGGGGAATGGGGTGCTATCCGTCATTTTACTAATCTTATCGATTGGTATTGCAGCTTATTTATTACTAAAATAGGGCAAAGTGCTATCAGTTAATAAATATCGATATTAACTGATAACATTAAAAGATTTTAATGCTTCGATGACTCGCTGCGATACTAGATCCGGCGAGCCATCCCCATCGACTCTAAGCATCCAGGGGTCGTGAATGGAAGAAAAGATTTGTCTGCAATGGGTAAGGTGTTCTTCTGATTCGAAGTGGTCTTGTGCGCCACGAGAGCCAATGCGATTTAATGCTGTTTGGATCGGAATATCTAACCAAATAACGGCATCAGGAATCGGGGCAAACTCTTCATTGGCGATACGTATTTCATCAGCGCTGATGCCTCTGGCGCTTTGGTAGGCCATCATTGACAAATAGTAGCGGTCCAGTAAAACGAAATCGCCGCGTTTTAGTGCAGGAGCGATAAGTTGCTCCACATGCTCACGACGATCTTTTAAAAAGAGCTCTACTTCTTCTTCCAAAGATAAGCGACCGGTGGTGGCGGAGTCGCGGAGTTGTTTACCCCATTTGCCACGAGTCGGTTCGAAACTTTGAACGACTGTTTGTCCGGATGCAGTAAGATAATCAGATAAAAGTCGTATCTGAGTGGATTTGCCTGTACCGTCAATTCCCTCAAATACGATCAATTTACCTTTTCTGCATCCGTTAAAACTCATGATTCAAAGCTATAGCAAACTCCTTGCTCGGGTGCAACAACTTCCGTATCGGGTAATTCCTCATGAAGTCTGTTTTGCATCCATTCGATCGCATCCGGGTCGCCGTGTACGAGGATGATGCGTTTTGGGCTTAGTTTTTTAGCATAAGCTACTAGTGATTCTCTCGGAGCATGGCCGGAAAAGTCAAAACTTTGGATTTCGCATAAACGTGGTACTTTTTGACCATTCGGGCGCATTTTGACGTTATCGCCGTGGGGTGTGTCTTTTAAAACGCCTGCAGGAGAATCGGGGTCGCAATAACCTACGAAAAAGATCGAGTGTGACGGATATGGTAAAAACTGATCGGCAATGGAATTGGAGATGGTCTTTTCAGTCATCATTCCGCTTGATACCACATAGATATTACCGGGGCTACATACTAACGGAGCGCGGCCTTTTCTTGGTAATGGTACGGTTTCTACCTCTTCTTTTAACTTGAACTCAGGATCATGTCTTCTCGTTAAGGTAGAGAATTTGTCGTACAATGTAGTTACTTTGGCACTTAATCCACCAAAATAAACGGGGGTATTCGCCGGAATAACGCCGTTTAACTTAAACTGGTGTAAATTATAGAGCATTTCTTGGCTTTTACCGATGGCAAATACCGGAATGAGTACCGCACCGCCTCGTTCTAGAGTTTTGGCGATTTGGTGACCAAAACGTTCCATTTCTGATGAACGTGTATAATGTTCACAACGATGAGCTCCGCCACGGGTGCATTCCATAATGAGCGTATCGATCCCACTTTCCGGGAAATCGGCTCCAGGAATCATGCTTTGGTCTTCAAACTGTACGTCACCTGTATAAAAAACCGTATGTCCGGACTCGGTTTCCAATTGAATACCGGCAGAACCTAAAATGTGCCCTGCATCATAAAATGTAGCTAAAATATTTTGGCGATATCCAACGCGGAATGCCTCGTTACAAGTTTTTGCGCGCCAAGATTCGCATAATACGTCAAGTTCCTTATGGGTAAAAAATGGATATTCTACGATTCCTAATTCGAGACGTTTAGACATCATCACATTGACAGAATTATGCAACATTACTTCTGATAATGCCGCCGTCGCCGGGGTCATAAAAACCTCCGCTGTCGGTTGTTTATCCTGCAATACCGGAATCGTGCCTAAGTGGTCTAAGTGAGAGTGACTTAAAAAAATCGCATCTAGAGAGTTTTCTTCAATCGCATCAAAATTTGGCATAGCTGCCAATCCCTCTTTCTTGGGGTGCATACCACTATCCAGAACCACGCGAGTACCATCCAATTCTAACAAATAGCAATTGGAACCGATCTCATCCGATCCGCTTATGTTTGTAAATTTAATCATTTAACGCGAAATACTATGCCTTGAACCCTAGAAAGTGTCAATGACAGCTTATGGCTTTCTTATGATGTAATAGGCTTGTAAGTGTCGATGAGTTTTTTGGAACGGACATTTTGCTTGTAGCTTGCTTGGCTGCGAGATAGCATAATATGTAAGAAGGATGGATCTATTTAGTTTACAGGAATCAAAGGGTGGCTTTGACCCCGAAGCGGATACAAGCGTGATGCCTTTGGCTGCTAGAATGCGCCCTAGGACTTTAGATGAGGTAGCAGGGCAGAGTCATTTGTTGGCAGAGGGCAAGTTATTGAGACGAGCCATTGAGACGGATCGATTTACCTCCTTGATTTTTTATGGTCCACCGGGTGTAGGCAAGACAACCTTGGCCGCTGTGATAGCGCGAAGCACCAATGCCCATTTTATGATGTTAAATGGAGTGGAGTCCAACGTTTCAGAGATACGCGAACGTATTGGACAAGCGCAATTACGTATGAGTTTGCATCAAAAACGTACTGTTTTATTTGTAGATGAGTTGCATCGTTTTAATAAAGCACAGCAAGATGTGCTACTGCCTCATTTGGAAAAAGGAACGGTACGATTCATCGGTGCTACGACTGAAAACCCCTATTTTGCTATCAATTCACCCCTTTTATCACGCTCTCAGGTGTTTCCTCTCGAGCCTGTAGCGGAAAATGATCTGTTGATGTTGTTACGACGAGCTATTACCGATAAGGAAAGAGGCTTGGGGAATAAAAACATCGTGGCTGATGAAGATGCCTTAGCTCATTTGGCCTTAAAATCCGATGGTGATGTGCGCAAGGCATTAACGGCATTGGAAATTGCGGTTTTATCGACACCGGGCGAATCGGGAAATATCCATATCACGCTACAGGTAGCTGAAGAATCCATTCAGCAAAAAGCGATTCGTTACGATCGTGCCGGAGATGGGCATTACGATACTATTTCGGCTTTCATCAAATCGATGAGAGGGTCGGACCCTGATGCTGCCCTTTATTGGCTAGCCATGATGCTTGAGGCCGGTGAAGATATTCGCTTTATCGCCAGACGTTTGGTTATAGCCGCTTCGGAAGATGTGGGGTTGGCTGATTCAAACGCACTACGTGTGGCAATGGATGCGGCAAAAGCGGCAGAAATGGTAGGCATGCCCGAGGCCAGAATCCCGTTGGCTCATGCTACGGTATATTTAGCCACGGCACCGAAGAGTAATTCTGCCTATATGGGGATCAATGCCGCCTTGCAAGATGTGAAAAGCGGTCGCACTTTGGCAGTACCTGAACATTTGCGTACGCCGACTCGTAAAAAACTGGCATCTGCCGGTGGTGCGGAGCAGGAATCCCTCGAATATAAGTACGCCCATGATTACCCGGACCATTTTGTGCCTCAAGCTTATCTACCTGAGGGTCGAGTTTATTATACTCCGACAAGTAATGGGCTAGAGCAAAGAATTAAAGAGAGAATGGATTACAGAAAATCCATTATTGATAATCAATTGAAAAAAAAGTCTGATTGATTAGAATAAATTTAAATGGCTGGATAACATTTTTATACCTAATCCAATTAAAACGAGACCTGCTATGATTTGTAGATATTTCGTATTAAAATGTTTGAATCGGTTCGTTAAATAAAATCCTAGAGAAGCACAAATAAAAGTCGTGATGCCAATCATACCGGCAGGGATCCAAATGCCGGAATTGTGTTCTTGGTGATTCATATAAATACTAATCCCCGCAACTAAAGCATCGATACTGGTAGCGATACCGATCAGTATTAACATTTTGAGTGATAGATATTGTACCGAAGCTTCATTGCTTGAAGAAGACGTATCCGGATGCGAAAAAGCATCTTTAATGACCTTAATGCCCAATAAGAAAAAGACCCCCGCTCCGATCCAATGATCCCATTCACTAATATAGTCATGGATGGAACCTGTCAGATAAAAACCGATGACAGGCATGATAAATTGACCAAAGGCGGTGGCAAAGGCGATATTTAATCCGTTTTGGAATCGATGGTATTTCAAAATGAGCCCGTAAGATAGAGCTACTACGAAAGCATCAACCGATAAGGCTAATGCTAAAAATAAAATATCAAGCCACATTACAATTTATTCTTTGGATAAAAATTTGTCGGAAGCGAGATATTAGATTTAAGGGGAAATCGGGTCAATGCGATTATCTTAAAATAGAAGAAATTTTTTTCATGACACGACTGAGGGTATCATCTTTTATCAATCTGCCGGATTATTCCCTGCCTTATGAATGATGGGGCAAAATCCCGTAGCCAACATAGTGAAAAACCACCTCGATTGTGGACGCCTAATTATATATGGGCATGTAGTGCGAACCTGCTTTTAGGTTTGGCTTTCTACTTAATGATACCGGTTTTACCGTTGTATTTGACCGATGATTTAAAGGCCCCCGGCGGATGGTTGGGGATTATCATGTCGAGTTATGTTTTGGCGGCTATTTTGATGCGTCCTATCGTGGCTCATTGGGTGGATCATGGCGATCGTAAAAAAGCGTATATATTGATCTATCTATTTCTAGTTATTACCTTTTGTGGTTATGGTATCGCCGGTACGGCTGTGACGATGCTTTTGGCTCGTATTATGAATGGTTTTGCATGGGGTGGGGTGACGACATCGGGTCCAACCTTAGTCGCAGATATTATTCCGTCCGCACGACGTGGCGAGGGGCTTGGCTTTTATGGCATGACCATGACTTTGGGGATGTGTTTAGGCCCCGTCATCGGCTTAAATATTTATACGAATTATTCTTTCCCTGCTATTATTTGGTGTACGATTGGTTTAGGCTTTTTGGGTTGGTTATGTTCCTTAATGATTAAGGCTCCGGCCAAACCTGTTAATGAGCCTGTTGTCGAAACGCCTAAGGGTGTACTTGATCGACTTATCTTACGAGTGGGCATACCTTTGGCGATCAATGTCGTGATGGCTTCTTTTTCCTATGGTATCGTAGCAGTGTACTCGGCGATGTATGGACAGCAGTACGGGTTCCAATACGCCGGATTATTCTATGCTTTAATGGGCGTAGGGATGTTGATGTCTCGCTTTATTGTCGGGAAACAAATTGACCGCGGTCGAGTGGCCGAATTATCCGTGGCTTCGCTTAGTATTTTATCCGTAAGTTTTGGTGCCTTAGCCTGCTTCCCGCTAGAGCCGATTTATTATGGTGCCGCCGTATTTATAGGAATGGGATTTGGCATTTTCATCCCAACATTCCAAACAATGAAGCTCAACATGGCAAGCAGAGGCCACCGCGGAGCCGTCAATTCCACATTTTTTACTGCCTTTGATATTGGTGCCGGCGCCGGAATGTTAATGGGCGGTAAAATCTATGCTTGGTTAAACTTAAATTGGGCATTTGGAGTAGGTGCCATCTTTAACGTGTTAGCCATCATTTATTTTTACCGAGTTTCGCTAGACCACTATCGCAAAAACAAATTAGGGGTGGATTCCTAAAACAAGTTTCCACCACCCACACGCTGAATTTGCTTGAGCTCATCACAAGCTCACCTTATTCTTCTCACACCTTGCGTCCCCGTAGTTCAATGGATAGAACGAGTCTCTCCTAAAGATTAGATATGGGTTCGATTCCCGTCGGGGACGCCATTAAATAAAGCTTCATCATTGCCTCTTTCTTGAAATGTGCCATAGGCGGTAGGCTTCTGATGTAGGTTACATCTGAATTGAAATAATTATTTTTGTCCGATCTAAAGAGAGTAAACCCAATAATATTATTTAAAGCTGATACTACGATCGTGCTTAACTTATTTGTTGTATATGGTTTCATGCGTATTTGAACATATTTGAGTGATACGTACTCTATTACAAGATTGTAATAATTAATATGAAAACATTATACAGATCTGTAATAATCGGCTCCGGGGTTTTATGGCCCTTGGTCTATGGGGAGATGCCTGTGGTCAACAACAATTACGAGCTATCGGATGTTACTGGTAGTTTGAAAAATGTCACTCAAACGTATGATAGCATACTTGTACAATCGGGTAATACGGCGAGCCCTTCCAAAATTGACTTTACTATGAGTGGATCGAGTTTGAGTTGTCGGACTTTAGCTATCAATAATCATTCCGAGGGCTTGGGCATACGAACTATTTTTTCGTCGAACACATTATGGGTAGACGAAAAGGTGGTGATGAGTAATAAATCATTGACTTCTAAAAGCTACATCAGATTGGAAGTGCAGAGAACAGCTGGGGACGTCTTTTTTAAATCCGTTTATATGGAAAATGTGGCTGTGGCCGGCAATACGTCCAGATTGGCATTAGAAGGGGGAAATGTGACCTTGGGGATGGTTTTTGGGGGTAAGGGCTCGTATGTAGGTATAGGTGGGGCTGAGAGTGGCGGTACTGTGACGATGAACGGCAGTATCACAACGGAGACTCTAAGTGTGTATAATACCTGCACCCATATTTATTTTGGAAATGATTTATTTAATACAATGAATAGCGAGGGAGATATTCTATTGTTTGATTATCAGAACTCAAGAGCAGTATCATCAGATTATCCGGGTAACTTTGATTTCTTGAATAAGTTGCTTAATCAGGCTCTTGTTGAGGCCAAAGGCAAAGATACCGGATACGACTTGAGTAATGCACATTTCGTTTATACGGGTACACAGGAGGATGGTGTGGGACCAGGTTCGATTTCATTAGCCGGAGTTAAAAGCGTGCCTGAACCAACTACTATAACGCTTGGTTTACTGGGCTTGAGCGTATTGATGATGCGCCGTAGACGTTTTTAGGATTATAGTAATTTCCTTATCAAAGTCCTCCCTTCCTTAAGGGGGGCTACAGATATCCGATATTGATCTTTTGGTGAAATATCATAGCAAAGATGTTTTTTTATCTACATAATTCCCCTTTGCGTGCTCCTTCATGGATAAATTGTTTATTCCGGGCTATCAATTATTGGATATATTTCCCCTCAAATCTAAGGCGTTTAACACATAGGCATAGAAGTACTGTTTTGATGGCTAATAATAGTTGAAAATGTATCTGTTTTTTTCAAGCTTCGAGTCATCACGTTTAGTTGTTAAGTTGATTGATCGACGGCTGATGTTTTGTTGTGTTTCCAGGGGGTAGTTTTTTGCAGATGGGTTGTAGTTACTCCTCGCCCTTGCAGCAGACATCCCAGCTTTCATAGCGAATTTCGCCTGTTTGGTAAAACTGCCGGATCACTTTCACATAATCTAGAAAGTCTTTGTTTTCACTCGCAATACGGTTAACCGTATTCCAGTCGATATCGTTTTTTTCTTTCGATTGAATTAAAATTTGACTGTCCGTCGGACTTTCCCTGTCTAGGCGAATTAAGCCGATACCGTGTACTCCGCAGAGAATTTGTAGCTCGTCCATCGTATCGGAACCCGAAATTTCACACGCCACTAGGTATCCGTAATTACCCCATGAAGAGTTGCTTACGGCTTGAAAGAAACACTCGCGCACATTGCTGCGGTTGATCAGTTTCTTTACTTCGAAAGACCACAACTTCGTTTTTTTGTCGGCATATTGTTTCACACAATCGCGCACTTCGCGCTCCCAAGTTTCGCTGAGATCTTGCATCCCAACCAAGTCCGGGTACAGCCACTTGTTGCCGTTGGTTCCCTTGCGATTACCCGAGCGGCGCTCGTCGATGCGTCTAGTATAAATTTTTTGCTCGCTCCACAGGTATTGAGCCAGAATCGGGTAGAGACTATGCTCCGTATAGCTATCGTTGAGCCCGTTTGATTGGCTATCATCACCGACATCAGTCTTATCGGTCTGTTGTTCGGCACGGGTCACTTCTTCATCGTCACTTATATTACTATAATAGTATAGTCGGGGACGCGTTTCTAATGTCTTCACCTTACCTAATTTTTCAATCGAACTCCGTTGTGAGCTAATTTCTGCCGCAATTTGCGCAATCATTGCCTCATCCGTATCAAGCGGAACTTGTCTTTTGCCTGCACGCTTGCGCTTTGCCTCCACTTCATGGGGTTGCGTTTCGAAGATAATCTGAGCCAATTGTCTAGAAGTCAGTTTTGCTTGACGTTTCTTGAGAATGGTTGCAATGGTTTTAGGGTACTGAAAAGACATAGTTCGGATGGGAGGCTGAGTGTGTTACGTAACTGAATTACTCTAAGCCAAACGATTCTACGGGTCAAGAAGCCATTATAGGTTATATTCCTTACCTTAGTTGACTATTTTCATGACCAATATCACCTTTCTACATATATTTGGAGCCATAATGCAGGTTATTTTAATATTGCCTATTTATCCACAAAACCACGGTAAATCTATTTTATGTTGCGAAATTTACAAGACTGACAGATTCAACTCAGCTCCAGTATTGCATCAAAAAATAAATTTTTGTTTTTTTTCGGGTAGAGTGGTGTTTTGTATGTTATAAGGATAAACGTCTATGATTAGTGAACAGGAACGAGCAGAGTTACACCGCAGTATTTGGCAGATGGCCAATGACTTGAGAGGTAGTGTGGATGGTTGGGACTTCAAATCCTATGTTTTGGGGATGTTGTTCTACCGCTTCATTTCCGAGAATCTCGAGAGCTACATCAACGAAAAGCAACGCGAAGTGAACCCTCACTTCAGCTATGCCCAGCTCGACGACGAAATTGCCCTGCGCGGGCGCGACGCACTGATTATCGACAAAGGCTTTTTCATCAAGCCCAGCGAATTGTTCTGCAATGTGCGTGCCGGTGCCGCCGCCAACCCCAACCTCAACGAGTCGCTCAGCGAGGTGTTCAAGAACATCGAAGGCTCTGCCAAGGGCGCCCATAGCGAGAACGACCTCAAGGGCCTCTTCGACGACCTCGACGTCAACAACAACAAGCTTGGCAACAGCGTCGACCAACGTAACAAAAAACTCGTCAAAATTCTCGATAGCATCGGCGACTTGCAACTCGGCGAGTTCACCGACAACAGCATCGACGCCTTTGGCGACGCCTACGAGTTTCTGATGAGCATGTACGCGGGCTCAGCTGGCAAATCCGGCGGCGAGTTCTTCACCCCGCAAGAGGTGTCGGAACTGCTCGCACGCATCGCCACCCAAGGCAGAACCCAGGTCAACAAAGTGTACGACCCCGCTTGCGGTTCCGGCTCGCTGTTGCTGCAGTTCGCCAAGGTTCTCGGGCAGGATAAGGTGCGCCAAGGCTTCTACGGGCAAGAGATCAACATCACCACCTTCAACCTCTGCCGCATCAACATGTTCCTACACAATATCAACTACGAAAAGTTCGATATTGCCCTAGGCGACACCCTTTTGGAGCCCAAGCATTGGGACGACGAACCCTTCGACGCCATCGTCTCCAACCCGCCTTACTCCATCAAGTGGGAGGGCAGCGACAACCCCACCCTCATCAACGATCCCCGCTTTGCCCCCGCTGGCGTGCTTGCCCCTAAATCCAAGGCAGACCTCGCCTTCACCATGCACATGCTTCATTGGCTTTCCGCCGAGGGTACCGCCGCCATCGTCGAGTTCCCCGGTGTGCTCTATCGCGGCGGCGCCGAAAAGCAGATTCGCCAGTACCTCGTCGACAACAACTATGTGGATGCCGTCATTCAGCTGCCGCCGGACCTCTTTTTCGGTACCACAATCGCCACCTGCATCATCGTGCTCAAGAAGAGCAAGGCAGATAACAGCGTCGTCTTTATCGATGCCTCTGCCGAGTTCGTGCGCACGGGCAACAAAAACAGGCTCGATGCCACCCATCGTAACAAGATTCTCGATGCTCTGGCTGCCCGTAAGGATGTGGAGCACTTCTGCAAATGCGTCAGCAACACTCAGGTGGCTGAGGAAGGCTACGGTCTTTCCGTTAGCTCTTACGTCGAGAAAGAGGACACCCGCGAAGTGGTCGACATCTCCGAACTCAACGCCAGAATCGCCCAAATCGTCCAACGCCAGCAGGTGCTGCGCCTTGCCATCGACGCCATTGTGGCGGATTTGGAAGGGGGGAACTCATGAGCCGTATCGACGAGCTCATCGCTCAGCTCTGCCCCAACGGGGTCGAGTGGAAGACTCTAGGGGAGATTGGTAAAGTTTGCATGTGCAAACGAGTTCTTAAAAAAGAAACATCAAATACCTCCGGCATCCCTTTCTATAAGATAGGAACCTTTGGTAAAAATGCAGATTCTTATATTAGCCAAGAGTTATATGATAAGTACAAAAACTTATATTCTTTCCCTAACATTGGTGAAATTTTGATATCAGCATCAGGTACTATTGGTAGAACTGTTGTATATGACGGACAACCTGCCTATTTTCAGGATTCCAATATTATCTGGCTTAAGAATGACGAAAGCATAGTATACAATAAATATTTATTACATATTTACGAAATTATTGAATGGGTTACAGAGGGTGGTACAATTAGACGATTGTATAATGATAATTTCAAAAAAATCAAAATCCCCGTACCTCCGCTTGAGGTGCAGGAGGAAATCGTGAGAATTCTGGATACCTTCACGGAACTGGAAGCGGAACTGGAAGCGGAACTGGAAGCGCGCAAGGCACAATACGAGCATTACCGCGATACCTTATTGAGCTTCGAAGGCAAGGATGTCGAGTGGAAAACCCTCGGGGAGATTGGAAGCTTTGTGAGAGGGAATGGGTTGCAAAAGAAAGATTTCGTGGAGAGTGGTGTTCCGTGTATCCATTACGGGCAAATTTACACACGGTATGGCGTTTCTGCTAAGGAAACCATTTCCTTTGTGGATGAGTCCCTAGCAATCAAATTGAAAAAGGCAGAATATGGTAATCTTGTCATTGCTACCACAAGTGAAAACGATGAAGATCTTTGTAAAGCAGTTGTATGGCTAGGAAATTCAGATGTATGTATTAGCGGTGATTCGTGTCTTTTTAGACATAACCAAAATCCGCGTTATGTGGCATACCTCTTTCAAACAGAGTTGTTTTCCAAGCAGAAGAAACGAGTGGTAAATGGTACTAAAGTTCGACGTGTAAGTGATAAAAACTTAATTAAGTTCTCTTTCCCCATACCCCCTTTAGCTGAACAGCAACGTATTGTTGATATACTGGATAGATTTGATACACTGGTCAACGACATCAAGACAGGTTTGCCGGCGGAGATCGCGGCAAGACGCCAGCAATACGAATATTACCGGGACAAACTCCTCACGTTCCCAGAAAAGAAGCACTAAGCTATGACCTCGTACACGCTCTTAGCCGAGACGCAAGAAAGCACGGTGGTGGCAGAGTACCAAAGCTCAGCCAGCAGCGACAACAGCTACCAAAGCGAAGCCGCTTTGGAGAAGGAGCTGATAGCGCAACTGGGGCGGCAGGCATACGAGGTAGTTGCCATCACCAGCGAGCAGGAGCTCGTCGCCAACCTGCGCACCCAACTCGAGGCGCTGAACGATTACCGCTTCAGCGATGCGGAGTGGCAGGGGTTTTTCAAGAACGTGCTGGCGAACGCGAATGCCGGCATAGTGGAGAAAACGCGCCTGATACAGGAGGACCACGTGCAGCTGCTGACCCGCGAGGACGGCAGCACCAAAAACATTCGCCTGATCGATAAAGAGAACATCCACAACAACAAGTTGCAGGTAACCCACCAGTATGCCACCGAGGCGGGGCTGCGAGCCAACCGCTACGACGTAAGCCTGCTGGTGAACGGCTTGCCCCTGGTGCACATTGAGCTGAAGCGCCGCGGGGTGGACCTGCGCGAGGCGTTCAACCAGATCAACCGCTACCAGCACGAAAGCTTTGCCAGCGGATGCGGTCTGTTCGAGTTCGTGCAGATCTTTGTCATCAGCAATGGCACCTACAGCAAATACTACAGCAACACCACGCGCCTGTCGCACATTAAGGAGCAGACGGGTAAGCAGGCGCAGAAGGGCAAGCGCAGCAGCCACAGCTACGAGTTCACCTCGTGGTGGGCGGACGCCAACAACAAGGTCATCTGCGATTTGAAGGACTTTACCGCGACCTTTTTGCGGAAGCACAGTCTGCTGAACATTTTAACGAAGTACTGCGTGTTTACCGCCGAGCAGCAGCTGCTGGTGATGCGCCCCTACCAGATAGCCGCCACCGAGCGCATCTTGGAACGCATTAAGATTGGCTACCTGGGCAAGCACACCGGCAGTGTGGACGCCGGGGGCTATGTGTGGCACACGACAGGCAGCGGCAAAACCCTGACGAGTTTCAAGAGTGCCCAGCTGGTAAGCAAGCTGCCCTATGTGGACAAAGTGCTTTTTGTGGTGGACCGCAAAGACCTGGACTACCAGACGATGAAGGAGTACGACCGCTTCGAGCGGGGCTCGGTGGACGGCTCGAGCAACACGGCGCACCTGAAGCGCAACATCGAGGACGCCTCGAAGCGTATTCTGGTGACCACCATTCAGAAGCTGGCCATCTTCATCAAAAAGCACCCCAAGCACGAGGCTTTCGGGCAACGTTTCGTGATTATTTTCGACGAGTGTCACCGCTCGCAGTTCGGCGAGATGCACACGGCGATTACCCGGAACTTTAAGAACTACTATCTGTTCGGCTTCACGGGCACGCCTATTTTTGCCGCCAATGCCAACAAGGGCTGCAAAACCCAGCATAAGACGACCCAGCAGGCTTTCGGGCTTAAGCTGCACACCTACACCATCATCGATGCCATCAGCGACAGAAACGTGTTGCCCTTCCGGATGGATTATGTGAGCACGATGCGGGGCTCGAAACGGATGGAGGATGAGGACGTGGAGGACATCAACCGCGAAAAGGCTTTGATGGCGCCCGAGCGCATCAAAAACATCGTCCGCTACATTCTGGAGCATTTCGACCAGAAAACCAAGCGCAACACCACCTACAAGCTTAAGGCGAGACGCGTGGCGGGCTTCAACTCGATTTTCGCCGTCAGCTCGATTGACGCCGCCAAGCGTTACTACGAAGAGTTTAAGAGCCAAATGCAGGACTTGCCCGCCGACAAACGACTGAAGGTGGGGCTTATCTACAGCTTCGGGGTGAACGAGGACACAGAAAACGGGGTGATTGAGGACGAAGACGGTGCTGACACCAGCAAGCTGGACGAAAGTTCGCGCGATTTTCTGGAGTCTGCCATTACGGACTACAACGCGATGTTCAAGACGAACTTCAGCACCGCGGGGGATAAGTTTCCGAACTACTACAAGGATGTGTCGCTGAGGATGAAGGACCGTGAGCTGGACCTGCTGATTGTGGTGAACATGTTCCTGACAGGCTTCGACGCCACAACGCTGAACACCCTGTGGGTGGACAAGAACCTGCGTATGCACGGGTTGCTGCAGGCGTATTCGCGCACCAACCGCATTCTCAATTCGGTGAAAACTTTCGGCAATATCGTGTGCTTCCGCAAGCTCGAGAAAGCCACCAACGCCAGTCTGGCCTTGTTTGGCAATAAGGATGCGGCGGGCTATGTGCTGCTGCGCACCTTTAAGGAGTACTACAAGGGTTACGAGGACAAGCAAGGCAAGTGGGTGGACGGCTACGAAGATTTGGTGAAGCAGCTGCTTGCCCAGTTTAGCCCCGGGCAGAAGATAGACGACGAAGAGAAGCAGAAAGAGTTTATTCTCCTCTACGGCGCCATCTTGAAGCTGAAGAACATTCTGAGCGCCTTCGATGCCTTTGCCGGTGCCGAGATTCTGACCGAACGCAATTGGCAGGACTACCAGAGCACCTACATCGACCTCTACGAAAAGACCATACAGAGGAGGAAGCTCGACAAGAAGGACATCAATGATGACATCGTCTTTGAGATGGAGCTGATTAAGCATCAGGAAATCAATGTGAGCTTTATTCTAAACCTGATTCGCCAGTATCAAGACACGCTGATGGTGGATAAGGAGATTGAGGTGCGCATTCTCAAAGCGATTGACTCGAGTATTGAGCTGCGAAACAAGAAAGCGCTTATTGAGTCCTTCCTGCGTACGGTGAACCCCGGCGACGATGTGGATGAGGTGTGGCAGGCGCACGTGGAGAAAACCAAAAAGGAAGAGCTCGACAAGCTGATTGAAGACGAGCATTTGAAGAAAGAGGGTGCCTATGCCTTTATTAAATCGTCCTTCCTCAATGGCTACGTTCAGGATGCCGGGCGCTCGCTCAGCGATATTCTGCCGCCCACGGATATGTTTGCCCCTGCCAACGAGCATAAGGAGAAGCGCGCTCGGGTTTTGTCCAAAATCGTGAACTTTTTCGATCGCTACTACGATATAAGCTCGTCTGAGCAAGATGATAGTGGCGGTAGCTTGCAAGATTATAAGCTTCAGGACGAGGATGCGCAAAACTCCCTGAGGGTTGCGGAGGAGGTTCTAAACTAAATTACACAACTTTCCTATAATTTGCAGGCTGAAGCCCCCGGTAATTAAACTCTCTTAATATCTAATCACCTCTTTTCATCTATTTATGGCAATTTTTCTAATGGATGAGAATCTCTAATTATTGTTAAGGATGCTTTTTTTAGTAGGATACTGTGTTTGAAAGTGTGACGTCATCTTCAGACTAGATAGACTACTTATTAAGACTATTTTTGTAATTTATCTTCTTCGGCGGTTTCATTGAGGCGATTTTCCCAGAGGTAATAGCGTGTTTGCTTGATTAGGATGCCTGATAGGCCTAAGAGTCCGATGAGGTTGGGGGCTGCCATGAGTGCGTTGGCGCAGTCGGCGAATGCCCAAACGATGTCGATTTTGGAGGTGCAGCCGATGAAAACCATGATTACCCAGAGGATGCGATAGGGGGTGATGAGTTTGATGCCACCTAAATATTCAAGTGATTTTTCGCCAAAATAGGACCAACCTAAAATGGTGGATACCGTAAATGTTACTAAGCTGATAGTCAAAATGGCGGAACCAAAATAGGGGATGGTGCCGAAGGCTAATGATGTGAGTTTGTGTCCGTCAGTGTGGGAGATGTGTGGATGGGCGATGATGCTGGTTGTGAGCACGATGCCTGTCATCGCACAGATGACGACGGTATCCCAAAAAGGGCCGCTGGATGAAATTAAGGCTTGGCGTACGGGGTTTTTGGTCTGAGCTGCGGCAGAAGCGATAGCTGCCGATCCCATGCCTGCTTCATTTGAGAATAATCCGCGCGATACGCCAGTACGTAGGGCTGTGAGAATGGCTGTGCCGAGCATACCGCCAACGACAGCTTCGGATGTAAAGGCGCTATTGAAAATACAAGCGATGGCTGTAGGTACGTATTGGTGCTGCATGCTAAGGATGATGATGCAACCGATGATATAGACTGCTGCCATAATGGGGACGAACAAGGCGCACATTTTGGCGATGCCTTTTACGCCGCCTAGCATAACTAAGGCTGTTAATCCGGTTAGGACGAGGGCGGTAATCCAATTTGGTATGGCAAATACTTCGCGTAGCTGATCTGCGGCGGCATTGCCTTGGGTAAGATTGCCGATGCCAAAAGCTGCGATGGCGGTAAATAGGGCAAAGAGGATGCCAAGCCATTTTTGTTTGAGACCGATTTCTAGATAATACATTGGGCCGCCACTCATTTCCCCATTTGGGTTTTTGATGCGATAATGGCTGGCTAGTAGGCCCTCGCCGTATCTGGTGGCTATGCCTAGAATGCCGGTGATCCAGCACCAAAAGATAGCCCCCGGGCCGCCTGCCGCCAAAGCTACGCCCATGCCTATGATGTTGCCGGCACCTATGTTTGCGGCTAAGGCGATCATGAGTGAGCTAAAGCCCGAGATGTCTCCTTTGGATGCGTTATCTCGGTTAAAATACAGTTTAATGGCTGTAAAAATATGTCTTTGGGGGAATCGTAGGATAATTGTGAGATAAAGATGTGTACCTAACAAGAGGATAAGCAAGGGCCAACCCCAGAGAAAAGAGCTTATATTTTGCAGGACGAGTAAGATAGATGATGAGGCTTCTTCCATATTGACGGGGGTATTGAGTAAATTGAGATAAGACGAAAATGCCATCCTGAAGCTGAGTTCAGGATGGCATGAAAATCATAAGAAAGATCTATATTTATTGGATCACACCAAGTGGTTCTGTTGTCTTCCAGTCTCCACGGGTGAAGTCAGGGAATACAACCGGCATACCGCCTTGGGCTACGGATTTTTCGGTCAATTCGGATACTGCGCACCAGAAGGCACCTTCGTAAACGTTTTGATCCATTGGTTCGCCATTGCGTAAGCACTCGATCATGCGGAAGAGCATGAGATAGTCCATACCGCCGTGACCACCCATCTTAGTAGCTAAATCACCAACGCGTTTCCACAATGGGTGATCGTATTTATCGTAAATGGCATCGAGTTCGCCACCTTGTATCCATCTGTGGAAGTTACCGTCACCTAAGTTAAGACCTGCTACACGAGTCGGGAAGCCGGTTAAGGTGCCAAGAGTGCCTTGGATGAGGTTGATACGTGAGTATGGGCGAGGGCTGGTTTCATCCCACTGTACGAGGATGGTGCGGCCCATGGTGGTTTTAATCAAAGCGTTATTGATGTCACCACAGTTAAACTCGAGCTTGTTCCACTTGTGATCAGCAGGGAACTTAGCTTGGGCGTGGCGCTTACGGCCGATAGCCGGGCTAGAGAAGGAAACTAAGCGGCCGAAGTTGTCGTCTTTACGAGCCAAGTTCATGTATTGGGCTACAGGGCCTAAACCGTGAGTTGGGTAAACGTTACCATTGCGCTTGGAGTAGTGATATGTTCTCCATGAACCGGTGCCACGTTCTACTTCATCCATTTCACTGCGAAGGTCGTGGATATAAGCGGCTTCACCATGAAGGAGGTCGCCGATTACGCCTTGACGTACCATGTTGAGGTAAAGAAGTTCTTCACGACCATAGTTGCAGTTTTCCATCTGCATGCAATGCTTTTGGGTCTTTTCGCTGGTATCAACGATTTCCCAAAGTTCTTTGATAGAAACGGCCATTGGTACTTCAACGAAAGCGTGAGCACCGAGCTTCATTACGTCACAAGTAATCTTGGAGTGCCATTCCCAGCTTGGGCAAATGATTACTGCGTCAGGCTTAACCTTCTTCATCATGTCGATGTAAGCGGTTTCGCTGCCGGAGAAAGTTTCAGGGCGTTTGCCGGTTTTCTTTTCAACGATGTCTGCAGATCTCTTGGCAAGATCGTCATATACGTCACAAATACCTACGATTTCAGCGCCGTCGATTACTGCCATTTGGTTTACATGGCTCACACCACGTTTGCCAACACCAACGAAAGCCACTTTGACTTTGTCAAGTTTAGGGGCACGGAAGCCACCCATGTATTTAGCACCTGCGGCACGGGCAGGGAAAGAGGTAGAAGGTCCGATTTTGTTTGGATCGGGAACGATGATCTTGCCTGTTCCTAAATTGGGAGGAACGATGACATTTTGAGCACCGGCGATAGAGCTGGTAGCTAAAGCACCTGTGGCCAAGCCAAGTTGCTGTAAGAAGCGTCGTCTTGAAGATGATATGTTCATGTGATAAAGATGATGAAAAAGTGAGTCGTTAAGCTACCATGAATACATTTGCAAAGAAATCAATCTTTCAACGAATTTGTGAATAAGTTATAAAGAATGCTTAAATACAATATATTACATAATTTGTCATGACAGAAAAATGGCATGATAGAATAAAAAACCTTGAGATACAATTATCTAGCCGTTAACGTCAAGGCATCCTTGAATTGTTTATGAGTAAGCCTGTCCCCGTATCCTATATCGAATCCCGCCAAAAACGTTTGAGCTGGTTGGATGATCAGACCGATTTGTTCCGTGTGATTGATGGGGAGGGAGATGGCTATCCCAATGTTTATGTAGATCAAATGGGGGATGTCATCCTTGTTTCGACGATGGATGAAGCTGTTCCTCAAAATTTGCTTCAAGAATGGCAGACTATGGGATGTGCTGTGTTTCATAAAACGCTGGAGCAAGATGTTAAACGCCCACCTATGCAGATTTTAGGTCCGAATATTGATTCTGTGTTTGAGGCAAAAGAGCAGGGAGTGAAATTCAAAATCGATTTAAATGCCGGATATTCTCAAGGTATTTTTTTAGATCAGCGCTTACATCGTCAAAAAGTTCGTGATTTATTAAAACCTGGGCAAACTCTACTCAATACATTTGCTTATACCGGTGCATTTTCTGTTTATGGTGCTTTGGCCGGAGCCCAAACCACTACGTTAGACTTAGCTCAGCCTTGTTTGGACTGGGCTAAGGAAAATATGGAGCTGAATGGTATTGACCCTAAAACTCAGTATTTTTGTAAAGGTGACACCCTGCATTGGTTAAAGCGTTTTGAAAAACAAGGTCGTCAATTTGACGGTATCGTTTTAGATCCTCCTACTTTCTCCCGTGATGATAAAGGGAATGTTTTTCGTGTGGAGCGTGATTATGGCAAATTAGTGGCTTTAGCTTCTCGATGTTTAGCCCCCAAAGGTTGGATATTATGTACATGTAATTGTAAAAAATTATCTCATGGAGCGTTTAAATCGATGGTGCGTGAGGGTATGCCCTTTGCATCATTGAGTAGTGACCCGATGCCTCCTGAGTTCACCGGAGAAGACTATTTGAAGCGCGTATGGGCTGTATCACGAGCCTAAAAATAAGGATTGATTAAGTAGCTAAATAAGCTTTGATAAAAATATGAAAATCAATAGAAACATCATTCCTTATATAGTACTTACATTGGGATTGACTGTCCTTTTTCTGTATGTGAAATATGAATGGCTTGGAGTTCCTCCAGTTGAACAAACAAACGAAAAAGAATCAATGGATACCAATGAAAAATCACGAGTAGTGTTGATTGATGTGAGAACGGAACAGGAATATGCCGCTAAACATCGCCCCGGAGCTATTAATTTACCGGTAAATGTTATAGATAAGCTTATTGAAGCAGAAGTGCCGGATAAAAATACTCCTATTGTCTTATATTGCCGAAGCGGGCGCAGAGCCGCTGAAGCCAAAAATATTTTGGAATTGCTCGGCTATAAACATGTGGAAAATGCCCATGATTGGACTGATAATTCCGCATCAAAATGAGCGACCATTGAGATAAAGAATGATCATACCGATTAGAATAAGGTAGGGTCCAAATGTGACGATTCCGGGCTTAAGTTTACATCTATGTGATATACCTAGGACTACGTCATCGAATTTGAGCCGAGAAGTGATTTTATACCAATACAAGAGCCCTGCTTGTATTAATAGGCTTAATATCATTAAGCCGGCAAAAATGTGACCTATCTCAATCCAAGGTCTTTCTCTGTAAAAGAATAGGATGCCGGCAATCAAGCAAGGCATTAGAAAAAATGCATACGCCAAAAAAGTGGTGAATGATTTAAAATGCGGATGAGTTTCTGTTATTTGATTGATTCTGCGTTCCTGGTGCTTACGTTCACGTTGATTGGTACTGACAAGGCTATGGATCAAATCTTCAAGTAGAGTTTTAGCTAGGTCATCAAGCATATAGAGAATGTGTTATTGTTTTGTAGGTAATTGCTGCTATTTTTGCTTACGCAATTTTTAGCAAATAGTATGTCTGACCTTTTGGTTGTGCAACTATTTTTTGAAAATCATTCAAAAATGATTTGTTGATTGCTGTTTGAAGTGACGGATATTGTTTGCTTTATTATATGAATCATGACTTTTTTACATGAATGATTGAATATTAGTTTGATCAATTCATTGTTTTTTGTAGAGTTACAAAATGGGAGACGCTTATGAACTTGTCGTCTACTTCTAGGCAAGACTTATCACTGCTTGCGTGAAAACTCTACTACTACGATATGATGAACTATTTAATTGTTAAAAATCAAGCATACCAAATTACTATTCGAGAGATTTTTCTCAACAAAAGCTTTGTAGATGGTGAATCAGGTAATCAACTGTAGTTAGAATAGTCATTACAAGACGACAAAAATTGAGCACCAAGTATCATTATGTGTTATTTAAAATTATTCCTGCTTATTTGTTTTTTTAATTCAAGCTGCTATGCAATTGGTTTAATGAAATATGACCCGTCGAGGCATGAAGCTGGTTATAATGGCTTGTTACCACCTTTAGGATATGATTTTCATATTACATATCCCAAAATATCATATATTGAACAGAAGAGTAAAAATGAAATCCAACAAGACGATTCAAGTATTCGTTTTCTCTATTTGAAAAGTAAATTTAATTTTTTAACAGGCTTGTTTGATTTGGATTGTAATCAATATATTGACTTCAGCAAATACTACGAAAGATGTGAATTTGAGGAATTGATCAATAATGAATTATTTTATTTAAAAGTTAGCAATAGAAATATTTACTTATACACTAATAACGAAAACCAGAAAACGTATTTCATATTGAATGGTTTGTCTTATAGTTGCAAATTATTTTATGAATACGATGACGTAAAAAATTATCGTAAATACTTATCATCGCGTGCCGGTATTTATGTTGACTATTTTGATGATCATGATTGTTTAGAAAACTATTATAATAATTTATTGTTCGAGCAATCGGTGGATTTTATTTGCAACAATTACGATAGATGTGTGTTCATGGAGGTAACCGACAAGAATAGCACTGTAGTATTATTGTTCTTCATCGATAAAAACCAGTTGTACTATTATGGTTCATTCATTGTGGTTAAGAAATTATTTACGTTTGGAAATTTAATATCTGTTGCCCCCGAGAATTGTTGACAATGTGCTTGTGTTTTGCTAGCACTAAAAAATAGTAATCGACTCGAAATCATTTAGTAATATAAATTTCACACAATCTTGCCATCCTAATAAAATATAAGCAAATTTTTGTTTAGTAAACAACTACCTTTGATTGAAAATATGAATAAAATAAAAATTATTATCACTGCCTGTATCACATGCGCGCTTTGCTCTTGTCAGCCAAGTGCTGATCTAGCTGATACTCCTATATGTAAAATGCCAGGAGCCACGGATAATCCGTTTTTAAAAAATGCGAGTGTTACTGTTGTTTTTGATACAGATGCACCTCAAGTGATTTGGCCTAAAATATTACCTACGGATGACTATTCGTTACCGAGAAGGAAAATCGCATTAAAATTTAGTAATGAATTAGATAATAATACGTGTAGCTCCAGTTTAACTTATTTTAGAACGCCTATATACTATAATAAGAATCAACATTTATTGTCATTGGATGTGGACCACTCAGTCATGCCAATAAAATTGAGCAGAATAAGTGTGATTACGTTTGATTTTAAAAATAATGACAATAGCGGTGTAGCTGATATTACCTATTTAGCTGCTCCATCCGGCCTAACTGGAGAATTAAAAACAGTCAGCAATATACCATTTACAATATGTGAGAATAAATACATTAACCCAGTGGATGATGTGTTTTTCAATAAACAAGTAACGCAAAATTCCGATCGTAATACGAGATAAGGGTAGTTCGTGGATAAAGGTATATAAATAATTAAGACTATTTTTCTTAGAGTATGAAATACATATATTTATTTTTGATGAGTTCGATGGTGATATCCTGTGCAACTAGCGAAAAGCAATTACACAACCCATTATCTGCTAAAAACTCTTATCAAATTGTTGCCGATACTGATGATAGTTCTGTTGATTGGCCTAAAATCGAGATTTGGGAAAACTACTTGAAAAAAGGCAAATTGCATATTTATCTGGTGAATGAAGCATCAGGAATAAAGGATTTTAAGGCGGATTCAAAATGGAATTTCTTTAGAACGCCTGATTCGTACGAAGAGAGTCAGGGGATTCCAATTTGGATTGATTTACCAATCTATCCTCGCTGTCCGACTGGGCTTGTTTTTCTTAATCTAAAACTGACAAGTCCTAGCTCTGGCGTTATGAGTTTGCAATACAAAGAAGAAGAAAGGATTAATTGGGATACTCTAACAATAAAAACAAAAACGGTTAAGAATATTCCGTTCAAACTATCTGAAAAATTTACATACAAAAAAGATGAGGATAATTATATTTATTATAATGAAAACCTTTTGAAATAAAACGAATAGTACAACTATTTAAAATGATGAAAACCCCTATTATTGTTATTGAAGACGGTTTTGATGTTAGTTTTTATGATTCGCCCGAAATAGCCGGATCATATCTAGAGCCTATAGATATTTTAGATAATGTTTATGAGATATATGATGCGGATGCCTGTTTGTTAGAGGCAAAGATTTGTAATGAAAAACTAGATAAAAAGTGGTTTGATTATTTCAAACCGGACTATATTGATGTAGTAAAAATAGAATCTGGCACAGTAAAAATTATTCATTACGATAAATTAGTAAAAATTCTGACAAATTTTTTTCATAATACCATAAATCTTGATGTTCATGATAATCTTAGTTTATCTGATTTGATTGATGTCGCGAAAAGAAAAAATTACATTAAATATGAATAAGCAGAGTAAGAAGAATGGCGCATAATTAAATGGTCTCTTCTTGAAAATAATATGAAAACAAATGTAAATTTATGAAAATAATTAAGTTGTTGTCGAGTATAATATTCTTGTTATCTATAGGATTGAATTACTGTAACGCAGACCAAAATGCTGATGAAATATACACATATCTTAATTGAAGGAAATCAAATCCATGACAAACAAAACTAAAAATATATTATTACAATCACCCAATGTATTATTGTAGCTATTCTTACTACAATAATTATGTTCTTGCTGTTTATGACTGTGTAAAATGATTCGAACTGCTGTAAAGATGTATTACAAATATACAAAGTGAAATTCTATAATGTGAACATTTAATTTAATTAAAAATAAAGTTATACAAAAAAATCATGTTTATGTTTATTGCATTGGGGTGCAGTTGTATGTTGTATTTAATATGGCAGAAACTAACCAATCCTCAATATTTTGGCCCATTGAGTCTTTACCATTACACAGTGGGAGATGTCGTTAACGTTGGGCAAGACCCCAGTGGCAAGTATCAATCATGGTGTGAAATAAGGGGTGGTAATACACGTATCTATTATTTTTATTTGAATGATGAATTAGAAAAGGGTTCATATGATTGGAGGATTCTTTACACTTACGTTAAAGATTACTCGGTTGATAGATCCGAGTATTCTTTACCGGTACAAACATTGATCAATTTGTAATTCATTCTAAATTTTCATCAACTAATAGTTTTTTGTCTTCTTAAATGTTATGATAAAGGGAAATACCATTCCAGCAAAGCGGTCTTATTTTCGTATAGAGGGCTTTATAATGTTTTTTCTGATATACACAGGTATTCTATGTTCAATCATTTGTATACCATGGGCTTGTATTGATATTATCGAAAGAATCGAAGAGCAATCAAAACTTAAAAGAGTGGAAAGTACGTCTCCTTTTCCCTCAGGGTTAGAAAATATGGATGAAAAAACCATACTTGATCATGGATTTCGGTTAGTCAAAAATGAAGAAGAAACAAAATTTTATTATAATGGTAAGAGTGGGTTTCCTACAAAGAACGGAATCTGGATGGGTAGTTATATGATCTTTAAAGATCGTAATGGAATGAATAAATTGTATCTATTTGCGGTTAAAACATTTCATTATTATTCCGAGGACGATATGATTGATAGTGCTGATAAAGAATCTATTCTATACGATCTTCCAAAAAATTTCCCGAAAAATATAATAATTAATTAATTTTTAAAATAATGTTGCATTAAATAAATTCTCTTCAAATTGATTTAATGTGCCAACTCATCAAAATGAAATACAAATATATAACCATACCTATATCATGGCTCTGTTTTATACTTGCCGTTTATGAGCATAATATCTATTCATTGATATATATTATAGTTGGCCTATTGATTTATATATTGTTCAATTCGCAAAAATAAATCCTGCTTATGTATTCATTGAGTGATCTTTGGTTTGATTTTACATCTCCTGAAGACCAACAAATGCTTAGATCTATTGAACAAAAGCAAGGTAATGGTTTGTCAGGAAAAGAATTAATAGATAATTATATAAATTTAGGTATAGTAAAGAGTGCGATTGATATATCCATAAATCACATTCTTCCAATGCAAGATATGCCATGCGATCTTGTATCTCTAATTGATGAATTGTCATTATGGCTAGCGCGCACATAATGAAACATGAATGTAATATGAAAAAATAATAATATGAATAAGAAAATCGTTAAATGGATATTATCGATCCTACTGGGTATTGCAGTAATTTGGAATATTATCAATATTATTCATTGGCAAAGTACTAAAGAAGCTCGTAATGCTACTTTTAATTGTACTATTGCTGATGAAATAGACTACGCGCCGGAAAATTTAGAAGGCAAAACGATTGAAATGCTATATCCTCATTCGGGTGATGCTAAGACAGATGTTTATATCAGTATGTTAAACGATAATCTTAACATTAATTCGCCTACTCCTATTGATCCCTCATCAAGCAACAAAGTATTTCGTAAACATCCGGATGGTTTACCCATAACTTTACATTTTGATGGGAATAACAAAGCACACGAAATGGGTGGAATCAATTTGTTTAATTATACTGGCGATTCAAAATCATCATTTAAGGCTAATGGAGAAATTGTATACAAGAAAATCGCTAAAAATGTGGCAAGAATATCGTTCTTAGAAAAGGAAATGGATTCACACAGCAACAACGCAGTGTGTTATTTGATATTTAATTCACATTCGAGTGCTTATGGTATAAATGTTAATCCAGTTGCCTGGTACGAATTACTCAAGTCCGGTAATGTAGATCATATGATGAATAAGGACTATTTATTATACATTGCTCAGTATTCAGTTAGTTTTATTGATTGTTGGAAAATAACAATAGAGTAATGCAATTTTTATTAAGGTATTCATTTGATGAAAAAACATAAATTTGAGATTGTCGTCGTTAGCTTGATTGTTGCTTTGGTTTGCAATGCGTTGTATTTCAATTCTTGCTTTACGTCTAGTTCTGATGAAATAGTTTCAAATGATTGTAAACCCAATAAAGAAACTGATTTTGCGCCCGTTAGTATGGAACATAAGAGTCTTGAGATGCTGTTTCCTGAAGAGGGCGGTTTTTTGATAGAAAATGTGTTGCATGACGACTTATTCGAAATGCTAGCCCCAGAACCAGGTAGTAGATTTTATTCTAATTGGAATAGTTCGAAAAATCATTTCTTACGATTAAACTTTAATGATACAAACACAACCAAATTTCACAACTATTCATTGACTGTTGGAAACAACAAATTTGAAAATATTTCAGTATCTTATGAAAAAATATTTAAAGACATTGGTCGATTGAATTTTTTCGTGAACGAAGATGGCGATAAAAGAATCATATCATGCTGTTATATATATTTTAAATCATTCAATTTGGCTCACGGTATTCTATATACTCCTGAACGAGTATCAAAATATTTATATCCTTATAAACATTATATCAGAAGCGTGTTAGATGAAGATAGTGGAAATGTGAAAGTATTTTCCGTAGATATAGTAGATGCCTTACGTGTCAATTACATCAACTACATTAAAATTATTAACAATTAGTTTGTATTGAATTGGTTTGTTTCGTATTCTAAATTCGATCTTAACTTTTTAAAAATATGTGGAACAAACGGAATTAACTCATTAAAAGAAAAGTCCTCTTTTATTACCAATGTTGTGTCATATCCCCAAGTGTCATTTTGTTGTTGGCGTATCTCAGTGACGATTTGACATCTTTTGTCAATTGTTAAATTAGGAATATTAGGAGTTGTTGCCCAATCATGATATGGGGATAAGTGTATGAATGCGCAACAAAAGTCATAAATATGTTTAGCCCATCCCAATGAATTAGATAATATCTTAACCATGTCCCTATCGGTGGGAGTCCATTTCTTGTTATTAAAGAAATTCTTCAACATAGTTTTTTGCATTTCATCATCTGTGTTATTGAAGTAATGCACCCTAATAAGCGAATCAAGTTCCATTCTAAGGATTGCACCTATAAGTGCATAGCATTTAATTTCTATTAACATTTCCAATGCTTTTGCATTTTCATTTGAACGTGCCATCACGATATCAAAAAAGGCTTTCTTTTGGTTATTCATTTTATCATCCATTAATTACATCTTATAGTGTCTAGTTCTGAAACAGCGTTACACGCAATGGCTAGTTGTTAACATTATATTTTAATTATGGCAAGAAGCTTATTGTCATGATTTTCTCTTTTATAGGTTTTGATTATTACTTCGCTCTGTTCGTGCATCATCTCAGTGTCTTGTAATATCAGGAATAATGAGGTCTCACGTTATTGTAAATATTCACTGTTTATTCGACAATTTTTTACATAACGACGCGTGGGTTCAATTAAATAAGCTAGCCTTCAGCCGTCCTATCAGCTTACCCTCATAGAAATTATTATCTGAGAGAACACCATTTCGATTCGCTTTCTGTCTTTATTATAGGAAGGGGGTAATTCATTAGTTTGATGCTAATTTTTTCTCAAGGGAGTTTCTAATGTGATATTATAGTGAGTAAATAAATCCAATTGGAATTGCTTACTGATATATCCACGGCCTCCTATGATTGAAGCACCTTTTCTAAATCTATCATATTCCTTAAGATAAATGATGCCATGAGAAGATACTGGAGTAATTTTATAATCAAAGACCACGCCATTCATATCACATACACTGTGCACCTCATAGCAGAAGTAGTATGTCTTTTGAGAGGCTCAATATCCATGATCTGGGCTAAGAGTTTTATCTTCATCTATCATCTTGTATCGTGATTAACGAGCCATACGACACACAGCAATAGGCATGGAATCAATGTAGAAATGATAAGTATCCTGACTTTAAAAAATGGCTATATTTTATGTAATTTTAGCATTATATGGTAGAACGATTTTCTTCTCCTCTTAAAGCATCTACAAGAAATAAATTGTTCAATAGCTAAAGTAAAGACATTGTTGGATAGTAGTAAACAGATCTCACTCACTATCATATCCCAAAGATTTGCAGCCAAAGCTAAAACAATAACATGAATATCTGAGAATCTCGGTTTTGGTCCGGGTTTAAGCAAATTGTCGTCACCATTAACAAATGGTGTACAAAAATCTGTGCAAAGAGTACCAAACCGCTTAAAATAGTTTCATAACTTTTTCATGTTATTGGTTTGGTTGTTTTTTATAATAGATTTAATGTGCTAAATTTCAATGCGTCGAGCAAGATGTGTTCTCGTTAAATTTTAAGATCAGATTATTTAAGACTACGAGTAAGTAATAGGGGATGTTATTCTCGTGAAGTGTCCTATCGTTGATCGTTCCGGACAGATTATTTACAACACAAAACTACAAAATTATGAAAACAATTAACCTCATTTCAATAATTGGTACATTGACTTGCCTTTTCCAATCTATTTGCTTGGCTTACAATGACAATGTTTTAGATAATGTGGATTATTCATGGCTAAATCCTATCATTAAGATTTAAGCAATAAATAAGCGCAATATAGATGAAGGGAGACCCGATTATCAATATGAACTTATTTATAATCATCATAAAAATCTGAAGTATGTATTAGATGCATCTTCGTGTTATGCTCATCCGTTTTTTTGTAAGAGTGAAAATAAATATTTAGTCAGTACTTATAGGATAGGTAGTTATATAGAAATCCCGTGTATACGTCATTTGAAGGGAAAGACTTATATAGATTTCGCTGAAGAAAATGAAATTGACGATATTAGAGGTGTTGAAGAGAACTTTACCAAACTCGCGATTAAGGAATCGTTTGGAGGGTCAAAGGTTCCTAATTTATATAGGAATATTAAATATGTTGAAGACTATTTAGCGATAAAGAAAATATCTGAGAATGTAGATCATGTTTATGTAGGAATATCTTATGACGTTGATGAAGAATATTCAAAAGCACAATCTTATTATGTTATTTTTGAATGGGAATATACATTTGATCCAGTAGGGGAAACGTTAAATAGAGTACTGAAATCTGCAGTCGTAGCCTATACAATAGTAGAGTCGCTAGAATATGATTTTTCTAACGAAAAATTATTAAGCATTTTAAAAATAATCGACAACAATCGTGTAATCCCATTATTAAAAAATATCAATTACAGTAATATGGAGCCGGTATTTTTTGTAGATGAGATAAAAGAAAATAATTACCGCATCGGTATTGTCAATAGTGATAACAGCAAAATTGCCGTCAAGGATGTATGCTCTGATGCTGCCCCTAAATTATTGAGTTCCTATATTGGTGCTGGTATTTATTATGTAACTACTGCTACAGGAGAAATAGAGCAGTTAAATATAATAGATGCTTACAGAGCTAAATTAGATAAAAATGAAAAGATCGCATTTTATAGCGAAGATTCATTCGGTTATGATTTTAACAACTTTGATTTGAAGGCTACATCACTTATTAAAAACAGTAGCAAATATTTAGGGGAAATGGGTATTACCAGAAGAAAGGTGAGAATTTTTACTGATCATTTTTCTGAGATAAAGGATAACCGACTTATTAGAAAATCTTATGATTATACTAAGAATAAGACTTGTTTTGTCTATCGTTGTTATTACGAGGTGAAGCAAGGGGACTCATCCCGCGAAATAATTATTGATTTTTATATGGATATCAAATTTTCAAACGAAGCGGATAAACCTCAAATGTTTTTGTTGGGAAGTAATATGATTATTGCTCCGGAGTTATATTAATGTATATGGAAAACGGTTTGTTGTATGATTTTAAATAAAATGAAAATATTTTATATCACATTAAGCATAATAGGTTTTTTATGTGTCATCCAAAATGTTTGTATGGCCGGTGATAATGCTAATTTGGATAGCGTGAACTATTCTTGGAAGAATCCTGTAATTGAAATAAAAGCTACTAATCATAAAATTTTGCAGAATAAATTGGTATGCCAATATGAGCTTATCTATATAGGCCAGCAAAATGCAGCGTGTTTGTTGGATGTATCATCGTGCGATTACGCGCCGTATTTTTGTAAAGACGATGACAAATGTTTAATTAGCACTTACAAACTAGGTAATCTGATAGATATTCCGTATCTACGCCGTGACAAGGATAAAACCTATCTAGACCTTTATCAACAGACAGAATTAAAAAATGTTAGAGAAATTGAGAATGATTTGGCAAAACATGCGATTATGGCATCCTTTGGAGGAATAGCTAATCCTGATTTTTCGCGTGATTTTAAAGACTTCGAACCATATTTAGCCGTGATTAAGATATCTGACAATGTCGATCATGTGTATACTGGAGTAGGTTATGATGTGAGCGAAGCCGGTGCTAAAAGCCATTTTTATTATGTGATATTTATTTGGGAATACAGTTTTGATAAGAAAAACAAAAAATTAACGGCGATTCCTAAATCAGCAACAGTTGCTTATCGCGTTATAGATTCAAAAGAATATGATCTTTCAAACAACAAATTGATAAGTATTTTGAAAACAATTGATAAAAAATCCCTATCACCTTTGTTAAAAAATATTAACTACAAAAATATGTATCCGGTATTATTTGTAGATGAAATAAAAGAAAATAATTATCATCTTAGTATTTCTAATGATGATACTAAAATTGCTGTAACAGATGTATTTTCAGATACGGCTCCAATATTGATAGAGTATAATATTGTCCAAAATTTCTATTTTATCATTACTTCATCTAAAGGGATAGAACATTTAAACATAATTAATTTACCTCAGCAACATTCAGAACCAAAACAGAAGCCACTGTTTTATGATGCGGCATCCCTTGAGTTAGATTTCAATGATTTCGATTCAATCGCAAGATCTCTGATTGATGAGAACTCTAAGGAATCTTCAAATATTGATATCGTAAAAGAAAAAGTAAAAATTATTAATCAAAATATACCAAATCTTAAGGAAACCAAACATTCTAAGGAATTTGAAAACACTACATCTATGCTGCAAATCTATACTTACCGTACTTATTATAGGGTGAATCAAGGAAGTTTATCTTCCGAAATGATCATCGATTTTTATGTAGGTATCGGTATTTTAAAAACGACTAATAAACTTAAAATGTTTTTGTTAGGGAGTGATAAGATTACAGTTCCTGAGTTAAGGTAGGGAATTGTTAAACACCCGAAAGAATATGTTATTATTTAGAGGGAATATTTGGACAGCGTTTTGAATCTCGTATTTTTTGGAGTATCATACGTCTGATAGTTTCATCAAAGCTTGTTTCGGATAGAATCTCGTCAGCTCGTTCCGGATGGTGAATGAAGAGTTCGCAACAACACCATGCAATCGCCATTTGAGTGTAATAGTGATTTGTTGTAATGGCTTTTAGTGATTCAAGAATGCTCGATACATAGTCTTTTTCTTTTTTAAAATGCATTAAAAGCATCACAATCCCAAATCGGGACAGAAACTCATCGTCATTTGATAAATATCGTTCCTTTAGCCACTGAAACACTTTTTTACGATCTTTTCTTACAAATTGATAGGTACTGCAACATGAATCGCATAAACTCCAATTTGTGAGTGAAGGTACGATGTCGGTCAAATAGTTAAGCCTTTCGTCAATATCAGAATCTTTGACGTAGCCGATTATTAACCCCCGAATCATTATTTCTTCATGATAGTTTGATTCCGGCTTGTGGGCGAGTATCTGTCGCCAATCATTTGCGGCTAGTGATTTGGCTAATAGGCGAAGCTTGGGTAATTTGATGCCTAAAATTGAGTATTGGCAATGAGGAACAAGTTTTTGATGGAAATTTCGAAAACGGCTGTCAGCCATCGATTCCAATAGGTGTTTAAGAGAGTTGGATTTCATTGGTTTAAACATGTGTGGGTGATAGTTAATTGAGTTTCGTGACGTGGATACAGTTATCCCCTCTCGAATTAAGGTATTCGAGAGGGGATAAAGATACTAAATGGAGTTTTTATAGAGCTGGATGGCCAATTGAGACCATGTTTCCAAACGATCATATAGATCACCGGAAAGCTCATCTAAAGAAACAAATTGCAAATTAGCCAAGGCATCTTCGTTGGAAGTAACTTGATCGGTATTTAATTCGAACAAATGTACCACACCTAAATGGACGGCACCTACTTCATTGCTGTCGTCATTGATGATGCCTAGTACACGTTGTGTAAAAGTACCGTTGATGGTTAATTCTTCTGAAATTTCACGCTCCACTCCGGCAAGATAGGCTCCTAAGCCTTCCGTTTCGATTTGGCCGTCAATCGGGTTGATGTGTCCACCGATGCCGATAGAGCCTTTATCGTGCAATCTTGATTCTCCTCCTGATCCACCACGAGTATAATGAAGGATTTTTCCTTCGTGGGTAAAAATGGAGTAGGGGATAATTTGTTTGTGCGAAGGGTCTTGTTCTGCTTCGGCTCGATCCATGTATGAAGCGACGCCCGGTTGCATAAATTGATTTAAATACGCATCGGCATCATTGCTTATTCCCTGTACATAACCTACTTCTTCAAAGGATGAACGAGGTACTACTAAAACTTTCTCTCCATGATATTTGGACATATGGCGTATTCTAAATGAGTGAAATCATAAGCTCAAGGTCATTTTACCAATTCGACAATCTTGACATTATGGTCATGAAATCTATTTAAGATGGTTTGTAAATCGGTGTCAGTTAAGCTGGTCATTGCCAGCCAGATAGCCAATTTTTCATTGTATAAGAAAAGGATTGCTTTAGGGGTGACTACTAATTTCGTGAATCGCTCATATGGTATATTCATCGGAGCCAATCCTTCACATGAAAAGGTCACATGGCTTCTGTAAAAATCGTAATGCTTGTCTTTATTGTAATGAGGTGATTTTTTGTTGAGTTGTACTGCTTTTTTAACCAGGAAAGGTACCTGATATAAGCCTGCCAACAATGCTATCACGAAGCCACCTAGCGCAGCCCAAGCTGCAGGGGGTGGGTTTTCCATAGAAAAATAAAAAATCGTCAAGATACCGCAGAATACGACCAATATCCAATTGAGAGGCACAATCCATTTTGGTCGAACAAGGTGAAACCAGGTGAATAAAATTTCTTTGGATAATTCATCCGTTGGCACATGTTTCGTTATATGGATCACGCGATCGTCACTCATGGGTTTATTGTGACAAAGATTCGGCGGAATAAAAGTAAATAAAGATGCCCGGATAACGACGAGAAACAAGCCGTTTTACCTGTGTTGTTTGGCTGAAATCTCAGAAACGGTTATTTGGCAAACGCATACGGCAGCGGATTGTTGAGGAGATATTTGCCAATGAGTGCCTGTTTGTTGATACATGAGCATTTCCAAAATAGCTGATTTGGTAAAATCATTTTCGATGAACTCAGCGATGCCCGTGCCGATGATGCTTTGATATAAATAGCTATGATTGCAAGCAGTTGATGCTTCTACGAGCTCATGTTTACCATCCATTTCAAAACAAATATGGGGATTTGCTTTAATAAGGTCTATTTTTTTACCTTCACGCGCACAATGGAAATAAAAGGTGAATACATCATCCTGATACGTATATGCAAAATTGAGAGGGACGATGTAGGGTCTATTGCCATCAATCATAGCTACTCGAAATACTTTGCATTGATCGATGATTGAGCAAATATCTTGCGGATCACGGATTTCTCTTTCGCTACGTCTCATACTAATAAAGATAAAATCCCCATGCGGTGGTTAATCGCATGGGGAGGCTATTGAGCAAGGAGTCCTGCTATGTTGAGGGTGCTAACGGACTCCTAGAATGAAAGATTATACCACGCCTTGTTCGATCATGGAGTCAGCCACCTTCACGAAGCCGGCGATGTTAGCGCCTGTTACGTAGTTGGTGAAGGACTTGTCGGTGTCAAATTCCTTAGCATAGTCAAAAGCATTGCTGTGAATGCTCTTCATGATGCCTTGAAGTTTGTGGTCAACTTCTTCACGGGTCCAGGACAATCTCATGCTGTTTTGAGACATTTCAAGACCGGAGGTAGCTACGCCACCAGCGTTAGCTGCTTTAGCCGGACCGTAAAGGATCTTAGCTGCAAGGTAAGCTTCGATACCTTCGAGATCGGTTGGCATGTTAGCGCCTTCGGCAACCAACTTACAGCCGTTCTTGATAAGGGTGCGAGCTTCTTCGCCGTTGATTTCGTTTTGTGTGGCAGATGGGAATGCGCAATCACATGGCACGCTCCATGGACGTTGACCGTCGAAGAATTGTGCTTTAGGGAATTGCTTAACGTATTCGGAGATACGACCACGCTTAACGTTTTTGAGTTCCATGACGTAAGCAAGCTTTTCAGGGCAGATACCATCAGGATCGTAGATGTAGCCGCTGGAGTCGGAAAGAGTTACTGCCTTAGCACCAAGTTCGTTGAGCTTTTCAACAGTGTATTGAGCAACGTTACCGGAACCGGAAACAACGCAAACTTTACCTTGAAGGTCGTCTTGACGTGTGTCGAGCATGTTTTGTGCGAAGTATACGCAGCCATAGCCGGTAGCTTCAGGCCGGATCAAGGAACCACCCCAGTTGAGGCTCTTTCCGGTTAATACGCCGGTGAACTCATTGCGAAGTCTCTTGTATTGACCAAACATGTAACCGATTTCACGGCCACCTACGCCGATGTCACCTGCAGGTACGTCTGTGTTTGGACCGATGTGACGGCTCAATTCGGTCATGAAGCTTTGACAGAAGCGCATTACTTCGTTGTCGCTCTTACCTTTTGGATCAAAGTCGGCACCACCTTTACCACCACCCATTGGAAGAGTAGTGAGGGAGTTTTTGAAAACTTGTTCGAAACCGAGGAACTTTAAGATACCCAAGTTTACAGATGGGTGGAAACGTAAACCACCTTTGTATGGACCAATGGCGCTGTTGAATTCTACACGGTAGCCACGGTTAACTTGTACGTTACCTTTGTCGTCAATCCAAGGTACGCGGAAAAGAATGGTTCTTTCTGGCTCAACGATGCGTTCCAAGATGGAGTTAGCTTCGTATTTGCTGTTTGCTGCCAACACAGGATCGATAGTGCTGAGAACTTCTTGTACGGCTTGGATAAACTCAAGCTCGTGACCGTGCTTTGACTTTACTAAGTCAAGTACGCGCTGGGAATAGGTTTGTGCCATCTTTTTATCTAGGTTTTGGGTTTCGCAACTCAACAATCATTATCGAACTGCGCCGACAGTTTTGTCGTTTATTGATGCTTTTTCAATGTTTTTTTACGTTATCGTAATTAGGGGTCAGATTAAAAATAGAAAATAAGTTTCTTTGTTGTTATTTTCCTTCTGACCCTACAACGATTGAAATAACAAGAAATCTTATAAAGATTTTGTTTGTTGGAGTCATTTTGTATGGAGCTTGTTGTAAGCTAATGAGACATCGTAGTCATTATGACATGAGGCGCTCCATCCATGCTTTTGATTTTAAATCGGTGGACACGAGTTTTTTGGCACGAAAGAGAAGTGTGCCCATAGATTTGGGCTTACCCATGTGTAATCGTTTGCTTAACCATTCATAAGAAACCATTGTCGTATTCCTAATGGAAAGAGCGATAATGAGTTTCGATGGTAGGCTAAATGGTGTGGTTAAGAGTTCCTCTTCGGTAAGTCCGAATGCTTTGAGACCTTTTTTAATGATGGCTTCAGCTTGCACTTCAGATATTTCTTGAGATGAGGCTCCTTTATTTCTGGGGGTTCTGGTAGCTAAATCAGGAAGATTTTGTATCAATTTGGTTCTAAATGCCCCGGAACCATAGCACCAGCCTCGTTGAACTGTGCTGCTACCCACGTGACCTGCAGGGATTAAGGAGCGCTCATCCATGCTTTCCGCTTCAAATCTGCCTATTAAATGGTTAAGGTATTTTTGTCTGCCTTCCTCATTATCATCGCAGCCAAAGCATTTTAGACCTCGCTCGGGATGTATCCAGTTCGGTCTGTTTTCAATGGTATCAAGCCAAGCCGGTAAGCTCGTCCATTTACTGCCGGATAAAAATGTTTGAGGTCGGGCTAGACCGGCACGAGCCGGGTTAAGGTGTATATAATCGATAATGGTTGAAAAGTAGTGGGCGTTATCGGCCTCTACCACCATAGCATGATATCTGCCTGCAAATAGGTGCCCTCTTTGTTGGTGCCGTGTATTAAACCTCATTGTATAAGTGGTTTGCAACCATTTCATACCATCAACAAGGTTGGGTTTAGGAGTCTCAAATAAAATATGATAGTGGTTTGTCATTAACGCATAACAATAAACGATCCAACCACAGCGTTTTGCCGCCTCTTGAAACGTTTGTAGAAAGGTAATTCGATCTTCATCATCTAAAAATATGGCGTCCCCTCTATTACCTATACTTTGCACATGATATACGGCCCCGGAATATTCAATTCTTAGTGATCGACTCATGCTTTTCTTTTATCATTTTTTAGCATTTTTTGCAAGAAAGTTTCTATTTTTAAACTGACCCTAATCTAGAGATTTTTTTTTCACTTTTTGTTATTTTTTCGAGAATTGTATGATGTTTTTTGTAAGATTTTGTTCACAGGTTATTCACATTTTCTGTAAAAACTACCATTTACCGATTAATTTCTGCGTTACATCAGATTTATGTGAATCATCGTAAAAAAGGCACTACATGAGTTTGTTTTTAGAAAAACTGAACGATTCTTTTCGTGCGATAATCTTCTATTTGGGTTGTTACTCACCTTGAGCATAAACTTTAGTTGGCTCGGGTACGTAATATCTTTTGAAATATCGGAACAGTATTCAAGAAAGGAATAAAAATATGATAGATCCAACAACGCGTGACTTGATCAAATTTTGGACTCCACAGGACAGCGAAGGCGCCTGGTGTAGTGATAAAGAGGGAAATGTCTATGAAGTATTCGTCGATACGAAGGGTTCTGCTTGGTTAAGACCTACTGATCATTCCTATCATGAAGTTGTAGCCATGGGCGATATCCCTTTTCCCTCATTGGATGATGTTATTCAATTCGCAAAAGATTTAGTTTGATTCATTTCCGGCTAATCTATGTGTCATTTTTCAGAATAATAGAGGGATGATTGACTTTTTAAGTTAAAATAATTTGAAAGATTATTTTAGTGTTTGCGTATTGTAGAAGAACTAAATAGTCTTATTAATATGCATCAACTTATAGTAGGTTTAGCAAGTATCCCCCTCATATCAACAGCTTTAGCTCAATCTCCTGATCGAAAGGTACAGGATGAGCCCGGTTTATTTGGACAAACTCCAGTAGTGTCCTCTTCCGCCGCAGGTGCAAATTTATTTCAAGGAGCCAAAGTTAAAGCTTCCGGACAATATGAAAAATATGCCCCTGAATTAGCCGTCGACGGAAAAATCGCAGATGAGCAATATTGGGCTTCAGAAAATTTGCCCGTATGGCATGAAATTGATTTAGGTGCGCCTAAAACATTAGAATCTATTCAATTATGGTTATATTGGAAAGATGGTCGTATTTATAAGTATGTGATTGAAGGTTCCCTTGACGGTAAAAAGTGGGTAAATCTCGTTGATCAAAAGGCGAACAGTATTGCCTCAACGCAAGATGGTAGTACTTTTAATTTTAAACCACAAAATGTTCGCTATGTACGCACGACTATTTTAGAGAACTCTAAAGGTAAGCAGTCGGGTGGCCATATCGTAGAGATCAAGGGATTTGAAAAGCCTATCACCGGTACGATGAAAGCCGTAGCGGTAAGTGATTTAGTTCGCCAACCATGGACCGGTGAATTGACCGGAGCTCCCAATGCCGGTAATGCTATCAAGCTTGTCGGTTGGAAAGGGGAACGAGTAAATGGACAAATTATCGTAAGTGCTGAGCAAAACCTTTCTCAGTTACGTGTCGTGTCGTCTCCTTTGAAGGGCGAGCAAGGTTCCCTTCCTGTTAAATCTTCATTTGTAAAATTTACAAAGGCACAGGGCAAACCTACTGCTGACATTATCTCTAATACGGAAAATGAGCGCTTGGAACAACAAGCAGGAATCAATCGTACCGTGTGGGTGTCCGTTGATATTCCTAAAAATGCGAAACCTGGCATTTATAAAGGTAAGATCAAAGTGTTAGCTAAAAATGAAAAGTCAATTTTGGTGCCGGTAGAAATCCAAGTTTTAAATAAAACTCTGCCATCACCTAATCAATGGAAAATGCATTTGGATCTCTGGCAACATCCGGAATCCGTAGCACGTTGGCATGGTGTAGAAGCTTGGTCTCCTGAGCATTTTGCTTTGATGAAGCCTATTATGAAAAGGTTGGCTGACGCGGGGCAAAAGGTTATTACTTGTTCCATTATCGATGAGGCATGGGGCGGTCAGACATTTGACCATTTCCCTGCAATGATTGAGTGGATTAAAAAGAAAGACGGGACCTTGACTTGGGATTACACCAATTTTGATAAATGGGTGAGTTTCATGATTAACGACGTTGGTATTAAAGATCAGATTTCTTGCTATACCATGATTCCTTGGTCGATGAAGGTGCGTGTGCTTAATGAAGCCACGGGAGAATATGAAGATATGGATAACAAACCCGGAGATCCATCATTCGAGAAACTTTGGGGTCCATTCTTAAGTGATTTTGCCAAGCATGTGAAACAAAAAGGCTGGGAAGATATTACATGCATCGGTATTGATGAGCGTCCTGACCATATGGTAAAAGCAGCAAAAGAGGTTATTGATAAATATTCTCCGAAAATGAAAATTGTTTCAGCGGTAAATCATCCATCTGCTATGTCAGATAGCGTGTATGATTTGTCTCCGATTCTTTTCCATTTCAATACAGTTACGCCGGAAATGTTGCAAAAACGTAAAGCCGCAGGTCAAAAAACGACCTTCTACGTATGTTGCGGCCCTGATAAACCAAATACATTTACCAATTCGCCTTTAGCTGAAAGTGAATGGATGGGTTTATTTGCCGCTGCAAATAATGCAGATGGTTTCTTACGTTGGGCATATAATTCATGGGGACGTAATCCTCTTGAAACTACGGCCTTTGGTTCATGGCGCGATGGCGATTGCTATCTAGTCTATCCCGGTAATCTTTCATCCCTACGTTTTGAAAAATTGAGAGATGGTATCGAAGAGTTTGAGAAAATTAATTTGCTCCGTAAGGAAGCAGAAAAGAACCCTCAGAAAAAGGCTCAAGTCGAGGCAATGGATAAACGAATGAAAGAGTTGTTTAAACCTCAACAAAGTGGTTCTGCAGATTACCTTAACAATGTCATTGAAATCAAAAAGATCACAAATAGTACAGAGACGAAGTAAGTTTTAAACTCAGATCGTATTGATAGGGCCTTCTCCTCATGGGGAAGGCCTTTTTAAATTCTCATGTAATCAGGGCACAAAAAAACCTGCTTAAAAGCAGGTGTCTTAAATCAAACAGTGGCACGCCCGTAGGGATTCGAACCCCAAACCTTCTGATCCGTAGTCAGACGCTCTATCCAATTGAGCTACGGGCGCGTTAGCCGTTGTTTGTTACCGCGCTTGCGGTGCGCCTATGATAGTATAAAATCATTTTTTGTCAATATAATCTTAGTGAAAAATGTGATTTTTTTTATTCAAAGATGAGAAGTATTAAGTTGCAATCGGTCACGGAGATTGTTTATTCTGCTTCCGTGTCTCAGCAACCGATTAAACCGAGAAATCACCTAATAGATGGGCTTAGAGGATTTGCATTGATCTCTATTATGATCGTTCATGCTTCTAATCATTTCATGTATGCTAGTCAAAATTCTACAAACATATTGGCTTTTGACTTATGGGATGAAATTGGCTCTTACTTGGTTTATATTTTATTTATTGGGAAGTCTTCGTCATTGTTTGCGTTATTATTTGGTGTTACGTATGCCATACAGCTACGTAATCAGGAAAAAAAGGGTTTAGACTTTGCCGGACGATTTGCTTGGAGGTTATCATTACTGATGGGCTTTGCTTGTTTTAATGCGATATTTTTCCCCTCCGGAGATATTTTGATGACTTATGCAATTGTGGCATTTGCCTTAATTCCCGTGAGGCACTTTTCGGTAAAAACATTAATCGTTATTTCGGGTTTGTTGTTTTTACAGCCACAGCAATGGTTTTATGAGGCGATGAAAGTAATCAGCCCGGATTGGCAGTCACCGGAGTGGGGATGGGTACGTGAGTTTTCCATTTCATTTCGTGGTGCTCAAAAGGAAGGAACAGCTGCCGGTATTTTATGGGCCAATGTGACCGAGGGGCAGGTTGTCAGTATTTTGAGATTGTGGCTTACCGGTCGATCCCTGCAAATTTTGGGATTTTTCATATTGGGGTTTGCTTTACAAAAGTCCAATATGTTTGATATTACGGATTCACGGGTCGCGCGTATTTGGAAAAAAATCTTATTGCTAACCGTGCCGATTACTCTGTGCCTATTCCTTTATGAATTTTTCCCGATTTGGGAAACAACTAAAATTGTAAACTTAGTTTTATCGCGTTGGTGCGCTTTAAGTATGTCTATGATGTATTGTGCGCTATTCTATATGGTATATAGGCGCTCAATGGCTACCGGATTTTGTCGTCCTTTTGAGCAATATGCACAAATGAGTCTGAGTAATTATATCGGGCAATCCATTTTTGGTATGTGCCTGTTTGCGCCATTTGCTCTGAACCTTGGTGCCCATTTAGGGAGCATGTTAAGTATGGTAATGGCGGTATTTATCGTCGTGGTGCAGATCAAATTATCCCAGTTATGGTTACAAAATCATCGATATGGACCATGTGAAGGTCTTTGGCATCGACTTACTTGGCTTAAAAAAGCACGCAAAAGCTAATCTTTAAGTTGCAGACCGAATACACCGGATTTGCGGCCGCTGGATTCTAGGGCGGCTCGGCGTGCTTGAGGTAAGCAGTCCCGTGAGAACTCGTCATAATGCATGCGATCACGGAAATACTGTACCGCACTTTGGGAAATGGCGAAAATAAAGTTCATTCCCAATTCTTCGGCTTTGTCTTTGGCAAATGCGCATAAAGTGCGACCATAACCGCGACCCTCGTGTTGGTGCTTAATGTAGAGGCAACCGAGCTCGGCGCTTTGATTCTCCTTATAAGGATAGACGGCGACACATCCTACGATACTTTCATCTAAAGTAAGCACGTAGTAATTGTTCAGCTTGGAAGCAATATCTTCATAAGTACGATCCACCAATTTAGAGTCCACAACCGATCGTGCAATCATGGAAAGCAATTCCGGGATGTCGTCCTCTCTTAAGGGGCGTATTTCTCGATACGAGTCACTATGGACCATTGTGCCAACTCCTTCTTCGGAAAAGAGCTCATCTACCAATACTCCTCGGCATCGACCATTGAGTAGGTGGACACGGCTAATACCTTTTCTGCAAATATCTGCCGCCTCTTCCAAAAGATAGGCGTGATTGATAACGCCTGTAAGATTTTTTACTTCCGATTCTAAAATGGCTGGAATCGGAGCTGCATTTTTTGTCGGTACGACATCGCCATCGAGTAGTGCGATGTATTTTGATGCACCAAGTTCTACAGCCATCTTGATGGTAGATTCGGTAAAATTACCCAATGCACCGCTAGCCACGACCGGGATTTGATGGCGTGATAAAATCTCTCTAATTCGCTCTACGACCAATTGACCTGCTGTGAGCGGGGCTTCTACCTTGGCCGTACGCATTTCGCATGTGCGAGTGCGTAAATATAAGTCATCGACGGATTTACCCTCTGCAACGATAATAAGACGTACTCCAATTTCTTGAAGTACATCCATATCAAGTAAAGCGTCAACCAACTCTTCAGAGTTAAGCAAACCCTCGGCGATATGTACGACGAAAAGTTTGCCTCTGAAGTAGGGGACGTATTCTAAAACAGAACGTCCGTTTGTCGAATTCATTAGAAGCTTAGATTTGTCTCGATTTTTGTGTTGGATTACATTGAGCGAATGTTATCGCTAAGACCTGTATCCAATGTATCAGACATATCCATGGAGCGTTCCGTTGTCGCTAATTCTGTCTCTTCTTCATTTGTAGAATTAGATTCAGAGGCCGGAGCGGCATCGGTAGGGCCTGTACCCGAGATAGATACGGTCACTTTTCTTTTTGGCATTACAAGTTTAGGCTCTACGTGATTCATGGCAAAGTAATCATCACCGGAAGATTCGGCATATCCGCTGATTTCTTCCATTTGAGAATTATCTTCGTTTGATTCTTCAGTAGATTGAGATTTAGCTCGTGCCACTTGTTGACGTAGGGCTTCAAGCAAGTTGGTTGGCATGCCTTCCACATCATATTCTACCTCACCGGACTCTTCATTGCCATCGGTATTGTATTGTGACAAGTTGGATAAGAAGTCCTCAAATGCGTCAAGATTCGTTGTACTACGGAATAGGTTGGCAATCGTCTCTTTTTTGATGTTTTCCATCAAAGTGACGAACATTTCGTAAGCCTCGCTCTTATACTCAACCAATGGATCTTTTTGACCTTGGGCACGTAGGCGTACACCCTCGCGCAATGAGTCCATATTGTACAAATGCTCTTGCCATAGTTTATCAATAGCACCAAGGCTGATTTGACGCTCCATGTGGTCGAGGTGTTCCGCGTTTTCACGTGAAATCTTGTCTTCGTATGCCTTTTTCACACGGTTGATGAGATCAACGATTGTTTCATCAATATCTTTTTCCTCAAGTTGGGCTGATTCAGGTGTTAAGCCGAGAGGGAAAGAGGCATTGAGCCATGAAAGTAATTCATCCGGATGGGTAAGTGAATCTTGGTCAGGAGTAAGCAATTCTTGTGTCTTAGCGGAAATAACGTCACTAAGCACTTCATATAAAAGTGCACGCGGATCTTCCGTAGAAAGCACTTCATTACGATAGCCGTAAACGATTTCACGCTGCTTGTTCATGACGTCATCATAATCAAGCACATGTTTACGCCACATATAGTTGCGTTGTTCCACTCGTTTTTGAGCTGATTCGACAGATTTATTTAAGAAGCTATGCTCTAATGCTTCGCCGTCAGCTACGCCGAGGCGTTCCATCATCTTAGTCATGCGTTCGGCTGCGCCGAAGTTTCTCATTAAGTCATCTTCAAAAGAAATGAAGAATTGAGAAGCACCCGGGTCACCTTGACGGGAGCAACGACCACGTAACTGGCGGTCGATACGACGAGATTCATGGCGTTCCGTACCTAAAACGTACAAACCACCTAAAGCGGCAACGCCTTCACCAAGTTTAATGTCGGTACCACGACCTGCCATGTTGGTAGATACGGTTACTGCACCTGGCTTACCTGCCAAAGAAACGATTTCAGCTTCGCGTTGGTGGTTTTTAGCATTAAGCACTTCGTGCGGAATACCTGAGCGCTTAAGCATGCGGGAGAGTGTTTCCGATGCATCTACGCTGGCTGTACCGATGAGGATTGGTTGACCTTTAGTGTGAAGTTCTTGAATCTTTTTAACCACGGCGTTGAATTTTTCACGGCGTGATTTGAAAATAAGATCGTTTTCGTCTTTACGAATGCAAGGACGATTCGTTGGGATTGGAAGTACATCCAATTTGTAAATATCGTGGAACTCGGCAGCTTCAGTTTCAGCAGTACCGGTCATACCGGATAACTTGGAGTACAAGCGGAAATAGTTTTGAATGGTGATCGTTGCGTAAGTTTGGTTTTCTCGTTCCACTTCCACACCTTCCTTAGCTTCTACGGCTTGGTGTAAGCCATCACTCCAACGACGACCTGGCATTTCACGACCTGTGTTTTGGTCGATAATGACAACTTTGCCTTCTCTTACCACATATTCCACATCCTTTTCGTACATGCAATATGCTTTGAGCAATTGAGAGGTGGTGTGTAATCTACCGCCTGTTTCATCTAATTGCTGGTTAAGTTCTTGTTTTCTGCGAGCTCTCTCTTCGTCGGTTAAACGGATGTCTTCATCCATTTCGGCAAAAGCCGTACCAATGTCAGGAAGAACAAACGCTTCAGGATTGCCCGGAGAGATCAATTCACGACCTTTTTCCATAAGGTCTGCGTCGTGAGTCTTTTCATCAACGCTGAAGAATAACTCTTCTTTGAGCTTATAAAGTTCTTTTTTACGAGTGTCTTGATAAAGACCTAGTTCATATTTTTCGACCAAACGACGAAGTTCGGGCTCCTGCATCGCCTTCATAAAGGCGCGGTGACGTGGTTGACCCAGTTTTACTTTGAAAAGACAACGACCGGCTTCGTCTGTTTTGCCTGCTTTGAATAATTCTTGGGCATTAGCCATGAGCTCATTACATAAATCAGACTGAGCCTTAACCACTGTTTCGATGGCTGGGCGTAGTTGATCGTATTGTTGCTCTCTGGTGATTACTGCAGGACCGGAAATAATTAAAGGTGTACGAGCTTCATCGATCAAAATGGAGTCCACTTCATCGACGATGGCAAAGTAGTGCCCTCTCTGCACTTGCTCGGTTTTGGAGCTGGCCATGCCGTTATCGCGAAGATAGTCAAAGCCGAATTCGGCATTTGTACCGTAAGTGATGTCGCAAGCATATTGCTCACGACGAGAATGTGATGGCATCATGCTTTGGATGCAACCAATGGTAAGACCCAATGAAGAGAATAGGGTGCCCATCCATTCGGAGTCACGGCGAGCCAAGTAATCGTTAACGGTAACTACGTGTACGCCCTTACCGGTAAGTGCATTTAAATAAACCGGAAGAGTAGCGACTAAAGTTTTACCTTCACCTGTTGCCATTTCGGCAATGTAACCACGGTGCAATGCAATACCACCGAGTAACTGCACATCGAAATGCACCATATCCCAACGTTGGGTTTGTCCGCAGATTTCACGCTCTAGACCGCAAAGAAGTCTAGCGCCATGTTTAACGACGGCAAATGCTTCGGGTAAAATTTGGTTAAGATAGCGCTCAACCAATTTATCAAATTGAGGTTCGATCTGAGCCCATGCTTGTTTGGCTTCTTCGATGGAAGAAGTGGTTGGTTCTACATGAGTTAAACTTGGGAATTCAGGTTTTAAAGAATCAAATCGTTCGTTGATGCGATCTGCAATTGATTGCAATGTTTCTTGATCGGCTGCTTCGACGATACGTAAAGGTGGTAATTCTAGAGGGAGGAAGCGGTGTAGGTGTTTTTGCCATTCTTTGGTTTTGGCGATTAAAAATTCCTGCCCTTCTTTTTCCCAAGATGCTTCAAGAGCTGTGATTTGATCGACAATAGGACGCAAACGACGTACTTCACGCTGGTTTTTTGTGCCGACAATTTTAGTTAGAATCCATTTAATCATATTTTTCGCTATTGAAAATTAGTCTTGGTTGCAGTTTGTACTGCATGCCTTGAGAATCGAAAAAGTCTACACGATTTCATTCAAAAAGCAAGCTTTGTACTGCATTTTTGAACAGTAAAGACACATTCATCTGGTTTGTCTATGCTTTTTTATAAATTATGTCACTAGAGTTCATTATTTCTCTCCCTGTTTTATTTGTTAAAAAAATATGATTTTTGCTAAAAAAGTCTTGCTTTCTCAAAAGGCGTGTGGTTATATCTCCCCGCACTTCGTTTCGACGCCATTGTAGCTCAGTGGTAGAGCAACGCATTCGTAATGCGTGGGTCGCCGGTTCAAATCCGGCCAGTGGCTCCAGAAGCTCTATTAACGCGAGTTTCAAGTCGAAATAGTCAGATAAATGCCTCGTTAGCTCAGTT